>JAUNGC010000006.1 GCA_030524745.1 Eubacteriales bacterium | reverse complement strand
TTTAAAACCCGGTGGAATTTAACTTTGCACTGGAATTTACTTTTTCAAGTTACCATTATATGAAAAAACTGCGGTTTGCAGGACGCCCGGCGGCGGCATTCCTTTTTTGCAGCACACTCTTCCGCTCTGAAAAAGCATAGCGGTACTAAGCTCGCATCGGCCTTCACTTCGTTTCGGCCGCCGCTCGCTAAGTGCCGATGCTTTTTCAAAGGTGCTGCAGCAAAAGGAATGCCACCGCCAGGCTGCTTCTGACAACCGCAGCTTTTTCAAACGCTTCGCAAAAAAGAATGCAGAACCTCAAAAATTGCCATCAGGAAACATTTTCCTTCCGCGTGCATGCGCATCCCTCAAAGTTTTTTATGCTATAGGAAATCCGGTGGAATTTCTTATAACATAAAAAAGATTCTTTTACTCCGGAAGGGATTAAATAAGTTGCTGCAAAGGACAGGATAGTCTTTGGTGTCAGGAGAGTTCGGTTTGGACCATGTCGAGGGCGGCGCGGATGACTTTGTCCATGTCGTAGTATTTGTACTGACCGAGGCGGCCGCCGAAGAGGATGTTTTTCTCTTTTGCGGCAAGGGCGGCGTATCTGGCGTAAAGGGCGCTGTTTTTGCCGTCGTTAATGGGATAGTAGGGTTCGTCGCCTTTCTGCCACTGCGCCGGGTATTCCCGGGTGATGACGGTTCCGGGGCCGGAGCCGAATTCAAAGTGCTTATGTTCTATGATTCTGGTGTAGGGCACTTCCCGTTCGGTGTAGTTGACGACCGCATTGCCCTGGTAGTTATCCTCGTCGGGCAGTTCTTCCGTTTCAAAGCGGAGCGAACGGTATTCCAGCGCGCCGAAGCAATACTCGTAATATTCGTCGATCATGCCGGTGTAGAGCAGTTTGTCCCAGGTATCCCGCTCCGCTTCCGGTTTCTGCGCATTCTGTCTGACAAAATCCTGATAAGAGATTCCGGTGAGCACTCTGCTGCCTTCCAGAAGCTTTTCCACAATCTGCGTGTAACCGCCTTCTGGAATGCCCTGGTAGGGATCGTTGAAATAGTTGTTGTCAAACGTAAACCGCAGCGGCAGCCTTTTTATAATGAAGGCGGGCAGTTCTTTACAGTCTCTGCCCCACTGTTTCTCCGTATAGCCTTTTACCAGCTTCTCATAAACGTCCCGGCCTGCCAGCGACAGCGCCTGCTCTTCCAGGTTCTTCGGTTCCGTAATGTTTCGTTCCGCGATCTGGGCGGCGATGATCTGTTTTGCCTGCGCAGGGGTTTTGATGTTCCACATTTTACTGAACGTATTCATATTGAAGGGCAAGTTATAGAGTTCGTCCCGGTAAACCGCCACGGGGGAATTGATATAGTGATTGAACCTGGCGAAGCGGTTCACATACTCCCATACCTCTTCATCCGAAGTATGAAAAATATGGGCACCAAACCTGTGTACGTTGATGCCCATCACTTTCTCCGTATAGATATTCCCCGCAATATGATCTTTTTTCTCCACCAGCAGGACCTTTTTGCCGCGGGTCTGCATCTCATAGGCAAACACCGCGCCGAATAATCCCGTTCCCGCAATCAGATAATCATAATGCATGGTATCCTCTCATTCTGCCGCATCCGCGGCTTTTGAACGGTCCGGCAAAACCGGACGGCAATTTATTTTGCTTTGTATTTCTTAATCTGAACAAAATCTTCCATAAGGCCCAGTATCTTATCACGGCCTTCCTGATTCAGCTTCACATAATACTGCATGACATGGTTTTCCAGAAGCTGCTCGCTGATCGTCGTATCTCTCTCCAGAGAAGTGAAATCCACCGGATTCAGGTTCAGCTTACTGCACATTTTGATCACAGTGCCATAAGCCATTCCGTCGATGCCCCGTTCCAGCGCAGTCACCAATGTACTGTAAGGAATCTGCATCTCAAGAGCGAACTGTCTGACGCTTCTGTACTGACTTAAAATTTCTTTTTTCAAAATCTGTGCCTTCGTCATTTCTTACCTCCATTGTTGTACAAACTATTTATCCAGTGACCGCATCGTGGGAAACAGCAGCACGTCCCGAATTGCGGGAGAATTGGTCATCAGCATCACCATGCGGTCGATTCCGAAACCGATGCCGCCCGTGGGGGGCATACCGATCTCCAGCGCGTTCATGAAATCCTCGTCCGTGGTATTGGCTTCCTCATCTCCCTGGGAAATCAGTTCTTCCTGTGCCTTAAAGCGCGCTCTCTGATCGATGGGATCGTTTAATTCAGAATAAGCGTTGGCCATTTCGCCGCCGTTGATGAACAATTCAAAGCGTTCCACATAATCCGGATTCTCCGGTTTCTTCTTGGTCAGCGGAGAGATTTCCACCGGATGATCCATCACGAAGGTGGGCTGGATCAGATGCTCTTCCACATATTCTTCAAAGAAGAGGCTCAGAATATCGCCCTTCTTGTGTCTGTCTTCAAACTCGATATGATGCTCCTTCGCCAGCGCCTTCGCTTCTTCGTCGGTATGAATTTCACTAAAATCCACTCCCGCATATTTTTTCACGGCGTCCAGCATCGTAATGCGTTCAAAAGGTTTGCCCAGATCGATCACCACATCGCCCCAGGGCACCAGGGTTGTCCCCAGAACTTCCTGCGCCACATAACGGTACAGATTCTCGGACAGATCCATCATGCCGTGATAATCCGTATAGGCCTGGTAAAGTTCCATCAGCGTAAACTCCGGATTGTGTCTGGTGTCCAATCCTTCGTTTCTGAATACGCGGCCGATCTCATAGACGCGTTCCATGCCGCCCACAATCAGTCTCTTCAAATACAGTTCCAGCGAAATGCGGAGTTTCACGTCCTCATCCAGCGCATTGTAATGTGTCTCAAAGGGTCTGGCAGTAGCGCCGCCGGCGTTTGCCACCAGCATAGGAGTCTCCACTTCCATAAAGCCCTGTCCGTCCAGATACCGGCGGATCGCGCTGATAATTTTAGAGCGCTTCACAAAGGTGTCCTTCACATCCTGATTCATAATCAGATCCACATAGCGCTGACGGTATCTCAAATCCGTATTGGTCAGGCCGTGGAATTTCTCCGGAAGCACCTGCAGGCTCTTGGACAGCAGAAGAACTTCGGACGCATGAACGGAAATCTCTCCCGTCTTAGTCTTAAACACCTCGCCCTTTACGCCGACAATGTCGCCCACATCATATTTTTTAAAATCCGCATAGGATTCCTCACCGATATTGTCCCGCGCCACATAGGCCTGAATGCTTCCCTGCAGATCCTGCACGTTGCAGAAGGAAGCCTTACCCATCACGCGCTTGAACATAATGCGGCCTGCAATGCTGACCGTCTGCCCTTCCATCTCCTCATAGCGCTCTTTGATGTCCATGCTGTGCGCCGTGACATCATATTTCACATGGCGGAAGGGATCTTTTCCTGCTTCCTGAAGCGCAGCTAATTTCTCTCTTCTGACTTTTAAAATCTGGTTTAAATCCTGCTCCTGTGTCTTCGCAGTATTATTATTTTCTGCCATGTCTGTTTTCCTTTCCATAAAGCCGTTCCGGCCCAAAGCCTGTCCCGTCCGGGACTGCCCATAGCTGTCTATCGCCTTTCAGGCGACGCGAAACGGCTGCGTCTCCCGCTTTCTCAGTTTGACCGTTCGATTTCCAACACTCTGTACTGCAAAACGCCGGCCTGTGTTTCCACTTCCACAAGGTCCCCGATCTTCGCGCCGATCAGCGCTTTGCCGACCGGAGATTCATTGGAAATCTTTCCTTTTAAGCTGTTCGCCTCCGTAGAGCCGACAATTTTATAATCCAGTTCTTCATCAAATTCCAGATCCAGAATCTTGACCTGACATCCGATATTGATCCGGTCCAGATCCACTTCATCTTCCACAACAACTTCGGCATTCTTCAGAATCTTCTCCAGTTCTTCAATTCTTGCCTCGATATCTCTCTGTTCGTCCTTGGCTGCATCATATTCTGCATTCTCGGACAAGTCCCCCTGTTCTCTCGCCTCTTTGATCTTCTGCGCAACTTCCTGACGCTTGATCACTTTCAATTCATGCAGTTCATCTTCATACCTGCGAAGTCCCTCATAAGTTAGAATGTTCTTTTTTTCTTCCATGACAATACCTCTTATTTCATTCTCGACAGCCCGCGCTGCGGACGCAAACGCCGGGAGATTTTCACGCTGCCGTCCGGTCCCGGGCGGCAGTCTTCCATCCTTACCAGCGTGACTATAATCAAATCGCATTATACCGTGCTTTGAAAGCAGTGTCAAGGTAATTTCGGACAGAGATGTAGGAAATATCCGTTCTTTTTTCCTTCAAAATCCGACGCTTTTCCGGGTCCGAAGTCAGATCCAGATAGATACTTCCCGCCGCAATTTCCCGCACAGGCGGCCGTCCCTCCCGGCACAAATCCACGACAACCGTTTTCCGCCCGTCCGTATCCGGCAGGCGTTTTAAAAAGCAGGCGGGCAAGCCGCTCTGCTCATAGAGCCAGTCAAAAAAATCCGACGTTTCCTCTTCCTGTGCGCCGACCAGATACAGACCGTTTAAATCCGCAAAACAGCCTTCCAGAAAGCATTCCTGCCACCAGTCGTTTCTATGCTCCGGGCTTTTTCCCAAAAGAACGACCAGGATCTCCCGAAACGGCTGTTCCGACAGCAAATGCGCCGCCAGTTCCGGATCCGGCAACGGCTGCCGCCAGCCCGGAAAGTACGGATCCAGTTCCGGCGCGATCCAGATTTCCCCCGTTTGGCTTCCCAGCATATGCACATAATCCGTCAGCCTGCGCGTTCCCGCCCAGGCAGGCGGCGCCAGGCGCAGGCTGACCACATAATCCCGCCAGCAAAACCGCTGTGTCTGCAGTTTTGCCATGCGATTTTTAAATGATGTACTTTTTTCAGGCGTTCTGCCGTTCATCAGATAAATAAGTTCTTTCATAATGAAACTCTATGACGGCAGAAATACTTTCATGCATCTGCGTTCATTGCGCGAGCAATAATTTCTTCATTCCCTCCACCAATTGCTGCATCGTCTCCATTTCGTTGATCTGACGGCGCAGTTGGGAAGAATGCGGCAGCCCCGCCGTGTACCAGGCCATGTGCTTTCGCATCTCCCGTACCGCGATATACTCACCTTTATACTCTCTGGAAAGGGCGGCATGTTCCACAATCATATTATAGATTTCTTCCCGGGACGGACGCTTTGGAATTTCCTCTCCGGCCAGAGCCGCCGTAATTTCCCGGAATATCCAGGGATTTCCCTGCGCGCCGCGTCCGATCATAACGCCGTCGCAGCCCGTTTCCCGAAGCAGCCTCTGCGCGGACGCCGCGTCCGTCACATCGCCGTTTCCCACAACCGGTATCGAAACGGCCTGTTTTACCTGCGCTATGATGTCCCAGTCCGCTTCGCCGGAATAATACTGCTCCCGCGTGCGCCCGTG
Organism: Eubacteriales bacterium; assembly: GCA_030524745.1. Classification (GTDB taxonomy): domain Bacteria; phylum Bacillota; class Clostridia; order Lachnospirales; family Lachnospiraceae; genus Gallintestinimicrobium. The sequence goes on along the minus strand of JAUNGC010000006.1, from coordinate 136,850 downwards.
CACCGTCACTGCCGCCGCTCCCGATTCCTGCGCGACATGCGCGAGTTCCACCGCATTCACATGGGCGTCGTCAAAGCCCTTCCTTATTTTAACCGTAACGGGCTTTTGAATCGCCCGCGCGGTCTTCTCGATGATGGTGCCTGCCAGCGCCGGATTTTTCATAAGAGCGCTTCCCTCTCCGTTGTTGACCACCTTCGGCACCGGGCAGCCCATATTCAGATCCAGCACGGCGAAAGGGCGGTCTTCTATTTTTTTTGCCATCTCGCTGACGATTTCCGGATCGGAACCGAACAACTGCAAAGATACCGGACCTTCCTCCGGATGAATCCGAAGCAGTTCTTCCGTGTTTTTGTTATTGTAAAAAACCGCCTTCGCGCTGATCATTTCCGAACAGACCATAGCAGCCCCCTGCCTGGCGCACAACAAACGAAATGGCAGGTCGCTTACGCCTGCCATGGGAGCCAGAATGACATTATTTTTCAGCGTCACGCCGCCAATTGTAAGCCGGTTCATGCCTCCTCCTCTTCCCGAAGAATTTCCGACATATCCTCGTGCAAAATAAAGACGCGGTAATACAGGCTTAAAGACTCCAGCATTTCCTGACGGTTTCTGCGAATCTCTCCGACCAGCAGTCCGCTGGAAATTTCATCATATAAAATATCGTCCTCCGCCGCATCCGTTTCAAAAGCCAGCGTCCCGTCCGGCTCGAATACGATGGTAAAGACGCCGCCCACTTCCGTCGTAAAAAGCACGCAGATAATATGCAGTTCATCCTGAATGGACTGCGGAATCCCCTTGAATTTTTCATTGAAATAATACTTCTGCTCATAGGCGTTCGCCCCGCAGAGCACAATTTTCTCTCCGTTTTGACGTTCTTCAGACATAACCATAAATTCCTCTCACCGATACTTCTCCGGCATAGACCGCCTCCACATGCCCGTCCTCATGGCAAACGAGCAACTCCCCTGCGTTGTCAATCCCCTGCGCAGTGCCCTTCCATGCGCCTTTCGGGTCCAGCACTTCCACGGAAGCGCCCAGATTCACCAACAGGCTTTCATATTCGTTTCGCAGTCCGGACAAGTCGCCGCAGCGTACCAGTTTGTCATAATATTCCGAAAAATAAAGCAGCACGCCGGCAAGCAACGCTTCCCGATCCACGGCTTCCCGCCGCGCAAGAAGCAGGGAAGTCGCCGTCGCCTGTATCTCTTCCGGGAACTGCCTCTGGTTCACGTTGATTCCCGTTCCGATCACCACATAGAAGCTATTATCTTCCCGGAAAAATAATTCCGTCAGAATGCCGCATATTTTTTTGCCGCCTGTCACCACGTCGTTGGGCCATTTGATCCCGGCGTCCAGGCCGATGCTCCGCACCGCCTGCGCAACGGCCAACGCCATCACCAGCGTCACCATGGACGCTTTCTCCGCCGCAAAATCCGGACAGAGCATCATGCTGAAATAAAGATTCTCTCCCGGCGGCGATACCCAGGTCCGGCCCCTTCTGCCCTTTCCGGCAGTCTGCTGTTCTCCGACCGCCACGGTGCCATGGACGGCGCCGCTTTCTGCCGCCCGTTTGATATCAAGGTTTGTGGAATCCGTCACTTCTTTTATAATGAGCGTATGTCCGATGGGACAGTTTCCAAGAAGCGCTTCCAGTTTTTCTTTTTGTATCATAATTGCTCTCTTACCGTCAAAATGTCGCGCCCAGCGTCGCCGCCATCACGGCTTTAATCGTATGCATGCGGTTTTCCGCTTCGTCAAATACCACGGATGCTTCGGACTCAAACACTTCATCCGTCACTTCCATTTCATATATGTTGAAGCGGTCTCCGATCTCCTTGCCAATCTGGGTATTGCGATCATGGAACGCAGGAAGGCAGTGCACGAAAATGGCATTTCCGGCATTCTGCATCACCTTGCGGTTCACCTGATACGGAGACAACTCTTCAATGCGCTCCACCCAGACCGCGTCCGGCTCGCCCATGGATACCCATACATCCGTACAGATCACGTCCGCATTTTTCGTCCCTTCCATCACGTCTTCCGTCAGGGTAATGGTCGCGCCGGTCTGTTCCGCTATCTTGCGGCATTGCTCCACCAGATCTTTTTCCGGAAAATATTTGGAAGGGGCGCACGCCGTAAAGTGCATGCCCATTTTCGCGCAAAGCACCATGTAGGAATTCCCCATATTGTAACGGGCGTCGCCCATATAGACCAGCTTCACGCCCCTGATGCGCCCCAGATGTTCCTTGATGGTCAGAAGATCCGCCAGCATCTGCGTGGGATGAAATTCATTGGTCAGACCGTTCCACACCGGAACGCCCGCATATTTCGCCAGTTCTTCCACAATTTCCTGGCCGTAGCCGCGGTACTCAATGCCCTCGTACATTCTGCCCAGCACGCGCGCGGTATCCTTGATGCTCTCTTTCTTTCCGATCTGGGAACTGGACGGATCCAGATAAGTGCTTCCCATTCCCAGGTCATGCGCCGCGACTTCAAAAGAACTTCTCGTTCTGGTGCTCGTCTTTTCAAATATCAGCGCCACGTTTTTGCCCCGCAGCACGTCCACCGGTTCTCCCGCCTTTTTCTTCGCCTTCAGATCCGCCGCCAGATCAACCAGATACTCAATTTCCTCCGGCGTATAATCCAGTAATTTTAAGAAATGCCGTCCTGTCAGATTCATCGCTCATCCTCCTGCATTTTATTGTAAGCGTTTTTACGCTGTTTTTCCGATGCCACTATTATAGAATGCAATGCCCGAATTTGTAAACCTATAATTTGGAGAATAAAGAGATGACAAAAAAAACGGAAACGTTTATACTGAATCATAAGAAAATAACAGGAGGAAAACAACTATGAAGGTTCTTTTTATAGGCGGTACCGGAACAATCAGTTCCGCCATTTCCCGGCAGCTTCTGGAAGCCGGTCATGAACTCTGGCTCATCAACCGCGGCAATCACAATTCCCAATTGCCCCCCGGCGCCAACCTCATTCTCGCAGACATCAACGATGAGGATTATGTGGCCGCGCAATTGGAAGGGCACAGCTTTGATGTGGTTGCGGACTTCATCGCCTTTACCCCCGGCCAGTTGGAGCGGGATTACCGGCTGTTTAGCGGCAAAACCCGGCAGTTCATCTATATCAGCTCCGCCTCCGCTTATCAGAAGCCGCTGGCAAATTACCGGATCACGGAATCCACTCCGCTCGTCAACCCCTATTGGGAATATTCCCGCAATAAAATTGCCGGCGAAGAACTTTTGATGAAGCTTTATCGTGAAAACGGTTTCCCCGTTACAATCGTGCGCCCCAGCCATACTTACAGCGTGCGAAGCGTGCCCATGGGTCCCCATGGCCGTTACGGAAGTTTTCAGAATATCAAGCGCATGATGGAAGGAAAACCGGTCATCATCCACGGCGACGGCACTTCGCTCTGGACGCTGACCTTCAATGAGGATTTTGCCAAAGGATTTATCGGCCTGATGGGCAACGTCCATGCGATCGGAGAAGCGGTGCAGATCACCGGCGACGAATCGCTCACCTGGAACCAGATTTACCGGACGATTGCGGACGCGCTGCAGGTTCCTTTTCAACCTTATTATGTTTCTTCCGCGTTCCTCGCTTCCTGCAGCGATTACGATTTTTATGGCGGTCTTTTGGGCGATAAGGCCAACTCCGTTGTTTTTGATAACAGCAAGTTAAAACAGCTTGTGCCCGGTTTCTGCGCGACCACCCGTTTCGATCAGGGCGTCCAAAAAGCGCTCGACTATGTTTTGTCCCACCCGGAATGCCAGACGCCGGATCCCGAATTTGACGACTGGTGCGATCGCGTCATCGCAGCGCAGGAAGCGGCGCGCAAATGCGTTCTGGAAGGAACTTCCATGAAGTAAAGCGTGGGCTTTACATATTATGCGTTATTTCAGACAGTGAGAAAGTTTCTGTACAATTCAAAAATCCCCCGTCTGCGGTTTAAACCTTTCTGAAATGGGATAAACCGCGGGACGGAGGATTTTTTTGTTTTTATCTGAAATACGGAGTTCTCAATCCGCTTTCGCCGGCATTCTTATTCCGCAATGTCAGCGTACATGAAGTACCAGTAACCATAAGGAGAGTGCCACATTCCTGTGATCTTATCGCTCTGGAGCCAGAAGTCATTGTAATATGCGATCGGAATGCATGCCGCATCTTCCATCATGATATCTTCCGCTTCGTGCAGCGCTGCGGAACGCTCCGCAGTATCCATTGTGGAGCGGGACAGTTCGATTGCAGCGTCGAATTCAGCGTTGTTGTATTTACCGTCGTTGTTGCCGTTTGTGGAATACATCAGTTCCAGCATGTTGGAAGGATCGCTGTAATCGCCAACCCAGCCGTTTCTGGAAATTTCATAGTCGCCCGCACGGCGTAAAGGTGTGAAGCTGGACCATTCTACCACTTCCACGTTCAGGTTGACGCCCAGTTCTGCCCATGCCTGCTGTAAGTATTCCGCAACTACTTTATGATAGCCCATATCATTGGTGGAATAGGTCAGGGTCGGCAGGCCTTCTCCGTTAGGATAACCCGCTTCTTCCATCAGCTTCTTCGCTTCTTCCAGGTTTGCTTCATAGTCGGAAGAAATATAAGCTTCTCCGCCGTTTGCATTGTCCATGAAATATCCGCCTGCCGGATCAACCCAGCCGGGGCCCATGAAGTTGTAAGCCGGAGAATAGGTTCCCTGCATCAGAGTGCCAGCCACATACTCACGGTCAATTGCAAGGCTTAATGCCTTTCTCACCTTAACGTCTGTGAAGGGTTCTTTTTCATCATTCAAGCTTACGTAATAAGTACCGATAATAGGCTCAACATGGAATTCGCTGTTGCCTTCCAGGCTGGGAATTTCCTCTGTGGGAACGTCTTTGATCATCATTACTTCGCCTGTCTGATATGCGCTGTAAGCGGCGTTGGAATCCTCCATCAGAACAAACTTGATGCTGCCCAGCTTAATCGCGTCGGCATTCCAGTAGTTGGGGTTTTTGCTCATGGTGATATGAGAACCGGGTACCCATTCTGTTATATAGAAGGAGCCGTTGGAAACATAGGTTTCAGCAGCGGTTGCCCATGCGTCGCCGTTCGCTTCCACAGTTGCCTGCTGAACAGGGCTTAAGGTTGCGAATGCCGCAAGGCTTTCAAAATAAGGGCAGCTCTGGGACAATTCTACAACAAATGTCAGATCATCCGGAGCGGATACGCCGAGTGCGTCCAGATCACCGGAGGTCGCTTCGTCAAAGCCCTTCACCATACCAAGTACGGTTTCTGCATAAGGCGCTGCAACTTCGGGATCGCAGACACGCTTCCAGCTATATACGAAATCATTCGCTGTCAGCGGAGTGCCGTCAGACCACTTCAGGCCTTCTCTCAAATGGAAGGTCCATGTAAGGCCGTCCTCGGAGCATTCCCAGCTTTCAGCCTGACCGGGCTGAATCTCGGTATTTTCATCCATGATCAGCAGTGTTTCAAAGGAATGAATGATCATGTTGGCGCCGTCAATAGCGCTGTTTAATGCGGGATCGATCGTTTCAGGATCAGGACCGACCTGTACGACAAGCTGTTTGCCTTCTGCGCCGGCTTCATCAGTCACAACGTCCGCTGTGTCTTCGCCGTCCGCATCAGCCGTTGTCTCTGCTGCATTGTCCGTTGCAGGTGCATCTGTTCCGGCGCTTCCGCAAGCGGAAACCATACCGGTTACCATGATAGCACACAAAAGTAACGCGAGTTTCTTTTTCATAATTTCCTCCTTGTTTTTTTGCTCCTTGAGCATTTATTTTCCATCAATCCCCTTTCGGGAAATCAACAGCTATTTCAGTTCACCTTATCCAGATGATGGCACGCCGCAAAATGGCCGGGCGCCGTTTCCTGCCATACCGGCTCCTCGCAGGCGCATTTTTCATCCGCATAGGGACATCTCGTGCGGAAACGGCAGCCTGACGGCGGATTCAAAGGGCTCGGCACGTCGCCGCTTAAGACGATTCTCTTATTCGCGCGGGCTTTTTTCGGATCCGCAATCGGAATTGCGGAAATCAGGCTCTTCGTATAAGGATGCATGCTGTGGCCGATCAGTTCATAGCTGTCCGCAAGTTCCACCAGCTTCCCCAGATACATAACGCCGATTCTGTCGGAAATATGTTTCACCACAGAAAGATCATGGGCAATGAACAAATAGGTCAGTCCGTATTTCTGCTGGAGATCTTCAAACATATTGACCACCTGCGCCTGAATGGACACATCCAGCGCGGAGATCGGTTCGTCGCAGACAATGAATTCCGGGTCCACGGCCAACGCTCTTGCAATACCAACGCGCTGCCTCTGCCCGCCGGAAAATTCGTGGGGATAGCGGTTTGCATGCTCGCTGTTTAAGCCCACGCGTTCCAGCATTTCGATGATCTTGTCCTGGCGTTCCTTCTTGTTTGCCGCCAGCTTATGAATGTCAATCGCTTCTCCCACAATATCCGCAACCGTCATACGGGGATCCAGACTGGCATAAGGATCCTGGAACACGATCTGCATTTTTCTGCGGTAAGGCAGCATATTGACCGCGATCTTTTTCTCTTTATCAAAAATGGTGGCGCCGTCGTAAACGATGCTGCCGCCCGTAGGCTCGTACAGCCGAAGCAGCGAACGGCCGGTGGTGGTTTTTCCGCAGCCGGATTCGCCTACCAGCCCCAGCGTCTCTCCTTTCTTAATGAAGAAGGAAACGTCATCCACCGCTTTCACATATTTTCTGTTTTTTCCCAGGCCGCCCGCCGGGAAATACTGCTGCAGGTGCGATACTTCAACCAGTTTCTCAGCCATTGCTGCGACCTCCTTCCATCTGTGCCTTCTGCATCATGTAACACTGTGTATAATGGGTGTCGCTGATGGTCGTCACCGGCGGCATCTGACGCAGACAGATCTTCATGCAGTTCTCACATCTGGGAGCGAAAGGACATCCCGCCGGGGGATTGAGCATGTCGATGGGGGTTCCTTCGATCGGCACCAGCCGTTCATGCTCCGTCGCGTCAATTTTCGGAATGCTGCGCAACAGCCCCTTCGTATATTCGTGCTGCGGCTGGTAAAAAATCTCATCCGCCGTGCCGTATTCCACAATCCTGCCCGCATACATGACCGCGATCTTCTCACACATGCTGGCCACAATCCCCAGATCATGCGTAATCATGATGATCGCCATGCCCAGCTTTTCTTTCAGTTCCATCATCAGTTCCAGAATCTGTGCCTGAATGGTGACGTCCAGCGCAGTCGTCGGCTCGTCCGCGATCAGAAGCTTCGGTTCGCAGGCCAGCGCCATTGCAATCATGACGCGCTGCCGCATTCCGCCGGAAAATTCATGCGGGTATTGTCTGATCCGTTTCTCCGGCTCGTTGATGCCCACCAGACTCAGAAGTTCTATCGCTCTTTCCTTCGCCTGCTTTTTATTTTTATCGGTATGCAGCCGGATCGTCTCCACCAACTGATTGCCAATGGTATAAACAGGATTTAAACTCGTCATCGGGTCCTGGAAAATGATGGACACTTCCTTGCCCCGGATTTTTCTCATTTCCTTTTCTTTCATTTTCTCGACCTCATGGCCGTTAAAATGAAGTTTGCCGTCCAGCAGCCTGCCCGGATATGCGGTCAGCCCCATCAGGCTGTAGGCCGTAACGGATTTGCCGGAGCCGCTTTCGCCCACGATTCCCAGAATTTCTCCCTCTTTTAAGCAAATGGAAACATCGTTAAGCGCTTTTACTTCTCCCGCCGGGGTGAAAAAGGAAAGGCGTTCATGTTCTATATTTACAAGATATTCTTCCATTTCTTCTGCGCCTCCCTTTAATTTTTCAGCTTCGGATCAAACGCATCCCGCAGACCGTCGCCAAACAGGTTAAAACTCAAAATGATCAGACTGATTAAAAGCGCCGGAATAAACAGCAGATACGGATATGTCTGAAAGCCGTTCATCGCCTCGCTGGCCAGGCTTCCCAGAGACGGAAGCGGCACCGCAACGCCCAGTCCCAGAAAGCTTAAGAAGCTCTCCGTAAAAATGGAAGAAGGAATCTGCAGCGTTGTGGTAACGATCAGCGTGCCGATGCAGTTGGTCAGCAGATGCTTCTTTATGATTCTGCCGCTCTTTGCGCCCAGCGCTCTGGCCGCCGTGACATATTCACATTCTTTTAAAGTGAGCACCTGACTGCGCACCATGCGCGCCATGCCCACCCAGTAAATCAGGGCGAATACGATAAAAATACTTATCATATTGCGTCCGATGACGTCCACCCAGCCAAAGCCCGGCATCATCGCCAGCTTTTCCAGCGGATCCTTCATCGCAAAGGAAATCAGAACGATCAGCAAAATATCCGGAATCGTGTACAGGATATCGACAATACGCATCATGACCAGATCCACCCAGCCGCCGCAGAAAGCCGCGATGGAACCGTATGCCGATCCGATGAGCAGAATCAGCACCGTCGCAATCAAACCAACCGAAAGGGAAATCCTGCATCCCATCATCACCCGGATCGCATAATCCCTTCCCATTTTGTCCGTTCCCAACACGTGAGGAAATACCTTTTCCCCGTTGGCAATCTGCTCCTGTTCGGCTTCCGAATACTGCATCGGCGCCAGATTATTCGCGCCCTTAATCTGCGTCGCGTAAGAATAAGGATAAAAATGCGGCACGATAAAGGAAAAAATCATAACGATAATAATCACCGCAAGGCTCACCATTGCCACCTTATTTTTCCGCAGCCGTCTGAAGCCGTCCTTCCAGAAGCTGACGCTTTCCCGCATCACCACCAGACTCTGCTTCTCTTCTTCGCTGGCCGGCAGGAAATCGTCCGGATTTAAATCAAGCTGAAGACTCAGCGGATTTTTCTTATGTGATTCCATATTACGCTCTCCCTTCCATTATTTCAGCTTAATGCGGGGATCCACGATCTTATAAACAATATCCACCAGCACATTCATCAAAATCAAAAGCGTTGCGAGAAAAATCGTCGTTCCCATAATAACCGTATAATCTCTGTTGGTAATGGATCCCACGAACTCGCTTCCCAGACCCGGAATCGTGAAAATTTTTTCCACAACAAAGCTTCCTGTCAGCGTATAAGCCATCATCGGTCCCACATAAGTGACGACCGGCAGGATCGCATTGCGAAGCGCGTGCTTAAAGATGCGCATGAACTGGGCGAGTCCTTTTGCCCTGGCCGTACGCATATAATCCTGTCCCAACACATCCAGCATGGAAGAGCGCATCAGGCGCATGATATAAGAAGTCGGATACAACGCCAGCGAAATGACCGGCATGATATAATTTTTCCAGTTCGTCAGGCCAAAGGTAGGCAGCCATTTCAGTCTCACGCCCAGAAAGTACATCAGCATCGTGCAGATTACAAAGCTGGGCACCGCGATGCCGCAGGTTGTAAAGACGCTGACCACATTATCAATCCATTTTCCCCGGTTCAGGGCGGCCACACACCCCAGCGGTATGCCCAAAAGCAAAGAAACCAAAACCGCCAGACCGCCGATTCGTGCGGATACCGGGAATTTGCTCGTAATGATCGCCATAACGGTACGGCCGCGCTGCTTTAAGCTGTCTCCGAAATCACCGTGGAGCGCGTCCACGATATAAGTCCTGTACTGCTCCATCAGCGGCTTATCCAGACCGTATTTCGCTTCCAGCGCGGCCTGCGCTTTCGGGCTGATCGCCTTCTCTGAAAGGAACGGGCCGCCTGGCACCATGTTCATCAGAAAGAAAGTGATTGTCGCTACTGCCCAGATGGTAACTGCCGCCAGCAGTAATCTTTTCGCAATGTACTTACACATATCCATTGTATTTTATCCTTCCGATTCATAATTCTTCCGCCTTGTGAAAGGCCGTTATTTTCCAAACCATGCGCTGCGCGCGGTTTGGAATCTTCAAAAAGGAATCCGCCGACGGGCGTAGACCGTCGGCCTTTTTCTGCTGCCCGGGCGAAGCGCGGCCGCGTTTCGTCCGGGCAGCAGAAAAAGCAGAAACGTGGCGCGTAAATTAGAAGCGCCATTGCTTCTGCTTTTTTGCTGGTAATACTTTAATACAAAACATTCTGTTTCGCAAGTATTTTTTTTATTGTTTTTATTTTTATACAGAGCGTTTTGTGACAGGGCAGCCCTTTATCCGCCTTATTTGTCTGTCAGCAGTTCTTTGGCGCTCGCCAGCACGCCTGCCATGCTCTGAATCTCAGACGGAATAATGATCTTGGTGGATTTGCCGTCCGCTACTTTTTCCAGCGCTTCCAGGCTCTTTAACTTCAATACGGAATCATCCGCGCCCGCTTCTTTGATATAGCGCAGACCGTCCGCCGTCGCCTGCTGCACCTTCAGGATCGCTTCCGCTTCACCTTCCGCTTCGCGGATCATCTTCTCCTTCTGCGCTTCCGCACGCAGAATTGCAGACTGCTTCTCCGCTTCCGCTTCCAGAATTGCGGATTCTTTCTTACCTTCCGCCACCAGAATCGTAGACTTCTTCTCGCCCTCCGCACGCAGAATCGCTTCACGTCTTTCGCGCTCCGCCTTCATCTGTTTCTCCATGGCGTCCTGAATCGCTGCCGGAGGAATGATGTTCTTTAACTCCACGCGGTTGACCTTGATACCCCAGGGATCCGTTGCGATATCCAGGGAAGCGCGCATCTTCGCGTTGATGGTTTCTCTGGAGGTCAGCGTCTGATCCAGTTCCAGATCGCCGATGATATTACGCAGCGTTGTCGCCGTCAGATTTTCAATCGCCATGATCGGGTTCTCCACGCCGTAGGTAAACAGCTTGGGATCCGTGATCTGGAAAAATACTACCGTATCGATGCGCATCGTAACGTTATCCTTCGTGATAACCGGCTGAGGCGGGAAATCCGCAACCTGTTCCTTTAACAAAACGCGCTTCGCCACCTTATCGATGATCGGCACTTTAAAATGCAGGCCCACGCCCCACGTATCCTGATAAGCGCCCAGACGTTCCACCACATATGCCTGCGCCTGCGGAACGATCTTAATGCAGGACGCCACGATCAATATTATCAGAAGTAAAATTAAAAGCAAAACAATACCAGTTATCATCTTAACCTCATTTCCTGCGGCCCTTTGCCGCATCCTTCATCCGGCCGAAGAACCCTGACGGAATTTTCTTCGCCGCCGCACGGGGAAACTGCGATACGCGGTCCCTATGCTTCCTCCACAGCTACAATGAGCTTTACTCCATGAATCTCTTTGACAACGACCACGCTTCCTTCCGGAATGACACGATCCGCTGTCCGGGAACGGGCGCTCCACTCCATTCCATTGAGCGTAACCTGACCGCATCCTTTCAGATTATCAATTTCACCGGTCACGATGCCCTTTTGTCCCACCAGACTTTCCACATTCGTCTTCGTGCGGTCTCTGTTAAAATACTTCATGGCGACAGGTCTCGTGAAAACGAGCATCAATACCGATACGATCAGAAACAGCGCGATCTGAACGAATAACGGCGCATTGCACGCGGCTGCAATCGTCGCGGCCAGCGCTCCCGCCGCAAACCAGATCGTTGTCAGTCCCATCGTCGCAATCTCTATCGCAACAAGCACAATCAGCAGTACCGTCCAGACAATTACCACTTCTATCATATGAGGTGCCTCCTTTCTGAAAACCTGCTTTCATCATACTATACTTCAAATAGATATTCAAGTTTTTCTAAAATATCCCCATTAACAATAATATCCTCACAAGCAATTCAGACAGGTCTGCGCAGTAAATGCGCAGACCTGTCTGAATTTCACCAGAATACATGATTTCCGATAACAATGCCCTCCGTACTTCCGGCACGCCTGAAATGAGTCGCCGTTCCGATCGGGGAAACTCCTGCGATCGCCTCCCGGGCCGCCTGTATACAGGAAGCTTTGATATTTCCGGAGGAGATCAGACTCCCCAGTTTTCCGCTTCCCGCCGGCGTAAACTGCCCGGAAGCAAATATGACGTCCTTGATCGTATTGGGATAGGCGCCGCTTTTTACCCGGTTCATAACGACCGCGCCTACCGCCACCTGGCCTTCATATACCTGATTGCCCGCCTCGCATTGGATCAGGGCCGCCAGCAGCATTTCATCCGAAGCGGCGAGGGCTTTTGCTTTTTCAACTTCCTTTTTCTGCTGCTCGGCCTTCAGTGCTTCCTCCTGCCGTTTTTCTTCTTCCTGTCTGGCCTGAACCTGTTCCACCGTTTCGCCGTAATCCACCAGAAACTCGATCTTTACGTATTCCGCGGACACAAATCCGGTTTTCCCCTCGTAATCCACCGCCACCCAGTCGGAAGATATGGTAATATCGTCACTGAACGCAAGCTGCGCTTCATTTACCACCTCATACTCCGCGCCTTCCTCCAAAAGATCATACACCCCCGCATCCGCGGAGGGCGCTTTTCGGATGCGCAGCGCGCCGGTGGTGGTGGTCGCCACGGTGCGTCCCGCATTCTCCGCCGCCTCTTTTGCCTCTTCTCCGAAAAGAAGATAATCATCCTTCGCCCAACCAACCAGTTCACCTGATTCCAGCTTTGTCCAGCCGTCCTTTTGTTCCAGAACCGTCCCGCCGCAGTCCGCATACAGATATCCTGCAAGTTCCGCCTCGCTGTCAGGCTCCCGGCGGACATTCAGCACATTATTCACATGCGCCATGACCAGTTCTTCGGTCTCCGGCTCCGCGTCTTTCTCATCTTTTGCAGCGTTTTGTTTTCCTTCCGCTCCCGCTTCGTCCGGCGTCTTCTCTGATTCCCGCGCCGCTGCGGCCTCCTGTCCTTCTCCGTCCGTCTCCTCTTCGGATTCAGGACGGTCAATCAAAGCCGCAATTCCGGCGCCCTCATGCCAGGATTCCTGCCTGCGCCCGTTTTCCTGCGCCAATACCGGCATCGCGTTTAACATCAGAACAAAAATCGCCAGACTCCCGTAAAACAGCCGGATTTTTCGTTCTTTTTTCATCATAACCCCCAAAAACTTCTAATTTTCCAAACATTTATTACGAATTTATTAAGCCGTCAGCGTCATCATATCAAATCTGTAATACTCTGTCAAGTTTTTGAAATACTTCATTCGCTGCCGGATGGGGATATGGGCATCCGCAAAAAAAGGGCGTACAGGTATTCATAGCCTGCCGCCCGTTTTCTCATAACATTAAGATATCCGAAACCCGCTTCAAAGACCAGGTGGTTTTCCTATATGCCGCCGCATCGCCGATTCCCGCGCATTCAAAGCCTCCCGCAGCCGCCGCGTCGACGCCCGCCCTGGCGTCCTCTACTACCAGACATTGCTTCGGCAAAAGTCCCAGTCCCTCCGCCGCTTTCAAAAACACCTCCGGATCCGGTTTGGAATTCCGAATATCGTTCCCGTCCGTAACCTGATCGAAAAGATCATCCAGTCCAAGCCGCTCCAGAATATATCCGGCATTTTTGCTGGAAGAGCCCACCGCCAGCTTTATGCCCGCGCTTTTTAAATACATCAACGTAAAACTCACGTCTTCGCTCACATCCTCCGGCCCCATATTTTTCAGCAGTTTTCTGTAAATTCCGTTTTTTCTGTCCGCAAAATCCCGCTTTTGCTTCTCCGTCATCCGTTCAGGATCTTTCTCCAGAATAATCTCCATGCATTCCATTCTGCTCACGCCGCGCAGTCTGTCGTTGATTTTTTCATCAAAATAAATTCCTGCTTCCTCCGCGGCCTGTTTCCATGCCTGATAATGGAACGCATCTGTATGGCAAAGAACGCCGTCCAGATCAAAAATTACGCCTTCATATTTCATGATCTTGATTCCCATCCCCTTCTTTTTTCACCCGGGTTCGCACGCAGTCCATCAAAAGTACCTCTTCGCCGTAAAGATGAACCGTCGCCGGACCGCCTTTGAGCCTGCGCACGCTGCATTCTTTCTGATCCACCGTCACTTCTATCTGAGTCTTCTGCCAGAAAAAGCGGAACCGGTAGCTTTTCCATTTCGCCGGAATACAGGGCGACAGATACAGACCGCTTTCTTTGATGCGCAGCCCTCCAAATCCATAGGTAATCGCCATATAATTGCCCGCCATATTCGCCGTATGAATGCCGTCCTTCGTATTTTTATGGGTATTAAACAGATCCAGCTTCGCGGATTCTCCAAAATACTCCGCCGCCTTTTCCACCATGCCCAGCTTGGCCGCCATGATGCAAAACACACAGGTGGACAGGGAAGAATCGTGGGTGGTCACGCCTTCGTAATACAAAAAGGAATTTCGGATCGTGGAAAGCTTCTGATAATCTTCCAGAATGAAATGCGCCAGCACCGTGTCCGCCTGTTTGCATACCTGCCTGCGGTAAAGGGCAAGCGGATGATAATGCAGCAGAAGCGGATAGTTTTCCTTCGGCGTATTGGCAAAATCCCACTTTTTCTTCTGTAAAAAGGAATCGTCCTGAGGATTGATATCCAGCGCTTCGTCATATGGCAGATACATACATGCCGCCGCCCGCCCAAACCGCTCCACTTCCTCCCGGGTCAGGCATATCTTTTCACACAAAGCGTCCCATCTGCCCGCTTCCTGCAAAAGCGCAGCGCATTTGACCGCCCATTCCAGATTATATTTTGCCAGCGCATTCGTATAATAATTGTTGTTCACCATGCAGGTATATTCATCGGGTCCCGTCACGTCCTGTATCTGAAACTTTCCTCCGGCAAAATTGCCCGTGTCCAGCCACAGGCGGGCGGTTTCCATCAGCATTTCCGCTCCTTTTTCATTCAGAAATTCCCTGTCTCCGGTGGCCAGATAATACGCCGCCACCGCATAGGCAACGTCTCCGCTGATATGATAGGCCGCCGTTCCGGAAGGAAAATATCCGGAGCATTCCTCCCCGTTGATCGTCCGCCAGGGGTAGAGCGCGCCTTTCTGATGTCCCAGCTTTTTCGCATTTTCTCTGGCCTTTTCCAGCGTTTCATAGCGAAAAGAAAGCAGCGTTCGGGCAATCTGGGGCTGAATCATCAAAAAGCAGGGCAGGGCATACATCTCCGTATCCCAGAAAAAATGTCCCTCATAACCTTCCCCGCTCAGCCCCTTTGCCGCCATATTGCCATAGCAGTCTCTTCCGGCGGACGAAAGCAGCGCGTACATATTGTAATGCACCGCCAGATTCAGGTCATCGTCCCCTTCCATCTCCAGAAGTCCGTCCTCCCAGAAACCGGAAAGGTACTGCTCCTGCTCCTCATACAGCTTTTTTACCGGGACTTCCATCACACATCTGAGGCCCTCCTCCGCCGCCTCTTCGGGCGCAGGCGTCCGGACCGAATCAGAAAACCAACTATATTTGTACAGACACGCCTCTTCCCCGGGGGAAATCCGGCCTGTTATCACATGCTGGGCTTCCCGCTCCTGCCACCTGATTTGCGTGTGATACCCTTCCGGTATTCTGTGCCCCACGCCGCTCACCACACGCAGGCCGGAGCGGGAGGTTTTGGCCTCGATAAAGGTCCTTTCTCCCGTCTGCTTTTTGTCCTTTGCAAACAGGTATTGGGGGCTTTCCCCTGCCACACGGGGATCAGAAGGATCGCAGAAATTTCTCACTTCCCCTTTATGACCGGAAAGGAAACGAACCGGTCCCTCATAATTATGAGAAGCGACCGTTATTTCCTGTAAAAACAGAGGCAGTCTGACAAAGGAAGTCATTCTCCGGAAGGTGAAGGTGAATTCCCGGCCCTTCGGCGAAATCCAATCCACCCTGCGTCCGGTCACGCCCGCCTTCATATCCACCCACCGTTTTGCCGCCTTTACGGTTCCCTCGAACAGCGAAAAAGATTCCTCTCCCAACTCGATCCGCACGCTCTGGGTATCCGCAACGTTGAGCATCGTCTGCTTTTCTTCTATCAGACCGCAAAGGGCCTCCGCCTGCTTCATGTCCGTAATGTCATAAAAAGCGTTGATATACTGTCCCCGGATGCTGGTGAGGGAATGCGGATAGCCCTCCTCAAAATTTCCCCGCACGCCGATATATCCGTTCGCATTGTGAAAAACAGTTTCCCCCCAAAGCAGTTGTTGCTGCGTTGTATCGATTTTCTTCAAACGATAGCAAAAATGATTTTCCATTTTCTCTCTCCCCGCTATAATCCTTCCATCCGGTTAAACCGCAAAAAGCCGGTCCGTCCGGTAGGTGATGGAAATTCTCCCCAGCCGCTGTATCCGCCCGTCTCCCAGATTCGAGCATATGAGTTCTCCCTGGCCGGGACTTTCCAGAATTTTTACCGCGCAGTCTTCGTAAGCCTTCAGAAAGCCCTGCTCCAGCGGGCATGCATGGTGACCGGGCCAGATTCTGTCATATTCTTCGCCGCGCCGTTTCAGCGCTTTTATGCTGCCAAGATACTCCTCCACCGATGCGGAATGCGGGAAGAAAAGCAACACGCCCTGATCGCATACGGTATCCGCCGAAAACAGATTCCTTTGCTCCCGGTCCAGCAGGCAGACGCTTCCTTTCGTATGCCCCGGCGTTGCGATCACCTCCAGCGAACGTCCGCCCAGTTCAAAAATCTGCCCGTCCGCAAGCGGTCTGAAAGGGACCTCCCATCCCGCCTTCGCCATCTCATCCAGTTCGGATTCCTCCAGCGCAAATCCAAACTCCTCCGAAAAACCCGTCATCATTTTTTTCCGGAACGCTCTTTGCGTATGTTCCCTTAACACCTCTCGATCCGCTTCCATCATATGACAGGTCTCAAACTGACAGTTTCCGCCCACATGGTCCAGATGTCCGTGGGAATTCATCACAATCACCGGCTTTTTGGTGAGTTCCCCAACGCAGGCTTTCAGTCCCGGCAGGCCGATGCCCGTATCCAGCAGAACCGCCCGTTCTGTTCCTTCCAACAAATACATATAACTCCGAAAGCAATCCTCGATCCGCCAGGTATGGGGATCGATCTCAAAAACGCTGTAGTAGTTCATGCTTTCTTCCATCCTCCTCCGGCTCCACGGCAGCTATTTACAAAAATCAAACAATTGATCCATCTTACTTTCCCAATACAGGATATCATGATCGCCGTCATCCTCATGATATTCCACCGCAATTCCCTTTTCTTCCAGAAAGCGGCGCATTTCCCGCACCTGCTCATAAACCAGAACGTCTTCCCGCCCGCAGCAAAGAAACAGCTCGGGAATATCGAGTCCTTTGTCCAATCTTCTGGATAAAAGCGTCTTATAATAGAAATCGTTCTGATAAAAGGCTTCTCTGCCCCCGAACATGTTATCCAACTGTTCCCGGAAAAATCCGCCTTCCCGGTCAATCATCTCATAAGCGTCCAGGCCCGGCGACAGCATCGCAATCTTTCCGAAAGTATCCGCTTTTTGCACGCCGATATAAAGAGCCCCGAAACCGCCCATGGAAATGCCGCCGATAAAGGTATCCTCTCTTTTACGGGATAAGGGAAACAATTTTCTGGTCACTTCCACGACCTCTTGTCCCACAAAGCTTTGATAACCCATCCTGCGTTCCTTATGATCCACATAAAAGCTGTTTTCACCGTCCACGATCACCACAGCCGTCCCATAAAACATGGAATGGGGACGGAAACTCAGTTCTGTCAGGATCTCCTTCCCGCTCCCGCTGTAGCCGGGCAGAAAATACAGGGTCCTGAAAGGCGTCGGCGCATCCGTTCTCCCGTCATTGCAGGGCAGCAGAATTTCCAGACGGATATCCCTGGATAAAGCCTCCGATTTATAGTTCATTTCAAGCAGCGCCATATGTTCCTCCTTCGTTCCTTTTCCTGAAAATCTCCGGGTTGAAGCCGGTATCTCTCCCCGGCTCTCCGGGCCTCGTCATAGCGCAGAAGCTTCACGCCGTAGCTTTTGCACAGCCTCAGATTTTTTTCATCGGTCAGAAAACGATAGTCCCGTTCCCGCGCCCTCGCCACCGTTTCTCCGTCCGCGCCCGCATTTCCCGTCAGGCGCATTTCTTCTCCGTACTTTGCCGGGTGCATCACCATCAGATACTGCCCGTTCATTTCCGACAGGCTTTTTTCAAACGCCCCGGCTCCCCCGGCTATACGATCATTCCCCGGAAGGATCCGGTTAAACCATGCGTGATCGATCAGGCCCTCCTTTTCGGCCATACGGCTCATGGCTTCCTGCAGCCCGTCCACCGCCAGTTCCGGAAACATATGGGAATCCATATACCGGATTTCAAACCCCATTTTCCGCAGCCGCTCAAGCTGGCAGCGGTACTCCGTCAGAATTTCCTCTATCACCGGCCTGTGAAGCAGAAAGTCCCGGGTGTCCTGGTAAAAAACGCCCCTGCGGTCGATCAGGCTGGCCACCTGGTCAGCGGGCGCCACCGGCCCCCAGACCACCCTGTCCCATTCCGAATTGATACATGCATGAAGGCCGAAACAAACCTCTTTTTTCCCCGCCATCATCTCCGCCGCTTCCTCCAGACAGCCTCCGCAGGCAAGAACGGATACGTTTTTTACAAAACCCGTTTCTATGGCTTCCAGAATGGCTTCATTGGCCGCATGGGAAGACGCGCAGTCGTCCGCCCTTGTTATAATCGCTTTCACGGCATTTTCCTCCTCAGCCTTTGACAGCGCCGTCCGCCATTCCCTTGATGATCTGCTTCTGAAACGCCAGAAAGAAGATCAGAGCCGGCAGAATCGACAACACCAGAGCCGCCATAATCAGATCCCAACGGTTTAAATAGGTTCCGTAAAACACGCTCATGGACAGCTGAATCGTCTTTTTCTTTTCCGAATTGAGCATAATCAGCGGCAACATGAAGTCATTGAACACGCCCAGCACATTGATGATGGCGACCGTGGCCGTGATCGGCTTCAAAATCGGGAATACCACATGAAAGAACGCCTGAAACTGTCCGCAGCCGTCGATCATGGCAGCCTCCTCCAGATCCCGCGGAATTCCCTTGATAAATCCGCAGTACAGAAACAGCGCCATCGGCAGCAGAAATCCCCAGTACATGAAAATCATGCCGTAAAGCGTATTCACGATATGTAAGTTTCTCGCCACAATGACTACCGGCACCATCAGCACCTGAAAGGGAATCGCCATGGTAAAAAGAATGCCGTAGTAAATGAGATTGCTCACCCGGTTTTTTACCCGTGTGATTTTATACGCCGCCATGGAGCCAAACAGAACAATGCCCGCCACCGACAATACGGATACCAGAACGGTATTGGCAAACTTTAAAAAGAAATTCATCTTCTCTATCGCTTCTTTATAGTTGCCGAAACCAAAAGACTGCGGAAGCGCCAGCATGTCAGTCAGAATTTCCCCGTTGCTTTTGAAGCTGTTGATAAAAATGAGAACGATGGGAAACACCACAAAGCAGGCCAGCAAAACCAGAACCGCTTCCACCGCAAACTGCAGCGCTCCATATTCCTTTCTTTTCTTTCCGCCTTCCTTTCTCACAGTTCCACCTCTTTCTTTCTGGTCGTCCTCACCTGAATGATCGCCACGACGCCGATTACGACGGAAAATATGACGGCTTTTGCCGACGCGTAGGATAGCTGATCCGCGTTAAACGCATCCAGGAAAATCTGATAGGCGATCGTCTTCGTCGTTCCATAGGGCCCCCCGCTTGTGAGGGAATAGTTTAAGTCAAACGCCTTCAGGCTGTTTACAATGCTTAAAAACAGACAGATCGTTACGGAAGGCCGGATCAGGGGAAAAATAATGTTCAGAAACCGCTCCTTCATTCCCGCTCCGTCAATTTCGGCCGCTTCCAGCAATTCGGTGGGAACGCTCTGCAGGCCCGCCAGATAAATAATCATATAATAGCCGACTCCCTGCCATACGCTCACGATCACCAGCGACAGAAACGCCGTGCCCGGATAAGCCAGCCAGTTTTTTTCCAGAAAACCGATTCCGAAATTTTTTCCCAGAAAGGGCAGGAACGTTCCGATGATAAAATTCCACAGATAACCCACCGTAGCCGTACCGATGACAATCGGCATGAAGTAAACGGCCCGCAGAGCGCCCTGCAGCTTCAGCTTCATGTTCAGCAGCATCGCCAGAAAAAGTCCCAGCACATTGTAGCAGAGCACCATGACCAGCGCATATTTCAGCGTAAATCCGATCGTTCCGATAAATCCCGCATCCGAAAAAGCCATCACGTAGTTCCGGACGCCTACAAAATGAGAACTGACGCTGATCCCGTTCCAGTCCCGAAACGAATAGTAAATTCCGATTACAAGCGGTGCAAAAATGAAAAGTATGCAGAGTAAAACAGCCGGCGCTACAAAAACCGCATATACCAGATTGTTCTTTGCCCGCAGAGACGCTTTTTGTCCGTTCATTGTTCTCTTTTCATCCGCCTTTCTCCTGTTTTTTGAAAAAGGGAGAGTGTCGTCTTCTGCGCTCTCCCTTCGTTTTTCTCCGTTTACTCTGCCGTTGCAGAAGACGCCGCCCTGCTGCTCCACAGGCTCTGCAGTGCTTTACAGGTCGCTTCCCTGTCGGCCGCTCCCGCCGCATAAGCCTGCAGCGGCTCCGCCTGATCCGTATTAAATCCGGACGGCCATTCCTCAATTCCGAAGCCGTCATAGGACATGCCTGCCGCAACGTAATTGTTCATATCCACGTTCAGCGCGCCCAGCTCCGAAACATCCAGCGTGTCATAGGGCGCCACGATGCTCATATCCTCAATCATATAAGTCTGCGCATGATCCACAAACCACTGCAGAAACGCCTTCGCTTCCTCCTGGTTTTTGGACGTATTGGAAATGCTCAAAAATCTGGTGGTGGAAACCTGCAGCTTCGTCTGGCTTTCATCGTCTGTCAGCGGAACCGCAAACAGGCCGATATTCATATCCGGATTGATGCTCGCAATTGTGTCGGTATGCCAGGTCCCCTGCTTAATCATCGCAATCTCGCCCTGCGCAAAGGAATTCGCCTGATCGTCATAGTGATGGCCGACCGATTCCGCTCCCCATCCGTAGTCCAGCGTCAGATCATAAAAATCAAAGAAGTTATCCATGTATTCCATATCCGAAAAGGTTTCTTCCCCCGCCGAAAGCCTTTCCGACGTCTGGGCCGCTCCCTCATAGGTGAAGGGAATCCCCAGAATGTGCATCAGAAATCCCCAGTCTCCCCAGGCCTCTCCGAAGGGCTGAATGCCCGCCGCCTGCAGCTTTTCACAGGTTTCTTTCAGTTCCGTAATGGTTGTGGGAACTTTTTCCACGCCCGCCTGTTCAAACAGATCTTTGTTATAAATAATTCCGCTGCCTTCCATCGCATAGGGAAGACCATATACCCTGCCCTCCCAGGAGCCGCCGCTCAAAGAAGCCTCATACACATGTTCCGTCCAGGCTTCATCGGACAAATCCACGCACCTTTCATACCAGGTATCATAATCCCCGCATTGCAGATCGATGATATCCGGCGCTTCTCCGGAAGCAAAGCGGGCTTTCAGCACCGTATACGGCTCGTCGCCCGGAATTTCCCATTCCAGCGTCACGCCCGTTTCCTCTTTATAATCCTTGCAAAGCTGCTCCACCATATCCGTATACTGCGCGGTTCCCTGATAAACCGTCAGCACGACGCCGTCCTTACTCTTTTCCGTCTCTTCCGCCGCGCTCTCCTGCGCTTCGCCGCCGGTGCTTTCCACAGTCTGAGCCGTCTCACCGCTGCTGCCGCAGCCTGCGGCCGTCACCGCCAGCATGGACGCCATAACCAGATAACTCATAACCCGTTTCAATTTCATATCTTTTCCTCCGTTTCTTTTTTGGATACCCTCTTTTTTGTATCCCCGTCTGATGAGTTTATTATAAAACGTCCTCTGGCGGCTCTCTATGGAAGATCTGAACCATTTACCCGGATAATATGAACGCTCACCTGCCTTTTTCTTTTCCCGGCCGTCTATACTGCGCGGGCGTCATCCCCATATACTTTTTAAAAATTCTCCCGAAATAGTTCTCGTCCTCATATCCGACCATTTCCGCCACCTGCGTCACGCTCAGATTTCCGGTCTGCAAAAGTTCGCACGCCTTTTTCATCCGCACCTTCATAATCGCCGTCACCACCGTCATCCCGTATCTGTTTTTAAAAACCCTGGCGATATGCTGCGGCGTCTGATAAAAATCGGCCGCAATGGTGGACAAGGTGATATCCTGCGCATAATGCTCCTGAATATAGGAATAAATTTTCTCCGCAGGTTCCTCTTCCTCCCGGTAGCGGTCCATAATCTGCCCAAGCCGTCCATACGCCTCTTTTTCCCATACGGCGATATCGTTCACCCATATGGAAATCGGCTCTATCCGGACCTGATCCCGCTCCGATTGTCCGGACGCCATGCGGCGTAGCAGAAGATTCATATCCGCCGTACAGTTCTGAAGCGCCTGCAGCTTCACCTGTCCCGTTTCTTTCAGTTTCCGGCAATAATCGTGCAGCAGTTGGCGCAGCGCTTTTTCATCTTTCTTTCTCATCACGCTCTTTATCAGAAGTTCCATGCTCAAAATTCCCGGAACATCTGCATTTTCCGCGCTGCCGGGCTCTGTCAGTCCGCAGCCCCACACATTTCTCTTCTTCAAAAGTCCATGCTGTTCCATAACAGCCTTTTCCAGAACTTCCCACTCCACCGCCTCCCGGCATACCACCCAGGTCAGTTCAATCCCAACCGCGTCCCCGATTTTTTTCTCGAATATTTTCATTTTTTCCGACACGCGCATCGGATCCGGCTGTTCTTCCTGCAAAAACAGCATCCAGTAAAAATCGTCTCCGAACGCTTCCTGCCGGAACGCATAACTTTTAAAAACCTCCCGCAGAACGTTTCCAATGGTAAAAAAGAACAGCTCCCGGTCCTTTTCATATCTCTTTTCCATAATTTCCGTCGCGTTCCGGCTTAAAATGGAAACCGGCATGATTTTTCCGTCATCCGCCCCCAGCTTTCGAAAGGCCTTCTCCATCTGCACCCGGTCGACCGTTTCTCCCCGGCAAAACTGCTGCAGCACCTGATTCGCCATCGCAATTCCCATTTTTTCATACTGGCGCAATCTGTCTTCCTCTTCCTTTTGTCCCCTGACTTTGGATACCGCTTTTTCAAAAGCTGCCAGCAGCGTCTCCTGGCTAAAAGGCTTCAGAATATAATCAATCCCTTTGGCGAGCAGCGTCGCATGCACATATTTGAAATCACTGTATCCGCTGATGGCGATCACCTGAATCGGAATGGAGCGTTCCACAATCCTGCGCAGCAATTCTTCTCCTCCCATAACCGGCATTTCCATATCGCAAAACAGAATATCGGGCCGTTCTTCCCCGATGATTTTCAACGCTTCCGCTCCGTTTGGCGCATAGAACACCTCTCTCACTCCGTAATTTTCCCAGTCGATCATCAATTCTATGGCTTCCTTCATATGAATTTCATCGTCCACTATAAGCGCTTTCATTCCGATTCCCTTTCCCTTTGAAAAACGAGTTCCACCGTAGTCTCCACTCCCGGTATGCTTCTGATATCCCATTCAAAGCCATCCCGAAAATACAATTTGCATCGCTGCAGCACGTTTAAAAAGCCGATTCCGCTCTCCGTGCTCGCGTTAAAGCCGTAATTGTCATAGGCGGACCGCAGCCCTTTCATCTGTTCTTCACTCATGCCCGCTCCGTTATCCATCACGCGGATCCGGCACTGACCGTCTTTCTCCGTAATGGACACCATAATGCTTCCCGTACCGTCCTTCTGGTCGATTCCGTGTTTAATGCAGTTTTCCACAAGCGGCTGAAGAATCATTTTCGGAACAGGAATCTCTCCCAGTTGTTTTGGACAATGCACGGTAAAATGCAGCCGTCCTCCAAACCTTCCCTCCTGCAGCATCATATAATTTTCCAGATGGTGCAGTTCGCGTTCCAGCGTTACCAGTTCCTCGGAAGTATTCATCGTATACTGAAACAATTCCCCAAGCTGCGTCAGTTGCCGGGATACCTCCGGACAGTGACTTTTCAGCGCCGTCGTACTGATATACTGCAGCATATTATATAAGAAGTGGGGATTGATCTGGGCCTGCAGCATTTTAAAATTCGCCTTGGCCGTTTCCAACTGGCTCCGGTAATTTTTATTCACCAGTTCATCCAGGCTTTTCATCATCCCTTCATACTGGTTTTCCAGCACGCCGAGTTCATCCTTCCTGTCCGTTCCGGACTTATAATCAAAGTCAGGACTTATCTCCATCGCTTTCATATTATTCAGCATCCTTTTCACCGGAGAAATAAGCAAATTAAAGGCCAGGAAAAGAAATACGGCCGAAACCGCCAGCAGACAAATCTGCACGACTGCCGCTATGAGCACCACTCTGCCTGCGGGATCCGAAAAATAATGATTGTCCACAAACTTCACCAGGCAAATTTCCGTCCCCTTATAAACCTCCTTCTCCTGAAAGAAAATCCCGGCCTCCCCATCCAGCGTCCCTTTTGCATATTGTTTTTGTAAGAGATCCTCTTCCCGGAAAGATATTTCCCGATAGGGCTCTGAAGAAAACAGAAGCTGTTCTTTCTCTTCTCCCAGAAAAACCATGACTACGCTGTCCTCATATTGTCCGCACAGCACCTTCGTCATATCCTGCAAATCGTCCAGCGCGGCAAAAATGCGCATCCTCACAATAATTTCATAACTGGGCACATTCTGGATATCCATATTGAAAATCAGCGCGGCCGGTTTTCCGTCTTCATCCGTTCCGATCTGAAACGCGCTGTCCGTCTGCTCCGGGTACAGATAGTTTCCGGTTATCGTCCGGCTCATCTGGTCATTGAGATAAATTCCGTCTATGCTTTCGCCGTTTTTGCAGGACATCACAATGCGGTAAATGCTGGAATCCCGTTCGCTGATGGACTGACCGAGTTTCCGGATCACATAACGATCCATATCCGAAAATTTCTCCTGCTTATTCAATACCCGGATGGCGTCCGCATTTCCGAACAAATTCATCGGCGCCTGCTCGACACCCCGGATATACGCAATCGTCGATTCCATCCCAATCTCCATCATCCTGTCGTTCCAGTCGATGATCTGCTGACGGACCATATGATAATTTTCCAGATAAGCGATGATATTGGAGACGACAGCGGGTAAAATGATAACGAGCATCAGCAGCAATACCAGTTTCAGAAAAAGGCTGTTTTTTATTTTAGACATCCGGACACCTCATACAATTTCTTTTTTCCATCATAGCATGTATCTCTCTCTATTTCCAGATTCGCCACTATAGCCGGAAACAGGACTATCCGCCCCTATTTATCATATCCTGTTTTTTTCGTTCAGAATATGGAAAATCCGAACCTCTTATCCCCACAATCTGAACAACAAAAAGACCGCCGGCAGGCGAAAGGCGCATACCCTTCGTCTGCCGGCGGTATCTTTCATTCTTATTTTTATTTAATAGAATACGTGGTGTCCAATCACCTGTCCGGATCTTCCGTTGACCCGTCTGAAATAAAGCTTATCTCCTACCGGACTGGAACCTGCCAGCGCTTCCAGCGCCGCCTGATAACAGGAAGCATCCGCGCTGCCGCGCTTTAACGCCTTTTCCATACTTCCGTTTCTCACAGGAGAAAACTGTCCTTTTGCATAAATCACTTCCGTAATGGAATCCGGATATGCCTCGCTTTTTACACGGTTCATCACCACATTGCCCACCGCTACCTTACCGATATACGGCTCGCCCTTTGCTTCGCAATAGATGATGTTTGCCAAAAGGCATAATTCCTCTTCCGTAACGCCCGCAGCCGCCAAAATTTCCCGGCTTGCTGCAGCCTGCTCTTCCGCCTGTCTCTGCGCCTCCGCTGCTGCCTGCGCCTCTAACTGCGCCTCCGCTTCAGCCTGCGCCTGCGGCAATTGGACTTCTCCGTCCTCAACCGGCTCCTGATCTGCAATGCTCTCATTCGGGGCATCCGCCGTCATTTCCTCCGGAACCATCTCTTCTGCATTTACCGTTTCTATTTCCGGTTCATCTGCTGTATCTTCCACAAACGCTTCAATGACTCTCTCATTACTTTCCACCGCTTCTTCGTTGGAAACATCAGTTTCGATCAGATTTTCTTCCGGCACCCATCCGACAATCTCTCCTGCCTGAATTTGTACCCAGCCATCGCATCTGCCCAAAATGGCAACGTGGCCTTCATCCATTACCTGACCTACCACCGCGGAAGAATCATCTGCCTCAGCATGAATGTCCAGCAAGTTCGCTGTATCAATCAGTCCGATCCCACTCGCCATAACGGTTGTCGTATACGCTGCGCCCATCAAAACCGCTATGGTTAAGATTCCGGCAACATACCGAAACAACTTTCTGCCTTTCGTGTCCATGACTACCTCCATTACATTTTTGTTTTATTTGTTACAAAGTTGTTAACAAATATTACGTTGTGTATCATAGCAACATTGATACCGTTTGTCAAGCATTTCTGACAAATACTGGATTTTCAGTATATTCTCCGAAAATCCGCCTTCGTCTTTCTCAAATCAAGTTGTAATATTTACGAAATAGCCGACAGATAACCTCATTTTTTAATCATAGTAAACAAATTTCTTGTTTTCATTTCTCGCTTTTATAGAGAAGAAATTTTTTTATGCAATCAAAAAATGCTGTCTTTGGAGGTTATTTTTTCCATCAGACAGCACTCTTATACATTTCAGCAATATTTTGTAACAAAAACGTCACAGTTTTTACAGGGCCCTGGATTTTTCAATGCAGGCAATCACGGCGTCCATCATTGCGCCCCGGAAATTCTTCTCCTCCAGAACTCTCACCGCCTGAATGGTGGAGCCCGCAGGCGAACAAACCATATCCTTCAATTCTCCCGGATGCTTTCCCGTCTCCAGCATGAGTTTGGCGCTCCCCAATACAGCCTGAGCCGCAAATTCATAGGCCTGTTTTCTCGGCATTCCTTCCGCCACCGCACCGTCAGCCATAGCTTCCAGCATCATAAATACCCAGGCAGGCGCGCATCCGCTGACGCCGGGCACAACATCCATCAGGCGTTCCGGCACCTCAAAGGCCTTGCCGAAGCTTCCCAGAATTTCCATAACAGTCTCTTTTGACGCCTCGTCCACACGATCGGAAAAGCACGCGGCCGTACATCCCTCTCCCACCAGCGCGGGGGTATTGGGCATCGCCCGCACAAAGGCGAGGTCATTCCCAAACTGCTCCGCCAGCCAGTCAAGGGTCTTGCCGGGCGCAATGCTGACAATCGTTTTTCCGGCATAATTCAGACCTTTGATCTGTTCGATCACCTCCGGAAAAAACTGGGGTTTGACCGCCAGAAACAACACGTCCGACTCGTGCGCGGTTCTCTCGTTATTGCCGGTCGTACAAATTCCGAACTTCTCCCGTATTTTCTGTTCGGTCTCCGCCGTTTTGGCCGATCCCAGAATTTCCTCCGGCCCGGCCAGCTTATTCTTCAAAATGCCGCCGATCATCGCCTGCGCCATATTTCCCAGTCCTATAAAGCCTATTTTCATTCGCTTTCTCTCCTTTCGTCCTTCATGCGCCGCTGTCTTGACGCCTCGTACATCAAAATTGCGCCGGCCACAGCGGCATTTAAAGATTCCACGCTGCCTTCCATCGGAATTTTGATATAGGTATCCGCCGTCTGCGCGGTTTCTTCCCGCAGTCCATTCCCTTCGTTCCCGATCAGAAAGGCGCTCCCGCGGCGATAATCCGCCTGCGTATACATCCGCGTTCCTTTCAGATGAGCGGCGCACACATTTACGCCCGCCCGCTTCAGTTCCCCGATCGCGTCTGTAAGATGTTCCGTATAAAGAAACGGCATCCGATAAATGCTTCCCATCGTGGAACGGATCACTTTCGGATTGTAAATATCCACCGTATCCCGGCTCATGATTACGCCGTCAACTCCCGCGCCCTCCGCCGTCCGCAGCAAGGTTCCCAAATTGCCCGGATCCTGGATATTCTCCAGAACAAGCAGCAGCGGATTTTCTTTTTGAAGCAGTTCCTTCATATTATAATGAAACTGTTCCACCACGCAGAGGATTCCCTGGGGCGTACAAGTATCCGATATTTTCCCAAACAGGGAATCCGCCACCACTTCATACCCTGTCTTTTCAAGCTTCTCCCGGCAGGTGCAGCGTTCCGGAAAGGATTCCGAAACATAGACTTCCTTTATCCTGTCTGCTGGCGCTTCCAGAAACATCTTCTGCCCTTCCACCACAAAAACGTCTTCCGTTCTTCTCGCCTTCGCCTTCTGATTCAATTGTATCAGCCTCTTGATGCGGCTGTTGGACGCTGCTGTTATCATACTTTTTCTCCATCCGCCCTCAGCGGCGCTTTCGTACCTTCTTTGCCTTTTCCCTTTTTTCAGGCTTTATCATTTCCATGCTCTTGAGCAACTTTGTAATCGCTTCCCGCGCCGCCAGCACGATCAGATGCTCGTCGCCGTCGATCACGTAATCGGCAGAAGGCATGATCTTCGTCTTGTCCCCCGGATCCCGCACGCCCAGCACCATCACATGAAAGCGGTGGGCGATATCCGCCTCCCGGATGGAGCGGCCGACCCATTCTTTTAAAGGCGGAATCTCATAGATCGCGGAATCGTCATCCAGTTCAATGTAATCAAAAACATTATCCACACTATAACGCTCCGCGCATTTTTCCGCAATATCCTTCTCCGGATAAATCACCTCGTCGGCGCCGTTGCGCAGCAAAAACTTCGCCTGAATATCTCTGGTCGCTTTGCTGACTACATGTTTTGCGCCCATCTCTTTGACAAGGCTGGTAATTTCCAGACTGCTCTGAAAATTCGTTCCGATGCAGACGAACACGAAATCAAAGTTTGCGATCCCCAGGCTTTTGAGCACTTCCGGATTGGTACAATCTCCGATTTTCGCATTGGTCGCATAGGGCACGAGATCTTCCATCTTCCGCTCGTCTATGTCAATAATCATCACATCGTTCCCAAGTTCAAGCATATTGTGGGCGAGATGGTGCCCAAACCTTCCCATTCCGATAATTAAAACAGATTTCATGAAAAACCTCCCTTTCCATTTTTAACCGACCACGATCTTCTCCACCGGCTGCTGCACCGGAGGCACAACCCTGCGCTGCGCGAAAACAAGCGCAAACGTCAAACTTCCCAGTCTGCCGAAATACATCAGCAAAATCAAAAGCGCCTTAGATACCGGCAGCAATTGCCGGGTAATGCCGGTGGAAAGCCCCACCGTTCCCATCGCAGAAAAAGTTTCCATAAAAACATCCGTAAAAGAGAAGGGCTGTATCGCCAGAATAATCATGGACACGATCAGAATCAGAATGCCGTTATATGTCACGATTGCGCTCGCCCTGCGCACCACATCCTCTTCCAGCCTTCTCTTAAAAATATTGACGCCCTGCGTCTTTCCGATCGTCGCAACGGCGGTGAAAACCATGACTACCGCCGTGGTCACCTTGATGCCGCCCGCAGTGGATCCGGAACCGCCTCCGACGAACATCAGAAGCATGGTCAGAAGCTTCGACGCATTGCCAAGCCCCGCCAGATCCGTCGTATTAAAGCCCGCCGTCCTGGGAGATACGGAGCAAAACAGCGCCCCCAGCGCCTTTTCCTTCAGCGTCATACCTGCAAACAGGCCGTTGTTTTCAAACAGATAAAATAAAATCGCCCCGCCGAAAACGAGAACAAACGAAGCTGCAAGCATAATTTTGGTATGCAGCAGATACTTTTTATAGTGAAATCCGTTCCGGTAAAAATCATCCCAGACCAGAAAGCCGATTCCGCTGACAAGGATCAGCCCCATAATGGTCAGATTCACCAGCACGTCCCCTTCATAGGCCGTCAGCGAACTGTATGCCTCCCGAATTCCCATCAGATCAAATCCCGCGTTGCAAAAGGCGGAAACCGAATGAAAAATACCGAAATAGATTCCCCGTCCCCAGCCGAATTCCGGAATAAAGCGGATGGAAAGCAGAACCGCTCCGGTCAGTTCAAATAAAAAAGTGCCCTGCACAATCCGCTTTACCATACGCACCACGCCTGCGATTTCAATGGTGCTGATGCTCTCGTGAATCGCCGTTCGTTCCTTTAGCCCTATCTTCTTCTTTAAAATCACGGAAAGATAGGCGCCCAATGTGATAAATCCCAGTCCTCCCACCTGAATCAGTACGAGAATCACCAACTGTCCGAACAGACTCCAATACTGATACGTGTCCACCACCACCAGACCCGTCACGCAGGTCGCGCTGGTGGCTGTAAAGAGCGCATTCAAAAAAGAAGTCCAGCTTCCGCTTCTGGACGAAAAAGGCAGCATCAAAACAAACGTACCCGCCAGAATAATCAGCCCAAATCCTACCGCCAGTTTTCCGGTGGCATTCAAATTTCCCAATCG
Organism: Eubacteriales bacterium; assembly: GCA_030524745.1. Classification (GTDB taxonomy): domain Bacteria; phylum Bacillota; class Clostridia; order Lachnospirales; family Lachnospiraceae; genus Gallintestinimicrobium. Next base: position 106,534 of record JAUNGC010000006.1, on the reverse strand, counting down.
CTTTTTCAAATTCCCATTCTCCGATCCTTCTGTTATCCACACAGAACCGCCGCCCGTATTCCTTCAAGGCGGGTGAAACAAAGGGCTGCCGCAAAACGCCAGATTCCGCAGCAGCCCGGTCCTTCCCGGTTATCCTTTATTTCATTTTCTCACGTCGCTAACATTCTGCATACTTCATATTGATATTCCGGAATTTCCTTCTGCATCGCAAGCGCCTCTTCAATATCATAATCCACAAACTCGCCGTGGCGGTATGCCACAACGCGGTTTGTGCTGCCCGCACAGAGAATATCAGCCGCATATGCGCCCATGATGGAAGCGTAGTAGCGGTCTTTACAGGTCGGACTGCCGCCGCGCTGCATGTAACCCAGAATCGTCGCTCTTGTCTCAATGCCCGTAGCCGCTTCAATCCGCTTCGCCATGGAAGTGGAATGACCGATGCCCTCCGCATTGATAATCAGATGATGGGTCTTACCGTGCTTTCTGTTTGCAATAATATTATTGATGATCGCCTGCTCATTATAGTCATACTTCTCCGGCAGAAGAACGTCCTCCGCACCGTTCGCCACAGCGCACCAAAGCGCAATATATCCGGCATTTCTTCCCATTACCTCAATGATACTGCAACGCTCATGAGAGGAAGAGGTATCGCGCACCTTGTCAATCGCCTCCATCGCCGTATTGACGGCGGTGTCAAAGCCTATCGTATAATCCGTACACGCAATATCCAGGTCAATCGTGCCGGGAATGCCGATTGTATTGACGCCATGTCTCGACATCGCCTGCGCGCCCCGGTAAGAACCGTCTCCGCCGATCACCACCAGCCCGTCAATTCCATGCTTCCGGCAGATATCCGCCCCTTTCTGCTGTCCCGCTTCCGTCACGAATTCCATACAGCGGGCCGTTCCCAGAATCGTGCCGCCGCGCTGTATCGTATCGGATACGCTGCGGGCGTTCATATCTATAATTTCTTCGTTTAAAAGTCCCTGATAGCCTTTCTTGATTCCCTTCACCTTCACGCCGTTCGTGATCGCCTTTCTGACCACCGCGCGGATAGCGGCATTCATGCCGGGCGCGTCGCCGCCGCTTGTCAGGACTCCTATCGTCTTTATCTCTTTTGCCATAACACCTTACTCCTTTCAAAGTATGCCGTGAAACACAATACCCCAAATAGCTGTTCACCGCATGGCATTTGCAACTCTTTTTCATTTTAATTCATTTACAGCCCGTTTTCAATAAAAACTTTGCGGAGCGGGCGCCGTTCTAACTTTGCGGGTAACCGCCGCCCGGAAACTTTGCCCCGGCCTGCGGCCTTTGGAACGCGACTCCCGTTTCGCCTGTCTCCCGCCGGGACATGGGTATTTGGGCATGACTGAATATTCAAAGCGGTGAGATTCCCCAAAGTGGGAGACCGTTCCTGCCGGCGAATGCGCACTGTTTGAGCCGTGCAACGGCGAGTTTGCGCATTTGCCGGCAGTCCGGAACGGGAAAACACTTTGGTTGGAATCTCCCGCTTTGAATATTGGAATGCAAAAATCCCCATGCCCCGGCGGGGGACAGGCGAAACGGGAGTCGCGCTCCAAAGGCCGCAGGCCGGGGCAAAGTTTCCGGGCGGCGCGCTTACATCACTTTTACGTTGGCTTCCCCGAAGAGCCGGCCCAAACTCTCCAGCATCGTTTTATCCGCGAAGATATTTTTGCTGGGCGGAAGCTGTTTTCTGGCGCGGCGGTCTTCGAGGTAAATGACAATTGCGTCGCGTCCGTCGGAATCCGCGATCGCATCATAGAGTTTTTGCTCCGCCGCGATCCAGGCTTCCATGGTGGCGAACTTAATCCAAACCTTCTTCGGCACTTCATCGAAGGTCTGAATGGATTCGCAGATCAGTTTGCCGTCCCGGTCCTCCTCCGCGGAAACGCGGCCCTTTATGAACACCTTGCTCTCTTCCGTCAGTTTATTTCCATATTGTTCATAAACTTTCGGGAACACGATGACCTCCATGGAGCCCACCAGATCCTCCACCTGCAAAAACGCCATGACTTTATCGTTCTTCGTGTATTTGATCTTCCGTTCCGCAATCAGGCCGCCGATAGTCGCTTTGGCGCCGTCCTGCGCGTGGATCGCATTGGTTTCTTCATCCAGCGCAAAGTCCGCCGTGGTATTGGTGATATTTTTCCGCCAAAGCTGTTCGTACTCCTCTAAAGGATGCCCGCTGATATAAATGCCCAAAACCTCTTTTTCAAAATTTAGCAGAATTTCCTTCGGATATTCCCCCACATCCGGAAGCCGTACTTCATAATTGACCTTCTCTTCCTCGCTGACCAGATCAAACAGGGAAATCTGCCCCGCCAGATTGTTCTTTTTGCTCTGCTGCTGTTGGTCCATCATCTGCACGAACACGCTCATAAACTGCTTGCGCGTGCCTCCCAGACCGTCAAAAGCGCCCGCCTTGATAAAACCTTCCACGTTCCGCTTATTCATTTCCGTGCCGGTCATGCGGGTGATGAAATCGGAGAGGTTTTTAAAAGGCCCCCGCTGTCTGCGCTCTTCCATCAGCGCATCGGCCACCGGATGTCCGATGCCCTTGATCGCCGTCAGCGCATAGCGGATGGACTTGCCGGAAACGGAAAAAGAGGCCGCTCCCTCGTTCACATCGGGCGGCAGAATGGCAATGCCCATCTGCCGGCAGGTCAGAATGTATTCCGCCACCTTTCCGGGATTGTCGATCACAGAGGTCATCAGCGCCGCCATGAATTCCACCGGATAATAATATTTCAGCCATGCCGTCTGAATGGCGACCACCGCATAACAGGCTGCGTGGGACTTGTTGAACGCATACTTTGCGAAATCCATCATTTCCGCATAGATCTTTAAGCCGACCTGCTCCGGAATACCGTTATTCACACAGCCCGGCACGCCTTCCTCCGGATTCCCGTAAACGAAATTAGCCCGCTCTTTTTCCATGACGGACTGTTTTTTCTTGCTCATGGCGCGGCGCACCAGATCGCTTCTGCCCATCGTATAGCCGCCCAGATCCCGCACAATCTGCATAACCTGTTCCTGATAGACGATACAGCCATAGGTGGGCGCCAGAATCGGCTCCAGTTGCGGGCAGGAATAGGTGATGGCATTGTGATTATCCTTCCCCCTGATATACTTGGGAATGAATTCCATCGGTCCCGGACGGTAGAGAGAAATGCCGGCGATGATATCCTCCAGATTCTGCGGCTTCAACTCCTTCATGAAATTTTTCATGCCGCCGCTTTCCAACTGGAACACGCCGTCCGTTTTGCCGGTGCAGAGGGAATCCATCACTTTTTTATCGTTGAAATCGATGTTATCAATATCCACCTTCACGCCGGTGTCCTGCTCGATCAGCTTCACCGCATTATCGATAACCGTCAGCGTGCGCAGTCCCAGAAAGTCCATCTTCAAAAGGCCCAGTTCTTCCAGCGTGGTCATCGTAAACTGCGTGGTGATCGCGCCGTCGGAGCCGCGGGACAGCGGGACAAAATTGTCGGCCGCTTCCGGACAGATCACGACGCCCGCCGCATGCATCGACGTATGGCGCGGCAGGCCTTCCAGCCTTTTGCTCATGTCGATCAGTTCATGTACCCGCTCGTCGCTCTCATAGGTTTTTCGCAATTCCGGATTGATTTCCAGCGCGCGGTCCAGCGTGATATTCAATTCGTTTGGCACCATTTTGGAAATGGAGTCCACAAAGGCATAGGGCAGATCCATGACGCGCCCCACATCCCGGATGACGCCCTTGGCGGCCAGCGTACCGAAGGTGACGATCTGCACCACTTTTTCGCTGCCGTACTTTCTGCCCACATAATCAATGACCTCCTGCCGGCGCTCGAAGCAGAAGTCCACGTCGATATCGGGCATGGACACGCGCTCCGGATTTAAAAAACGCTCGAACAGCAGATTATACCGGATCGGATCGATATTCGTGATATGCAGGCAGTAGGAAACGATACTGCCCGCCGCCGATCCCCGGCCCGGCCCCACGGGAATGCCGTTTTCCCGGGCATAATTGATGAAATCCCAGACGATCAGGAAATAATCCACATAGCCCATCCGTTTGATGATGCCCAGTTCATAATCCAGACGTTCCCGCAAAGAACCGTCGTCGTCCGGATAACGTTCCGCCATGCCGTCGTCGCACAGCTTGTTTAAATAAGACCAGGAGTCATAGCCTGCCGGCACTTCAAAATGCGGCAGCTTCGTCACGCCAAACTCGATGTCCACATGGCACCGGTCCGCGATCCGCTGGGTATTTTCCACCGCCTCCCAGGCATAGGAAAACAGGCCTTTCATTTCCTCTTCGCTTTTCACATAATACTGCCCGCCCTCATAGCGCATGCGGTCCTCGTCGTCCAGCTTTTTGCCCGTCTGCAGGCAGAGCAGAATATCGTGGGGCTTCACGTCGTCCGCATAGGTATAATGCACATCGTTGGTGCACACCAGCGGAATCTCCAGTTCTTTTGACATCTGCAAAAGCGCGGCGTTCACCGTCTGCTGGGCCGGAATGCCGTGATCCTGCAGTTCCAGAAAGTAATTGTCCTTTCCGAAAATCGACTGATACTTTAACGCGCATTTTTTCGCTTCATCCACCAGCCCCTTTTGAATGTAGCGGGGCACTTCGCCCGCAAGGCAGGCGGACAGGGCGATGATTCCTTCATGATATTCTTCCAGCACTTCCATGTCCACACGGGGTTTATAATAGTACCCTTCTGTGAAACCTTTGCTGACGATCTTCGTCAGGTTGGCATAACCCGTATTGTTTTCCGCCAGCAGCACCAGATGATAATAACGATCCTCGCCCCCCGTCAGTTCCCGGTCAAACCGGGAATTGGGCGCCACATAAACCTCACAGCCGATGATGGGATTGATCCCTTCCGCTTTCGCAGCACGGTAAAAATCGATAACCCCGTACATAACGCCGTGGTCCGTGATGGCCGCCGCCGTCATACCCAGCTTTTTTACCTGCTTCACATATTCTTTTATCTTATTGGAACCGTCCAGCAGACTGTATTCCGTGTGAACGTGTAAATGTGCAAATGCCATGTCTTCCCCTTTTTACGCTTTCCCGTTCTCTTCCGTCATTTCCGTCTCTTCTGTTTCTTTTGTTTCTTCCGTTTCTTTTGTCTCTTCTGTCGCTTCTGCCTCTTCCGTTACCGCCGCCTCTTCTGTCCCGATCCCGCATCCTGCGTCTCCGCAGTCCGTCAGCACCAGCGCTTTATCCTGCACGCGGTAGGTTTCATAGCTGACTTCGCCGTCTTCATCCGTAAACATCACCTGAATCAGACCGTTCTCCCGTCTCACACAGGACAGTTCTTCCCTCAGCGCTTCCGCCGTCTTTTGCAGCCGCTTATAAAGCGCCTTGCCGTTTTCATAATCCAGAATTGCTTTCAGGTCGATTTCTTCCGAACCATATTCGGTCACTTGTCCGCCCTGCACATAATAATAGCGCGGCATTTCACCGGCCTCATTCGCCATTCGGGCCATAAGATCGCCATTTTCTTCTATCTCAATCTCCGCGGCATTTTCCAGGCAGCGCTGCGGTTTACCTTCCACGACGCAATAGAGACGGTCTTTTCTGCCCTCCACGGCATATCCCTCCAGCAAAAACAGCGTGGTATCTCCGCTTTCAAAGCAGAAAGCGGACTTTACGGGCAGATTCTCCGCAAGCAGCACCGGATCTTCTCCCGACACAAACCAAAGATCGCACACCGGCGCGCCAAACGGTCCGTCATATCTCCCAATTGCCGCAAAGGTTTCGGGCTCCCCGTCCCCGTCGTAATCCGCCTGCAGCACAAAGCACAATCCGTCCGCATCGTATGCCTGCGCTTTCTGCACGCACTGCAACGCCGCCTTCTCTTTTGTCCCGAGCGTCTGCTCTGCCCTGTCAATTCTGTATTTCAGATACATGGGCGGAATTTGGGAAAGCTTCTGCAGTTCCTCTTCCTTCTGCCGCCATTCCCCGAAATAATAGCCGCTGCCCGAAAGCGTTTCACACTGCTGCGTCAGCTTCCCGTCTTCCAGTTTGGAAATGCAATATCTGTATTCTGCCACCTCATGGCCGTTTTCATCCGCATCCTCATCCGCAAAACCGATCCTGCATTCCCGATATCCGATTCGGTCGTCTCCGATTGCGAAAAAGCTGTAGCGGTATTCCTGTTCGTTCTGCCGGGTATCGTAAAATTTTTCTTCCTGCTCCCGCTCAAAGCGAATTTCTTCCGCATCATTTTCGTCAGGCTGTATGTATGCCAGATATTGCTCTTCCGTCATCTCCCGAATGCCGATCTGCGCAAAGTTTCCCCCGTCCGGCACATAAAAGTAGGTGATTTCCGCCTCGCCGCCGGACCATCCTTTGGCCGGATCATATTGTATATGATCCGCCTTATAATTGACCCGCAGTTCATCCCCTTCCTGCTCTATGGATACCGCGCCCATAAAGCAGGCCGCCGCTTTTCCATCTTCCACGCGGTAAACCTGCGCGATCACTTTTTCATCCGTTTCTATCTGCGACAGCATGTATGTTCCGCCGCCGCACTGTATGGGCTCCAGCCGCATAAAATCAGCTTCTCCCATAATTTTCACAGCCTTTTTTCCGCCGTAAAACCAGAGTTCCCCGCTCACCTTTCCCCGCGCGGTCAGCGACGTGCTGTCAAAGAACAATAAAAAGCTTCCCTCTGTCTGTCCGTCAAACCTGCCGCTGTTTATCAGACACAGCGTGCTATCGTCATATGCTTCCGAATCCAACACCGCCCGGAGCGCTTCCTGCTCCTCCTGGCTCAATACATCCGCTCCCGCCAGTTTTCCGGTAATCGCTTCCGCTTTTTGCGCAACGGCCTCCCGAATCCTCTCGTCTGCCGCCTCCATCATTGCCGGAAGTTCCGACTGCTCTGCCTCCTGCGCTTCATCCGCTCCAGCCGTATTTTCCGTTTCCGCCGCGCCGTCGGCTTCCAACGCTTCTGTTTCCGGTTCTGCACCGGTATTTGTTACCATTTCTCCGCTCTCCTCAGCACCGCTTTCCATTTCGCTGCCGGGCTCTGCCGCCGTCCCGTTTTCCGTTTCGCTGCCGGGCTCTGCCGCCGTCTCGTTTTCCGCAAACGCCGGCGCTGTCTCGCCCTCGAAAATCTCCTTTCCCGCCTGCTGCGCCCGGGCCGTATAACGGCTGATATCCCCCGGCGCGCAGCCCGCGGTCATTCCCAGCAACAATGTTATGATAATTGCAATCGCTTCTTTTTTTCTCATCTGTCTGTCCTTTTTCCATTGCCCGGCATCACGCTTTTTACATAGCAGGGAAAGTGATGCGCCACGCCCGCCTTACTGCAAAAATGCGCCGTTTTTTATATTTTTCCATAAAAAAACCGCTACACCGAATGTCTCTCCATTCAGTATAGCGGATTCTTCTTCTATTTACAAATATTTCTTCAGCGTCTCCACCTTATCGGTCTTTTCCCAGGGCAGATCCAGATCGTTTCTTCCGAAGTGACCGTAAGCCGCAGTCTGTTTGTAGATCGGGCGGCGCAGATCCAGCATTCTGATGATGCCAGCCGGACGCAGATCAAAGTTTTCGCGGATCACATCCACCAGCTTCTCATCGGAAATTTTTCCGGTGCCGAAGGTATCGACCATGACGGATGTAGGCTGCGCTACGCCGATCGCATAGGATAACTGGATTTCACACTTATCGGCAAGGCCGGCTGCAACGATGTTCTTCGCCACATAACGGGCAGCATAAGCCGCGCTTCTGTCCACCTTCGTGCAGTCCTTACCGGAGAAAGCGCCGCCGCCGTGACGGGCATAGCCGCCGTAGGTATCCACGATGATTTTACGTCCTGTCAGCCCCGCGTCGCCGTGAGGTCCTCCGATCACGAAACGTCCCGTGGGATTGATGAAAAACTTCGTATTTTCATCGATCAACTCTGCGGGCAGAATCGGATCGAATACATATTTCTTAATATCTTCATGAATCTGTTCCTGTGTCACATCGGGATCGTGCTGTGTGGAAAGCACAACGGCTTCCAGACGTACCGGCTTATCGTTCTCGTCATATTCTACGGAAACCTGGCTCTTGCCGTCTGGTCTTAAGTAGGTAAGGGTGCCGTCCTTACGAACCTTTGTGAGCTGCTTTGCCAGCTTATGCGCCAGGGAAATCGGATAAGGCATCATTTCTTCCGTCTCATTGGTCGCATAGCCGAACATCATGCCCTGATCGCCCGCGCCGATGGCTTCGATCTCTTCGTCGGACATTTTGTTTTCCGCAGCGGTTTTTTCCTGCTGCTTGGCTTCCAGCGCCTTATCAACGCCCATTGCGATATCCGACGACTGTTCGTCAATGGATACCATAACGGCGCACGTATTGCCGTCAAAGCCATACTCGGATTTGTCGTAGCCGATTTCTTTTACGGTCTCGCGGACAATCTTCGGAATGTCCACATATGCGCTGGTGGTGATCTCGCCCGTCACCAGCACAAAGCCTGTGCAGCTTGCGGTCTCGCAAGCGACGCGGCTCATGGGATCCTGTGCCATCAAAGCGTCCAGAATCGCATCGGAAATCGCATCGCACATTTTATCGGGATGCCCTTCGGTTACTGATTCGGATGTAAATAATCTTTTCTCCATTTTTTCCTCCTTTGAAAATGAAAAGGCCCGCATAAAGCGGACCTGATATTTCGATAATCAAATCCTCTTATTGTTCGATTAACTCGCTCAGGGAGGCACCTTCCGAAAACGGGGTTGCCGTGGCTTCACAGATCCTATGTATCTCCACCACTCTGAATAAGAGAAAACACAATATTGAATTTTCTTATCTGTTACGGATATACCATACACTACATAGCTGCATTTGTCAACAGGACAATACAGGAAAATTGCTCAAACCGTTTACAGCTATAACCGTTCATCCGATCTTCAGTTTAAATTTCTGGAGTTCGCGTTCCGATTCCACCTTGTCAATTTGCGCGCCCAGTTTCTGAAGCTTTATATGAAAGTCTTCATATCCCCGCTCAATATAGCGGATATCGTCCACAACGGACATTCCTTCTGCGGCAAGAGCCGCAATGACCAGCGCCGCTCCGGCACGCAGGTCTGGAGCATTGATACTGGCTCCCGTATATTTACAAACGCCGTCAATGATGGCGGTATTTCCTTCCACCTTAATGCTGGCGCCCATGCGGATCAGTTCTTCCACATAACGGAAACGGTTCTCAAAAATGCTCTCCGTCACAATACTGGTTCCCTTGGAAAGTCCCAGCGTGACCACGATCTGAGGCTGCATATCGGTTGGAAATCCCGGATATGTCAGTGTTTTTACATGCGTATGCCTGAGCGGCCTGGACGCAACCACACGAACCGCATCGTCGGATTCCCGGACCTCACAGCCGATTTCCGTCAGCTTCGCGCTGATGGATTCCAGATGCTTCGGGATCACATTTTTTACCGTGATATCCCCTCTGGTTGCGGCGGCGGCAAACATGAACGTGCCCGCCTCAATCTGATCGGGAATGATCGCGTATTCCGTGCGGTTAAGTTTCTCTACCCCTTTGATGCGGATGACGTCTGTCCCGGCGCCCTTAATGTTGGCGCCCATACTGTTCAGAAAATTGGCAAGATCAACCACGTGAGGTTCTTTTGCCGCATTCTCGATTGTCGTTCTTCCTTCCGCTAAAACTGCGGCCATCATAATATTGATCGTCGCGCCCACGCTGACCACATCCAGATAAATGTGATTTCCTGCCAGCCGCTGTGCTTCAGCGGTAATCATGCCGTGAGCGATCTTCACCGTCGCTCCCAGCGCTTTAAAGCCTTTAATATGCTGATCGATCGCCCGACAGCCGATGTCGCAGCCGCCCGGCAGCACTACCGTCGCCTTTTTATATTTTCCCAAAAGAGCGCCCAGAAAATAATAGGAAGCCCTGATCTTTTTCAAAGAATCCCCTTCCACGACCAGATCGTGTACGAGAGACGCGTTTATCTTAACTGTGTGTCTGTCTATCTGTTCTACGTGTGCGCCAATGCTCTGCATGGCTTTTAAAAGGATGTTGGTATCCCTGACATCCGGCATATTTTCTATCAGAACCGTTTCATCCGTCATCAGAGATGCTGCCAGAATCGGAAGAGCCGCATTTTTGGCGCCGCCTATTTCCACTTCTCCGACCAATGGATTTCCACCGTTGATTGCATATTGTTCCATATCTACTCCTGCTTATGTATCACTAGCATTGTCAGTAGTTACTATATTGATTATCTTCCAAAACTGAAGCTTTATACATGTAAAAAAAGGCAAACTGAGGCTCGCACCTTTCCTTTGCCGTCTTTTAGGGTTATAGCATATTCTCGCCGATTTGTAAATAGAAAATTTCATCCGCCGGGTCTGCTCCGCATGAAAATACAGCCTTCCACCGGAAGTTTTCCGGTGAGAGGCTGTACAAAAAGAGCCTTTTAATTCAGATATTTAAGCGGATTCACCGCTGTACCGTTTATTCTTATTTCAAAATGCAGATGGGGGCCTGTGCTGACGCCGGTATTTCCGCTCAGGGCAATTTTTTGTCCCTGCGTCACCTTCTGTCCTGCGGATACCAGAACCTTGCTCAGATGCCCGTAACGGGTCTCTCTGCCGTCTTCATGGCGGATATAAACCACATAACCATAACCGCTGCCCCATCCGGCCTTCGTTACGGTTCCGCCGCAGGATGCCATGACCGCCGTGCCTGTGGGAGTCGCCCAGTCCACGCCCTTATGATAGGTGGAAGCGCCCTTTGTCGGCGCGCTCCTGCCGCCGAATCCCGAAGAAAGCCGTCCGCCGGAAATGGGTTTGATATATGTCGGCGGAATCTTCGTTCCCCGTTCCACGATTTTGGGAACAGCTTCCGCGATAATTTCCTCTTTTACGATCTCCTCAGACACTTCCGAATCATTTCGATAAGTGATAACTGCCGCGGCTTTCCGGAACCCTGCGGACGGCTGCTGGAGCACTTCCGTCTTGGTCGTATACCAGCTATCATTGTCAACATAAACGATTTCCGCATCATAACTGTCTTCCATATAGACGCGTTCCTGATGAACTACGGAAAGCTGGGGTTCCGGCACCGTAATGATCAATTCGTCCCCTACCCGGATCATGGATTTCTCACTCTCCAGCGTCGGGTTGATCGCAACCAGATCATCCACCAGCAGTCCATGGTTCTCCGCTATTTCAGAAAGCGTATCCCCGGACTTCACCTCATAGATCTGTTCTTTTGCCTGATCCGCCGTCACTTCCGCAATCGCCGTTTCCAGAGTGGATATTTCATTGTCCATCAGATATGCGTCCACAACCTCCACCACATCGCCAAAGGCGATATCCACCGTGCCATAGTCCAGGTTTGTAAACTCGCTTTTTTCCACATCCGGTTCCACTTCTTCCATCAGTTCATCGAAAAAAGCTTCCACGCCCGCGCTCTTTCCGGCCGCCCGCTCCGTTCTGTTCTCCTCGTCCTTTTTGCTGATCGAAGTGGTGAGCACATTCAGTTCCCTGTCGTTATCCACAATCAGATCAACCCGATACTCTCCCTTTGTATCGTATTTATCGATCGCCTTCTGCAAAAGCGCAAGCACATCGCTGCTGCTGCCCAGATTGATCATATATTCGTTGATTTTCACCGTATAGGCATGCTTTAAAGTCTCAATAACGCTGCCTTCCATCACAGCCTTAATGTTTGCGCCAAGCTGCCGTCTGCTGTCCACCTGTCCGAACAGCACTTCCTTTCCTTCGGCCTGAATGTCCACGGGAATATAAACCATATCATCGCTGTTTTTGGCGATTTCCCGGCGCGCCTGCGTCACAAGTTCTTCCACTTCTCCCACATCCGAACAGCTTCCGACCACCGTTCCGTTGACGCTGACCGTAAAGTAATTGTCTCCGGTCCGTTCAAATTTCGGAAAAACAGGTGCAAAAAACAGGGCTGCGAAAAGCAGCGCGCCTGTTGTCAATAGATATGTAATTTTTGCCGTTTTCTGTAAATCTTTATTTCTTCTCATTGTTCTTATTTTTCTTTTTTGCCACACTATATCCGAACGTTCCCAGCGCCTTTCCCAGATCATAATAGGTTCCGTGGGAATACACGATAGGATCCGCCCAATCCAGATGAAATTTGTTCTCCTCATCCAGATAGGCATCATCAATACTCACCGAAACGATCTCCGCCACAAACATCGTATGGCTCCCCAAAGGAATCGTCTGCTTCACTCTGCATTCCAGGCTGACCGGACTTTGCGCGATCAAGGGCGCTTTCACTTCCTTTGCCGGCAGGGCGGTTAAATGCATTTCTTTGAATTTGTCCACATCCCGTCCGCTTTTAACACCGCAATAATCCGTCGCAAACGCCAGCTTTTTGGTGGTCAGATTGATAACAAACTCTCCTGTCTCCTCAATACAATGATAAGAATATCTCTGCGGACGCACGGAAATAGAAACCATCGGCGGATTGCTGCAGACGGTTCCCGTCCACGCGACTGTAAACACGTTCGGACGCCCTTCTTTATCCGCAACCGTCACCAAAACTGCGGGCACCGGATACAGCATGTTTCCAGGCCGCCAGTCAACTCTGCCCATTTAAAACAGCCCCGCAATCTGCGCTGCCACAAGCGCGATATTCGCAAGCGCGGCCAGCAGCGTCACGATCATCAGAGGGCGCAGCCCTTTATTCTGCTTCTGAAGCATCTCGTTTCGCTTTACAAGTTCTTCATTCTGAGCCGCCATCGCTTCCGTCTGCTTCTTGACCTCATCCACCACAACAGCCTGTACGTTCCGGTAAACTTTCACGTTTTCCTTGTGGGTAAAATCATCCGACTGCTTCAACAGTTCTTTCATGGAATCCATATGTTCCAGAATCGCCTGCTCGATCTTCTCCACAATCGCCGCGGTCTCCCTGTTTTTCTCAACGGAAGCATCAATCTGCGCCATGCTCGCCTGCGCATAATTCTGAAGACTGCCTAAGCATTCCTGCGCCACGGCCTTCACATTTTCCTCTCCCGTCACTGCCAGCTTGTCCAGGCTGCTTAAACACTCCTGCGCCGCGCGGCTGATGCTCGTCTCGCCCGCTTCCGCCATCCGCTTCAAGCTGTCCATACATTCCTGGGCAGTACGGTTCATATTCGACTCCCCTGCCTCAGACATCTTGCTTAAATTGCTGGTTCCGGTCTCGATGATTCTGCGCAGTCCGCCGGCGCTCTGCGCCGTCACCTTCTGAATCCCGTCCAGACTCTGCTCCGCCAGCTTCTGCATGCCTGCGGCGCTCTTATCCGTATAACGCTGAATCACATCCAGCGTCTCCACATTCTTCAATGTTACCTGTCTCATCTCCCGTAAATAACCTTCATATTCCACAAGAGAATCCCTGAGTTTCTTAGCTTCTGAATCTTCCATCTTCTGCCCCCGTGTGTGCGTCCGAATATCCGGCAGCCAATCAGCCAGCCAGACTGTTATCGCCCTTGTCCATACTGTATTCATTTCGTAACTGTAAACCTTGCCAGTTTATTTTTATCATTCTAACATTAATATTTCCGGCTTACAAGACCGAAACAAACTTTCCGCCCTTATGTATTCTGTATTTTGTATATTTTGCACTATTTTATCAAGCATTCCTCTTTCAAAATATACTAATTAACCACATATTAACATCCTGTTCATAATTTATTCATATTTTATTGCTATACTGAATTCATCGTTAAGGAAAACATATGTGATGCGTCAGTATCACATACACAGATAATTTTTTCATAATAGCCCAGGTGCCGTGAGGCCCTGGGCACTCCTCATTTTGCGCGTAAGCAATGAGCCATGCAAAAAAGAGGGAAGGGATAGATGCGTTGTGCTCGCACATAAGCAGCTATCCCTTTCCTCTTTTTTATAGGGCGAAGCCCGCGACTGAGGGGCCGCTTATGCGGCTCCGAAGGCGCGCATGGCGTTTCGTTCATTTTTTATATTCCTTATACAGACTCATTATCTTCCGTTGCTTGTTCCAACATAAGAAAACGATCAAAATCACTTTCATAAAGACGATCTTGAATAATTCTGTATTTCTCAAATTCCGTTTCAGCGTACAGTTTTGCCTGTTCTGCACTTATTTTACCTGGTCCAATAAGCAATTCATTACCATTGAACTCCAAAAAACCATCCAGCCTTTTTGCCCAATCTTCCATGCTCATAGGAATTTTACGCTCTGCCTGAAGTTCAGCATAATCTAAGTAAAGCGTCACAATTCGCTGCAAATAAGACATCTCTTTTTCGCTCAGATAGTTTTTGGCAATGATCACATCTGCTTTTATAATTTTCCCGTCAGGAGCGCTTTCCCAAGTTGTCAGTCCCATGTTTTCTTTGGTCGCATCTGCCCGTTCTACTATCAGTTCCGCAGCCGTATGTCGATGGACGGCATAATGCAGCTTGTTTTGTACAGTCTGAAAAAACAATCGCGTCGTCCTGGCATCCTTGTCATAATCGAAGGCTGTCGCATACAGATCTGTAATCTTCTGATAAAACTTACGCTCAGACAGACGAATCTCACGGATATACTGCAATTGGCGTTCAAAGTATTCGTCCGTAAACATATGGCCTTTTTTCAACCGTTCTTTATCCATTGTCCACCCCTGGATGGTATGGTCTTTTACGATTTGTCCCGCCCACTTACGGAATTGTACTGCACGCTGGTTATTGACCTTAAAGCCTACTGCAACGATCATCTGAAGGCTATAGTGATCCAGATTGCGAGAGATCTGGCGACTTCCCTCGGTTTGAACTGTCAAGTATTTCTTGACAGTTGCTTCCGGTATAAGTTCACCATCATCATATATTCGCTGAATATGTTGAGAAATAGTCTGTTTGGACACATCGTACAAAGCTGCCATCATCTTTTGCGTCAGCCAAATGTTTTCGTCCTCATAGCGCATTTCAAAGCTTTCATCACCATCGCCTGTAGATGCCACAAAAGTAAGGTATTCTGCGGCAGAACTACGAAGCTTTAATTCCTGTTTTTTTCTATTCTTTTCCATTTCAAACACCTTCCTTGTGCTTAAGTAAACTTCTATAAATCAGTCTTTCGTGTATGCCATACCCGCGAATGAGGAGACGCGTAAACGGCTCTGATAGGCATTGTAGTTCAGTCCAACATGTGATATTACGGCGTTTAGGAGACGAATATGCGGCTCCGAAGGCGCGCATGGCGGATTTCCTCTCCCCGATCACCTATAAGCCATGCAAAAAGGGAAATTCAATGTGAACATATACGAACGTAGCAAGAAGCGAATTTGAATCACGGAAAGACTTTGATGAGAAAATAATGGCTGATCTGGCTCCAAACGGATAGTTTATGCTCATAAACACAAAGTCTCTACCCTCGAAAACGACAAAGCAGACGCCATTATTTCCGATTCATTCGAGTGGACTGACCGAGCCGAATATGCCTTAAAAAATATCATGGAAGACAGCGATCCTTTTTCCTTTGATTAAAGCGATGCCGAAATAACGGAAATGGTCAAAAATCTATTACTTCCTTGGTCTGTTTCGTAAAAACATCATATTGCCGGATTTTCACGCATTGCTGTCCCTTAAAGTGAAAGCACACAACCCATGGCATCAGGGTTCTCATTTTTTCAAATTCTTCAAATCCGAAATCCCGGTGAAAATAGTTTATAATTGTACTTAACGCGGTACCATGCGAACCAACGACAACCGTTTTGCCGGGATAACGTTCCAATACCTTCATCAGCGCGCCAATATTCCGGTTTTGAACTTCGCGCAATGTTTCACCGTCCGACAATTTATAATCAAAATCTTCCCACTGTCTTTTGGAAAATTCATAAAAATTGTCTATCCAGTCGCTATCCACCTTACGCTCTCTGAAATCTTCGACCAATTCAATTCCATACCCGTAAGTTTCAGCAAAATCCGATATCGTATCCACCGCCCGCCTAAAAGGGCTCGATAAAACAACATCCACCGGTATGCCGGACAAATATCGCGTAACTAATTTTCTGTCCGCCATGCCCTTTTCCGAGAGTTCTCTTTGCCTGTCGTCATGATTCTCATAATTGGGTTCTGCATGACGGATAAAGTATATAGATGTCATAATAGCCGCTTTCTCACTTATGTCCCGCTCAGTTCCTTAATCTCTTCATTCAGTTTCTGCATTTTATTATCCAACTCTGAAACCATTTTGGAACATTCAATCAGTTCATTTTTTACATGCTCCGGCGCATTGCCCTCAAATTTGTATTTGATCTTATGCTCCAGGCTCGCCCAGAAATCCATGGCAACCGTTCTGATTTGAATTTCCACTTTTACGTCAACCGTCCGGTCAGACAAAAAGACCGGCACCGTCACCAGCATATGATAACTTTTATAGCCGCTGGGCTTGGGATTGCGAATGTAATCCTTCACCGCAATCACATGAATATCATTCTGCAGCCGGATCATCTCCGCGATCCGGTAAATATCCGACGTGAACGAACAGATAATGCGGATTCCCGCAATATCATTCACATATTTGACCATATTCTCAATATCGGATTCATAGCCGTTTCTCTTCAACTTTTTAACGATGCTCTCCGAAGTTTTGATTCGGGATTTGATATGTTCAATCGGATTATACTGATGTACATGCTGAAATTCATCGTTGAGTATTTCCAGCTTGGTATTGATCTGCTTCAATGCGGCGTTGTAGACCAGGGTTACTTCCTGCCATGTTTCAATCTGATTATCCGCATCCACAATAACTTCCATTTAAAACAACCTCTTTTCTAAAACTTATTTCCACTTTTTGAGAAGTAGCGCATGACAACTCTCCTTCGGTTCGCTGTCTTATGGTACCTTCTCAAACGCTTCGCAGATCGAGCGTACCGCTCGATTGACGCGGTAGTCGCCGACTGAACATGCAAGCATGTTCGTTCGGCTCGTTACTCGCGCATTTTGAGAAGTAGCGCATGACAGCTCTCCTTCGGTTCGCTGTCTTATGGTACCTTCTCAAACGCTTCGCTTTTTGAGAAGTAGCGCATGACAGCTCTCCTTCGGTTCGCTGTCTTATGGTACCTTCTCAAACGCTTCGCTTTTTGAGAAATAGCGCATGACAGCTCTCCTTCGGTTCGCTGTCATGCTTCATTATATCACAACAACGGAGGGGCTTGGAGGAAATGTGAAAAATTAACAAAAAATTAATAAAAATTGTTCTTTTTTCGTAAATTCATCCAAATATATCCCGCGTATTTTGAGTGTGATGAATCGCTACAAGATTATATATATGCGCAGGTTTTATAAAATATCACTCAAACTAAGCCTGTCATTCTGCCGCCGTCTTTGCTTTGCGCCGCGGGTCTGTGGTTGTTGTCTGTGACCTGCCGCCCCTGTCCGGCCCGGCGCTTTGGGGTGCGCGGGTATTTTTTCCATGACTGATATTCAAAATGGTGAAATTCCCCAAAGCGGCGGGACGTTCCTGCGGTTCCATGCGTACTGTCTGAGCGGCAAAGCTTCGCTTTGGCGCGAGTTTACGCATGGGGCCGCAGTTTGGAACGGGAGGCGCTTTGGCTGGAATTTCCCGTTTGGAATATCGGAATGGCAAAAATACCCGCGCACCCCAAAGCGCCAGGACGGACAGGGGCGGCAGGTCACAGACAGCAATCGCAGGCCCGCGTTTCAAATCCAATACCGGCGGCAGGCAGACCGGTTTATCCGAATCCCGCTTTACTTTGCAGAAAAAATCCGCTATACTGAATGAGCGTTCCCACGCAACTGTCTCATGTTTGCTCACGTCAGAGAAAGAGAGGAATTTCATTATGTTCCGTATATGGGCCAAAATCTTCAAAGATAATCATATGCTGGCAGATACCGTAATCTGCAACGATACAGACGATACCCGCACCCACAAGGTCTTTCACGCGCTGCACGACATCTGTGTACAATTTGATCTGGGCGAACCGATCTGGCTGGACAGCAATATCCAGGATTTCAAAAAGCACGCTAAAACCAGGTTCCGGCAGGATTCTTTTATCGAACACATTGACTTCGATTATCTGGAAATCCACGTGATCGAAGAAGACTAGCCCAGACATGCCATACGGCGTCGGATTCTGCTCCTTTGCAGCATATATGATTCCCGGCTTTTTCCTTATTCCATGATTTTTCTCATCCCAGGGACTCCCGCAGCTTTCGCAGCGCCCTGCGATGGCGGTACTGCAGCGTCGTAACAGGTATTTTTCGCTCCCGCGCGATCTGCCGCAATGATTTTTCATGAAAATAAATATACACGATTAATTCTTTCTCCTCCTTCTCCAGCTTCTGGAACGCAAGATACAACTGCCTTCTTTTCAGCTTCCATTCCACCGCTTCTTCCACAGAGGCCGCGGAATCCATCCAGATTTCTTCTCCCGTCATATCCTCATTGTCCAAAGCATCATAGGAAAAAACTTTGTTGCGAAAATCGCTTTCTCTGAAATACATTTCCTTCCGGCCGAACCTGCAATACTCTTTAAACACTTCACGGGTAACGCTTACCTTCTGATTTTTCACATGAATAAAATATTCCATATGCCCTCCCTTCGAACATTTGTTCCATTATAATATCACTTTTCTCCTTCCTTTTCAACCCTTTTTAAACATATGTTCGATTTATTTTCGTACATGTGTTTGTTTTATCGGATTAATAGTAAGAATGAAGACGTCGCATTCGAAAGCCCAAAATACAAATCTTTTCAGGAGGCACAACATTATGAAAAAAAACGTGGAGAACAACCTATTCCTTCCCGGCGGATACAGTTTTGAGACTCCCATATCCGGTCCGGACATCCAGCTTTTTCAAAAGGCTCTTATGGAACAGCCCGAAGCAGGCGCGGATTGCACGCCGCTTGCATGCGCCTGTCAGGTGGTAAACGGTCTCAATTACTGCTTTTTATGCAAAAGAAAAGCCGGAGACGAACCGGAACGGCTGGCGCTGGTATACGTTTATTATCACGCCGCTCACGGCGTCGCACCCGTCGTTTTCCTCAACAAAATTGTGCTTTTAGAACCTGCTGCCGTTCTGTACGCAGGAGACGTCGAATAAGAAAAGGAGGAACGCCCTATGGCTATGAAACGACTGATCAATCAAACCAGCGGAGATTTATCCGTATATTTTACGGTCAGAGCCGGCAACGACCCCGGCCGGGACTATGAGACGAAGAGTTTTACCCTTCCAAAGGGACAAGCGATAAACGCGGAATACGGCAATGCGCAGAATCCCTATTTATCCGGCATTTCCATCTCCGGCACCTCGATCGGCGGCATTGAGGCTTACACGCTCTTTGTGCTGAAAAAAAGCAGCGAACTGGACGATGAGTTCAACCGCAATGATACCATCTCCATCACCTTTAACGGCAACTCCTTCGCGCTTCTCTTTTCCAACACCTGGACCCGCGGAACTTTTTCACCGGCCGCTGCCAACGGGCTTCTTCCGTGGGACAACTGGTTCTACAAGCTTTCCTACCGCCGGGATGAGGTAAATCAGCTTCACCAGCAGGCTGTGGAACTGCAGGATGTCATCCAGCAGCAGGTTACCGTCTTTAATTCGCATTTAAAAGACTATCAGAGCCTTGTAGGAAGCAACGGCGCGCTGTTAATTATTACCCGCGTCATTCCCATGAGCGAACAGCAGTATAAGGACTACCGGGTGGAGTTGGACGCCGTTGAAAAAGAAGTTACCGGAAGCGTGCCGTTGGAAATTGCGGAAATGTTTTCGGAAATGGTGGCCGGAACCTTAATCTGCGATGCGCTTTTCAATCTGGCAAAGGTCGCTAAGACGCTCTGCTGCGCCGCAGAAGAAACCGAAGCTGCTCTGGAGGAAGTTACGGCAGCCGCCGAGACGGGAATAGAAGCCGGCATAGACGCCGCCGCGGAAACAGCCGCCATCACCGGAGAAGCTGTCGGAGAAGGAATTGCGGAAGCCGCCGCAGAGGCTGCCGTGGAGGGCGCTTCTTTTTCCTCTCTTGCCGCCACCGGAATCGGCATCTTTGCCGCTGTGGGAATCGATATGATTTTCGGCGCAATTGACGGCGCACGTGAAAGGGATGCTCTGGATCAGCAGATCAGCGCCCTGAATACCGCCATCCAAAAATCCCGGGATTATTTCAATGCCATCTGCTCCCGGCTGACGGAAATAGACGCCGGCATCATCAAAGAAGAGCAGCGCTTTTTCTCCCTGATGGAAGACCTTGCGCAGATTGCCGGTCAGGAACCTTCTTTTGCGTATTCCTACGCGCCCGTGGCTGCGGAAGCAGAAAACTTCAAAAACGCGCAGAGGCAGGCGCTCCAGCAATACGGCATGTTCCACGATATGAAAGAAAGCTGGCTGCGCCGTCTGGAACGTCATCCGGATCAGACCAAAGCGGAATTTCTGGACTGGTTCATCGACGACTTATCCACCGAAATCACCATGGACACGCTGGAAAAATGCTGGGACGTGCTGGAAAAACATTCCGATTCGATGCAAAAAGCGTAAATATTTTACGAATGTACCAACCATAAATATTTTATAATTGCATAAACCATTAATATTTTATAAAGTTCTTGACGAATTGCGCATCAAGGTGTAGTATTTGCATATACTAAACATAGTTTTAAAAACTACTTGTTGAAAGGTGTGATTATTTATGACAATTACCATCCGGGAACCCGGTAGTGCAATTACTCACTTTATTGCAATGATGATGGCGCTTTTCGCAACGGCGCCGCTGTTGATCAAAGCGGCTCTTGCTTCCGGCCCTGCCTGTTTCTTCGCCATGGCCGTATTTATGTGCAGCATGATTCTTTTATACGGCGCGAGCGCCACGTATCATTCCGTCAACGTATCCGGAAGGATTTTAAAAGTCTTCCGTAAAATCGATCATATGATGATTTCCGTTCTGATCGCAGGCACCTATACTCCTGTCTGCCTCATCACTTTAAAGGGCAGACAGGGATACCTGCTGCTTACCGCGGTATGGGCGATCGCGCTGGCGGGCATTTTCATCAAAGCGTTCTGGATCACCTGTCCGAAATGGTTCTCTTCCATCCTCTATATCGCAATGGGATGGGCCTGCATATCCGTCATCGGGCAACTCTGGATTCTGCTTTCACGCGCCGCCTTCTTCTGGCTTCTGGCGGGCGGAATTTTTTATACGGTCGGCGGCGTCATCTATGCGCTGAAGCTTCCGATATTCAACTCGAAACACAAATATTTCGGTTCTCATGAAATTTTCCATCTTTTCGTGATGGCCGGAAGTATCTGCCACTTCATTTTTATGTTCGGCTATGTTGCATAAGATTTCTTTCAATCGCGCCCGCCCGTCTTCTGAGCAGGCGCGATTGTTGCGAACAGTCCTTTTGCGCCCGCCGCTATCGCCAGCGAAACGCCTCCCGAAAGCAAAATTACCACATACTCTTTATTTTTGCAGATTTCAAATAACACCCCATACAAAGCGTTTCCCAACGGCTGTGCGCACATAGAAACAGTTATCATGACGGCGATCACCTTTCCCAGCAACGTCTGCGGCGTTTCCCGCTGAACAAAAGACATCATCTGCACGGTAAAAATCGTAGAAAAAATCATAATCAGAAAACAACCAAACGTCATAATACAATAGTTTACCATTCCTTCTGAAAAGACCGCAGGCGCTATGCCCATAGGAAACGTGCACGCCGCACAGGCCATGAGCAAATATCCTGACTTTTGAATGGGCAGCCGGTCCGCAAAAATGCCCGCACAGATTCCGCCTGCCAGTCCTCCCGCCGCCAGAGCCCCTTCTGCAAATCCATAAAGCCGGTTTGCGTCCACTCCTTCCGAATTCCACACCACGGTTATCATATAGGGCAGTCCAACAACAATCATGGCAGACAAAAACAGATTGATTCCGCAAATCACAAGCAGACCTTTCCCCAGGACCGGTTTCTCTTTTCGGATAAAATGAATGCTTCCGGCAAAATCCGCTTTCGCCATATCCCGGATTCCGCCTTCTGCTTCCCGCCT
Organism: Eubacteriales bacterium; assembly: GCA_030524745.1. Classification (GTDB taxonomy): domain Bacteria; phylum Bacillota; class Clostridia; order Lachnospirales; family Lachnospiraceae; genus Gallintestinimicrobium. Next base: position 84,515 of record JAUNGC010000006.1, on the reverse strand, counting down.
TTTAAATGGAATATGAATGAAGAGTTCCATCACCGCTGATCCCAAAAAGCAAAGGATGCAAACCAGAAGCACGGAATTGAATCCATATGCGCTATACCAGATTCCTCCCAGAACGGGACCAAGCAAAGAGGCCAGAGAACTGATGGTATTGATGACGGAATTGGCGGCCATTAGATGATCCTGGCTTACCAGCAAAGGAATACTTGCCTGTACGGAGGGCTGGTATGCGCCTGCAATCCCATAGAGAATCATCAGGGCGGCTGTCAGCAGTAATACAAGATCAGCCATATTCATCAGCAGAGTGAAAAGTAAGATGACCGCTGCCGTAAGAAAGTCCAGAATAACCATCATATTTCGTTTATTCACCCGGTCAGCAATCATACCGCCGACCGGCGACAGCAGAATCGCCGGAATCAGCGCACAGGCCGTAACCGTTCCGTAGAGGGCGGAAGAACCCGTCAGATTCAATAAATACAGGGGCAGCGCAAATCTGACCGCCGCATTTCCAAATAATGAAACGATCTGCCCGATCACCACCAGTGTAAAGTCCTTTGAAAACATTTTTTGATTCATTTTTCAATCCTCTCCTTATTTCGTCTTTGATATGATGCAACCCGTTCGTTTCACAACATTTATCTTATACATACCGCTGGACGGTATGTATAAAGTTTAAAAAGAGGTCTGTTGCAGATTTTCGCCTGCAACAGACGCATTATTTATTCTTCTGATATAGGATTGTCAGTTCCTGCAGCCGGTTCAACAGTTCATCATCCACGATATCCAGTCCAAATCCCCGCATCATCTGCCTGAACACCATAAACTTACGATAAGATTCCTCCGGAGAATTATCGAAAATCATGGGATTCATCCAGATATTTGCTGCCAATATGACCAACTCTGCCAGTTCTGCCGGATAGTCCGTCTGTATGGAGCCATCAGAAATTCCCTGTTTGATGATCGGCAGAATATAGTGAGGAGCCGCGTCATCAACCGTTTCCCGAAAAATGCTGAAAATGAGTCTGGGATTGTCGCTCAGATTGGGAGCCGCCGTGAAAATCTCATTTTGCACGGGACGGCAGATGGAATCCTTGAAAATCTTTTTCAATTTTTCCTTTCCGTTCAAATCGCTTCTGTCGCGGATATCGGCCAGCATCCGATTGGATTCCTCTGTCATTTTGTCCGTAACCGCAATTAAAATGTCCTCTTTTGACTTAAAATGATGATAAATGGCGCCCTTGCTCAGACCGCCCAACTGATTGATAATATCCTGAATGGAAGTATGCTCATACCCCTTCTCCATAAACAGACGGTACGCCGTCTCCAATATCAAATTGACAGTCTCTTCCGGATGCTTATTTCTCGCCATCCCATCATCCCCTTTACATACCAACGGTATGTTCAGGTTATCATACCGTCAGTATGTTTGTCAACTGCAAAATTTTCTCACAATATTTCTTTTTGCGTCATTTATAACTTCAGCAACGGAAACTCCACCGTCACCACAAACAGATCCGCAATGGTTTCTATTTTAAAATTGCCGCCGCAGGCTTCCGTAAAGCTTTTTGCGATGGAAAGTCCCAGTCCGCTGCCGCCGTCCGTCCGGCTGGCGTCTCCCCGCACGAACCGTTCGGAAAAGTCCGTCTTCCCGTCCAGTTCGTCACGGGAAGTATTCCGCACGCTGGCAATTGCCAGACTTCCTTTTTCCTCCAGATTGATATAAACTCTGGAACCTTCCAGCGAATATTTGAGCGCATTGGCAAACAGATTCTGAAATACCCGGTACAACCGCTGGCCGTCCGCCGAGATTTCCACCGCCTCCTCCGGGATCTGCACCTTTAAGCTGACCGGCGCGCTGTCGATCTGCTCCTGCATGTCAGCCAGAGTCTGTAAAATCAGCTTCGCCAGATCCAGTTTTTCCAGCTTCACCGGAAGCTGTCCGCTGGTCGCTTTGCTCACTTCAAAAACATCCTGTACCATTTCCTTTAACCGCTCCGATTTCTGCGCCAGAATCGCCACATAATCCTTCAGTTCTTCCGGCAGATTTTCATCTTCCTTCAGCAGATCCACATAGCTGATGATGGACGTCAGCGGCGTTTTGATGTCATGGGATACGTTGGCCACCAGTTCCACCTTCATCCGCTCGCTTTTCATGCGCTCTTCCACCGCTTTTTCCAGACCGTCCTGAATCCCCGCCACCTTCCGGGCCATGTCCGCCAGATCTGAATCGGCCGGCAGTTCGTACGCCTGCCGCACGCTTCCTTCATATGCCGCATCGATCTGGTCGGAAAGAAGCCCCAGATCCGCCGCCAGTTTCCACTGTCTGTACTCGTTATAAGCAAATAGCGCGACCACTCCCGCAAATGCACAAAGGGCGGCTGCTATCAGATAAGCGCCAAGATCCATTCCGAAACCGAATCCCGCCACACATCCGGCCACAAGCAGGCCAAGCCCGGCGGCCAGAAAATAGAGCGGCCTGTATATCCTTCCTGCCATTTTCTCCTGTATGGGCAGTTCCCAGTCTTTTTTTCCTAAAATGCCAAACAGCTTCCCGATGAGACTGTTTTTCCACGGCTTCTGTCCATAACGCAGATACAGCCAGACCAGCCGGATTCCCCAGAAACACAACAGCGCTGCGCCGTAAATGCAGAACCAGCCCCAATCAGCGGCCCAGTATCCCCATACATAAGCCTCCGCGAATACCCATAATACGCAGAGTAAAAAGACCAGCCCGGCAAGCAGCGCCGCCATGATTTCAAGGGGGATCTTTCCCAGCCCCGCGCCGATCTGCCGCCGCGCCTCTCTGCACGGCTTTCTGAAAAGCCACGCCATACCAAGCAATAAAACGGCACAGACCGTTATTCCAATCCATATCACGAAAAAGCGCTGCCGGTTCGCAAAATTATGGTAAATCCGGTATAGACTGCGCCCATAAACCGTATCGTCCACCGTATACAAAACAGGGACGCGGCGCACCGCCAGGGTCACTTCTCCTGTGTCCCAGTCCGCAGGTATCTTATAATTCTCATACCCGGGCACCGCCCACTGGGTTCCGTCCGCTCTGTAAATACCGTCTCCGTAAATATCCAGTTCTTCTCCTTCCAGATACGCGGTGACTTTTTCCCCGTCAAATTTCATCAGCAGGCTGTATTGTTCCGGCAGACGGTTCTGCACGCCGCCGATCACTTCGCCCTCATCGTTGCTATAGCTTCTGCCGTCCGCGATCACCTCATAAAGAAGGTTTTTATCCTCATAATGGGACGCCTTGAAGTTCAGCATCATCTCTTCTCTTTCTTTTTCAATCTGTCCTGCTGACTTTTCGTCCTGCTGCTGCGCCAAATATCCTCCTGCGGCAGGGGATGTCTCAGAATCAACAGCTTCTTCTGCCGTCGCCTCCTCTCCTGCGGCAGGCGCTTCCTCCACAACAGTTTCTGTTGTTGCCGTTCCGTAAAAGACCACGCTTGAATCCACAACGTTAAAATCGTCAAAGGAGAAAAGCCCGCCTCCGAAATCCTGCGAGTACGCATATTCCTGTATTGCATAGGAAACCGGCTGTCCCGCGCTGATCCGGATCAGATTGTTCATCATGTACGCCACATTTTCCCGAAAGGCCTTCGTCTGCTCATAAGTTCCTTCCGAATCCGCGATCACGGGAATATCCGTCCGTTCTCCGTAAAATGCCAGATACGGATTGAAGACCAGCGCAAACAGCAGCAGGCTGATTCCCAGCACATAGCCGGTCATCCCGGCGATTTTTTTACTTTTTTTCCATTTTGTATCCAATGCCCCACACCACCTTTACATATTCCGGTTCCTTCGGGTTCAGTTCGATCTTTTCACGAATGCGGCGGATGTGCACCATGACCGTATTTTCCGGCGCGTAGGCTTCTTCCTCCCAGACCCTGCGGTAAATCTCTTCCGCAGGAAAAACCCGGCCCAGGTTGCGCATGAAAAGTTCCACGATCTTCAATTCCGTGGCGGTCAGCTTCACCGGCTCTCCGTCCGCATAAAGCGTGCGCTCCGGTCCGTTATAGACAAGCCTGCCGTTTTCAATTTCTTCCCGGCCGGACTGCTCATGGATGCCGCCCAGGCTCGTATACCGGCGCAGATGGCTTTTCACCCGCGCCGTCAGTTCCTGGGGGTTATAGGGTTTGGTCACATAGTCGTCCGCCCCCATGGAAAGCCCCAGCACCTTATCGGTGTCTTCGCTTTTGGCGCTCAGCACGATGACAGGCAGATTCCGCTTTTCCCGGATTTTTAATAATGTGGAAAGCCCGTCCAGCTTCGGCATCATCACATCCAGCAATATCAGCCGCACCTCATGATTCATCAGCGTATCCAACGCCTGCAGGCCGTCGTACGCCTTCAATACCTCATAGCCTTCCTTTTCCAGAAGTATGGCGATCGCCTTCACGATCTCTCTGTCATCATCCACCACCAGCACACATTCGTTCATTTTCCCGCTCCTTCACCCTCATCCGTTTCAAAAAACGGTTTTGTCTACTGACGATATTATCATATCCCGGACATCTTACAAAGTTTTTCATGAAAAACTTACGGTTTTCTTACGAAAAAAGGCGCTCTGCCAAAAGCAGCGCGCCTCGCACCATTTCTTTTATTAGTCTTCATACCCGTTGGGGTTATTGGACTGCCATCTCCAGGAATCCTCGCACATTTCCTTAATGCCGTACTCCGCTTCCCAGCCCAGTTCGGCCTTCGCCTTGCCCGCGTCGGAATAGCAGGTGGCGATATCGCCGGCGCGGCGGGGTTTGATCGCATAAGGGATCTTCACGCCGTTGGCCTCTTCAAAGTTTTTCACGATATCCAGCACGCTGTAGCCTTTGCCTGTGCCGAGATTGTAAATGCTCAGTCCCGAATTGTCCTCTATCTTCTTTAACGCCTTCACGTGGCCTCTTGCCAGGTCCACCACATGGATATAATCTCTGACGCCGGTTCCGTCGGGGGTGTCATAATCGTTGCCGAATACGCCGAGTTCTTTTAACTTGCCCACGGCCACCTGCGTCACATAAGGCATCAGGTTATTGGGAATGCCGTTTGGATTTTCCCCGATGGTTCCGCTCTTATGCGCGCCGATCGGATTGAAGTAGCGAAGCAGCACCACGTTCCATTCCGGATCCGCCTTCTGGATATCCGTCAGAATCTGCTCCAGCATGGATTTCGTCCATCCGTAAGGGTTTGTGCACTGTCCCTTCGGGCATTCCTCCGTGATCGGAATGATCGCCGGATCGCCGTAAACGGTAGCGGAAGAAGAAAAGATGATGTTTTTCACGCCATGCTTTCTCATCACATCCACCAGCGTCAACGTGCCCGCTATATTGTTTTCATAATATTCCCAGGGCTTTGCAACGGATTCTCCCACCGCCTTGAGACCTGCAAAATGGATACAGGAATCGATCTGCTCTTTTTCAAAAATATCATTGAGCGCGTCCCGGTCCAGTATATCCGCCTTATAAAAAGGAACCTTCTTTCCCGTGATCTTCTCCACTCTCGCAAGGGACTTTTCGCTGGAATTGCACAGATTATCCAGAACCACTACGTCATATCCTGCGTTCTGTAATTCCACAACCGTATGGCTGCCGATGTAACCGGCTCCGCCTGTCACTAAAATTGCCATGGCACTTTCCTCCATTTTCATCTGGGACTATTGTCTGTTTTCACCATAACACATCCGGATAAACGCCGGCTTCTTTCAGCTTTGCGATGGACTCCGTCACAAAAGGCTTATCTTCCTTATAGGTCACGCCAAACCATTTGTCTACGGAATGAAGCACTTCCACAGTGGCCTTTCCCGACTTCAGCAGCTTATCCACTTCAATCGGCAAAAAGCATTCGGATTTCAGCGGATTCTTCTCCACCTCTTCTGCGAAGAACTTTTCCACCGCCGCGCCCAGTTCATTTAAAATGCTGGGAGAAAATGCCCACATATTCATGGAAACGGGCGTATCCAGAGAAAGCGCGGTCCATGTCTGTCCGTCGTCTTCCGTGAAAGCCGCGCCGTCGGCGGTTCTGACGATCTTGGTCCGTTCCGCGATCTCTTTTAAATAGCCTTCCTCATCCGTCACGCACACACCGCGCGCCACGGAACCGTTCTCCGTCAGGGTGTTGCCCAACTGATAGCCGACCATTGCATAGCGGAATTTTTCATCATCCTCATGGGTGGTCAGGAAGCGGTACAGTTCTTCATAAGCGCTTCTTCCATAATAATCATCCGCATTGATCACGGCGAAAGGTTCGTTGACTACACCTTTGCAGCACAGAATCGCATGCGCGGTTCCCCAGGGTTTCACTCTGCCTTCCGGAATCACAAATCCTTCCGGCACCTTCGTCAGTTCCTGGAATACATATTCCACCGGCACATGCTTGCTCACAGCGTCTCCGACGCACTCCCGAAAGTCCTTCTCATTCTCCTTCTTAATGATGAAAACGACTTTGCCGAATCCCGCTCTGACCGCGTCATAAATGGAAAAATCGATGATCTTATGCCCTTTGTCATCCACAGGGTCGATCTGTTTTAATCCTCCGTAGCGGCTTCCCATACCCGCTGCCAGAATCACTAATGTTGGTTTATCCATGTGTTCCCTCCTATTTTACGCAGAAAGCCATTCCCATACAATCCCGTCATGTTGCATAAATCTGTTAAAATGTTAAATGCTCACTTTTCATACCTGCAAAGCGGGCCGCAGCATCACATGGGAATTCCAAACTCTCCCTTTTCTTTTTAAGAGTATAACACGTTATTGCAAAAACCGCAAACCGCAAAGCAATTCCTTACCCGGTTTTTCCTTTTTCTATGATTTTTTATAATTTTTTATCCTTTTTTATCAGATGAAGCACATAAACCAGCGTATAAACCGCCATAACGCCCGATACTGCCGGCGCGATACAGCCGATCGCAAACAGATTGTCCGGGCAGTATGTATAGGCGAAATGGATCAGCGGCATGCGCAGCGCCAGCGCCCCGAAGCAGCAGCTTATCATGGTGAATACCGTTTTAGACCGGCCGTTTAAATATCCGTTTAACGGAAAAACGAAGGCCACGGCCAGATAATCGAAGCTGCAGGAGCGAAAGAACGGAATTCCTGCCGCAATGATTTCGCTGTCCCTGTCAAAAATTCCGATCATGGTTTCGGGAGAGAGTTGTGCCCATCCCCAGAACAGCGCCGAAACCAGAAAGGCAAAGCATACGCCCGCTGCGGCGGACTGCTGCGCCCGCCGGGGTTTTCCCGCGCCGTAATTCTGCGCCGTGATCGCCGCCAGCGCGCTCGCAATGGAAGTGGCGGGCAGCATTGCGAACACATCATATTTGCTGGCAATGCCTACCGCCGCCGCCGCATGCACGCCCAGCCGGTTCGTCACGGAAGTCAGATATAAAAAGGAAAGCCGCACCATGCACTCCTGCAGGGAAATCGGAATTCCCGTCCGCGCCAGTTCCTTTGCCAGCGCCCTGTCAATTCTGAAATTGCGCAGCCGGAATGTGAATATAAACTTTTTCCGGTTTAAATAAACGACCGCACAGATCATGCTGATCCCCTGGGAAAAAACGGTGGCAAGCGCCACGCCTGACACGCCCATCCGCAAAAATTTCACCAGGATCACATCCCCGATGACATTGAGCGCACAGGACAACGCCACAAAATACATGGGCCGTCTGGAATCCCCGTATCCCCGCAGAATCGCGCTGATGGCATTATAACCGCAGATGAAAAAAATGCCGCAAAAGCAGATCGTCACATATTGCTTCGCATATGTCAGGCTCTCAGAAGGCGTCTTAAGCGCCGCCAGAATCGGATCCGCGCAGGCCAGCATGAGAAAGGTAAGTCCGATTGCGATGACCGCAAACAGAGTCAGCGTCGTGCCGATGGCCTTTTTCGTCTCTTCCTCCTTCTGCATTCCGGTATATTTTCCCACCAGAATCGTGCCGCCCAGCGTCAGTCCCGACACCATGCTGGTGATGATCTGCGTCACCTGGGTTCCCGTGGAAACCGCCGCTACGCTCTCCGGCGGGCAATACCAGCCGATTACCATCAGATCCACCGCGCCGTACAGCGCCTGAATGATGTTCGCAATCAAAAACGGAACGGAAAATGTCAAAAGTACCTTAAATACATTTCCCTCCGTCAGTAAGTTTTCGTTTTTCATAATCCATCCTCTCCATCCGTTTGGTTTCATCATAAAAAATAAACCCTCCAGTAACTGGAGGGTCAAGTTCTTTCTTTCTGCGAAAAAGCGCTTTCCTTCAATTATTTGTGCAGCGCCTTTCTCAGGGAAATCGCCGCATAAAGGAACGCGCAAAGTTCCGAGATCCAGAAGGCATACCACATAACGCTGCCGCCTCCCGCTTTTCCCAGAATCCATACGCATGGGATCAGCACGATCAGCTGCCGGATGGCAGTCGCAACCATATTGACCGTACCGTTTCCCAATCCGGAAACGATATATCCGCAAATCATCGTAACCGCTGCAAAGACAAAAGATACCGATATAATGCGCATCGCAGGGACTCCTATCAGCAGCATCCCCTCGCCTGCCGAGAAGCACAGTAAAAGCGCTTTGGGCGCAAGCAGAAAAATGAGCGTACCCGCCAGTCCGATCGCCGCGCCGACGCCGATGGTAACTTTACAGGTTTCCCTGATTCTCTCCTTTTTCCCGGCTCCGTAATTAAACCCTACGATGGGAAGCGCTCCCTGTCCGAGACCGTTCATGGGCATAAACAGAAAACTCTGCAGTTTATAATACACGCCGAAGAAAGCGACCGCCGTCAATGAGATTCACCACAGCGCCCGCCATCTGCGCCATCATACTGGAAAAAGTGCGTCCCGTGGCCTGCAAAAGCCGCTGGGTCAGCGTTCCTAAAAAAATTCCCGTACTGAATATCTGACAGATTCTCAGATATTTTGTTCCCAACTCCACAATTTCCTCATTTTGGCTGAACTGCCGGATGAAGATTTCCGTTCCGAAAATTCCCCACAGCACAAATACAGGCGAACTGATCAGCGTGAGCCACAGTCCGGTGGTCGCCGCCTGATTCACGCCGTCGTAATCCTTCGCGCCAAGCCGCCTGGAAACCAGAGCGTTTACGCCCACTCCCGTTCCGACCGCAACTGCGATCTGAAGAATCTGCGCCGAATAGGCAATCGAAGTTGCGGTCAGCGCTTCTTCACTGATTCTCGCCACAAATATGCCGTCCACGATGTTGTACAGCGACTGCACAAGCATGGACACCATGATCGGCAGAGACATGGAAAGCACCAGTTGCGGTACCGGCATCACGCCCATCTTATTTTCTTTTTTCATTTCCTGCATGTTTTCTCTCTCCTTTTCCGTAACATATAAAAAGCGCATAACCGAAGGGACTCCCCCACCGATTATACGCTGTTTCGACAGATAGCGCCTGCGTATCTGACTGGTTTAATCATTGAAGCTGACAAGTATTTCTATTTTTGGCCGCTACAGCCGTTTATGATTATAACAGATTTTTCCTCAAAATGCCACAGGAATCTGCAATTGTGTCACATATTTGGATTCATCATCCGTAAATCCGGCATCGATCAGTGTCACTTCGACGGAATCCCCGGCACAGGAAAGGCCGTTTTCTTCCATATAAGTAAACAGCTTTTGATAATATGCTCCGGCGTTCTGGTGCGTTCCCGAAAAGCGGATTTGTACATACTCTCCTTCCGGCAGCGTTCTTTCCTCTCCCTGAAAGCGGTCTTCTTGTTCCACCAGCACAAAAATGCCGTCATAAGCGTCAAATTGCCGCTCCATCAGGCGGGCCCGGCTGATGGAAAGTCCGACCTTTCCGAGAAATATCATGGATTCCAGACCGCTTTTTTGATCCAGTTCCCGGATCGGATATTCCAGATCTTCATCCGGCCGGATTTCTTTTTTTAAAAAAGCAAGGCTGCGCGCCGGGCAATGAACCAGCGAAATGGTGTCCGGCTCCCCATATTCCGCATCGTCCAACTGGGAAAGTCTTTTTTCCAGTTTTCTTTCAATCTGGTGCAGTTTTTCCAGCTTTCCCTGCGTTTCCTTCCTCTGCTCCTGCAAAAGTCCCCGCAGCACCTGCGTATCCCTGTTTTCAAAAAAGCGGGCGATTTTTTCAAGCGGCATATCCAGCGCCCGCAAATATTTGATGGTGTTAAGCCGTTCAAACTGCCGGGTGGAATAGTAGCGGTATCCCGTATCCGGGTCCGTCCTTTCCGGCTTCAGAATGCCATACGCATCATAATAGCGCAGCGTGCGGATATTAACAGAAAAAAGAGAAGCAATCTCTCCGATCGTAAACAAATCCTTCATGCGGTCCGTCTCCCGTTTTAAATCTCCACTGCTTTTTTGGCAACCGGCTTCACCACGGGAATCTGCGGGAACTGCTCGTCCATCAGCTTTTTGAATCCCCTTGTGTCGACGCTGCTTGATACCGGCGGAAAGGCATCGTCAAAATGATCCAGCAAAATCCGTTTCGGCCGCAGTCTTTCTACTACTTCCAACGCTTCCTGCTCCAGATATTCGCTTCCCTGAAAAGGAAGAATCAAAAGATCGGCTCCCGTCGGATAGGAGATTTCTTCTTTCAGTCCAAGGCTGCCCATCACAAGCACCGTTTTTCCTTCCGCCTGCAGTTCATAGAGGTACGTCTGTCCTTTTTCCGGGAATTTCAAATTCAGATATCCCAACGCCAGCGCATTTTTAAAATGCCTGAACAGTCTCGGCGAAAAAAGCTTTTTGATTTTTTCTCCCGTTCCCGGCTTCGCATGTTTTCCTTCCCACACTTTTACCGCTATTTTCCCTATTTTGAAACAGGTTCCCGGTTCGACCCGCACCACATTGCTGGTATCCATGACCAGCTTTGAAAGCGTATCCGCCGCCACGCTGCCGCAAAATACGGTCGCTTCTCCAGCGCCCTCTTCCTCCAGAAATTCCGGCGCTTCCATCAGATGATCCAGATGGCCGTGCGTAATACAAATCGTGTCATCCTGTAAAAAGTCCTCTATACAGTTCGGATTTTCTCCGCCCACAAGCTGTACAAACGGATCAAACAGGATTTTTTCCCCTTCCGCCTCTATCCGGATGCTTGCCGTTCCAAGCCAGGTAATCTTCATCGTAACCTACCTCCTGTTCTGATGACATTCCACATTTTTCATCCTGATTCTTTTCCTTCCGGAACACATCACTCAACTACCTCTATCCTACCCGCCGGAAAAATCTTTGTCAACTGAAGATACCCTCAGTATACAAGGGGACGCACGGTCGGGCAAGGGCGAATTTACCCCCCTGTTCCGGACACATACTCCCTTGTCTGCCGCAAATAACTATGTTAAAATAGGCGCTGCGGACTTCACTGTTTTTTCAAGGGGGAATTATCAACATGGAAACATTAGAACAGATTTTACAAACCTGCAGCGATTTCATCTGGGGCGTTCCGATGATCGTGCTGCTGTTCGGCACTCATATTTTTCTGACATTCCGTCTGCGTTTTATCCAGAAACACACCTTCCGTGCAATCCGGCTGTCGGTCACGCCCGACAAAGGGGCAAAGGGCGATATCAGCCAATTCGGCGCCCTCGCCACCGCATTGGCCGCTACAATCGGAACGGGTAATATCGTCGGCGTTTCCACCGCCATCGCGCTGGGCGGTCCCGGCGCTGTGCTCTGGTGCTGGCTCACCGGCGTTTTCGGCATCGCCACCAAATATGCGGAAGCCCTGCTGTCCGTGAAATACCGCACTGTAAACGGCAAAGGAGAAACCGTGGGCGGACCGATGTATGTCATCGAAAACGGTCTCCGCTGCAAATGGCTGGCCGTCATTTTTGCCCTTTTCACCGTATTCGCCACCTTCGGAGCAGGCTGCACCGTTCAGTCCCATGCCATTACCGGCGTCATAGAAACCACTTTTCATGTAAATCCCGTCATCAGCGGCCTTGTGGTGACAGTTCTGGCCGCGGTCGTCATCCTGGGCGGCATCAAAACAATTTCCAACGTCTGTGAAAAGCTGGTTCCTTTCATGTCCCTGTTTTATATTCTGGGCTGTCTGACCATTTTATGGATCAACCGAAGCTTTCTTCTTCCCGCCGTTGCCCTGATCCTCAAGTCCGCTTTCACGGCGCGGGCGGCTGCGGGCGGTTTTATCGGCAGCACGATCCTGACCGCCTGCCGCTACGGCGTAGCAAGAGGACTTTTTTCCAATGAATCGGGCCTGGGCACCGCCCCTATCGCCGCAGCCTGTGCCAAAACTAAAAATCCGGTCCGCCAGGCGCTTGTTTCCATGACAGGAACTTTCTGGGACACCGTCATCGTGTGCGCCATGACCGGCATTGTCATTGTCAGTTCCATTCTCCATGTGCCGGACCGGTTTCAGAGCGCAGCGGACGACGCCCTGACGCAGATCGCCTTCGCCCAACTTCCCGGAATCGGCAGCTACATTCTCACGATTGCACTGAGTATTTTCGCCTTCACCACCATTCTTGGCTGGGCCTACTATGGCGAACGCAGCACGGAATACCTTTTCGGCTCAAAGGTCACATGGATCTACAAGGTCGTTTTCCTCATCGTTCTCTTCATCGGCGCGGTGTCCTCCCTCGGCATTGTCTGGACCTTCTCCGATCTGATGAACGGCCTTATGGCATTTCCCAATCTGATATCACTGCTGCTTCTTTCCGGCGTGGCAGTCAAAGAAACCCGCCACTATTTATGGGAAAACCGGCTGGATGCAAATAACCGGGATGAAATTGACTACGATGAAGTGGATGAAAATGCAGAAAACATGTAAATAAATGCAAATAAAATGCGTATACAGATATCCGCGTCCGGCTCCCTGCCTGCGGTAACAAAAAAAATCCGGCGCGGATACATCATTGAGTATCCGGCACCGGATATTTTAATCTTTGCTATTCTTATGAATAAAAGCAGTTGCTCCAATCCCGATTCCGATATAGATTATCCAGAACAGACAATAGCGCACAACTGAACCGACCCAAACCGGATAGGGCGCCGGACCTTTATATCCGGTCAGAATGTTGAAAATGACGGAGAGCGGCATAAAGCTGAGCAGCCATGTATTTAAAGTCCAGAAATTTTTCTTCGCCTTCCCTTTTGTCGCAGGATCGCTGACCGCCATACCGATTCCATAAATCATACATCCTATCACCATCAGGATCATTCCGACTGCAGTCGCTGTAGCCACCTGCTCTTCATACCAGATCATCGCCGCAACAATCAACCCCATAATGTTGAACGCGCTTCCCGTGATCGTGAAGATTCCCGCATCCGGGTTCTCCTCCTTTTGCCGCGCATTCTCCTCAATTCCTTTGAGAAGATAATCCGTGGTGACCTCAAAGTAATCGCTCATCAGAATGATTCTTTCGATGTCCGGCATACTTTGCTCGCTCTCCCACTTCGAGACTGCCTGCCGGGAAACGCCCAGCCTGTCTGCCAGTTCCTCCTGTGAGATTCCTTTTGCCTTTCGCAAATGCTGTATTCTGTCTGCTGTGTTCATGGATGAACTCCTTTCAATTTGATGGAATCAGGATACCCCAAACGCCGGTTGCAGCGCCACCATCTTTCGCTGCCGCTTTGTCAACCGCCGGTTGCATTGTCGATTCGACGCAATAATTCCGATTACTTTTGCACCTGGAAAAATGAATACTGACTTTGCGTTTCATATATGGTATAATGCTTCTACATCCGTAAGGAGGTATATATATGACAAATAATGAACTTCTATTAGCAATATCCGAGTTGTTTGACAAGAAACTGGATTCAAGATTACAGCCCATTGAGAATCGGCTGAAAAACATTGAGATGACACTCGAAAATAATATCATTCCGCGTTTGCAAAATATCGAAGCATGTTACCTCTCAACCTATGAAAGGTATAAAAACAGCGCTGAAGGCTACGAAGCGATGCAGGCTGATATCGCATTGCTCAAAACAGTTGTCAGAGAGCATGGCGAAAAGCTTCAGCAACTGGCATAGCATTTGCAGCAGTTTGGCATTGACAGCGCTGTGCGCATGATTCAACCGGGCATTATATCATATATAAAGCGTAAAGTCCGAAACAAAGACTTTGCGCTTTTCTCATCTCCGTCTATAAATACTTGCTGTACTCCCCTTCCGGGAAAGGTTGTGTAAGTCCCAGGACTCTGGGCCATAATCCCGTATCGTCAATGATAAATCCCATGAGCATTCCCATATGGCTGTGCAGGTGCCTAAACTGGGCCAGAATCAAAGTAAACCTGCTCCACTCACAGTTCTCCGGATATTCCCGCAGCATCTCATCCGTCAGTTGTTCCAGATAAGCATTGATTTTCCCGTCAATATCGGAAAAATAACGATTAATTTCTTCTCTGGTCAGGCGCTTTTGGGACACCACATCCAGATTATTCAGATTTTCCTCATGAATCGCAGGTTCCCTGTAATTTCTGTCCCTGGGATTGACGTACCATAGGTCCAGCGAATGAAGCATATGATAAACATGTTTCCAACAGGGCATTTCGCAATACTCCTTATCCCACAGTTCATCCGGAATGCAGTCGATCACATTTTTCACTTCCCATAGCGCTCTCCGCGTCTGATCCCGGATAGTTTCCGCCAATAAATTCTTTTCCATCATAATAACCTCCGTTCCTGTCACCATTGTTCCAAAACCGTTCCTGTCTTACAGCCACTGAATAAAAGCGGTTTTATCCTCGCTGTTAAAGCCCGCCTTCCGGTAAAAATTCAGCGTATGCGCCTCCTTCGACCCAGTCAGCAGCATCATCTTATAGCATCCGCGCTGTTTCGCAATATCCTTTGCATACTGCAGGCATGCGCCGGCCAGCCCTTTCCCTCTGAACTGCTCGCAGGTGACGACATTCTCAATAAACGCGTATGGCCTGACGTTTCTGGTCAGATTCGGAATAATCACACAGACACAGGAAGAAACGATATGCCCCGCCTCTTCGGCCACAATGATATGATGATTCGGATCCGCCATGATCTGCTCCCACACTTTTTGCAAATGCGGTGTGTTTTCAGGAACTGCCTTTTCATGGAGGAACAAATATAACTGTAATAGTTCCTGTAAATCCTCTTTTTTTGCTTCCCTTACCATTTATATTTTCTCCCCTCAACCGGTGAAATTCTCCTTTTTTCAGGGCTTCACCTTCAGCGAAACATCCCCGAATGCCAGGCATTCCTGCCTGCCCTTTTCGTCCCGGACTACAAGCCGTCCGTCGGCCAGAATTTCCACCGCCTGGGCGTCATATTCCCGGTGACTGGTTACCACAGTCACCCTATGGCCCGGCACAATATTCCGCTCCCTGTATAAAGGCGAAATAGTCTCTTTTTCCGCCTCCTCCAAAAGCGCATTGACCACGGCTGCGATCAGCGCGTTGCGGTCCGTCGGGGTTTCCTTTGGCAGAATCGCGCCCGCCTTTTCCTGCAATTCTTTCGGAAAGCCGTTCTCCGGTTCATACAGGTTCAGACCGATTCCCACCACCACAAACTCAATCGCCCCGCTTTCAAAATCCGTCACCGCCTCCGTCAGAATTCCGCCGACTTTTTTCCCGTCCAGATACAAATCGTTCATCCACTTAATCGAAAGCGCCCTGCCGCAGATTTCCTCCACGCCCCGCACCGCGGCCACCGCTGCGGCGGTCGTCAGAAGAAGACTATCCTGCACATCCTTTTTCGAGCGCAGCACCACCGTAAAGTAAATCCCGCTTTCCGCAGGCGAAAAAAAGCTTCTCCCCCTTCTGCCGCTGCCTTCCGTCTGACAGCGCGCCGCGATGACCGTGCCATGGGGCGCATTCTCCCCGATCCCGGCCTGTTTTGCCGCGCGGTTGGTGGACGCCGTCACTTCCAGAACGGTCACCGGCACATCTTTATTTTTCAACCGCGCCCGGATTCCGTCGGTGCTTAAGGACTCGCTGGTTTCCGTCAGCACATACCCCCTGTTGGTGCCGGACAGAATCGTATATCCCTCTTCCCGAAGCGCCTTTACCGCCTTCCAGACGGCCGCCCGCGTACAGTGTAGCTGTTCTCCGATTTTTTCGCCGGAAACGCATTCTCCTTTATGAGCGGTGAGCACCGCAAGCAATTCCGATTTGATCGACATAATTTCTCCCGTTGCGCCCCTGGGGCTTCATTTTTCCTGACTGTTTTCTCAAAAAGCGCCGTTCTTCACCGGCGGTTCTGCACTTTTTTCTGCCGCGTCACCCGGATTTGATCCTCCCCTGATTCGGAGACGTCCGACTGCATTCCCGCTTTCAAAAGCGCCCGTTTTCCATCCTCACTGCGGGTAAAGATGAGATTGCAGGGACCGATGCAGGGCGCGATATGATTCACAAAAATCCGGGCATCCTCTTTTTTCTTACCGAAGGCTTCCGGCACCGGATAAAAAAACCTGTCATCCGCTTTGGCTTCCAAGGCTTCCAAAAGATAACGCTGCTCTGAAATGTCGCCCATAAATTCCGCCAGCGTTTCTGCGAACACGCTCTTTTCCCGTTCCGTCCCGTTTTGCAGACAGGCGAAGCATTTTTCGGCATCCCCGGCTTCCTCCTCCCCGTTTTTCCCTTCCACGGAAACGGCAACATCCCCGGAAGTGATCAGCCCCAATTCCCGCAGCGCTGCCAGCACCGCGTTGGCCACGGCATCGAAAAATAACTCCGGTCTGGAAAAAGTCTCTTCCTTTTTCTTATTAGAAGAAGCTTTGAAAAATCCTGCGGCCGCTGCGCCAGCCGCTGCCAGTCCTAGCAGGAAATGACCGCCAATCGCCAAAAGGGCGGCGGCCGCCGCCGCTGCGACGGCTCCCGCTTTGCTTAAATTCGTCTGCTTCCGGCATTTTTCCTGCTGGCTTTCCGCCTTCAGTTCCTTCTTGCAAACGCCCACTCTGTCCACTGTTTCCATATCCGTAAGAGCGTTCAGCGTCCGGTCCCATTTTTCTATGAGTCCCTTCCGGTCGTCCGCAAGCGCCGCCATTTTTTCGTTTATTTCGTCCAGTTCCCGGTTCCCATAAGGAGGTTTGATATAACTCAAACGGTCCAGGCCGCTTTCAATCAGATCTTCTTCATAATGAACGCCTAAAAATCCGTCAAATCTGCGGCGCAAGGTGGCAAAATCCGCCGAACAGCTTTCCAGCGAGCGGCCGTTTCTTTCTCCGTCCTCTTTTTCCACCCAAACCGGCTCCATACAGATCAGATGCCAGATATTGCTGGCCTTCCCGGGATTTTCCTTCATGGTACGAATCGCCCTGCCCCGCATCTGATTGCTCAGCATGAAGGACCCCACAAAGGACGCCAGCACGAGAGAATTGATACAGGGCGAATCCCAGCCTTCTCCAAGCAGAGATTTCGTCCCTACCAGCACCCGGATATATCCCTGATAAAAAAGGTCGGTCAGATAGGAGGTCAGCCTCGGCCCGCTGCCGCTGACCGCGGCCTGATAATAGCCTGCCGCACCGCATTCCTTCAGGGAAGCTCTCTGTCCGTTCTCCTCCGCCATGTTCAAAAAGGCCGCTTTCGCAGTTTCCGGCAAAATCACGACGCTGCCGGACAGAGCCGCCAGCCGCAGTTCGTCCGCTTCCAGCCCGCAGTTTCTGCGTATGGATTCAAAAATGGGCACCACGCCCATTTCTTCCACAGCCTGCGTCTCGTCGCCGACCGCGGACAGATATTCACCCCGGATAAAATCCGTCAGCACGAGCAAGCGCAATTCTTCACCCATACTTGCAAATTCCGCCTTCACGATCTGCCGGATGCTCTGCAGCTTTCCCCGGCTGTTGATGAGCAGCTTATCCACCTCGGAACTGGAAGACAGCTCCACTTTATTTTTGTGAATCAGCCCCTTTGCCCGCAGGCTGTCCGCCAGTGATTTGGGATATTCCGGACCGCAGTCATAGCTTTGAGCATCTTCAAACAAAAAACCCTGTAACAATACGCCCAAAAGCCTGACGTCCATGGGCGGTATCTCAATATCTCCGGCAAGTTCTGCCAGCGCGTCCGGGACTTTTCTTTTTTTCTCCTGCGCAAAGGAAAGCAGCGCCAGCAGATAAGCGCGCCTTTCTCCGAACAGCTTTTCATAGGCTTCCGGCTCCGAAAAGCTGCGGTGGGTCAGAACCGCGGCCGCAAAAGTCCCGTCCCCCATCAGTCTTTTATAAATTTTGTCGGATTCCTTCCTGAATTTCTTCACCTGCGCCTCTTCCTCGGGCGTCGGCATGTTAAAATACACGTAATCCTGATGGGGACAAAGACTCCCTTCCTTTACCAGTTCCGGCACGCTGATTTCCTCGTCAATAGGACCGCACAGACTGATATAGCGTTCCCACTGCCGGGGCGTGGAATCATAGGGCGGCGTCGCGGTCAGAGAAATGATAGTGCAGTCTTTCCATTCCTTCACCACCTCTTCCAGCGCCTTCTGCCACTCGCTGCGCAGATGGTGGGCCTCATCCAGACAAAAGGTTTTTACTCCGGCGCCCTGCAGCGCCGCATGAAGATCAAACCGGGAATAATCCGTTTCTTCCCGGCTGCCGTCCTCATCCTCTTCCACATTTTTCCGCCGTCTCAAACAACTGTGCAGCGCCTGGTAGGTGATCGCCGTAATCGCAGCGGGCTGGCGGATATCGTTGGACAAAAGTTCTTCCGAAGCACCAAAGCCTTCCCGGATTCTGAAAAGCCACTGCTCCCGGATCGTAATGCTGGGCGCCAGAATCAGGCAGGGCGCGTCCGCCCGGGCGATCAGTTCGATTCCCAGCGTCGTCTTGCCGGAACCGGGCGCTGCGACAATATGAATCCTGCCGTCTTCCATATACGCTGCCGCATTGTCAAGAACCCTCGCCTGGTAACTGCGCCATGTTCCCGTAAAGCGAAGGGAACTGCGGACAATCCCCGGCTGCCTGTAGGCATCGGCGGTTTTTCTGCCGGTCTGCCGCGCTCTGTTTCCGGTATTTGCCGGATATGCGCCCGTGCTTCTCTTTCTTTCAGAAGCCCTGCGCGTCACCGCAGCGCTTCTGGTTTTATCATAACTTCCTGTTTTATGATAAGTCGAACTCTTTCTTGTCCCGGCCATTTTTCTCCTTCTCCCTCTCAAGCGAACTCTTCCGGCTCGCTATCCGCTTCCCTCAATCCAGCTTCAAATCTCCGTCCTTAATCCAGCCGATTTTCCGCAGGAACATACAAAACAGCGTACTCAGCACCGCCGGCAGAAGAAAACAGATGAGCGCAAGGCCGATCCAGTCCATCGGCGTGACCGCGCCTTTGGTTCCTGCCGCCACATCGTTCAGCCAGCCCGTATAAACGCCGATCTGCCCCACCAGTCCGCAGGTTCCCATGCCGGAAGAAACCGCAGGGCCGTTCATCTGCAACCCAAACAGGCAAGTCGCAACGGGCCCCGTAATTGCCGCCGCCAATGTCGGCGGAATCCAGATTCTGGGATTTTTTACGATATTCCCCATTTGCAGCATGCTGGTGCCCAGCCCCTGAGAAACCAACCCGCTCCATTTATTTTCTTTAAAACTCATCACCGCAAAGCCCACCATCTGCGCACAGCAGCCGGCCACAGCCGCCCCGCCGGCCAGCCCGGTTAAGTTAAGCGCCGCGCAGATCGCCGCGCTGCTGATCGGAAGCGTCAGCGCTACGCCCACGATGACGGATACCAAAATTCCCATAAAGAAGGGCTGCAGTTGAGTCGCCCACATAATCAATTGCCCGACTCTGCTTGCCGCGGCGCCCACCGCAGGCGCACACCACATCGACAACAGCACGCCGGACAGAATTGTGACGAGCGGGGTAACAAGTATGTCCACCTTCGTTTCCTTTGATACCGCTTTTCCGCACTCGCTGGCGACAATCGCCACGACCAAAACTGCCAGCGGGCCGCCAGCCCCGCCAAGGGCATTCGCCGCCGCGCCGACGGCCAAAAGGGAAAATAACACCAACTGAGGCGCCTGCAGCGCGTAGCCGATGGAAATCGCCATGGCCGGACCGGATACCCCTTTCGCATAATTTCCCACATCCACCAGAAGCTGACTGCCGGTCTGCTCGCCCAGCGTCCCCACTATCGTTCCGATCAGAAGCGATGCGAATAATCCCTGAGCCATCGCGCCAAGGGCATCAATCCCATATCTTTTGGCGGAAAATATGATATTTTTTCTCGCAAGGAAGCGGCTGAAAGCATTTCCCTTTCCCGCTTCGGGCATTTCTGTTCTCTTTTGTTCTTCATTCATCCTTTGTATCCTCATTCCTGTTTTTACTTTACTATCCGGCAATTTTTTCTTTAGTCTATCACCTGCTTCTGATTTTGCCTAGTAATAAATTCATTTTTCACCTCTTGACCAAAATGCGCTGCTATGGTTTACTTCCAATATAGAAGAGAAATAATTATTGCGATGCACAGCCATCAGGCTGCAAACCGCAATATACGCAGCCGGCTTTAACGGCAGAATGGAGACTTTTCATGATTAAAGCAATCTTTTTCGATATTGACGGCACTCTGGTCAGCATTGCAGAGCACCGGATACCGGATTCCACCAAAGAAACGCTGCATGCGCTGCGCCAAAGGGGCATCCTTTTGTTCGTCGCAACGGGACGGCCTCCCTGCAATATCACTTTTTTAAAAGATCTCTTTGACTTTGATTTTGACGGCTATGTGACCATGAACGGGCAACACTGTTTTGTCGGCGATACTGTCATCCGGGATGTTCCTCTGCCTCCCGAAGCGGTCAGAAGCGTTATTCCTTACATGGAACAGCAGAACATCGCCTGTGATTTTATCAATCTGGAAACCTTCTTTCTCAATCTGGTCAATGACCGCGTGCGCCGCCAGGCTCTCATGCTGAAGTTTCCGGACCCTTCCAATCGGGTAAAAGATGTGAACTATGCCCTGACTCATACGATTTATCAACTCAGCCCTTTCATCACGGAAGACGAAGAAGAAGATTTTCTGCTGCATGCTCCCGGCTGCAAAGCCGCCCGCTGGCATAGCGACTTTACAGACATCATTCCGGCTGACGGCGGAAAACCCGTGGGAATGGACTGTATGCTTTCCCATTTTCATCTTACAAAAGAAGAGGCCATGGCTTTCGGCGACGGCGGCAACGATCTGGATATGCTCTTGCATGCTTCCATCGGAGTCGCAATGGGTAATGCCATCGAACGCACAAAAGCAGCCGCAGACTACATCACGGACGATGTAGACCACGACGGCGTCATGAATGCCCTGAAGCATTTCGGAATTCTTTAAATGTTACAGTCCGGCAAAAGACTTACCGTCCCGGCCATCCATTCACTTCTCCGGGTCCGGCAGTTCAACGCACGTAAAGTCATGATGGACTGCCGGCAGAAATTTTTCCAGCATATCCGCCAGCTTCATTCGGAGACTGCTGGTATTCACACAGGGATGGCAGGCAAACCATTCTTCATCAAGGAGTTCCCTGTCAATCAACAGCTTCACGCGGTTTTCCCGGTCATTCATCAGCCCCATCACGCTGACCGCCCCCGGAGAGATATTCAAGTATTGCTCCATATGCTCTGCATCCGCAAAGGAAAGCCGCGCCGACTGAATCTGCTTCGACAAATCTTTGGTCTTGAATTTCTTCCGGGCGGGCATGAGCAGCAAATAGAAATTCGTCCTCTGCGCGTTGCACAGAAACAGGTTTTTACACATGACCGCATCCAGCTTTTGATCCACCGCCTCGCAGTCCTGCATCGTCATCGCCGCCGGATGATCGATCCGCCAGAACGGAATTTCCAACGCTTCCAGCAATTCATAAACCGCCAGTTCTTTCTGTAAACGTCCCTCTTTCTCTTCAGGCGCGCCTGCCGTCAATTCCCATTCCAGATGTTCGCGCAAATTTTTGCTTCCGTTTTCATATGTCCCTTTGATCTCCCGCAGCATGCTGTTATAAAATGCGGCCGCCGCTTCCCGCCTCATTCCTGCAAGTTCCCTGCCCCGCGCCGTAAAGAAACGGTCGTACAAATTTTCCAGTTTATATTTATACTCCTGAAAAAAGGACGGTTCGCTGTCGTTTTCGTCTTCCGACACCTGCCCGTCAGACGCCAATGTATACAGCGGTTCTCCGATCTGCCCTTTATAAACCAGAGTGCGGGCGATCCCAATCGCGCCGGACACGTCGATTTTATCCGCGTCAAAAAGAATTTTAGCCTCTATGCTCTGCGGCAGATTGTCCTCCCTGTAGCGGTGCGAACGGATACACGCGCACACTTTCTCCGTAAATTTCTCCGAGAAACCGTGCTCCCGCAGAAAACAGGCCGCTTTTTTGGCGCCCGCCGCCGCATGACACACGCCGGGATTCTCAAACTGTTCTTTTCTCCCGATATCATGCAGCAGACAGGCGCAGATCAAAACGTCATAATCCACGTTTTCCTCTGCCTGCGCAATGTCCAGCGCATTGTACAGGACCCGGTAAATATGCTCTTTGTCATGAGCGCTGTCCTCCATACAGGAAAGCATATAATTTTCCAGCAATAAATAAGTGTCTCTTCTCATTCTCTTTTCCTTCCCCGGCAGCCGCCTACAGCCGTATCCCCTGCTGCGTTACCTGTTTAATGCCCAAAAAAGATTTAATTCCGAATGTGATTGTATCATCATATTCCAGCCGGTAAGGCGGAAGCAGCACTTCACCCAGCGGGGCCGCATAACTGCGGAAACGCTTCCTGTTCCGGAAATACGCCGCCTGTTTTTCGGTAACAAAATGCACGTTCAGTTCCGTCACCTCAAAGTCGGAACAGTTGCTGGTAGCCACCTCCACAATGATCGCATTCTTTCCCTTTCTCTGCATATAGTCCTGTAACGCCTGTTCATAAACAAAATTCATAGTTGCTCCTGTCCTGCTTCAGCCTTCTTTGCTGTATGGGTTTCCTGAAATAACACATCACTTTCTGCCGGATTTTGCAGTAACATCAAGTATAACACAAAGCAGCTAACGAGCGCAATTCATCCTTTACCCATCCTCTACTCATCCTTTACCCATCCTCTACTCATGCCAATATTTCCTCACTTTTTCGACTGCCTCAACCCGAGATAATTCATATTTTTCCATCAGTTCAACGGTCGTTTTTTCTTCTGACATATTAAATTGTCTGCATAAGCGAATAAAGATCTTGATCCCCTTCTCCACTTGCTGTTCCGCTTCCTCTGCACGTTGTCGCTCCGCTTCTGCTTTCTGACGTTCCGCTTCCGCTTTCTGACGTTCCGCCTTCACTTTCCGACGCTCAGCCTGGATATCGATCTTTTCCATGTTTTCAAATAAATATCCCATATTGCGATCCTTCACTTTCTTCACGCATTCTTCCGCCTCTTTTACAGGAAGATTCATCTTGATACACAGGCTCCAGATCGTCGATGCGATAATTTCCAGGATATGCGCGGGCGCTTTCGATACGATCTCACTGATCTTCTCCTGCTCTCCCTGCAAAAACCTCGTCATATCCTCCGCAGTCTGTATTTTATTTATCATCATCAACAACGACATCTCATCTTCGCGGCCCAGAAGTTCCTCGTCCGTATAATCATGAAGCCTGACGACACGATATGTAAAATCCGGAAGGTACTCTAAAAGCGCCTCCTTCATCATGAACCGGTCCCTCAAATGCAGATCTGCGGTCCATTTTCCTTTTCCTTCGTAATACACGATGGGTAAGATGGCCGGATACCGGAATTCCTTCGTTTTGCTGCATCCGGTCTTCTTTCGTTCCGCCTCCCTCGCATACTCATTCCAGATGCAGGTCATGTAACGCAAAAGCTGAAATGCCACATTATGATCCACCTGACTTTTATGTTCAATCAGTGAAATCAGATAAAGTTGTCCTTCCGTTCCGTCTCCATAAAGGCGTATTCTTTTTACCGTATCCGTTTCAAAGGTGATCCCAAGATAAGCCTGATATTTCTCCGTCACATCCTCTATGTCCTCCGGTTTGACATCTTTCAGCGCCGGGATATTGAGATTATCCCGTAAAAACTGAGATACCAGGATCGGATTCTGAAAAATCATCCGGCTGTTTGCGTCTCTGATCTGCCCTTTTGCCGCCGGTTTGTTCCGCGTCCTGCGCCGGCGGTTTCCCGCTGTAGTCTTTCTGTGTTTCTTCAATATACCAATTCCTCCCGTGCTTGAAGCGCGCATGCAAAAAGGCGCACTCTTCCAACACAGAAGAAAATTCTTTTCGCCTGCTGCGCACTATATCAATATAAAGCTGCTTTGAAATTCCGGCGAAAAGCCAAAAGTCCGATGCTCCGCGCAGACACTCTCCTGCCGGAGCGGCACACAACGAACGCCCGGAACGGGCAATGTGCCAAAAGGTAATCCGAATTACAAAATTAAAATACCATAAGAAAGAAAATACTGCAAGCAGAATATGGCCTGTACGGAAGAAGAACATCCATCCCGCAACGGATGGATGTTCTTCTTCCCATTTTCTTTCTCATTTTCTTTCTCATTCTCTATTTTATTTCTGACCGCACAACCACGCTGATCTGTTTTTTCCCAAATCCGAATTCCAGCAGTTTTTTCCCGGCGCCATCCGCCTTCTGCGGCATCCTCTTCTCCCAAACGCTCTGCGGCTCCGGCCTCGTGTTGCGGCTTCTGAAAACAGAAAGCAGAATTCCCATCAAAATATAAAGACAGACATTTTGCTTCCCGTTCATTGAAATAAAGGGCAAACTGCAAGCGGTACTGGGAAAATATCCCGCATTCATCAGCGCGTGGAACACGACGGATACCAGAAAGACAAAAAAACAGCCCACACTGACAACCGCTCCCAGCCGGTTGCTCAATTTCCGGATCCGGTTCACGAGCGCTCCCGCCAGCACAAACAGACACACAAGAATCAGAATTCCGGCAAGCAGGCCGTATTTCCCGGCAATATTGAGCAACGCAAAATTTTCCCACTGCTCCATCAGCCAGCCCGCGTCAGACTGTGTCCGTGCTTCCCCCACCGCTTTTAATCCCTGCAGGGCTTTACGCACCTGCACGTATCCGTAACCGCCGCCGGACTCATATGCGTAGGGGTCAAGCAGGGCGCGGATTCTTTGGGCTTTAAAACCGCCGGCCGCCAGACACACAACAGCGGCGCCAAACGCGCCGACCGCCGGCATACCTAAAATGAGCGCTGACACCAGATGCCGTCTGCGCCGTCCCTCCTCCACTTCCCTTCTTCCCTGCTTCTGCAAACGCCCTGTCATCTCCCGGCATTCTCCGGTATGATACCAGCCCTTTCCCACCGCATATCCCAGCATGACAAAACAGCCGCACAGCCAGACCTTTGCCATGAGCGGATCCGGCCCCACCGTCAAAAGCACCGCACCGGTTCCCAGAATCCAGGCCAGCGCCTTCACAATTCCCAGCGCCCTCTGTTCCCGGTAAAAAAATACAATTCCGGCAAAGGAGGGGACCAGCAGCATAACGATCCATTCGCAGCGCACCATTCCGTTCACTCTGGGCCCGGTCAGATTGGCCAACACGCAAAGCGCCGTCAGCAGGCACCAGATCAGGCGGGGATATTTCCCCAGAATCGTGTAGTCCGCAAAGCAGATCGCAAACATGCAGACAATGCCCGCCGCCGTGCTCTTTATATAATTAGAAAGAGCAACCGTTTCCGCATATTCCCTGTTATAAGCATATTGCGCCAAAAAACCGATCAGGGCTAACAGCAGGATGATCCCCGCCGTCTTCCAATCCATCTTCGGCCGGTGAATCCGGTCCAGAGCGTTCCCTGTTTCCACCGGATCTCCCATCTGCTCCACCGCCAGCCGCATCGCATCCTTTTCCGCCATGCCGTTCTCCAGATAGGCGTTTTGCTGATCTTCGATATGGGCGCGCAGTTCCTTTTCCACAACAGGGCGCATCGTCTTACAGCGTATCTGTCCGGTACAAAGCTTCAGATACTCATGCATTTCCATAGACCGCACCTCCGATCACCTGACTGACCGCGTCCGCATAGGTGCTCCATTCCGCCTTTTTCTGCCCCAGCACCTTCCTTCCGTCTTTTGTAATGCTGTAATACTTCCGTATTTTTCCGCCCGCCTCTCTTTCATAAGCGGTGAGCAGATGCTTCTCTTCCAGCGCATGCAGCAACGGGTAGAGCGTACCCGCTTTCAGTTCAAATACATTCTGCGACTTCTCCCGCAGACGTTCAATCATCTCATAACCATACATATCTTTCTCTTCCAAAAGGCTTAAGAGCAGCATGGTCATGCTCCCCGAAACAAGGCTTTTCTCCAATGGCATGATATTTTCCTCCTCACGCTAATTATATAGATCATCTATATATCGTATTTTTATTATATATAGATAATCTATATAAGTCAAGCCATATTGACCATTTTTCTGTATTGCAGATGCCTTCTCCATACGGCGCATATTGGCCGGAGCGTTGCGCTATCGTTCTCCCTACAGACTGATGTCTATGTTGCTTCCGATTCCGTCCGCGCCCTTCTTCTTCGTCACGATAATTTTCTTTTCTATCCGCTCCTTCAGTTCCGGAACATGGGAAATAATTCCCACCATCCGTTTTCCTTCCGTCAGCCCTTCCAGCGCTTTCATGGCCTGGTTTAAAGAATCCTCATCCAGCGAACCAAAGCCCTCGTCCACAAACATGGCGTCTAACTGAATGCCGCCGGCGCTGGACTGAATTTCATCCGAAAGCCCCAGCGCCAGAGACAGAGATGCCTGGAAAGTTTCCCCGCCTGACAGAGTTTTGACGCTTCGCTGCGTTCCATTGTAATGGTCGATGACGTTCAATTCCAATCCCGCCTTCTCCTTTTTATTATCTCCGTCCTCCCGGCGTTTCAGTTCATACTGTCCCCCGCTCATGGTCAGAAGCCGCAGATTCGCCCGTCTCAAAATCCGGTCGAAATATGTCATCTGAATGAACGTTTCCAACTCAATCTTTTGTTTGCCGTTTAAGGTTCCGTTGGCCGTATCGGAAAGCGCCTTCACCTGTATATAGTCCTGCTCAGCCTTCTGCAGGGCATCCTGTTTCAAGCCGACCGCTTCAAAAATTTCCTGATTTTTCCGGCAGGATGCATACAGTTCCGTTCTTCTTTGATCCGCTTCCTGCTTTTTTTGCGTCCACTCCTGCTTCCGGTCTGAGACTTCCGCCTCTGTCCATTCCAGTTCTTCCTGCATCTGCCCCCGCAATGTCTCTATGGATGCCTGGAGTTCCACTACCCGCATCCTGTGCTCCTGATATGCTTCCTCCGCTTTTTTCTCCGCTTCCGTAAGCTTCTGTACCGACAGCTCCCATCCCACGATCCGCGCTTCCAGTTCTTCCATGGACTGCCCTTTCAGAATCTGTTTTTTTTGTCCGATCTGTTCCTCCAGATTCTGCATTTCCGCCCTGTACCTAGTCAATAACAAATCCGTCTGCCGGATTTGCTCATCCAACTGCCCGATCCGCTGCTCCTGCGCCGGGATTTCCTTTTCCAGCTTCTCCTTTTTCCGAATCTTCTGCGCATTTTCCGAAACAGCGCTGCGGACCTGATTCAGCGCGTTCTCCAGTTCCGCCCGGATTGCGCCCATACCCGGATCCTGACGCCCATAGCGACCCGCATCCGACTCTTCGCCTCTGCCATCTTCTTCCGCCTTTTGCAGAATGTCAGTCCCTTCCTTTCTGATCTGCTCCTTCTCCGTTTCTGCCCGTTCTCTCAGATGTTTCGCCTCTGCGCTGAGCCGCTCTGTTTTCGCTTCAATTTGGCTCAATTCATCCTTCTTTTGATCCAGTTCCTCTTTTTGCGGCGCTTCCTCTGGCAAAACCGCCGGGCAGGGATGGTGCACGGAACCGCAGACCGGACATTTCTTTCCCTCCTGCAGGGCGGATGCCAACATACCCGCCTGCGCGTCCAGAAACTGCCGTTCCATCCGCTGCCATGAAAAACGCATCACATCTCTTTGGGCTGCTATAGCGGCATACTCTTCCTGCTTTTTTTGCAACTGGCTTTCCAACGCTTCCAAAGCCTGCATGCGTCCGGCCAGATTTTCCAGCTTCTCCTTCCGATAAGAAAGCCTTTCCTTCTCTTCCCCTGCCGTTCTGAGCGCTTCCAGATCCTGTTTTCCCCGGACCGTTTCCTGCTCCAGACGCGTCTTCTGTCCGATATCCTCTGTTCTGCCCTGTTCCAGCCGGACCATGCTCTCTTCCTTCCGCTTCCGGTCATCCAAAAGTTCGTCCAGCTTTAAAGCTTCCTTTTTCTTTTCTTCCCCTTCCTGAATCAGCTTTCTGAGCCGTTCACAGTCTTCCGCCGCCTCTTTTGTCTTCTCCCGTTCCTCCCGGCTATGCTCACAGACAGGCAAAAGTTCCGCAAGCTGACAGGTATTTTGTTCCAATTGCAATTCCAACTGTCTTCTCTGTCTGATCTTTCCCAGCCGCTGATCTTCCTGTTGAATTTTCAATTCCAGATCCCGGACCTGCTTTTGGGCTTCTTCCAGACGCTTCCGGTCGCAGATGAGCAATTCCTCCAGAATTTCCAGCCCCCGGACGGCCCTGCCCGCGAACTGTCCCTTCTTTAGCGCTTCCAGTTCTGCAAAATGCAGGTCTCCTTTCTTACAGACGACACCGTCAAGATACTGATTGATGCTCCTGCGGATCTCGTCATATGATTTCCAGCGCTCCTTCTCCGCCGACCGCAGTCTGTTCTGAATTTCCTGATACAATCCTGTATGAAAAATCTGCCGGAAAATCTCTCCCCGCTGCGCCGTTCCCGCCAGCAAAAGTTTCTGGAAATCGCCCTGGGCGATCATGGCAATCTGCGTGAACTGCCTGTAATCCAGACCGATCAGTTCCGTGATCGCTCTGGTCACCTCCTTCGCCCTGGTGACAGGAACGCGTCCGTCCGGAAACGTCAGCGTCGCGTCGCCCTTCTGAAGCGTAAATCCGCTCCCTCTGTCCTTGGGCCGCTGATATTCGGGATTGCGCGTTACCGTATAGCGTTTCCCCTGATACAGAAAAGTCAGTTCCACATAGGTGGGGTCTTTCTCCTGCGCGTACTTGCTGCGGAACATCCCGGCTTCCCGCACGCTTCCGCTGGCTTCCCCATATAAAGCAAAGGTGATCGCGTCAAAAATAGTCGTCTTTCCGGAACCGGTGTCTCCGGTAATTAAATAAAGGCCCTGGGTTCCCAGCCTGTCAAAATCGATTTCCGTTTTCTTCGCATAAGGCCCAAAGGCGCTGATAATCAATTTACATGGTTTCATCGGTCATTCACGCTTTCTCCAAAAGTTTCCGGATCAGATTTGCCGCATATGCCTGCTGCTCTTTACTCATCGGCTGATTGTTCTGACGCTCATAAAACTCCTCAAACAGTTCCAACTCCGATTTCTGTTCCGCATCCGGTACGATTTCCAGCCGTTTCTCTTCTCTGGTGCGCCGGTTGTCATATTCCAGGCGCATCAGGTTCGGATAGATCACCCGCAGCTTCTGCATACCGTCCAGAATGTCTTCCTCATCCGTCAGCGTCGCCTGAATATAATCGTCCGTATTACTTCCCTGATAAAAGGACCGCGCGGTCACCTCCATATAAGAGCCTCTGATCTTACGCATGTCCCGTAGCGGAACGAGCGGAATCATCCGGACCAAAACAGTTCCCTTCTCCCGCAGTTCAACCAGCACAGCGGATTTTTCCTGGGCCGCCTCCGAAAAAGAATATTTCAGCGGAGAGCCGCAATAGCGCATGGTTTCCCGTCCGATCTTCTGCGGACTGTGGATATGCCCCAACGCCACATAATCGAATGCGTCAAAAACGGATCCGTCCACGTTGTCAAGACCGCCCACAGAAATTTCCTCCGATTCGCATCTTTTGGCTCCCGTCACGAACTGATGGGCCGCCAGCACATTGCGGACCCTTGTATCCACAGCCATATGGGCGACTGCCGCCTGCAAAGCATCCTGATAGCTGCTGATCTCCTCTTCTTCAAAAGCGTGCCGCACCACCGCCGGCCTCAAAAACGGAAGCAGATAAATATTGATCTCTCCGTATTCGTCGCGCAGACGGACCGGCTCCACTTTCCCCTCATACACCGGGGAAATATATATCCCCTCTTTCCGCATAAGCTGCGCGCCGAAAGCAATGCGCTCTGCCGAATCGTGATTGCCGCCGACCAGAAAAACCGGAACCCGTAAATCCGCAAGATCCGTCAGAAAACGGTCAAAAACCTGTACGGCCTCTGCGGGCGGAACCGGCTTGTCATAAATATCGCCCGCCACAATCACGCCATCCGCCTTTTCCGTTCCGACAATGGACAAAATCTGCGCCAGAATATACTTTTGATCCTCTATCATGGAAAATCCGTTCACCCGCTTTCCCAGGTGAAGATCCGATAAATGCAGCAATTTCATAATAATTCTCCCTAGAAATCGAATAAGCTGTATCATACATAGTATAACATCTGAAAGGAAATCGTAACAGAACAAAAAAAACCCCTCTGCCAAAAGGGGGGAGGATGGCAGAAGGGCCTTTAAAAAAGGGGGTATAGTATATAAAAAAGAGGGGTACGCAATTTTGTTATAAAAGTTTTTTCTGAACTTTTATCGTTTTGTTGTTTTGTCTTTCGATGATTTTATTTTATTCTTTTTCCGGAATTTGTCAACAAGGCTCAAAATTGTACGAAATCGGGTACAATTGTAAGTTTTTTTTAAAAACCTGTGAAAATCCGCTCCTATCTTTGCCAGATTTTTCGTATAACGGAAAAATTCTTCCGCATCCAGGAAAACGTTTTCTAAAATTCTGCACAAAAAAGAAATCAGACTGAAAAAAAATTTTGTCAAAAATATTTTATCGCTCTAAATCGATGAATTCCTGATCCGAACAACCAGGCCGGTCTTTATCATATAAAGCAATATGCTATCACGGACAGCAGCACCTGCAGAATAACAAATCTGACGACTACCTGCGTATCCGACCATCCGAACTTCTTCCGGACATGATCGTGAATGGGCGTCCTCGTATTTTTCAAAATGGATATCTTTAAAAACCGCTTTAAGAAGATCTTCACCAGTCCCAGGCCCCCATCCACAATCATCACCCCGCCAAGAAGCAGGTACAAAAGCGGCTGCTGTGACTTCAGGGCTACAACGGCAATAAAAAATCCCAGCGCCCTTGATCCGGCGTCTCCCATCAGCATGCTGCTCGGCGAAGTATTGAAGTACAGGTAGGCAAACAATACCGCGATAAACAAAAAATTCGCCATCACATATTTTCCCAGCGTCTGGCTGAAAAGAACGCTGAAGGAAAGCAGGGTCACGCTGCAAAGACTTGCGCATAGCCCGTCCACCCCGTCCGAGCAGTTCGTCACATTCACAGACGCCCAGAACAGGATGATCCCCAGAACCGCAAAAGCCGCTTTGGGAACGGCCAGTTCCACCGTACCGATCCAGATTGTCGTGGAATTGAAGTTTAAAAATGTAAACACCGCCATGGCGGAAATGATGAAATCGATCAAGCCCTTCTTATAGTCGCTCCATGGCTTATCGGAGGCATCGTCCAGGTAGCCGCTTATCATCATCGCCAGAAGTAAAATCGCATAAATCAGATATTCCCTGTCAATGGGGAGGAACAAAAAACTGCCTGCCAGAAAGCAGAGCACGAAGGTCAGTCCCACGCCCCGCAGCTTTCCCTTTGACAGGCTTCCATTGACCGCAAAATCCCGCCCGTGATCGCTTGGCAAAAACGGAAACGGATGCTTTAATAATAAGAATGTGAGCAAAAATGTAACCAGCATGCCCAGCATCAGAATTTGATTCGGATTCAAAAATTGACTGAGTAAACGATACATTCTCCTTCTCCTCCCGTATACACAGTGTTTCTTTTTCACCTGCGTTTCATACGGGTAAACGCCGGAAAATATCAAATATCTACCGGTCTCCCGCCTGACACCCTGCAGGCTTATGCGCCTTTTAGTTTATCATGTAACCTGAGAACTTGGCAAGTTACTTTTCGCACTCGCGGCAGTTTTGCGTTTCACGCTCGCAGCGGTTTCTATGCTGTTGCATCCGGCTGCACTTTTTCCTTTCAGACCGGTGTCTTCCTGTCCAAAGTATGTTATAATAAAAATAATAAACGCGTTTTTCAGCCGCCTGCCGGATACGCCGCCCAAAAATGGGGGATAGAAAGGAAGAAGGAAAGGCGCTGAGAGTAAAATCGGGGGAAATTTATGTATCATACGAAAAAAATCGGTATTTTTATTTCTCATATTTTTGGAGAATATCAGCGCAACCTTTGCCAGGGCGTTACAGACCGCGCCGTGGAATACGGTTATACCACTGAAATTTTCACCTCCACAGACGGAGAGGATCTGGGCTTTTATGCACAGGGTGAGCACAGTATCCTGCGCATTCCTAATTTCAGCCAGTTTTCCGGCGTCATATTCGCTTCGGAAACCTACCTGCAGCAGGATTTACGCGCCCAGATTGCGGAAACGCTGAAAGCCGAATGCACCTGTCCCGTTCTGGAAATCGCGCAGTCGGACCAGCATTTTCCCTTTCTGATGCTGGACAACGACTGCTGCGTCACAAAACTGACCACGCATTTGATTGAAACCCATCATTGCAAACGGATCTGTTATCTGGGCAACGAACTGGAGACTTATTTTTCGGATCACCGGCGCGTCTTATATCAGCAGGTCCTGGCGGATCACGACATGATCTGTTCCGGCCACGACACCTGCGACTGCAGCTATGACCGCAGTTCCATCGCTGCGGGTCTTGAATTTCTGCTGCAGGACGGACAGGTTCCGGACGCCATTATCTGTTATAACGACCGGATGGCCGTGATTCTCATGGAACTCCTTTTCGAGAAGGGGCTGCGTATCCCGGAAGATGTCTGCGTTACCGGCTTTGACGATCTGGAAATCGGCCGGACCACTCTGCCCGACCTGACCACCGTCTCTTTTCCGCTGCATGAAGTGGGCGTAAAAGCCTTTGATCTGATTCTGGACGCATCCTTAAAAAAAATGCCGCTCCCCGCTTTCACAAGAGTGGAAGCCGATCCGATTTACCGCGGCTCCTGTTGTATGCAGAATCAAAATGTCAAACGCTATTCCCTTTCCTTCAAAAATATGCTGATGCACAGCCTGCGGCGGCAGGAAAATTCCATGCTGGAAGATATCAAACTGTCAACAGAGCTTCACAGCATTACCGACCTGGAAGAGGGCATGGATCTGCTGGAGAATTATGTCCGGGAAATCGAGGATTGTACGGGCTTTTATATCTGTCTTTATCCGGACTGGAACCATATGTCCGGTCACATCCGTCAGATCACCTCACTGCCGGACGACTATGAAGATACGGACACTCTGCTGATGCCCTTTGCCTGGCAGAACGAAAATCGAATGCCGGGATGCAGCTTTACCAAAAAGAACACGCTGCCCGATTTTCTGTATGCAAAGACAAATTACTGCAGCATTTATGCTCCTTTATTTTTTAGTAGCCGGGCTTTTGGCTATGCCGCATTTTCTTTTCGCAACAACAGAATTTCAGCCCGTTTTGATCTGCTCACCTTTTTGCGCAATATCAATACGTTGCTGAAGCATATCCATGACTGCCAGCAGACCGATCTGCTTGTAAACCGGCTGGAAGGCGTCTATGGCAGAGACGATCTGACCAATCTGCCCAACCGCCAGGGATTCCGTCAGGCATCCCGCCCCCTGATCAATCAGGCTGCGGCAGAAAACGGACAAATTCTGGCCATGCAGCTTTTCCTCACGAACAATGCGGAGATCATCAGCCTCTACGGACGCGTGGAACGGGATTTTGCAATCTGCGTGGCCGGACATGCATTGAAAAGCGCCGTCTCAGAGCAGGACTGCATTTCCCATCAGGGCGGCGGAGAATTTCTGCTTCTGACCCGGTATGAAAACGAGCGTCAGGCCGCCGACATCGAAAACCGCCTGCAAAACTATCTGAAAAATTACAACAGGCTTCATACAAAGCCCTATGAAATTGTCGTCACCACGAACAGCCGGATCGTTCCCGTGACCGCTTCCGATGAATTGGAGGATCTTTTCCCCTGATAAAGGGCCGGTAAAAATATGGAGTTTACAAAGCTAATGCTTCGTAAACTCCATGTTCTTGCGGTATTCTGTGGGGGAAACCCCGCAGACGCTCTTAAAGATTTTCATGAAATGTTTCTCGTTTTCATATCCTACCTGCTGGCTGATTTCCACCACCCGAAGCTGTGTCTGCGCCAGCAGACGCTTCGCCTCTTCCATTCGCAGGTCTTTTAAATAATTCACAAAATTTTTTCCGGTATACTGCTTGAACGCATAGGAGAACAGGGAATAATTCATCGAAACATAATTGGATACCACCGCCATATTCAGATCGCTGCTATAGTTCTTCCGGATATATGCGATCGCCTGTTCCATTTTCTGCTTATTGCGATAGTCTTCAAAACGGGTATCGATTTTCTCATGAAAAGCGATCATCCAGCCGGTCAGTTCTTCCATCAGAACTTCCACGCTGGGAAGTTCATAAAACCGGCTAAACCGCTCCAGATCTTCCTTTTTTTCCTCCAGCGCGTTCTGATAAGTTTTCTGAATTCCCGGAATCAGCACTTCCATATAATGTTCCAGTTCCTCCGTTGTGTAACTCCCCCTTCTGATCCTGCCCAGAAACTGTTCCACGAGCCGCAGCGCCTCTTTAATTTTATCCGTACCGATCATCTGCACTACTTTCAGAATCGTCCCGTCCTGCAAAAGTTCTTCCTTCTCGCCGTTCTGCAGGTTCCCGGCTTCAGCTTGTTGTATTTCCTCCGTTTCTTCATAATGGCTCACGTGCTGACACCGGCAAAAGGCATGCTTTCTGGCTCTTGACGCTTCCAGCCAGGCGCGGCGCAGTTCGCCGGTTCCGTGATGCGGCAGGCTCACGCCCACATAAGAATCCCGCAGTTCATTTTTCAGCAAAAATCCACAGTTTTCTTCGCTCACCACATAAGCGGCGCCTTCTCCCACTTCCTCCAGAAAAAAGTATGCGTCCCTTTCTTCCGCCTTCACACTCCCCTTTTCCAGGCAGCAGACATAATAAGAGGGATACAAAAGATGATTGTCCAGACGCCCGGAAAGGCTCTCCAGTTCCCATTCGGTCATCGTTTCCGCCAGCATCACCTGTTTCATCTGGCGGCAGCCCAGCCTCCGGAGATGCGATTCTTCTTCCCGCTTTTTTTCCAGTTCCTGCTCCATGCTCTCAAGCACTTCCCGCATTTTATCGCGGTCCACAGGCTTCAGCAGATACTCCCTCACGCCGTTTCGCAGCATTTCCACCGCATAGGAAAAATCATCGTATCCGCTGATGACCACCGTAAGCGGCCGCTCCGGAAGCTGTTGCATTTCTCTTACCAGTTCAATCCCATCCATTTTCGGCATTCTGATGTCGGTAAACATCACATCCACCTTCTGGCTTGCCAACACATCCAGCGCCATCTGCCCATTATTGCACTCAATGATGGTTTCCACAGGCACGCCGCTGCGCTGAATCATCGCGCGGATTCCCTGCCGGATCATTTTCTCATCCTCTACGATCAATACTGTCTGCATTTCTTACCCTTTCCGGAATTCTCACTCTTACCTTTGTATAACATCCCTGGCGGGAGGCGATTTCCAGTCCATAACCCTCCCCGAAACTCATGCGGATTCTGTCCTGTACGTTTTTCAGACCGATTCCATGCCCCTTTTCCTCCGAGGTATCCACTCCGCCTGCGATTTTGCGCCTGAGTTTTTCCAGCGTCTCCTCGCTCATGCCGTTACCTGCGTCAGTAATCTCTATGATACAGTCTCCGTCCTCAAACATTCCTTTCATATAAATGTTTGTATCCTCTGCCATCTGTTCAATTCCATGATAAACGGAATTTTCCACAATCGGCTGAAGGGACATTTTAGGAATCTCCTGATCCAGCACAGCCTCCGACAGGTTCTCCGACAAATAGATTTCATAATCAAAGCGCAGGTTGATCAGCGCCAGATAGTTTCTGATATATTCCAGTTCTTCCCGCACCGTGACATTGCCGGAAGTCCAACGCATGCTATAACGCAACAGCCGCCCCAGACGAGTGACGGCGTCGGAAATTTCATATTCCTCATCGATTTCAGCCATCATTTTAATTGATTCCAGAACATTATAGATAAAATGGGCGTTAATCTGATTTTGCAGCGCCTTTATTTCCGCATTTTTAGCCAGCAACTCCCTCTGCAGGTTATCCTTCATCAGCTGCCGGATCCGTTCCAGCATTTTATTGATCTGAGTCCCCAGTTCCTCCATTTCATCGGATCCGCGGGTTTCTATCACCACGTCCAGATCGCCCTTCTGCACCTGCCGGATGGAAAACAAAATGCCGTAAAACTCCTTTAAAACTCCTTTTACCACACGATTCACAAACCATGCCAGAATCGCCATAATACATGCGATCACCAGGGTAAAAAGATACTGCTGCCTGCGGACTTCACTCAGGCTTGCTTCCATATTGCTCACCCTGATCCACGTTCCGTCCAGTTCCTTTACCGGAAGATATCCTACAATCAGGGACTCCCCATCCAGCTTCATCTGATAAATCTTTTCTGCCGTATCCGATTCTCCTGCCGCTTCTCTGCCGCCAAAAAGCCGTGTATTCTCTCCCTCTCTGTCCTGTTCGATTCTGGCCAGTACCGCTTCTGCCTGCGTACGCCTCCCGGGCGTATCCATATTGCCCAGATGAACGTTTCCCTGCCCGTCCACAAAGCAGTTCCATTCCTCCTGCGTTCCGGTATAAAGGTGCGGAAACATGGTTTCCATGTACATGGCCACTTCAAGAATTCCGAGTTTCCCGCTTTCAAAACTTTCCATCTCCGTCACATAGGACATGATTTTCCGGTTCTGGTCCATGACAAAAGAATCAAAAATCGTATCCGTATAATTAAAATGCCATCCTGCCCAGTTTTCCGGATCCTCCTGCGCCCAGGAAAGCCGTTCCATTCTGCTTTGCCGGTACAGAATCGGCATCATTTCCTGCATGGTATCGCTGGGCACATATACCCGGATCTGATACAAATAAGGATTGTTGTTCACCAGTCTTTCCAGGGACGCGATATCTTCTTTATAAAATTCCCGCAGTTCTTCCGTATCCATGGGTATCTGCAAACTGACATTTGTCAGATACTTCTGCAATTTTTGATCGCTGACAAAAAACTGCGTAGACATCGTGATAGAATCCACATTTTGCAAAATCTGCCCGTAATCCTCTTCCAGTCCGTAAGCTGCGCTGCTGCTTTTTTCCCGAAGCAGACGGTTGCGCATGTTCTGAAAAAGCGCTGTGGAAAAAGCGATGACAGGAAGGTAAACCAGCAGGATAATAAGAATCGTGAATTTCGTATTCAACTTTAAACTCCGATACCACGCGGAAATTCGTTTCATTCCTTCTCCCTTTACAGTCCCAGCTTATTTTTGGTTGCGATTATCTGCCTGGTGCTTTCTTCCTTCACCTTCTCATATCCTAACCGGCCGCGTTCCCGCACGAATTCTTCCAGAATCCGGTCGAATTCCTCCTCCGAAGGCGCAAGGAGCAGCCGGGGCAGCGTTTCACTCCACAAACTCTGGATCTGGCTGTAGGCATATCCGGCTTCCGTATTGGAATCCATTTTGATTTCATACTGCGCCAGATAATGCGTATACCGATAGGTCCATTCCTCCATTTGCGTTAACGGACCTTCGTACTTCGGCACCCATTGCTTCTGCATCACGTTATTCTGAAACATCCAGTACGCATTATCTCCGCCATATAATCGATCATACTGCGTTCTGTCCTGATCCAGCAATTCCCTGACTTCTTCTTTCAATACCGGTTTTCCGTCGACCATATCATAGGTCACGCCTTCCACGCCCAGATAAGTCGTCATCTGTCCGTGCTCACTCATCAGATAGGTGAACAATTCAAGTGCCCGGTCCGGCCTTTTACAGTTTTTGGAAATCAGCGTCACCGTCCATCCGTTCAGCCCCGCGCCGGGCAGCATATGATCGTCTCCATCGGCATTTTTCGGGCCGTCCACCGCAATGTAAATCCGCTCCGGGGTATTCTTATACAGGGTCTTCTGCTGCGCCTCTATATCCGTCCTCTGATAGATCATGCAAAAATAGCGGCCCTGCGTGATTTTTTCCTCCATCTGCGTCCTCTGATCGATGAAGATGTCCTCCCGCAGATATCCTTCTTCTCCCAGCTGGCGGAACATCTTCAGCCAGCGAATATAGTCCGGATCCGTATAGCGGTCATAATATTCTCCGTCCTTTTCATAAGGAACCGCCAGAAAATTCTGCAAATACTGATCGAAGGATACGCAGCCGGTCTGGTCAAAAATATGCGCGCCTATGGGGATCAGCGGTTCCCCGTCCACTTCCGGAAACGCTGCGGCCGCTTTGCGCACCGCATCCGCAAAGCCTTCCGGCGTCGTCATATCGGGACTTCCGATCGCCTCGTAAATGTCCTTTCTCACCAGAAAAGTCTGGTTGGATCCGATGTCGTCGTGCGTCTCATAGTCTTTTGGCGTATAGGTGGAATTCGGATAACAGTATAAATTCCCGTCCTCTTTTTGATACCAGTCGCATACAATCGGATCCGCCACCTCAAAAAAGCCGGTATCATACTGTTTTGCCAGTTCGTTTAACGCATACACCATATCCTTCTCAATCATCTCATCCAGCTGCGTTTCCCACCATCCCAGCGTGATGATGTCCGGTAAAGAGTCGGAAGCGATCAGGGCGTTGAGTTTGTTACTCTCATTTCCTGCAGGCGAAATGAACTGAATACGAATTCCGGTTTCCTCCGTAATTTTCTCCGATACCGCATTACCGCCCCAGGCAGTGGTATACCAGGAATAGTTCACATACCAGTCCAGCGTGATTTCATCTTCCGCCGCTGTTTCTTCCGTTTCTGTCCGCTCTATACTGTCCGCATTCGGTCCTGCCGCACCGCATCCGGTCAGATACAGCCCCGCCACCAACAAAAAAACAAAAAGAGTATTTCTTTTCCAATCAGCCATCGTTTCCTCTCCCCTGAAATATCTTCTTTTATTTTACTATATCCATCTTTTTTTACAACAAAAAAATGAGGCTGCACCCGAAAATGGATACAGCCCTTCATACTTTATTTTTTCAGTCTGCCCTGCTGCGCATAACCGTTCAACGCCGCCGGATCCTTTCCGGCGCGCATATACCTGTCATCCTTTCACGCTGCCTGCGGAAATACTGCTGATAATGTATTTCGAGCAGAAGCAGAACACGATCAGGATCGGAATGACGGAAATCGCAACCGCCAGATAAATTGCGCCCTGATTGCTGTTGATATCCGTAGAAGCTTTCAGCGTCGCCATCATAACCGGCAGGGTAAACTTTTCGTTTTTGTTCAGGATAATCATCGGAAGCAGGTAATTGTTCCAGTTTCCGATGAAGCCCATGATCGCCATGGTCGCAATGCCGGGAGACATGATCGGCAGCGCGATCCGGTGGAAAGAATACAGTTCCTTCGCGCCGTCAATTCTGGCCGCTTCAATCAGGGACGGCGGCAGTGCGGATAAAACATACTGTCTTAGGAAAAATACGGTGCCCGGAGCCGCAATCGCCGGAACGATCAGCGGAATATAGGAGTTCACCAGTTTCAGCTTTGTACATAAGTTGTAGAAACCGATCAGGCTCAGCTGTCCGGGGATCATCATGAAGATCAGGATGACCATGAACAGCAGCTTATTGCCTTTGAATTTATACATGGCAAGGCCGTATGCCGTCAGCGCGGAGAAATAAGCGCCCAACAGCGTCGCCGGCACCGCCACCACCAGGCTGTTCCACATGCCCTTAAACAGATTGAAAAAGGAAAATACGGTTTCCCAGTTTTCCTTCAGATGCGTGGACGGGATCAGCGTAAAGGAAGTCACGATTTCCGAACCGCTTCGCGTCGCGTTGACCATCATCAGCAGAAACGGAAGCAGACAGGCCAATGCCAGAACAATCATGCATATGTATATGATCGCTTTTTTAATTTTATAACCGATAGTCATATGCTCAATCCTCCTTATTCACCAGCTTCAGCTGCACAATGGAAACCACCAGAATAATCAGGAACAGCGCGTACGCAATTGCGGAAGCGTATCCCAGCTGTGTGGTGCCGGTTTCAAAGCCGAATTTATAAAGATACATAACAACCGTCTGTACCGAACTGTAAGCCGCCGACGTTTTTTCCGACATCAGATACGGCAGATCGAACATCTGCAGACCGCCGATCAGAGAGGTGATCGCCACATACAGAAGGATCGGCTTTAACAGCGGCAATGTAATTTTTCCGAACAGGGTCCATCTTCCCGCGCCGTCGATTGCCGCCGCTTCATAGTAATCCTTTGAAATACCCTGTACGCCCGCCATCAGCATGATGAAGGAATTTCCGAACCACATCCATGTCTGGATCACGGAAATCGCCACGCCCGCCGTGCTTGCGGTGTTCAGCCAGTCGATCGGATTATACTGCATTCCAAACAGCTTATACAGGCCTGCAATGATCTGATTAAACGTTCCGTAACGCCAGTCAAGCAGCGTCCTGAACAGAAACGCAATACTCGTCGCCGCAATCAGGTTCGGCAGGTAGTAAACCGCACGGAACACGGGCAGTCCTTTGATCTTATACTTTAAATCCGAAAATACGATCGTCAGCAAAAATGCCAGACCCAGCTGCAGGACGATGTTGAGGCCCCAGATCCTGACCGTATTCAGAAGCGCTTTCCAGAAATATTTGTCCGTGAACACCCGGACATAGTTCGCCACCCCATTAAAATGCATATTCAGCGTCGTCACTTTCGCATCCGTAAAACTCAGGTATAACGTCCTGAAAACCGGGTATACGCTGAAAATCAGAAAAACGATCACAAACGGCGCGCAGAAAAAGTATCCCGCTCTGTTATATTTGGTAAGGTTGGATTTCTTTGGTTTAGAAACTGCTTTTGCCATATCAATTCCCCCGATATAATGCCCCGAATGCCCCAAAACGGGCATCCGGAGCTTTTAACAGATCCATTATCTTTCAACTGTGATTTCGCCGGCATAGGTCGCTTCAATCTGATCGTAGAACTCATCGATCGCATCCTCTTTGCTCATTGCGCCGGTCTTGATGTTGGAAATCGCTGCTCCCCATGCGTCGCCGATAGCGGTATCATACTTGGTAACCTTGGAGTAATCAAGGCCTTCCGCCTGCTCAAGCCAGAACGCATACAGCTTCTGTCCGCCGTATACAGCGTTTTCGTCATCCTTGTGCGCTTCCAGTACGGGAAGAAGAGAAACGGTATCGCCTTCGGAATATTCGATCCACCAGTTAGCGGTATCTTCATTCAGGGTACAGAACTTCACGAACTCCCAGCCAAGCTCCTGCTTCTCGGAGTAAGAGGAAACGCCGATGTAAGTACCGCCGCTGAAGCCGTATGCAGGTCCAGCACATACGCCCCACTTACCGGAGGTTTCGCCTACGTTGTCTCTCATGGTCAGAACGCCCCAGGAAGGAAGGCCGAACGCGAATACTTCTGTTGTTTCCATACCTTCCGTTGCAGCGTTAAAGGATTCTGCATCCCAGATGTTCATATCATCCGTGCCCCACTGGGTTTCAGCGGTAAGGATCGGAACCGGGCCGGACATAGCCTGATACCAGGGTGTGGACCACTGTGCCGCATAAGCGGTCAGATCCTGCTGATACAACTCTACTACCAGATCCATGTAAGCCAGTCTGGATTCGGATACATTCAGCTTGCCGTCAATAACCCATGCGGAATCGCCGGAGAAGAAACTCAGTTCAGAGTCGGAAGCGAAAATTCTGTAGCCTGCAGCCTTCAGAGTCTTTGCAGTTTCCAGAATGGTCGGATAGTCAGCAAACAGCTTGCCGATTTCATCCGGATCTTCCGTGCCGAACACTTCCTGTGCGATATCTCTTCTGTAATAGAAGCCTGCAGGTGTGATCTGATAAGAGATCGCTCTCTGCACTCCGTCGGAGCTCTGACCTACCTGCCAGATATAATCAACGATCTGATCCGCATAATCCTGTGCGCCGAACTGATCCAGATCTGCAAAGAAGCCTGCATCATACATATCCTGCAGCATCTGAGGCTCGCCTACGATGATGTCGGGTTCTGTCTCACCGGCCAGCAGTGCTGTCTGAACCTTTGTCGGATAGTTAGCGGGTTCAATTACGACTGTCTCCACTTCAACGCCCGTCTGTTCCTGGAATCTCTCTCCAAAATCGATCAGGTCGTTTGCCAGCGTCCATACAACCAGCTTCTCGCCAGCGTACTGAGACCAATCCGTCTCTCCTGCTGCGGGCGCTGCCGCTTCTTCTCCATCTGCAGCAGGCGCTTCGGATGCTGCCGGTTCTGCCGCCGGAGCATCGGATGCTGCCGGAGCTGCTGTGTCGCCGCATGCTGCCAGGGAAAGTGTCATTACACCTGCCATAG
Organism: Eubacteriales bacterium; assembly: GCA_030524745.1. Lineage (GTDB taxonomy): Bacteria > Bacillota > Clostridia > Lachnospirales > Lachnospiraceae > Gallintestinimicrobium. The sequence goes on along the minus strand of JAUNGC010000006.1, from coordinate 42,085 downwards.
CCAGTGCCATAAGCTTTTTCAACTTCATTAATTTACCCTCCTGTTTATTGGTTATCTTGTTGTTGATAAGTCCATTATAAATATCAATCTTACCCAAAAAAATGGTTCTTTTTTTAAAAAGGTATCCTTTTTTTATAACTGCGAACCGGCGAACCCGGCTACGGCCGGTACAGCGCCGTGGCTATCGTATGGGCGGGCAGTTCCATTTCCGTTTTCACGCCGCCCTCGCAAAGCGTCACGGGAACGTCCGCACCGGTTCTGTTTAAAAATACCGCTACGCGTTCTCCATCAGGATTCAAAAATGCAACCGTCTCGATCTTATCCGTATAGGACGTTGTTGCGATTACCTTCGCACCGCGCTTTACATATCTGCTCAGATGACCGATGTAATAATAACTCAGACGCTTTTCCACCGTGCCCTGCTTTGTATCGCACATGATGGGCGCCGCGCAGAAATTGCCCACATGGTTCGGACCGCCCTGCTCGTTGAGCAGCAAATTCCAGTCAAGTTCCGCTTCCACGCCCGCTTTTAAATTGCCGATCATATCATGGGCATACATTTCTGCCTTCTGTACCTCGCCGGAGTCCGCGAATCGGGAATACTCCACACAGCCTTCCGTGAAGAACAGGCGGTGGCAGGGATATTTTTCTTTAATCAGCGCAAGCGCCTCAAAATGATCCCCGGTATACCAGTGCACCGCTACGCCCATGACCGCTTCTCCCATCCTGCCGTCCGAAAGAATCTCATCCGCCCGGTCAAACGCGATTTCCTTATTGTGATCCCAGACGAAAATACCAACGTCGTCCAATCCCGCCTTTTTCAGAGCGGGCGCCAGATAATCTCCGGCAAAGTCTCCCTCTTCTTTCGCAGTATAACGGCAGGAATCCCAGGTCTGGGTCGCTTCCGGCTCATTCTGTACGGTAACATAGCGCACCGGAATGCCCTCCGCGCGGTAAGCCTGCAGATACTTCACCATATATTCCGCCCACAGCGTCCGGTATTCTTCCTTCAGTTTTCCTCCGTGGTTCATTTCCCCGTTGGTTTTCATATAAGCCGGCGGAGACCAGGGAGAGGATAAGAAAATCATATCCTCCTTTGCCCGCTCCATCGCCCGTTTGATCATCGGAATCATGTTGTCCCGGTCGTGGGCGATGCTGAAGCTTTCCAGCGTCTCGTCATTTTCATTCACATAAGTATAATTTCCCAATGCGAAATCACAACTGTGAATATGGCAGCGCCCCATATTATAGCGCAGGCCGCTTTCCCCGAAATATGCTTCGATAATGTTTTCCTGCTCTGTTTCGCCCAGCTTTGAGAAGGTATAGGTGGCGGCTTCCGTAAAAGCGCCGCCAAACCCCTCCACCGTCTGTCTTGTAAAAGAAGGATACACATTAACGACATGCATGCAGTCGCCCGAAGCCCCGGCGTTTACCTTCACTTCTTTCCAATATTCCTTCTTCGCCTCATTCGTCAGAAAACACTTTATTTCCATCCGCCGTTCTCCTTTAAACAATCGTCACTTCTATTTCTTTTACGAGACCGTTTCTGACATCTTCCGCCGCCGCGCCGCACACTTTTCCATCCGCATAATCAGCGCTTGCGCCGTCCGCATAACGCAGGGTAATGTTTTGGGTCCGGTAACTGCCGGGCACATAGTCCTTCTTTTCTGCAAACCGGTAAATCACAGAAATCTTTCCTAAGAAAGCCGCTTCCACACGGCAGTTCTCCCCGATCAGCCAGGAGGGCAGAATCGGCTGCAGGTTCAATGTCAGTTCCCCGTTTTCAGAAACAAACGGCGCCTGTCCGAACATCATCAGCGTCCACATCTGAATGAATTCCGCCGTGGAACCGCTTAAGCGGGCAACAAAGCCTCTGCCATGGGTACGGGGATCGGGATTTGCGCTGCTTCCCAGGAAGGAAGAGTTTTCATAGACGCTTCTTCCATATACTTCCGGATCCAGAAAAGGCACTGCCATCTGATGGAAATCCGCAAAATATTCTTCATACATACCGGACTTGAGCAGTTCCAGCAAATACTTATATTCCATGTGCAGCCAGATGGATTCATTTTCCAGCCACCCCGGCGTGAAGGCGCGCGCACGGCCCAGTTCAAAAGAACTGTCGGAAAGCGGCGCGTTTACTTTATACATGGACAACTTCTGATCAAACAGTTCGCTTTCTCTGACTTTCGTATAAAGCGCTTTCTTCTCCGCTCCGGTTCTGGGAAGCTTTAAGAAACGTACCGCGCCTTCCAGAAACAGCGGTGTCTGATGCTGTCTGAAATGAATGGGATAAATGCCTTCTTCATCCTCTGAAAATTCCGTCACTTCATAATAGAAGTAAGCGGGACAGACACCGTCGCCGGCTTTCACCGCCTTATCGATGCCACAGTTGACGATTTCCAGACATTCTTTCAGGGTTTGGGTCAGTTCTTTTTGGTCCAGACTCTCCTTTTTGCCGCTCACGCCATAATAAATCTTTTCCCGGTAAGCTTCCTTTGCGTCGTTGATCCGGTTCCAGAAGTCCACGGCTTCGCCTTCCGCCCTCACTTCCTGTCCGCACTCTTTTACGATACCGCTCACATTTTCATAGAATACGGCGGCCTCTTCCAGTACGGGCACGTCCTTTTGATATTTCTGCAGCATCGCAATCGTAAATTCCAGATTGCGGGAAAGTTCGCAAAGTTCTGTCACAGAGGAGCCAAGCAGGCCCGGCAGGCCGTTTAACGCATCATACCAGCCCGGCTTTCCGCCCTCCATTTCGATTCCCATACCGTACGCGTCCAGAGCGGCAAATTTGGTCAGGCTTAAGAGCACCAGTTTTTCCAGCAGCGTAGCGCGGATCACTCTGCCTTTTCCGTGCTGATCGCACACAAGCAGATCATTCTCGCAGCCTTCCTTCGCTTCCAGCCCTTCTTCCACGCTGGAATACTGCCGGATGCCTTTGCCGGTCTTTGCATAGCGTTTTCTTCTTGCCAGCACGCCCGCCTGCGGCCGGAACCAGGTATAAGAATCCTCAAAAAGCAGTTCTTCTTCCTTCTCCGGGAAAATCTTTAAATAATTCTCCACCAGATCCAGATTATAAGTCCAGTGATCGGTCCAGTATCCTTCGATAAATCTTCCGTTCACCAAAGGCTCCGCTTTCGTCAGCGTCTCGTTGAAAAGCTTTTCTCTTCCGGCGTCGTCCAGATCTGTTCTTTCCATCAGGCTGTGATACAGACTGCCCGGCGTAAAGGTGATCTTCTCCCCGTCCTCTTTTTTCAACTGATAAGTAATCTTTTCCACGCCCAGCGGATTATAGCCGTCCGGCTGCAACAACGAGTAGAAGGTTTTGATATTGAAATCTCCCACAAACGGAGCGAAAAAGTCGTCGCACCGCCGGTTCTGATTCACGTCGCGGAAATTGCCGTTGCCCTGAGAATAAAATTCCGGCAGCATTGCAAAAAAGTTATAATCCCGTTCCAGATCGCCGTGCTTTCTGGAATACACATAAAAGACTTTATTTTCTCCCAACTGTACCGGAAGTCCGCCCCGCAGCACATTGTCAAGGAAGGTATAACGGCTGTATTCATCGAACACCGGATCCGCCGTTTTGCCCGCCATATAATTTCCGATTTCCTCTGTCAGTTCGTCCGCACGGTCGCGCTTTTGGGCAAAATACGCAGCATCCGGTTTCCGCTTTGCGAATGTGGACAGAATTTCCTGATTTTCCACCTGTCCGATCATTTCATAAATCGTGATCGCTGCCCCCGCGTCCAGTACCTTTTTCACGCCGTAAAAGCTGCTGGGCACCTGATTCTGGCACATCACAGGCCAGTTCTGTACGCCCGCAAGTCCGCCTTCCGCAAAGTTCACCGGCCTGCCGAGGGAATTATCATAACCGAATACCGCTTCCGGATCGCCGATTGTCGTAAGCTGCGTGCCGTCTGCCAGACAGGCATAGGAGAAATTACCGCCCTCAATCGTTTTGACGCTGGCAGAATCCGCCATGCTCGCGCGCACCCGGTAATAGGAAATGCCTTCCGCCGTCTGCTCCACCTGCATCCATGCCTTTGCGGTCTGACGCATGTTTTTGCAGCTATCCATATCCACGCCGTAAGGAATGACCGCAGGCATTCCGTCCAGAATTTCCACTTCCGCCGGCTGATCTCCCGTATTGGTTACGGTCACGCAGCGCACCAGAGCGCCCACCTTTTCCTCCGGCAAAGTGAAATAAACCACTTCTGTCTTCAATCCGGTTTCTTCATTTTCCTCCGCCAGTTCCAGGCTGTTCTTATAAATGCGCATGCTGTGCGCAACCGCCTCGTCTGCGAAAGCTTCCGCAAATTTTCCATCCTTTTTTAAGAAAGTGCGGAATCCGGTGCGCTTGACGTTCTGATAAGCCTCGTGAGCCGGATAGAATTCCATAATGGCCTTATCCTTGTTTTCCACGCCGAAACTCACGACTCCCTGTCCCCGGTTTACATAATAGCACCAGATCGGAATGCCGTGCATGCCGCTGATGCCGGGCAAAAAGCTTGCGAAGGTAGGCTTTTTACCATAATTTTTTATTTCATAACTCTGTGTTCTCATCTTTCCCTCCCTGCCGGTCATTTTCTGCACAGTTCCACTACAACGGTCTGAATTCCTTCATCCATCGCCTGAATTTCTCTGGCTGTGATCCTGTCCTTCTCATCCTGGCTGCGTCTGGAACCGTTCACATACACCTCTCCAATCGCATAACTGCCATACTCCAGACGTTCCGTATTGCTGTAAATGATCTGCCAGCGATGCTTTCCAAACGTCAAATTCAAAGCGGCTCTGCCGTTTTCATCGAATTGCTCCGCAAGCAGCGCAGGATCCAGAATCAGATCTCCGAAGCTTCCCCTTACGCCGAACATCCGGGTGATTACCGTCATCATCATCCAACTCGCCGCTCCGGTCAGATAATTGTACATTCCTCTGCCGCGGTCATTGAAATATTCCGGAATGCCGGGATAAATGCGGCTCACCTCAGTGTTGACAGCCTGTTTGTAAAGACTGTGAATCGCCTTATATCCCTCTTTCGCAAATCCTCTCTGGTAAAGGGCGTTGCCGAACATCGTGGTCATGTGAGAAAATACCGCGCCGTTTTCCTTATGTCCGTATGCGAAACCAAACATTCTGCCCAGATCGGCCTTGACCTCGCCAAAATCCGTATTTAGCTTATAACCGCCGGTCTTTTCATGATATAAATACTGATCGGCCGCTTTCACGATGCTTTCCACCTGCGCGTCCGTAGCCGTTTTGGACATCACCGTGAACACCTGCCCGGTCAGCATCATACGGATGCCGTTTTCGTTTTCGCCTTCCACCTTTCTGCCGTGGTTATCGTAATAACTGTTGAACCAGCCGCAGTCCTCCTTCTGAATCCACTCCGTCTTACGGATATGCTCCCGGATCCATTCCGCCATGCCGCGCAGGCAGTCCGCCGCCTGTTTTACATCCAGGTATGCTTTCTGTCCTGAAACCGCGGGATAACAGGTCCTGCAATAAGCTGCCAGCAATTCCTGTTTCTTCTGACTGTCGTCAAATAATGCGGTATCTTTCACAAAAAGAGGCTCCATTTCTTTCGCCACTTCCAGATAGTTCATGCCCTTTCTCTCCGCCAGCATCTCCAGAAGCTGCGCCAACGTATCCAGATTTTGCGCATACGCTGCCGTGAAAGCCACGCTCTCGCCGTTTTGCGCCGCCATATCCAGCGCGTCGTTCCAATCCGCGCCGCGCAGTCTCATGTGATTATGCGCCCCGGTTTCATAGAACGCGGTCAGGTTCTGAACAAGCAGATGCTCCAACACCGTGCCGGTATATACGTTGCCGGCAGCATCTTTTAACACCGGTTTATCTTCCTTCAAAAAACTGTCGTCCACAGCCGTTCCGCGCATCTCCTGGCGGTCCTTAAAATAGCTGTTTTCTTTTAACAGAATGGATAAATCGCCCGTCTGATCGATATAAAACCGGGTTGTAAACAACGGCCAGAATCCGTGGTCCATCCACACTCTTGTAATGTTGTTCCGGTCCGCAATAAATTCGCCCTGTTTGCTGCCGATGATCGTCGCATTGCTGCCGTCCATACGCACGCCGCCGAAGTTATCGATCAGCATCTGCCGCACGCCGTCGGGATTCATAATCAGAAGCGCCAGACAATCCTGCCACAGATCCCGCCATCCTCTGCCGCCTTTGCCGTAATCGTGATGAGGCAGGAAGGAACAGCCATAGATCCGGCGCAGAATCGGCTGAAAATTCACCCAGAACATGAAATTATCAAAAACGGAATCTCCTGTTTCATAAGAAACATTGATTTTATCCAGCCAGTATTCTTTTGTGCGTTCCAGCGCCTCTTCCACCGCTTCACTGGTGGTGAAACGCTCCTGAATTGCGGCAAGTTCCTCTTCTTTCTCCGCCACGCCGATCCGGAGAAGATAAGATGCCGTTTCTCCCGGCTGCAGACAAATCTCTTCAAATTTCAGCGCGCCGATCGCTTCATATCCTGCATATTCTTTATATCCCTCTTCAAAGGGAAGATTTTTCACAATTTTCTCCGGCCAGTAACAGCTTCCGCCCTCTCCGGTGAAATCCTCCAGCACCGGACAGAAACCGGCCGGTTTTGCGCCCTCTCCGGTACAGCCCGTCACGAAATAAGTCAGATGATTGAACTGATGCCCTCTCTCGTCAAAAGAAAGCGTCGGCTTCACAAACACGCCGTCCTGCGTCGTATGAATCCGGTGCAGCAGACTTGTCACATGCCTGTGATCCCGCAAATTGTCCGCGCTTCTTCCGTAAAGGGGAATCGCCGCCACAGGAGTCACCATAAGGCGGCTGCTGCCGATATTCGTAATCTGCACATACATCAGTTCCGTGTTTTCCGTTCCCACCGGCACAAAGTTCGTCACACAGGAAGACAAACCCAGCTTTTCATTCCTGCGCTCCACCTGTTGCCACATCGGTCCTGCCGTGATACTGCTCTTCTCCTGCTCTTCCGTAAACTTCTCCGCTTCCGCCTTTGCAGATGCACCCGTAGCGGACCAGCACGCGCCGTTATCCAGGCAGCACCAGAAATTCCTGGTGATCTTTGACTCCATCAGATCTTCCACGCTTGTCGGCTGCAATACGAAGGTATTCTGATCCACCTTCAAATCGCCCCCAAGCAAAGGCGTAACAGCACCCTTTACGCCGTTCTCCCCCGCGATCGGAAAATAGAGATACCCGGTATTTTCGGGATTCTCCATCCGGAATGTGCCAAACCGGTCCAAAAATTCATACCCTGCCATCTTTTTCCTCTCATTCCGCCGCTTTAGCGGCAATTTACTTAGCATTGAAGCGGGGCCGCAAAAAAAACTTCTTCATCCGCTCCCCAAGCTTCACAATACATCCCCGGCAGTTTTGTACACTCGCTGCCACTTCTAGCATAAAAAAAAAGAATCCACTTTTCAGTGATCCTTTTTTTAGTGAGGTGAGATTTTTTTATATCTACGAGCAACGCGTTCGATAAAGGGGAAACATTGAATGGGGAGTTTGCTCACCGGGCAATGTTTTTCCTTTTCTGAACATGCGGCGACAGCCGTATTCAGCGCTCAACGATAACAAGTATAATGTATGTACTGCCAGAAACTTACAGAACCCACGCATAAATGGTAAGCGGCCTCGTAAGGGGAGAATGACATGGAGAACAGAATAATCATAGCAGAATCAAAGAATCAGAAAGATTGATTTTAAGAAAATACAGAGAAGAAGATATACAGGACCTGTTTGAATATTTATCCGATAAAGAAGTGGTGAAATACGAACCCTATAAACCGCTGACTTTTGATGAAGTAAAGGAAAATCTTGACTGGCGCATAGATACAGATGAGATGATTGCCGTTGAATTGAAAAATTCCCACAAGATGATCGGGAATGTATATCTGGGGAAGCGTGACTTTGAAGCGCTGGAAATAGGATATGTGTTCAATCAGAATTATTGGGGGAACGGTTATGCTTCCGAGAACTGCAGGGCTTTAATTCAACAGGCGTTTTCAAATGGGGTACACAGAATATATGCGGAATGTGACCTCAACAATAAAAACTCATGGAAATTACTTGAAGCGTTAGGCTTTCAGCGTGAAGCTTATTTCAGGAAAAATGTATATTTCTGGAAAGACGAAGCCGGAAAAGCGATTTGGAAAGATACATATGTATACGCCAAATTAAATGATAACGCTTAGCAAACTCTATTTTTTAATCCATTGCCCTGATTTTCAACCGCTGATGCATTCAATAACTCCCTTTTCCTGCATTGCTTTCATAAGGCGTTTTACTTACTTTTCGTTTCAGAGCAGTCAATCTCCAGCGCAATCTGTTGCTGCGTTACATAAGGATTTTTCTTTATCGTCAATAATATTTTTTCTTCCAAAGTGCCATTTTGTTCTTTTGACACTTTAGAACTCAATAAAGGTGTAAATTTTATTTGAATATCCAAGGGGTGCAAATGATGACGTTCCATCAAGATTTCCACTGTCCAGCCTGCCGGAAATACACAGTCATATTTTGTAGTCCCAGGCTATCCCCCCTCGGACAACTACGGCTTCCAATCCTCTTCCGTCTCTTCAATCAACCGCATACCCGCCGTTTCCGTAACCGGCAGCGAAAAGACAATGGCTTTTGCCTTGCTTTCCATTCCGGCTTTCTCCATGATCGCCTTCATGATCGCATTCTTGCCTTCCCGCTTCGCCACCATAAAAATCATTTCTTTTTCTGTCGCCAGCGATACGCCCAGAAACTTCTCCGCCTTCTCCGCTCCGGTGCCCTTTGCATGAATCACCGTACCGCCCGGCGCCTTCGCCGCTCTTGCCGCATCCATGATCATTTCCGTATATCCCTGATTGGCAACCACCACAAGGAGTTCATAATTCGTGTCCTTCAATGTGCTCTCCTCTCCTTTTTCAAAATCCCGTCCTTCTGTGAGAAACTGAAGCTGTTTTTTACCGCCGATACTGCTCATGGGCACGACAAACGCGATACCGCTGCCCGGAATGTCAATTTTCATCTGTTTCTGCAGTCCGCTTTTAATCTTTTTCCACTCCGTGTCCGTCACAAATGCGAAAAGAACCGCCTTCTCCGCAGCCTCCAGGCCGAAGGAATCCAACACCTCGGATGCCGCCGTTCCCCGGCCGAAGGTCAGCAGCGTCACCGTGACGCCGTACTCTTTATAAAACGCCAGAAACCGCCGGGTCTGATTCCGGTCGCTGATCGTTGCCATCATATATAATTCACTCATAAAAGTCTCACCTTCCGTTTACCGCCCGCAACCGTTCGGGCCATTCCAAACAGCCGCTACAGTTCAATAATCGCGTCCTCTTCCAGCATATCAAAAGCCATAACAGGAATCTGCACGCCGACCGCTTTCTTCCTGCGGCTTCCGGCAACTCTCGACGCCAGCCCCATGACCTGTATGGTAATAAGGGGCGTCATCGCCACCATTGCCACCACGCCGAAAGCATCCGTCACAATGTTTCCGCCAAGCGCGCTGCAGGCTCCCTGGGCGAGAGGCAGCAAAAAAGCCGCAGTCATCGGACCGGACGCCACGCCGCCGGAGTCAAAAGCGATCGCCGTATAAATTTTGGGTACAAAGAAAGATATTCCCAGCGCAACCGCATAGCCCGGAACCAGAAACCAGAGAATCGATATTCCTGTCAGCACCCGCACCATGGCAAGTCCAAGAGAAACGGATACGCCGATGGAAAGTCCCGTTCCCATCGCCTTCGCCGAAATTGCGCCGTCCGTGATTTCTTCTACCTGTTTATTGAGCACGTAAACCGCAGGCTCCGCCTTTACGATGAAATATCCGATCAGCATGGCGATCGGTATCATAATTTCGGGATGATTTCTTCCCGCCAATACCTGTCCCAGATAATTTCCTGCGGGCATAAATCCAACGTTTGCGCCGGTCAGAAACAACACCAGCCCCACATATGTATATACAAGACCTACCAGAATCTTTATCAGCTTTCTTTTGGAAAGCTTCAGCATTAACACCTGAAAAATCATAAAAAACAGAAAAATCGGAAGCAGAGACACCATAATTTCTTTCATATAAGTCGGGATCTCCACCACAAACAACTGCCAAAGCTGCCTGGAATTATCCACCTCCGGAATCACTGCCGCCACGTATACGCTCTCCTGCGGATTATAAATCATGCCAAGAATCATTACGGCCAAAATCGGTCCGATGGAACAAAGCGCAACCAGACCGAAACTGTCGTCCGCCGCGTGACGGTCGCTGCGGATTGCGGAAACGCCGACGCCCAGCGCCATAATAAACGGAACCGTCATCGGGCCTGTCGTCACGCCGCCGGAATCAAAGGCGATGCTCAGAAAATCCTTCGGGACGAAAACTGCCAGAATAAAAACAATAATATAAAACACTACCAGAAGCGGGGGAAGCGGAATGGAAAACAGCATACGCAAAAGCGCAATGACTAAAAATGCGCCCACCCCGCATGCCACTGATAAAATCAATACCATATTGGGAACTGCCGGCACCTGCCCCGCAAGAACCTGAAGATCCGGTTCTGAAATCGTCACAATGAATCCCAACAGAAATCCCAGAAAAATGATAAGGCCCAGGTTCCGGCTCTTCGTCAGGCAGCTTCCCACCCGCTCTCCCATAGGGGTCATGGAAATCTCGGCTCCCAGCGTAAAAAACATCATACCCACCAGAATCAGAACCGCGCCCATCAGAAAACTGAGCAAAATGCTGGGCGATATCGGCGCTATGGTAAAACACAGCACCAGTACGATGCCGATAATCGGCAGCACGGCCTGAAGGGCTTCCATCCATTTCTCTTTCAGCTTCTTCTTAATACCCAAACTCTCACCAAATTCCTTTCCTTCGTCAACTCTTTCAATTGTCCGTTACGCATCTTTTCCTCTTTTATGTATTTCAGTATAACATACTTTATGCGCTTTCTGCGGCTTTTTTCTGTTAAGAATCTGCTAAATTCGGAAAGATTTCATAAAATACCGTATCTATCCGCATGCGTTGCAAAACAGCCGCAGGATCGTCTCCGGCGGCTGTCAGGGCATGTGAAACTGTATGGGATCTATGTACTCCGTGAGCGGCTTCATCTCATATTCGGGAAACTGTTCCAGCAGTTCTTCCAGGCAAAGGGCCGTGTTGGGCGCCACATCATGCGCCAGCATCACCACTTTTTTGCGCCCCAGCGTGGATTCCACCGCATTGGCGATCAATTCTTCCGGCGTGGACTTTTTCACCGCATCTTCCAGACTGGCGTTCCAGTCGAAGTAAATATATCCGTTTTTCGTCATTTCTTCCACGATCTGTTTCCGGACCTTTTCGTTATAAGCGTTGACGCTGCCGCCCGGGAAGCGGAAAAGCTTCGCGTCCACGCCGGTCACTTCCAGAACCGTCTGCCGCGCTTCCTCAAAGTCCTGCAAATAACTGTCCGCGCTTGCATAGATTTCTTCATAGTCATGACTGTTACAGTGTATACCGATCGTATGCCCTTCCTGCGCAATCCTTCTGGCAGTTTCAGGATTTTTACGGACATTTTCCCCTACCACAAAAAAAGTCGCCTTTATATTCCGTGCCTTTAAGATGTCCAGAACCGCGTTGGTCTGCTCCGTAGACGGGCCGTCGTCAAAGGTCAGATACATGGTTTTGGGCCGGAAGAAAAGTTCAATTCCTTCTGCGATTCCCCGCGCGATTTGTTTCTGATATTCCTCCGAAGTTAAAAGCCCTCTCTCTGCATCATTGGAAAGAAATCCCGTTTCGATCAGACAGGCCGGCATAATTGTCTGTCCGGTCACGCATAATTGCGCGTCCCCTTTCAGTTCCCTCTCCTGCGCCTGTGTATTTTTAAGCACGTACCGGTGCACGAGCTGCGCCAGCCTTTTATTGTCTCTTTCCCCGTCCGTTTCGTCATACCAGGTCTCCACTCCCTTTGCGCTCACATCCTCATAGCTGTTCTGATGAATGCTGATATAAGCGTCCGCCATATACAGATTGGCCATCTCCGCCCGCGCTTCCTTTGGCAGGTATGTATCGCTATCCCTTGTCATAACGACGCGAAAACCCATATTTTCCAGTTCTTCCCGTACAAGCAGCGCAATCTGCAAATTGACGTCCTTCTCCAGCACGCCGCCGGAAGAACAGCCCTCGTCGATTCCGCCGTGTCCGGCGTCCACCACGACAAGAGGCTCCTCCGGATTTCTTCCTGCGCTTTCTTCCGCATCCGGTATTGCTATGTTTTCTTCTTCCGCATCCGGTATTGCCGCATTTTCTTCTCCCGCATCCGGCACGGTCCCGTTTTTTGCGTCTTCCTCCGCTGTTTCCACGATCTCCGCCGTTTCCTCCGGCTCCGTCTTCCGGGCCGCCGCTTCTGCCGCCGGGTTTTGAGGCGCCGCCAGCGCAATGGCCGCCATGTACAGAGAAAAAACGCCTGTCGCCGCCAAAACCGCCAGCGCACAGACCAATCCTCCCGTCCTTTTTCTTTTCCTGTTTTTTCTTCTGCACATAATGAGACTCCTGATAAAAAAACGCGTAACCTGATCACCTGCTATCAGATTACGCGGACACTGCATCAGAATATCATCATTTTCGAATCAAATCTGTATCATTTTTGCATCAAAGTTGCATCATTTTGAAATTTTTAAAAAGAGTTCGTTGATCCCTTCATAAAAGCCAACTGTGACAACGGTATTCGCGCCGTCCATCCCCTCAAAAACGTATTTTTTAAAATAGGGCGTCGTTTCCAGCAGCGGATTGTCGGATTCATAATCGGCCGGCGCCTCCAGGCGCATATATGTCCTCCATGCCTCCACAACTGCATCCGGATCTATCTGCGTCCAGTCAAGCTGAGTTCTGACATAAAATTCATAAATTCTCCCGTTATCCGCATCAATATAGGCGTCGATCAGCCGGTTGGATTTATCGGCGTTTTTCTGGCTGTCCGACAAACTCACCTTCCATACCGCCACATTGTTCCGGGGCTCCAGCACATCGATGGCCGAATACAGAACCGCTTCATAGGCCGAAGCCTCCACATTCTTCACTGTATCCGGGAGTATTCCCTGTTCTATTAAGGTTTGAATCCCCCTGTTGCATGTCTCATAAATTTCTTCATCCGTAATTTCCTTTCCGGACGGTCCTTTATAGTTCACTACAAAGGCGTATGCGCCGCCCAGATCCTGGTAATTCAGATCATTGCCGCCGCTGCGGATCAGGGCGTTTTGTTCGCTCTCCGGCTGTGTCTGCCGGTTTAAACATTCCGATAAAATATATAGCCGCTCATTGCTGCTGAGCGTATATCGGTATCCCGCTCCCTCTTCCTCCACCGCCTGTTCATGAATCTCATCAAACACCTTTTTATCCCGGTACCGGGCAAGCGTCTCCGGCCCCCAGATGGAAAACGCGCAGAGAAGCACGGCGCATAACAAAAGCGCAATATTTTTCATGGATCGGTTCATATCAGCCCTCCTGCTTTCGTCTCCTGCGCGGTCCCGTCCGCCGCATTTTCCTGTTGTTTAATCTCCATCGGCAAAACAAAGCTGAAACGGGATCCTTTTCCCGGTTCGCTGGCTATTTTCAGCCGGCTTTTATGTAAATATAAAATTTCCACGCACAGCGCCAATCCCAGCCCCGCCCCGTTTTTGCTCCTTGAACGGGATTTATCCACCATGTAAAAGGCCTTCGTGATATTTTTGAGTTCCTTATTATCGATTCCGATTCCATAATCCCGCACGTCAAACCGGTAACCGTTTTCCGTACAGCTTCCGCAGACTTCGATCTTCCCCCCTGCCTCCGAAGCCTTACAGGCGTTATCCACCAGATTTACCAGAACCGTCTTAATCAGATTCGGCTCTGCCCACACCTTCGCCTTTTCCCGGGAAAAGCAAAAGTCCATCTCCCTTTCTCCGGCAAACATATTCTGCAGATAATCGAACAGGGAATCCGTGGAAATCAATTGCATTTCTATCTTCTGCCGCTTCGTCACAATGATTTCCAAAAGGCGCAAAGACATCGCCTCCAGGCGCTTTCCTTCCGTATAAATATAATTTGCAGATAAAAAACTCTTTTCCTCATCCAGCTTGCGGGAACGCAGCATATCCGCATAACCGATGATGGAAGTCAGGGGCGTTTTCAGTTCATGCGCAAAGGCGGCCACAAAGTCCTCCCTGTCCTGAATCTGGGCCTCCAGTTCATTCATATTGTTTTCCAGCGCTTCCGCCATCCGGTTAAAATCCTTCGTCAACTGTCCCAATTCATCATTGCTGACCTTTCTGGCACGATAGTCATATTCTCCGGCCGCCATATGCTTTGTCGCTTTTGTGAGTTGTCTGATCGGTCTGGTCAGCCAGGACGAGATAAAGTGCATGATGAGCGCGCCCAGAAACAGCATGAGAATCGTCACCCGGCGGTAAACTTTAAATCCCAGTTCCCTCTCTTCAAATACCTCCGACACGTTACGCATCGTTTCCAGATACAAAACCCGGTTCAGCGCATTGACCGTGCTCCCGGTCCGGATGTAAAATCTGTTATCCAGTCTCACCACCTGCCAGGTTCTTGTGCTTTCATCCGTCTGTACCAAAAGACCGTCGTCCGCGACGAATCCATCGCTCATATAAAGTACGTTCTTCTGCTCATCGCAAAGCCGCAGCATGCGCCTCGTATTCTGACCTCCCGTTTCCAGATTGGAAGCGATCTGTTCCACAGTCTGATCCTGCAGCATGTCATATTTGGCCGGCACGTTTAAAGCTGCCGTTTCAAAGGCAAACCGCAGAATACTGTCGTCGTCCAGCGCCTGCTGCGCCTCCCTCGCAATCGAAGTTTCAAATACATAGTTCACAAAGTAATAACCGGAAAATCCCAGCGCAGTCGCCAGCACCATCATCGTACACAATAAAAGCTTTAAGGAAAATTTCATTTCGGCTCCTCTAAACGATATCCCACTTTATACACCGCTGCCAGCTTTCGCTCCCAGCCAAGCTTTTTTCTCAGTCTTTGTACATGCAGATCCAGCGTCCTGCTGTCTCCGAAATATTCTTCTTCCCATACCTTTTCATACAGAGTTTCCCGAAACAGGGCGATATTTTTATTCTGCATAAAAAGGACCAGCAGGCCAAACTCCTTATTCGTCAACGCCACAGGACGCCCGGCCTTCGTCACCCTGCGCGCCTCCAGATCCACCGAAACGTCTCCTGCGGTCAGAATCTGATTCGCCTTGTTATACCGGCGCAGCACGGCTTCCACTCTGGCGGTCAGCTCTACCACGTCAAAGGGCTTTACCAGATAATCGTCCGCGCCCAGCTTCAATCCTTTCACCCGGTCCCGGACCTCATGCTTCGCGGTAATAAAAATAACCGGAACTGACAGAGGACGAATATACTCCATGATATCATACCCGCTCGCTCCCGGCAGCATGATATCCAAAAGGATCAGATCAAAAGTTTCTTTTTCAATCAGATTGATTGCCTCCAGACCGTCCTGCACCGCCGCGCAGGAATATCCCGCCGCCGATAAGTTCAAATCGATCAAATCACAGATCGGTTTTTCATCGTCCACAATCAAAATCTTTATCATAACGTCACTCCTCCGCCTGCCATCCCCAGTAAGCCCGGGCCGCTTTCACAAGATCTTCCATCTTCGTATTCTCATCGCACACAAACCGCTTTTTAAATTCTTCGTCTTCGGAAAATCCGCCTGTCCGCTGATAGTAAATCGCGTAATCGCTCACGATCTGCTGTTCCCCGGCATCCAGCGCGTCGCTATAACGCGCCAGCACTATGATATCCTTTAAACCGTCTCCGTCGATATCCCGGCAGTTGATTCCTCTGAGCGCATACAGGTTATCATGATCCCCCATCGGCTGAAAACTCCAGACAATATTTCCCTGCCCGTCTGCCAGATAGATCATGAACACTTCGAAATCTGCAATCAGGGCGCTGCCCGGCGCCACCAGCAGTTTTCCCATTTTTTCAAATTCTCTGGTATAGCTTTGCTCCGGTATGATCGCAAAACCGTTCTGCTGCAGTTCTTCCAGCGTCGTCGCCGTATATAAATATTCCGTCGATTTTTGGTCCCGCACATAAGCAGTGATACAGTCAATGCTCTTATTCATTCCAAAACGGTTGATCTTATCGGAAATTCTCCAGTCCCGGAAAAATCCCTTTTCACTTCCAAACAATACGTCGCCGATCTGATAGCGTTTATTGGCATAGGAACCGGTATCATTGACGCAGGCGGCGATCAGTTCAATGTCCGTCATCCCATCCCCGTTTAAATCCTGAAAAGAAACCGCCGCAATTTCCCGGACGGGCTGCGTAATCTGCCCCCGGTTCATAAAATTCGCTTCCAACTGATCCGTTTTGTATACGACTTTTTCATCCGCGTCGGTGAAGAAAAGCGCCAGCCGGTGATATCTGTCATCCAGCGCAGGCACGAAAAATACTTCCCCGAAGTTTTCCAGAATAACCGGAAATACCTGCTCTTCCATGACGACAAAACCATTCTCTTCAATTTCGCTTCTTGTATCGATACTGTCCAGACGCTGCCGGTATCTTTCATACTCATACCGCACCAGCCGCCCGTTCGTATCCGAATCCCCGAAGGCTTCTTCCGGCGACGGCGTCATTAAAAATCCTGCTGCCAACGCCGGCATTTTGACCGTAAGAAAACCCATAGCCAAAAGCAGGCTGCAAAACAGCAGTTTTCTCCCGCGCATATGATGATCGGTTCTCATATTTGCTTCCTCAATTTCCGAATCTGCAACGGCACTTTTCCCTCTCTACCTTCGGTATCGGAAAAGTGCCGTTCTGATCACATCTCTATATAACCGTTAATCGCATGCTTCCTCTTCGCATGTTTCGCAAACTTCCTCTGTGCAAGCTTCGCCGGCTTCTTCTCCGCAGGTCTCCTCTTCCGGACCCGCTTCGCAGCTTTCTGCCTCAGACTCTTCTTCAAATTTTGTGCCGCAGTGCGGGCAGAAAGGAAATGCGATATCCACTTCCGCCTTACATTCCGCGCATGCCTTTGTTCCCTTGATCTCAGAAATCTGTTTTCTGATTTTGCCGATCTCCGCAAAAGCGTCGTTAATCAGATCAAATTCCGCTTCCAGCCCGGAATGATCCTGATCCTTTTCGCTCTGATAAACCTTCTCGCCGATGATCTGATAATAGGTTTTGATTTTTCCTTCCAGTTGTCCTGCCTGCGCGTTCAGTCTCGCCAGATCCGCAACATCTTTTGCTTTCTGCGCCGCTTCTTTTCCTCTTGTGGAAATTGTTTCGCCCATTTTTTCAAAAAAATCCATACCGTACTCCCTTTCCGCCTTCCGGCCTGTCACATCATTTTTTCCCTGTCCCCCGCCATAAGATATGGAAACCTTTCACAGGGTATTCCCTCACCTTTTGCTCATTTCCATCAGTTTCGCGCGCATCGCATCTTCAATCTGTGTAAGTTCCGCTTCCGCTTCTCTGCGCTTGCTGCGTCCCTCTTCCTGAATCTGCATCACTTCGTCCAGCGTGGAAATCAGCGTCTCGTTCGTCTGCTTTAAGGTTTCAATATCCACAATGCCCCGTTCGGCCTCTCTTGCCGTCTCCACGGTCGCAATCTTCAGCGCTTCCGCATTCTTCTTAAGCAGTTCGTTTGTCATATCGCTCACTTCCCGCTGGGCCTTCGCCGCCTGCGCGGAATGATTCACGCCGATTGCCAGCACCATCTGGCTTTTCCACAGCGGAATCGTATTCACCAGCGTGGACTGGATTTTTTCTGACATCACCGTATCATTGCTCTGAATCAGGCGGATCTGGGGCGCCATCTGCATGGCAACCGTTCTGGTCAGTTCCAGATCATAGACCTTCTTCTCAAAACGGTTGCAAAGTTCCGCCATGTCCTTGGCTTTCTGCGTATCCTCCGGCAGACCGCTTTCCTCCGCCCGTGCAAGAAGCGCGGGAAGTTCTTTTGTCCTTACTTCTTCCAGCTTCTGTTTTCCGGCCAGAATATACATGGATAATTCTTTATAATAGTTCAGATTCAGTTGATACATCTGATCTAACATTGCCGCGTCCTTCAAAAGCTGAATCTGGTGTCCTTCCAGGACCTTGCAGATACGGTTTACATTCACTTCTGCCTTTGCGTATCTGGCCTTCATATTTTCCAGCTTATTGGCATTTTTCTTAAAGATACCGAGGAATCCCTTTTCCTCCTCTTCGTCGTCAATGCTCTTTAATTCTGATACGACCGACGCCAGTTCATTGCCGATCTCTCCCAGATCTTTTGTGCGCACATTCCCCAGAGCCGTCTCTGAAAAATCCGCAATTTTTTTCTGCGAACTGGCTCCATACTGCAGCACTACCTGGGAATTGGTAATGTCAATCTGCTTCACAAAGGCGTCCACCTGCTTCTGCTCCGCCGGCGTCAGAATCCCTTTGAGCCTTTCCTTCTCCTCCGCCGCCGCGGACACTTCCGTTTCTGTCTTCACTGCCGCCGTCATTTCCTGCTTTTCTTCTCCAAAAGGCTCCAGCGTCAGCGTGGGCGCTTCCTGCAGCATCAATTCGATGTCTTCACTCATTTACTTATCCCTCTCCTCTTCTCTGTTTGTCGAAAATTCGCTCTTCATATAACCGTCCTGCGCCAGCACGGTCTTCAGCACCTGCGCGTCGGCGGCTGCCTCAAAAGCCGCGTCCTGGTACATATCGTCCAGCAGCTTTTCAAACGCCTGATTGATGGTGTCCATGGTTTTCTCGATTTCCGCCTTTGCTCCCCGGATATTGTCTCCCTGGACTCCGGCCTTATCAAAATCCGCATAAGATTCCACAAGTTTTACAGTGGTCGGCAGATAATAATCCATAAACTTGCGCATCTGCGGACATTTTTCCGGATGTTCTTTCAGCACCATAAAAATCCGTTGCAGCAGGTAATCAAGCTGATACAGCTTGTTGGAAATCACTTCTCCCGGAATCTCCACATTTAGCTGCCTCAGCCTTTCCATATAGGAACGCCCTTCTCTTTCGATCTGCTGTTCCGCCGTCAGATCCGCGCCTTCCTCCGCAGCGTCGCTTTGCTTCTGCTCCTGTTCCAGCGCCCGGCGGTTTTCCCATTCCTTTTGCGTCAAAAGATATTGCTGCCATGTCTCGTCGTTCAGGACCAGCATCTTTTCCTGTGCATCCAAATGTCCTTCCGGAAAAATTCCGGCGTTTAACATGCATTTCACATCTTTTCGCACCCTGCGCAGGCTCTGTCCGGTCCTTGCCGCCAGTTCTTCCAGTTCCAGATACATCTTCTGTCCCGCCAGCCTCATATAGCGTTCCGCCCGTTTCAGACGTCCCTGCAGCCCGCAGCCCTTTCCCAGCATGATACCGAACCCGCCGGTCAGCGCCAGAAACAGAATATTAAACAATGCCACATCCAACTGCGGCGCCACAATCAACACGATCAAAAATCCTAATTCCAGCAATCCGAAGCAGCCCATACCAATGCCGCCGAATACTGTCAGGAGAATTCCGGCCACCTTACCGTTTCTGTTAAAAAATCTGGAGGGGAGTCTGCTCTGCGCGCCTGCCGCGTATGTGCGCAGGCTTCCTTCCCCCGCATTTGCAGGCTGCGCCTCTTTGTTTACAGCCTGTTGTCTTTCGGCCTGCCTTTGGCTCGCGTACATCGTCCTGCGGGGATAATGGGCGCTTTTTCCGCGATACCGGGACGAAAAATCAAAGCCGCCCGCGCCTCCTGCGCCGCCCTGCCCTTCATTGCCTTTCTCACGGCTGTCAAAGGGCCTGTTAATCCGCTCATGGGCCTGATTCACCTGTCGGCGCACCTCATCCATCGCGCCGTTCACCGTATCGGTCACTATACCGTTAATCTGTCCGAAATCTCCGCTCTCCACCGCATCCTGCAGCGCATTGCGGATTCTGTCCCCGATTTCGGAAAAGTCCTGTTTCTCGCTCATCATCCAGCCTCTTACGCGCCGCCTTCCTGTCTCTTTGACAGACGCGCCAATTCCTGCTCAACTTTTAGCCGCCGCTGTCAGCCGCAGCCTTCTTATCGTAGAATAACACAAAATACCGTCATTGTAAAACCAAACCGCTTCCTTTTTCCCGGGCGTCTATCACAATATGGCAATCCGCCACATACTGATAGTTGGCTTCCAGCACATAATCCACTTCCAGATGCAGTTCATGCTCTTTTATCACGGATTCCACTCTGCCGGTATCCAGACCGATCAGCATCGTGCCGTAGGGCGTCCGGTATTGGCTCAGATTTTTTTTGTTTTCTTCAAAAAACATCTGTACATTCAAAAGCCCCTTTTTGGTCAGCGTCAGTTCTTTCTCTTTCAAACGGAGCAGTGTACTGACCGGTTCCCGAAACCCCTCCATATATTCGTCAAACAGCAGGAAATGACTTCCGTTGCGGAAATAATATTCTCCCTGCTGCACGGTTTCGATGTCATCCCCTGCGTCTCCTTCCGGAAACTGAAGTCCGCGGACAGAAATCAACACATCTTTCGTCATATTCAATAATCCTCAATATTTACAACCTTTGCGCTCAGAATTCCGTACTTGATGATGGAATTTGCAAAATGAATGAACTGCTGCGCGCCATCGCTGACAAAAAACTGATATTTGTTCGTTCCAAGGCTGGGGGGCACCGGATTAAACAAACCTTTTTCCATCAGAAGTTCCTTTAATTCCCTCGCAGTTTCGTACGCGGGATTGACCAGTGTCACGTGATCTCCCATAATTTTCCCCACCGTAGAACGGATCAGCGGATAATGCGTACAACCCAAAATCAACGTGTCAATATCAATGTCGATCAGTTCGCTCAGATAACGCATGGCAATCTCATCCGTCACAGGATCCTGCCAGAGTCCTTCCTCCACTAACGGCACAAAAAGCGGACACGCCTTGCCGATCACATCCACATCTGATTTTATCTGCCTGATATATGTAGTGTATACGCCGCTTCCTATGGTGGCGGCGGTTGCAATCACCCCGATACGCCCGTTTCTGGTTGCGTCCGCCGCCACCTTTGCGCCTGGTTTCACCACGCCGATGACCGGAATATCGATCTCTTTCTCCAGTTCATCCAGCGCATAGGCGCTGGCTGTGTTGCACGCCACCACGATCGCCTTTACATGCATCGTCTGCAAAAAACGCACAATCTGTCTGGAATAGCGGGTGACCGTCTCCTTTGACTTACTGCCGTAGGGAACTCTCGCCGTATCTCCGAAGTAGACGATTCTCTCGTTCGGAATCTGACGCATGATCTCTCTCACGACCGTCAGTCCTCCGACCCCGGAATCAAAGACGCCGATCGGCATATCCAGCTTTGATTCATTCTCTATCCTGCTCATCGTTATTTTTCTCTCCAAACCATTCTTCTATTCGGTCAAACAGCGCAAAACGGATTCCCACTTCTCCCCGTTTTGCAGACAGAATCCGTTCATAGTCCGCCGCGCAATCCCGGGGGACTTCCCGACCGTTTTCCGTCACCTGATACATATCTTCCGTTAATACATATTGTGGGTATATTATCCCCCAGAACATCGCAATTGTCAAAAATAAAATACCGGCACGCAAATTTTTTTCCATACTGCCCCTGTCCTGTGCCGCCAATAGCCTTTGCGCCACATCTGATTTTACTGAAAGCATGGTCAATCTGCGTGCCTCTTATTCATTCCGCCGGTTATTTTCTTTTTCTTTCCGAAATCATGCGAATCACCGCTTTTTCCTGATTATCGATGTGAACCTTGATCGCGTTTGCTCCGTTTTCCCGGTCTTTGTCCCGAATCGCCTCATAAATGCGGCGATGCTCCGCAATCAACTGTTCATAGTTGCTCTCGTCCTTCACATATTCAAGCCGATACCTGTACATCTGCTGGGAAAAGTTACCGATCATCTGCACAAGCTTATCATTGCCGCTGGCCGCCAGAATGATGTCATGAAACGCTACGTCCGCACGGGCCACCTGATTGGCGTCTCCCTTTTTCGTCACCGCCTCAAAATGCTCGCAGGCCTGTTTTAACCGCTGCAGGTCCTTTCCGGTAATCCGGTCGCAGGCCAGTTCCACCGCCAAAGCGTCCAGGGCACGGCGCACTTCCAGCACTTCCCGCAGATTCTTCTCCGTGATCTGCGCCACTTCCGCACCTCTGCGCGGAATCATTGTCACCAGTCCTTCCAACTCCAGCTTTCGGATCGCTTCCCGGATCGGCGTCCGGGATACGCCCAGCTTATCCGCCAGATGAATCTCCATCAAGCGCTCTCCCGGTTCCAGTTCCCCGGTCAAAATGCTCTGCCGCAACGTATTAAACACCACGTCCCTCAGCGGAAGATATGCGTTTTCATTCTGTTTCCCAAATTCGTTCATCCTTACCCCCGTCAGCGTATATCGGTCCGATTTTCAGCCGGACCGCATGGTCAAACCGCTGCCCTGTTATATAAGTTTTGTCAAAAAAACCTGTTTTGTAAAATTCCCCTGCTCTACCATTGCCGTATACGCCCGGCGCGCGTCCTCTTCTTTATCAAATACGCCGAATACCGTAGGACCGCTGCCGCTCATGAGCGCGTTCATCGCTCCCTGCCGCAGCAGAAACGCTTTCATTTCCGCAATGACCGGATAGCGCTTTATTGTCACCGTTTCCAGCACATTTCCCATCCGGTCCGTGATTCCCTTTAAATCGCCGTTCCGGATGCTTTCCACCATGCCGTCGATATCCGGATGATACGTCAGTCTGTCGGCATGCAGATTTTCATATACAAATTTCGTGGAAACATTGATGTCAGGCTTCGCCACCACCAGAAAAGCATCCGGCGCCTGCGGCAGCGCCGTCAGCACCTCGCCGATGCCTTCCGAAAGAGCCGTCCCCCCCATCAGACAATACGGCACATCCGCGCCGATTTTCACGCCCAGCCTCTGTTTTTCTTCCAAAGAAAGTCCCAAACCGAAAATCCGGTCCATGCCGTGAATGGTCGCGGCCGCGTCCGTGCTGCCGCCCGCCATGCCCGCCGCAATCGGAATGTTCTTTTGCAGCTTCACCGCCACGCCTTCCCGGATCCCATAGGTATCTTTCATCAGTTTTGCCGCTCTGTAAATCAAATTATTCCCGTCCGAAGGAAGTTCCTCTTTATCCGTCGAAATGCGGATACAATCTTCCGTCAGCTTCGTAAACTCCAGTTCATCGCAAATGCCTACGGTCTGCATCACCATTTTCACTTCATGGTAGCCGTCCTCCCGGCGGCGCAACACATCAAGCCCCAGATTGATCTTCGCCATGGCATTCAGGCGCAATGATTCCATAAAACAGCCTCTTTCCGCAGCCGCGTCGTTCCTTGGGCTGCTGTTTTGTACTTTGTATACACCGATTGTACTTATTTTAGTACAATCCGGTATATTTTGTCAACGGTTATGTGGGTTTATCTGCATTCTGAAAAATGGCAAAAAAGCTGATAAATAAAGTATATTCTTCGTTTTGTCCTGCTTTGTCTGTGTTTATAGGGAGAATCTATGAACGGCTTTGTTATTCGGGCTATTGAGGAAACTATGACCAAAGACACAGCAAAATAATTCCGAAACCATAGCAGAAAAGAATTTCCCTATGGCACAAAAACGCTTATACACTGTACAGGATATCTTTAATCTCCCTGACTTCATTCGGGTAGAGTTAATTGATGGAATAATTTATACGGATGACAGGACCACTTTGGAAATCGACGAGGACGTATTCGAGAATCCTCCGTCTGAGGATCACCATGTCACCTATCGTCTTTCCATTGTAAAAGATCAAGAATAACCTTGCGCCCTGCCGCCGGATATGCTATATTGAGATTAGAAAAGGGAAAGGCAGAGACACACGGTCTACCCTCAAATAATTACGACAACTGTTTTACACAGCCGTTCACTATTGCGAGTAGTGGGCGGCTATTTTCTTCCCCTGAAGATTGTATAACACAACCCAACAAGGGCAACAACGAAGATACAAAACTGAATCAAATCAGAATATGTAACATTCATTGGCATCGCCCTCCTTTCTTTCGTTTGGAGGGTTTAGCCCCTCCAATTAAACAGAGGGTAGACCGCCTTTTATGTGCTCTGACTTTCCGTGAACTCAATATACCATACCCTGTACCGCCTTTCAATCACATTCTGACCACACGTCTGCTGCCGCATGGATTTTCCCGGCAGCAGGTTTCCCTTTGGTTCGCTCCATGCTTCAACCGGATCTCCTCGGAGTTCATTTACTGATTGCATTGACATATTCTTCCACTTTCCTCACGTCCCATAGAACGCTTCGACCGATTTTAATACGTGCGCCAGCAGCATTGCCTATTTTTTACGGTTGAAAAATGATCAAATTTTTTTATTTTTCTCATTTTACGCTCCTTTCTTTTGTGTCGTTAGTTCTTTTTTTGTTGCTTTCTGTAGTGTATCATGGCATAACGTTCTTATAAATCACTACAAATTACATTTTTTGCGAAGAAAACAGGCTCTAAATGTTATATTTATGGCACAACCCGGCTTTTTCATCAATCTGTCTAAGCTGAATATCTGATCACATCGCACCGGATTGTATATACCTACTTTCCGGTAATTGGCAGGTTATTTAATAACAGCCGTCACTATTCGCAGTAGTGACGGCTGTTTGCGTCCCGTGTTTCAGGCAGATGTTTCATCAAAACTCAAAGATTTCCAATCAAACACAACTGCCTTTCCAGTTCCTGCAGGCAGCGTTCCGGTCTGCCGCTGTGCACATATAAAACTTTCTGTTCTTCCGTTCTGAACATTTGAATCTTTTGATAGCAAGCCTGCGTCAGAATCCCGGTATTACAGACAATATACTTCTTTCCTTTCAGAGAATCCGCCGACACGTCTTTCTGACTGCCGATAAATTTCCAGGCTGAAAAAATTTCCTGCAGCTTTCTCTGCCAGATTTCATGGCCTCCCACTACGATCACGCTTCTTTGTCTCCATTCGCAGTACATCCTTTCGCTATGGCGCAAATCCGTCTCAATTGTATATTTTTCGCTCATGCCAACCACATAGGCGCGCAGTTCGTCCAGTTCCCTCTTCTGCTCCATTTCCCTGACGCGCCCCTGTCTCACCCGTTTTTTCAGCGCTGCAATTTGCCGCTCCGTGCCGTTTGAATCGTTATTACAATTCAAAGAACTCGTTATAACGTCTTTTTTCTTTTCCATACATGATCCTCCTGAAATTTGCTCTGATGTGTTGAATACTTTCGGGCGACTCTGCCCTGATCTGGTATTGTGATAAATGATAGAATTCAGATGCGCTTATGATACATCTGACCCCTCAGAATTGTCAAGAAAAAGTCTGCAAATAGAAAGTCAGGCTGGAATTTCCCCAAAGAAAGACCCCTGCCGCGCCGGACGCAGCAGGGGCTTTTTCTCATTATCACAAAGTTACGGTATCACGGTATTTTTTTCATGGGCTTCATACCTGTCTTATTTTGGGTTCTACCGCCTCAGATTTGGTCCCTTTAAAAGCCTTTTACCACCAGCAGTTTGTCGCCGGGTTTTACTTCTTCTCCGCCGAGTTCGTTCATTTCCTTCATCCGCGCAATCGGCACATAATATTTTTTCCCGATATTCCACAGGCTGTCGCCGTCCTTCACAATATACGCCACAATGCCGGGCAGAGCCGCCAGTTTTTCCGGGTCCAGATCGGATACCCTGACGTCAGCCACTACCGGTTCCTCATGAACTCTGCAGACGAGCCCTTTAAAAGAAAGCACAATTTTCGCGTCCGCCTCATCGCCGTCCAGCATGGTAACGCCAATCTGATCCAGAGACGGCTCGATTTCATAGATACAGTCCGATTCCACGCCCGACGCCTCCAGCACATAGGAAAACGGGATGGAGCCTTTCAGGCAGTAAAAGGGCGTATCCGCGTCGGCAGTCGTGTACACCGCGCGCACCAATACCGTTCCTTCAATCTTTATCCCCTCCGGACAATTTTCCACGCCTCCCATCTGGATTTCGCCGAAGCTTCCGCAAATCTGGTGCATTTTGGGCAGTCCCGGAGCCACCTTAAAACGTCCGGAAGCTTTCATTTTTCCGGTGTTTTTCACCAGAAGCTGTTTGCACTGTTCCATCTGTCTTACGCTCTCAATTTCCTTTGTCACCCCATACAGATCGGAAATCATTTCCACCTGTTCTTCTTCATACAGCTTCATATCCAGGTCCAGAACAAGTTCCAGCGAAATTTTTCTTTCTTCCCCGTCCTCGTCCGGCTTGACTTCCATTTCCTTATGTCCGATGCTGCAGCGGATATCTTCCAGCATGCCTTCCCGCATGCCCTGACATTCCACGATCCCGCTTACCGGAATCGCCGCCTCATGCCACATCACCGGTCTTTCCTCCCCTTCTCCTTCATACAGGACAAACAGGGAAATTTCTCCCTGCAGGGACATTTTTTCATCCATGATGCGCCAGCTTACGTCCTTTAACTGACAGGATTGCCACAGCAGCGTAAAAATGTTGGGCAGACCGCCCGGCAGCGTCACTTCTTCCCGGACGCGGAAAATATCCTTTTTGGCAATGCACAGGTTCAGGACCTGCAACGGCTTTTTCTGCATTTCCACCGTTTCATCGCTCTCGATCCCCGTGGCAGCCTGCATATCCTGCATAACTTCCACACTGAGTTTCAAATCGATCAGGGCCTGTACGGAAAGCTTTCTGGAATTAATCATCCCCACGCTCAGATCTTCCAGCGCAGGCCTGACTGTCACGCTGTCGTTTGCGCTCACGCCGTCCATGAAGACCTGCTCCTCAAAGGGCAGACTTCCTTCCATACAGGCAGGATGATGCACCTCTTCGTCCGAAAGATAAAGCACCTGAAATTTCAGCGTTCCTTTTATGTGGACATGATCCTCCACCGCCCGCACCTCTTCGATATCCACAGTCCCCTGTTCCATGACGAGCTGATAAACGTCGGGCTTGGCGTCCGTAATATTAATGTCGTCCTCGATCGTCGCTTGTGTGGATGCGCTGCACTTTATCCGGTCCATATGTATATTTTTCTGTATTAACTCCATCAAAAAATACCTCCCAGCAGGATATTGTCACTTAACAATATGCCGCCGAAAGGTATTTTATGCGTCATTTTACGCAGCCGATAATTTCGTTGATGTCCTCAATCCCATGCTTTTCCATAAATTGTTCGATGCCGCCGGCCACTTCCGTCGTCGTATAAGGATTCACGAAGTTCATCGCGCCCACCGCAACCGCGGTCGCGCCCGCCATGAGAAATTCCAGCGCATCCTCCGCCGTGGCGATCCCGCCCATGCCGATGATCGGAATTTTGACCGCGTTTGCACACTGCCATACCATGCGCACCGCAATTGGCTTGATCGCCGGACCGGACATGCCGCCGGTCTTATTGGCAAGCACAAATTTCCGCTTTTCGATGTCGATCTTTACGCCTGTCAGCGTATTGATTAAGGAAATCGCATCCGCGCCCGCCGCTTCCGCCGCCCGCGCCATTTCCGTAATGTCCGTCACATTCGGGCTTAACTTCATGATGACCGGCTGCTTTGCGATCTTTTTGATGCGGGAAGTGATGTCGTAGAGCGCGTCGGCCTTCTGTCCAAAGGCGATCGCCCCTTCTTTCACATTGGGACAGGAAACGTTGATTTCCAGCATATCGGCATTGGTATCCGCCAGTTTTTCCACAACTTCCAGATAATCCTCCACCGTTTTTCCACAGACATTGACGATCACCTTCGTGTCAAACTGCTTTAAAAATTCCAGATCCCGTTCGATAAACACGTCAATGCCCGGATTCTGCAGGCCGATGGCGTTGAGCATGCCGCCGTAAACCTCCGCCACACGGGGCGTCGGGTTGCCAGGCCACGGCACATTTGCAACGCCCTTCGTCACCACCGCGCCCAGCCGGTTTAAATCCACAAACTCGCTGTACTCCATGCCGGAACCGAAAGTACCGGAACCGGTCATCACAGGATTTTTCAATTCCACACCCGCTATTTTCACACTCGTATTCATCAGATATCCACCTCCCGCGCTTCAAAAACAGGCCCGTCCGTACAGATTCTTGCATTGTTCACATGGGAATGATGATCCACCGCCGTCGTTTTGCACACGCACCCCAGGCAGGCTCCCACGCCGCAGGCCATCCGCTCTTCCAGAGAAATGTAAGCGGGAATGTTGTTTTCTTCCGCATATTTTTTGATCGCGCGAAGCATCGGCATCGGGCCGCAGGCATAGATGATATCCGCTTTTATGACGTTTGCCGCGATTGCGTCCATGACGTTTCCCTTCGTCCCTTCGCTGCCGTCCTCGGTCGCCACATAGACTTCGCCGCATTTTTCAAAATCTTCTTTTAAAAAGCACTGTGCATCCCGGTAACCCACCACGATTTTTTTCTCACAGTCCAATTCCTTTGCAAGCTGTAAAATCGGCGGTACGCCGATTCCGCCGCCCAAAAGCACGGCCGTCATGCCTTTTTGCGCCTTTTCCACGGGAAAGCCGTTTCCCAGAACGCCGAGAATATCCACGCTCTCTCCCGCGCTCAGGCCGGAAAACTCTGCGGTTCCCTTCCCTGCCACGCGATACACCAGACGCAGCGTCTGCGCCGCCCTGTCCGCTTCGCAGATGCTGATGGGCCGGGGCAGCAACGTGCTCTTATCCTTCGGATAAACCGCCACGAACTGACCGCATCCGGCGTCGCCTGCCAGACTCGTCTGAACCGTCAGATCAAAAATCCCGGGGGCCAGCGATTTCTGGCTCACCACACGGGCTGTTTCCTTTTTCTTCTGTGCCATAAAAACCTCCCTGTCCTGCTTCAACTTGCTGATTATCTTACTTATTATCCTGCTTAATATCCTGTCCGTTCATCCTTCAAAGATTACTTTTCCCCGGCAAATGGTCAGTTTCACTTTTCCCTGCAGCGTCTGTCCCAAAAAAGGAGAATTCTGCGATTTGGATACGAACTGCGCCGGCGTCCATTCCTCTTTTTCATCAAAAAGCACCAGGTCCGCCGGGCCGCCCTCTGCAACCGTTCCCGCTTCGAAACCATAAAGCTTTGCGGGATTTTCGCTCATACACCGGATCAGTTCCGTCATGGTCAGCGCGTTTTTATGCACCAGATTCATCAGGCCAAGCGCCAGCGAAGTTTCCAGACCGATGATGCCGCTGGACGCTTCCGTGACGGGGCGTTCCTTCTCAGCCGCGCTGTGAGGCGCATGATCGGTAGCGATCAGATCGATCGTTCCGTCCTTTAAGCCTTCTATGATGGCGAGCCTGTCCGCCTCTTCCCGAAGGGGCGGATTCATCTTCGCCAGCGTCCCGTAACGAATCGCCGCATCCTCCGTCAGGGAAAAATGATGGGGCGTCGCTTCCGCATGAACGCGTCCGCTCTTCTTCTTTGCCTGGCGCACCAGTTCCACCGCTTCCTTCGCGCTGATGTGCTGGATCACAATATCCGCGCCCGTTTCCAGCGCAATGGAAAGATCCCGGCGCACCATATCGATTTCCGCCTGTCTGTCCGAACCGCCGATTCCAAAATGCGCCGCCGCCTTTCCGGCGTTAATTCCGTTGTTCACGATATAGGCGGGATTCTCTTCATGAAAGCTGATGGGAGCATGCAGCCTCGCCGCCTCCTGCATCGCCTTTCTGGCAATCCCGCTGTCCAGAATCGGTTTTCCGTCGTCGGTAAATCCGACCGCGCCGGCCTTTTGCAGCCCGGCCATATCCGTCAGTTCGTCCCCCGCCATATCCATCGTCACATTTGCGCAGGTATACACATGAATGTCGGTCTGCGCGCCTTTTTCCCTCACATAGCGCAGCGTCTCCTCATTGTCCACATGAGGCGTCGTATTCGCCATCAGCACCACGCTGGTCACGCCGCCGGCCGCCGCCGCCTTTGCTCCGGTGAAAATATCTTCCTTATATTCCGCGCCCGGATCCCTGAAATGCACATGCGTATCCACAAGCCCCGGCGCCGCATAAAGCCCGTCCGCTTCAATTACGCGGACATTGCCGCAGCCGGCGCCTTCTGCATCTTTGACCGCAGCCGCTTCCGGCTGCAGCGTCCCTACAGCCCCAATCTTCGCAATCCTGTCCCCTTCTATCAGAATATCCCGCAGCCCGTCCACGCCGGACGCCGGATCCACCAAATGACAATTCCGAATCAAAATCATACCCTTCATCCCAACCTTCCTATCCGCAATTTCACGCGCCTTTCGCCGCCAGGCAAAACAGCCCGTTCCCTCTTCTCCCGGATGGCTGAATTCGTGGCGGTGATGCCGGCGGACCGGCATGCGCAGCACCGTCCTCCAGCCATCATACCACGAATTTCAGTCAAACACCACTGTTTTGTCCATAAACGGCGTTTTCACAACGAGATACGGATAGGAGGGATTCGTTCCCTGCGCGTCCGCCTCTTTCGGCCCGATCAGATTCGTATCCAGATAAATTGCATTTTCCGTCGCATACAGTTCATTGACCGCTATGCTGTATCCGCCGCTCTCCTGCTTTCCGTAACCGATACATAAGTAAAGATAGCCGCCGTCCGCGTATGTGAGTTTAAAAGCTTCCTCTTTCTTTTCCTCCACAATTTTCTTTAACTCTTCCGGCAGTCTTTCCTCGTCCACCACCGTAAATTCCAGATTGGTCTTTGCCTCTTCCTCTTTTCCGAATCCGCAGCCCGCAAGCAGGGCGGCGCAGAGTACGGCCGCCAGCCATACGCCCAACCATATTTTTTTCATGTCCTTAAATAACCCCGTTCTTTTTCTAAAATCTATGTAAAAAGGGGGCTGTCCTATTCCGTAAAGCCTTGCTTTTTGAAACGTGAAAAGTTATACTTAAAAAGACTGCCGGCACCGTATGTCAGGCAACCATTATCCACTCCGGAGGGTCAAATATGATTCGTTTTATCTGCATTGCCGTTTTTGTCATCCTTTTCCTGATTCTGAGCATTCCTCTTCTGATTGCGGAATGGATCATCGGAAAATTTAATATGGAGCGGAAGAATAAAAGTTCCCTCGCCATCGTCAACTGGGCTTTTCGGGTCTGCTTAAAACTCGCCGGCACACAGATCACTTATCTGGGCGAAGAGCGCATCCCTTTGGATACGCCGGTGCTCTATGTGGGCAATCACCGCAGTTATTTCGACATTCTGATGACCTATGTGCGCGTGCCCCGTCCTACCGGTTATATCGCCAAGAAGGAAATGCTGCGCTATCCGCTGCTGGTCAACTGGATGAAAAACCTGCATTGCCTGTTTCTGGACCGGGATGACCTCAAAGAAGGCATGAAGACCATCCTCGCCGCCATCGATAAAATGAAATCCGGCATTTCCATCTGTATTTTCCCGGAAGGCACCAGAAACCGGGTTCCGGACACGTTTCTGCCCTTTCATGCGGGCAGCCTGAAAGTCGCGGAAAAGGCGAAGTGTCCGATCGTTCCCATGGCAATCGTAAATGCCGGGGACATTTTTGAAGATCATCTGCCGAAGATCAAGAAGGTAAAAGTTATTATCGAATACGGAGAACCGATTTACACAGACCGGCTGAGCCGGGAAGAAAAGAAACAGTTAAACGACAGAGTCGTCGAAGAGATTAAAAGAATGTATTTCAAAAATAAAGAACTTCTGTAAAACGAGGCGCCCTGCAAAGCAGGACGCCCTTTCTTATGCCCAGGGAAGAACCGGTCTGATAAACAGCCCCATCGCAATTCCCGCCGGAATAGAAACCATATAAAGCCATGCCATCTGATAGCCCCAGATGCTTTTGACCTGTTCTCTGGTGGCGCCCGCGTTCAACAGGATTTCCCGGCTGAAACGGTCCGGACAGACCGTCTTTTTCCCGATCAGGAACAGAGCGATACAGGTACAGCACGCGATCAGCGCGATATGCCAGCCTTTCTCCTGAAAGGCCAGACACATAGCCACGCACACTAAAATAGCGGAAACCGCCGTTCCCGAAAGCCACAAAGGAAGGTTACTCTTCCACTGCTTCACCGCAATTTCTCTCACGCCGTTTGCATTCTTTTTTTTCATCATCTCACCATTCCCCCGCGCCGTATCAATTCTGTGCCGTCTCATACTTCTTACAGTATAAGACGTTCATCTTAGAAAAAAAGTTCTCCCGCCATTAATATTTTTTGTAAAAGAACAAAAGATTTTCTTAACGCATCATAGCACAACGTATCTGTTGAAATTTGCCGAACTGTGCTATACTGAAAAATATAAGAGCGCGATACCGGAGTTTTCCACATTGATTCGCGCCGGGGAGAGAACGATGCATACAACAAAATCAACGACACTGATGACGGAAGGGCCGATCTGGAAAAGAATTATCACGTTCGCGCTTCCTCTTTTTCTCGGAAATCTTTTTCAACAGCTTTACAACACCGCCGATTCCCTGATCGTGGGAAATTTTCTCGGCAGCGACGCGCTGGCGGCCGTCAGTTCGTCCAGCAGCCTGATTTTCCTGATGGTGGGATTTTTTAACGGAATCGCCATGGGCGCGGGCGTTGTGGTCGCCCGTTATTTCGGCGCGCGCAAAATCGACTGCCTGCAGCGCGCCATTCATACAGATATCGCCTTCGGCCTGACTGCCGGCGTCGCATTGACCGTCATCGGGCTGACATTTGCGCCGAAGTTTTTAGTCTGGATGGGTACGCCTGCGGACGTTATGCCAAACTCCATCCTCTATTTCCGCATCTATTACTGCGGCTCCCTTGCCTTTGTCATGTATAACGTTTTAGTGGGCGTTCTGCAGTCCATCGGAGACAGCAGACATCCTCTGCTGTATCTGATCTTGTCTTCTCTCATTAATATTGCGCTGGATCTGCTTTTCGTGGGCGTATTGGGCCTGGGAGTCGGCAGCGCCGCTTTGGCGACCATTCTTTCTCAGTTCGTCAGCGCCCTGCTTTGTCTGCGCAGGCTTCTGCACAGCCCGGAGGATTACCGCGTTTCTCTCAGAAAAATCCGCTTCGATCCGGTCATGTTAAGACAGATCATCCAGAACGGCCTGCCCGCCGGCCTCCAAAACTCCATCATTGCAATCGCCAATGTGGTTGTCCAGAGCAATATCAACAGCTTCGGCAAAATGGCCGTTGCAGGCTGCGGCGCTTACTCCAAAATCGAAGGCTTCGGTTTCCTTCCGATCACCTGCTTTTCCCTGGCGCTGACCACCTTCATCAGCCAGAATCTGGGAGCCAGACAATACGAGAGAGCCAAAAAAGGGGCCCGCTTCGGCATTCTCTGCTCGATTTCTCTGGCGGAAATTGTCGGAATCTGTATATACATTTTTTCCCCTTATCTGATTGCGGCTTTCAATAACGACCCCGAAGTCATTTCCTATGGCGTTTTGCAGGCGCGCACCGTGACGCTGTTCTATTTTCTGCTGGCGTTTTCCCACTGTATCGCCGGAATCATGCGCGGCGCCGGAAAAGCTACGGTGCCGATGTTCACCATGATGGTCTGCTGGTGTATCATCCGCGTGTCTTATATTACCGTTGCAGTGCGGATCGTGCCCATGATCCGGACCGTTTTCTGGGCGTATCCGCTGACCTGGAGCCTGAGTTCTGTCGTATTTCTCCTCTATTTCCTCAAGGCGGACTGGATTCACGGCTTCGAGAAGCAAAAGCAGTAACCCGCCCCGCGCCGCCGGTTTTTCTCCCCGGCGGCAGGGCGTCCTTTCTCATTCATTCTATTTTTCCACAAGATAAATTCCCGCTTCATAGGGGCGCAAAAGATCGGTTTCGTCGCCGTAATTTGCACAGAGCAGCTTCGCGTTTTCAAAGCCTCCGATCTTGGGCCTTTGGACGGTTTCGCCGTGGAAATTGGCGACGACAAGCATTTTCTGAACCGCATTTTCCCGCACGTAGACGAGCAGATCTTCATCCTCCGGATACAGCAGCGTAAAGCTTCCGTCCACAAAAACGTCATATTCTTTGCGCAGAGCGATCAGCTTTTTGTAACATGCGAATACGGAATCCGGATCCGACAACTCCTGCGCGGCGTTGATTTTTGTATAATTCGGATTCACTCGGATCCAGGGTGTGCCTTCCGTAAATCCGGCATGCGCGCTGTCGTCCCACTGCATCGGCGTCCTTGCGTTGTCCCGGCTCTTTACATGAAGGGATTTCATAATATCTTCCTCCGCATATCCTGCCGCTTTTCTCTCCCGATACATATTGAGGGTTTCGATATCCCGGTAGTCCTCTATGGAAAAATCCACATTTGTCATGCCCAGTTCTTCGCCCTGGTACACATAGGGCGTTCCCTGCATGCCGTGCAGAACCATCGCCAGCATTTTCGCAGACTTTTCACGATATTGTCCGTCGTTGCCCCAGCGGGATACGATTCTGGGCAGATCGTGGTTGTTCCAGAAAAGGCTGTTCCAGCCGCAGCCGTCCAGTTCATGCTGCCACTTCTCCATCACCTTCTTAAACTTCACAAAATCGAGCGGCGCCAGATCCCATTTTTCCTTCCCGGGAATCTGATCCAGGCAAATGTGCTCGAACTGGAATACCATGGAAAATTCGCTGCCGTCCGGCGCGCTGTAAAGCTTCGCGCGTTCGGTATCCGCGCCCCATGCTTCTCCCACCGTGATCAGATCCGCCCGCTGAAACGTGTTTTTGCTCAATTCCCGGATAAATTCATGCAGTCTCGGCCCATTGTTGGTGATTTCCAGATCCGGCTCCTTGGCGATCTGATCGATGACATCCAGACGGAAGCCGCCCACGCCTTTGTCGATCCACCAGTTAATCATATCGTAAATTTCCTGCCGCAGCCGGGGATTTTCCCAGTTTAAATCGGGCTGTTTCACCGAAAACTGATGGAAATAATACTGGGAAAGTTCCGACACCCACTCCCAGCAGGAGCCGCCGAAGCACGCTTTCATACCGTTGGGCAGTTCCCCGGCCTTCCCGTCCCGCCATACATAATAATCATGGTATGGATTGTCCTTGCTCTTCTTCGCCTCCTGAAACCAGAAATGCTCGTCGGAGGAATGATTCAGCACCAGATCCAGAATGATCCGGATTCCTCTTTTCTTTCCTTCCGCAATCAGTTCCTCCATATCCGCCAGCGTGCCGAACATCGGATCGATGTCCTGATAATCGGAAATGTCATAACCGTTATCGTCCTGAGGAGACTTGCACACCGGAGACAGCCAGACCGCATCGATTCCCAGTTCCTTTAAATAATCCAGTCTGTTGATGATCCCTTTCAGATCGCCGATTCCGTCCCCGTTGGAATCCTGAAAGCTTCTGGGATAGATCTGATAAACAACCGCTTTTTTCCACCAATTCGTTTTTTTGTCCATTTTTTTCCTCTTTTCCGCATCGTACTCTTCAAAATCCGCCGTGATCTGTTCCGCAGTCAATCCGAAAAATTCCGCAATGTCCCGCGCTGCCTGAAAGCTGTCCTTTACCACAATGCAGGGGCCCGGCAAATCCTCCGGCTCTTTTTCGCAAACCGCGCCGATCGCTCCCTTCTCAAAAGCCTCCTGAATGAAGCAATGACCGTCCGTTTTTTCTCCAACAGCGGCGACAAAAACAAATCCCGGTTCCACCTTACGGGGATCCATGACGAATCCTTTCGCCTCTTTGCCGGACGCCCTGCGGATCGTCGCCATCCCCGCTCTGGGGCAGGACGGATTATTCTGCTGCCGGATTGCTTCCACCTGCGCTTCTGCGTCCGGCCGGGCCGGCGCCGCATTCGTTTTTTTGGGAATCGGAATAATAAACCTTCCATGACACGCCCGTGAAATATTCCATAACGTCATATTCTCCATGCTGACTTCCTCCTCCAGCGCCATATCAATGATCTTCCGAATCATCCGGGCAGATCTTTTTTGATATAGTATACGCCAAAAAAAAGGCTGCGTAAAGGCATTATTCTCCATATGTCAAACCGGCCGTCAGCTACCGGCACGCCGCCCGATACACTACCCGTCCATCGATAATCGTATATTTCGTTCTGGAAAAAACCTCCATCGGATTTCCCGTAAAAACCGCAATATCCGCATCTTTTCCCACTTCCAGGCTGCCCACCCTGTCAAACACCCCGCAAATGCGGGCCGCATTACAGGTAATCGCTTCCAGCCCCGCTTTTCTCGGCAATCCATCCTTGACCGCCAATCCCGCGCACAACGGCAGCGATTGAATGGTGGAAACCGGATGATCCGTACAGACCGCCACCATCACGCCGGCCCGGTGCAGCACGCCCGCCGTCTTAAAATCCGCATACTGGATTTCAATTTTATTGCGGCAGCTAAGATCCGGGCCGACGATCGCCGGATACCCGAATCGGGCGATCCGATCCGCGATCAGATGCCCCTCGCTGCAATGATCCAGCGTTAAGTCCAGTCCAAACTCCCCGGCGATCCGTATCGCCGTAAAAATATCGTCCACCCGATGTACATGAGCCTTTAACGGAATCTCACGGGCAAAAACGGGCGCCCACGGCTCCAGTTCAAAATCCGGCTCTGCCTCGCCCTTTTTCCTCTTTTCACAATATTGCTGCGCCCGAAACAATTCCCTGCGCAGCAATCCCGCAATCGCCATGCGGGTTACCGGGCTTTTCCCCATGTCCGAAAAATTCACCTTCGGATTTTCTCCGAAGGCGATTTTCATGGCCGCAGGAGCGCGCACGATCAAGTCGTCAATACAGCGTCCTTTCGTTTTCAAAAAGGCAAACTGTCCGCCCACCACGTTGGAACTGCCCGGACCGGACATGGCCGATGTGATCCCCGCCCGCACCGCGTCCTCAAAAGCCGCGTCCATCATGTTAATCGCGTCGATTGCCCGCAGCCATGGAGTGACAGGTTCCACATTTTCGTTACAGTCGTCCCCTTCTATGCCCTTCTTTTCCTCCGTAATGCCCACATGGCAATGGGCGTCGATCAGACCGGGCATCACCAGACAGCCGGAAGCGTCGATGACCTCTGCATCGGCGCTTTTGGGCAATTCGATCTTTCCTGCAATTCGTTCAATTTTTCCATTTCTGCACAGAATATCTGCTGTCTGCGGCTCCTCGCCGGTCATGGTTTCCAGCCGCCCGTTCCGAATCAAAAGCATGACGTTCCTCTTCTCATCCCAGATAATTCATCGGATTGACAGGCTCCCCGTCTTTTGTCATCTTAAAATAGACGTTGGTGCCTTCCACCGTGTAATATTTTGTCGGCGCCGCCACTTTCCCGATAAAAGCGCCGGTCTCCACAAAATCTCCTTCTTCCACCGTCACATCCTGCAGTTGCCCATAGGCCAGTTCATATCCGTCTCCCAGATTCATCACTACAGTCGTGCCGGTCTGCGAATCCTTATAAATGGACTTCACGACGCCGTCCGCCGCGCAGGCTACATTCGTTCCCTGGGTCGCGCTGATTACAATGGAAGGATTATACTTATACTGCTGCAGCGTCTGGAAATAGATCGTCTTGTCCATGCTGTAATTTAAAAGCACGCTTCCGGCGATTGGCCACTCCAGCTTATTGGTTTCTGAAAAATGCAGATTTTCCTCTTCCCGTACCACATCGGCTACCGCCTCCAGCACGGGGCCCTCTGATGCGGACTCTGCATTTCCCATCTCATCCGCAGCAGCTTCTCCGTTCTCCGGATCATCTGCATTTTCAGCCGCGCTGTCCTGTCCTTCTTCATTTTCACCGGACTGTTCCGTTTCCGTCCTGCCGTTGAGAACGCCGTTGCCAATCTCCGCATATCCTACGTTATTGTCCCCGATAGCTTTCGGAACGATTCCCGCTTCAAAACCCGCATTCGCTTCTGCCTGTCCTGCCTCCGCAACGCTATCGTTTTCATTTAAAATCCGGTCCTGCTCGGCATAGTAAGGGTCATAATCCAGTTCCCCGCTGCTATCCTGTCCGCTCGTCAGATTCTGCGCAGAATTATTCTCCACCTGCGCAAGCTGTCCGCCGTTTTCCTGCCCGCTGTTCTCCAATGCAGAAAAATCCACCACATTATTTTCCGGTTCCGTTGTCTGATTGCTGTTATAAAGATACACGCCCGTCACCGTCATCGCCGCCAGCACCAGAACGCTGGACACGGTCATAATCATTCTTTCTTTCCGATACGTTCCGCTTGATTTCCTTCTCTTCATATCGATAATCCTTTCTGTGTTCGATTTGAGAGGCGATTCGCACTCATTTGAATTTCCTCAAGCTTAGTTTTGCCAGTACCGGATCGTTTATTCCATTTTTTCCATACTTAATCCGACAAAAAAATGATTCAGAATTTCAATGTAGTCGTTCCCTTCTGCCGCCAGCAGATCCGCGCCGTATTGGTCAAATCCCAGTCCGTGTCCCACCCCCTTCGTCTGCAAAACAATTTCTCCCTCTTCTTCCTTTAAATAAAAGCAGGAAGACGGCAGTTCAAACAGCTTCCTGAATTTTTCCCCTTCCATTTGATAGTCCTGGCAGTTCACAAAAAGCACATATCCCGCGCTGTCCCTGGTCAAAACGACCTTCGCGCCGTTGTCCGGCAGGATCATCCCCTCCGCCGCCAGCATCTTTGTAAACGCCTCTCTCTTATATCGCTTTTCCTGCAGAAAATCCTCCGATTCCAGATCGTGAGGACATTCTATGCTATGACACCAGGTAATGCGCTCTTCTCCGAAAATTTCGGCGCCGCTGCGGGTTCTTCCGGCGCTTAACCGAAAATAGGGCGGTTCCACAACGCGCCCCTCAAAAGTAAGAACAATGCCCTCGGTATCCGCCACCGCCCCGGAAAATTTTTCTTCATTTTCCGCAAAGTCCTCTCCCCAAAGCGCTCTTCTGTCCGCCTCCTCCAGGCATTCCAGTTGACTGTCCTCCTTTTTGAGCATACCGTCCGCTTCCATTTCATACATACAAATGCTGCGCAGAATGACCGCCTGCGCTTTTAACGTTTCTTCCCGGTACTCTGCCGGCATGCTCGCCGCCAGCGCGCCCACCAGAAATTCCTCCATCGAAAGCCGCCTGACGCCGTTTTCCATTTCCCACAAAATTTCCCGGCTTCCGCCGCTTACAGAGCCGCTCGTTTCCACAGCTTCCTCCTGTCTGATTCCGCTCAGAGCGGAACACGTATAGGGCAGAAGCAGCAAAAAGAAAAGAACCGCAAGAAGGTCCTGTATTTTCTTCCTTCTTACGGTTCTCACCGCTCTTTTTTCCATATCTTTTTCACGCATGGCTCATCCCTCCCTCATATTTTATGAAGGAAGCGCTGCTTTTATGCGTCCACGCGGTTATAGTTGATCAGACAGCCCTTCAGGATAATCTGTCTTTCCTCGTCGGTCAGTTCGCCCAGCGTCACTCTAAATTCCTTTAAGCCATTCTCTGTGACCGTATAGCCTTTCATTTCGGAAGCTTTGTTCTCCACCGCCTGACGGATGCCGGGGAAGAAGAGGTAATCCAGATTCTGAAACGGCAACTCGCCTTCGGGAATCAAAAAGGGCAGCATTCCCCAGTTAATCAGGTTGGAACGGTAACGCTTGGTGGCATACTCGTTGGCGATATTCGCCCAGCCGCCCAGCACCTTCTGACAACTCGCCGCTTGCTCGCGGGCGGAGCCGTCGCCAGGTTTTACCGCAAAAATCGTGGAGCCAAAACCGATATTGCCCTTTCCTGCATCCGGGAACTGCGCGTGGATGGCGTCCATCACGCCCTTTAATTCCGGCTTTACTTCTACCGGACATTTATTTTCCATGACAGCCTGCTGCGCCTTCTGAATATCCTTGGCCAGTCCCACATAGGCGGGGTCCTTTCTGGACAGGGTAAACTCAGCCAGTCCCAGCGGATTGGAACGGTAGGAACTGGTCTCGCCGGAAGGAATCAGTTCGTCCGTCGTGGTGACGGGATCGTGGATTTCGGAAACGACGCGCAGCACCAGATTGTCCGGAAGCGCGCACATCGCGGGCCAGTCCTTGATATTGGGTCCGAAATGGATCTCCACATCCGGATCCGCCACGCCGTGAGAATCGAATACGCGGTTCTTATAAATATTTTCATCGAAGTGATATTTGTACTTTCCGATCGGTCCGTCAAAATCCGTAGCGGGAGTCAGAAGTCCCTTGTTCGCCGCGGTCGCCGCAATGGAGCGGGCGTCCATCAGGGCAACAGAGGAAATCTGTCCGCTCTGAAGCTTGGAGCCTTCCCGGTTGGGGAAGTTTCTGGTGGAATGGCGGATGGAGAACGCGTTGTTTGCAGGGGTATCGCCCGCACCGAAGCAAGGCCCGCAGAATGCGGTCTTCATCACCGCGCCGGTCTCCAGAATCGTCGCCGCGCAGCCGTTTTTGATCAGTTCCATATATACCGGCATGGAAGCGGGATAGACGCTCAAAGTAAAGCCGTCGCTTCCGATATAGTTTCCTTTGAGAATGTCGGCTGCCGCGCAGATATTTTCAAAGCCGCCGCCCGCGCAGCCCGCAATAATTCCCTGATCCACGTAAAATTTCCCGTTACGGACCTTGTCCTTTAAGCTGTAAGGCACCGCGTTATCCAGGCTCACCGCCGCCCGCTTTTCCACATCCGCCAAAATATCCGTCAGGTTCGCATTCAGTTCTTCAATTGTGTAGGTATTGCTGGGATGGAACGGCATCGCAATCATGGGCTTTACTTTGGAAAGATCCACCTCGATCACGCCGTCATAGTACGCCGCCGCGCCGGGCGCCAGTTCTTTATACTCTTCGCTCCTGCCGTGAATTTCATAGAAATCCTTAATTTCATCATCGGTCTGCCAGATAGAGGACAGGCAGGTGGTTTCTGTCGTCATCACGTCGATGCCGATTCTGAAATCAGCGCTTAAGGAAGCCACGCCGGGACCCACAAATTCCATCACCTTATTTTTCACATAACCGTTTCCGAACACTGCGCC
This sequence comes from Eubacteriales bacterium, assembly GCA_030524745.1. Lineage (GTDB taxonomy): Bacteria > Bacillota > Clostridia > Lachnospirales > Lachnospiraceae > Gallintestinimicrobium. The sequence continues at coordinate 1,225 of JAUNGC010000006.1, read as the reverse complement.
GATGATCGCCAGCGCCACGTCCTGAGGACCCACTCCCTTTTCAGGCTTTCCGCTCAAATACACGCAGACCACGCCGGGCATATTGATGTCGTAGGTCTGATTCAGAAGCTGCTTTACCAACTCCGGTCCGCCCTCGCCCATCGCCATGGTTCCCAACGCGCCGTAACGGGTATGGGAATCGGAACCCAGAATCATTCTGCCGCCGCCCGCCATCATTTCACGTGCGAACTGATGAATAACAGCCTGATGAGGCGGCACATAAACGCCGCCGTACTTCTTCGCACAGGTCAGTCCAAACATGTGGTCGTCTTCGTTGATCGTTCCGCCCACCGCGCACAGGGAATTGTGGCAGTTTGTCAGCACATAAGGAATCGGAAACTTCGTAAGTCCCGACGCTCTCGCCGTCTGGATGATCCCCACGAAGGTAATGTCATGGCTCGTCAGCTTGTCAAATTTGATTTTTAACTTGTCCATATTGCCGGAAGTATTGTGGCTCTCCAAAATACCGTAGGCAATTGTATTCTTTGCCGCTTCTTCTTTGGTAACAGTCCGGCCGGTCTTCGCCGCCAGAGCCGCCTGCGCGTCCGGGCCGTCAAAAATCAGTTCCGTGCCGTTTACCAGATAAGCGCCGCTTTTTGATAACGTAATCATTTCTGCTGCCTCCTTCTTTCCCCTGTCCGGAATCCGCGCCTTAACATACACGCGCCCGGATCGATTTTCGCATATTTTTTCACTTTAGAAAAAAGTATAAACGAAATCAGAGCCGAGCGCAACATGATTTTAACGTTATAAGCATATCATTCTGATCCGGATTCCTGCAGCTTATTTTCTGTTCTTCTCATCTTCCATATGCTTTATGGTAATGACCAACTTCACATATAGCCACCCACTCACCGCACGAGGGACATTCATAAGAATGCAGCGGGAAAGTACAATAAGCACATGTACCAATTTTTCTGCGTTCCTCCAAATACTCATTACAATTCGGGCATCTGTAACCGGAAGCTTCCAACGCCAACCGGATACTTTCATCTTCACAGATATGTTCTTTCAAATCCGGCTCCGCTGCCAGCGAATTCAACTGTACGCACAAAAAAATCCCTGTCATCATAATTGCCGCAATCTTGAATCTTCTGCTATTTTTCATTTATTTCCCCTCCACATAATTTACGGTAGTGTCAAAAACTACCTGTTTTTTTGTTTCAAAATATAATAAAAACCTTGA
>JAUNGC010000025.1 GCA_030524745.1 Eubacteriales bacterium | reverse complement strand
AGAGCATTCGGCTGTTAACCGAAGTGTCGTTGGTTCGAGTCCAACAGGGGGAGTTAGATGAAGACCGTAAGGCTTCTCAGCTAATAAGGCTCCGTGGTCAAGCGGTTAAGACATCGCCCTTTCACGGCGGTAACACGGGTTCGATTCCCGTCGGAGTCATTTTTTGAAATGCGAAAGCATATAATAGAATATGGCGTGATAGCCAAGTGGTAAGGCACGGGTCTGCAACACCCTTATCGCCGGTTCAAATCCGGCTCGCGCCTCTGAAAACCCCGATTTTCCGGGGTTTTTTGTTATCCTTTTTTTGCACCATCTTTTGGGATCAGACTTTTTTCTGCTAGTTTTAAACGATTCGGTTGATTTAATGTTTTATGAAGTGATTACAGGGAGGATCATTAACTATGGTCACAAAAGAGAGCGATAAGGTCCGATCAATTGCAACTGGTGAAGTTGCTGTTTTTAATGCAAATGGCGTACGAATCAGTTATTTCAATAGTATTCTGCAAGAGGATAGAATTGTGGTACCGCATAGAGATACGCTGACTTTTACCGAATACGGGAAATTTTTGTGAACAGTGGCGTCATACGGTTCGATATTGTGTACCGATTGTCTGTTTGCGGTAATAGATTTTGAGTGGACGGGCTGGCTAAGCAGAAGTTTAAATGGCAGAGAGAATATCATTGTTGAAAATAATATTTATGACCAGCTTATATTGTTCATGAAAAATTTGCTGGAACAACTGATTGACGGCAAAATATTTCCAGACGATGTAGTACGGGAAAGCGAAACCCTGAAATCATACTTTATGTCATTGGGGTTATGGATCGGAGTTTCGGGAGTAAAAAATAATAATATGCATGTATCCAATTTGTAGATTTAATGTTAGTTGGTAAATATGCTGCTTGCGTTTTTTTCAATATTGTGATAGCTGATCTGTGGCATATGCAAAAGGAGGGGTTGAAACTATGTGGATAGTGTATGCGTTTGGCTCCGCATTATTTGCTGGGATTACATCAATTCTTGCAAAATGCGGCATAAAAAGAACAGATTCTAATGTTGCGACTGCGATACGTACCATTGTAGTTTGGGGATTTTCCTGGGCAATGGTTTTTATGGTGGGATCGCATCGTATGATTTCTCAGATTGACGCAAAAACATATTTATTTCTGATTTTGTCGGGTCTTGCCACGGGAGTTTCCTGGCTGTGCTATTTTAGGGCGTTGCAGATCGGAGATGTGAATAAAGTGGCGCCGATTGACAAAAGCAGTACGGTTCTTACAATTTTACTGGCCTGTCTGTTTTTGGGAGAAAGTATGTCATGGTCAAAAGCGGCAGGCGTGCTGGCAATTGGGGTTGGAACCTGGATGATGATTCAAAAGAAAGAGCAGATTGCGGCAGGACAGGAAAGGGGGAAATCATGGCTTCTATATGCGGTATTCTCTGCAATATTTGCCAGTTTGACTTCTATTCTGGGAAAGATTGGCGTATCCGGAGTGGAATCAAATCTGGGGACTGCAATACGGACAGTGGTAGTATTGTTTATGGCCTGGATTGTGGTGTTTGTTGCAGGCAAGCAGCATACTGTCAGGGAGGTCCCGCGAAGAGAACTGGTATTTATTTGTTTGTCGGGACTCGCCACAGGAGCCTCCTGGATGTGTTACTATAAAGCTCTTCAGGAAGGCCCGGCCAGCTTGGTGGTGCCAATTGACAAATTGAGTATTCTCGTAACAATTGCGTTTTCTTATATTGTATTTCATGAAAAGCTGACAGGGAAGTCTGCGCTGGGATTATTTATGATTGTTGCAGGAACGCTTGTGATGCTGACTTAAATAATAAGCCATGCCTGAATAGAATAGAGAGCCGACAGATATTTTTCAGAATATTTGTCGGTTTTTTTGGCGTGTTTGGAGATGCATTGTTTGTGAAAAATGTGGCAAAGTAAGGCATAATTAATATTTCTCAAACAAAACACAAACATTGCATAAACAGAGGAATGCTATGATCCATTTATCAGACGGAGGCGGTCAACTGTTTTTTCAAAGGCTGTCAAAATAAAATATATGCCCCTTGAGGGGGAGAAAGGCAGGTAACTGTAATGAAAAAGAGTACATTTGTAGCAATGGTTCTGGGAACGGTAGGAGGTATCCTGTTTGCGTTGGGAATGTGTATGGCGCTGATTACGGAATGGAATGCATTCCGGCAGGGCGTTATTATGGGAGTGATCGGAGTCATCGTTTTGCTGATTACGGTACTCATCTGGAGAAGGATGGAGAATAAAGCGCCGATCAGACCTTCCGGAAAAACGGTCGGGGCGACGCTGATCGGGCTTGCGGGCGCATTGCTGTTGGGCGTTGGAATGTGTCTGACCATGGTATGGAGCCAGATGGTCATCGGCATCGTGATCGGTCTTGTAGGAATTGTGCTTCTTCTATGTCTCATTCCTTTTATTAAGGGACTGAAATAGTCAAGAGAGATTCGGCAAAAAATTGAAGCAGCCATAGCGCTGCTTCTTTTTTTGTTTGGAAAATTTTACCCTGCATTTACACGAATCAAATCAAAACTAAAGGTTGAAATGATAAACTCCTGATTTAGAAGGAGTGAAGGAAATGGTTATAAACTTTAAACATATCAATAAAAGTTATGACAGAGCTTTTGCGATCCGGGATCTGGATCTTTTCATCGAAGACAAAACGTTTACCACCCTTTTGGGGCCTTCCGGGTGCGGGAAAACGACGCTGCTGCGTATGGCGGCGGGGTTGGAAACACCGGATGGGGGCGAAATTTATCTGGATGACCGCTGTGTTTTTTCCTCCGAAAAAGGGATAAACGTTCCGCCGGAAAAAAGAGGGCTGGGGTTTGTTTTTCAGGATTTTGCCCTCTGGCCGCACATGACAGTTTTTGAAAACGTAGCATTTGGGCTCAGGGCACAGAAAAAGATGGCCGGATTGGAAGAGAGAGTGAAAGAAGCGCTTCATGCCGTGCAGTTGGACGAATATGCGCAGCGCTATCCGCATCAGCTTTCCGGCGGTCAGCAGCAGCGAGTGGCATTTGCGAGAGCGATCGTGATCGAACCCTCCTGCATTCTGTTTGATGAGCCGCTTTCCGCGTTGGATGCGATCCTGCGGGAGGAGATGAGACATGAATTAAAACGTCTTGTTTCCGGATTGGGGATTACGGCGGTATTTGTAACCCATGATCAAACAGAGGCGATGAGCATGAGCGATCGGATTGCCGTATTGCGAAAAGGCGTTATCGAGCAGTATGACACGCCGGAGAATATTTATAATCACCCGGCGACAGAATTCGTGGCCAGATTTGTCGGAAAATCCAACTGGATGGGAAAGACGGAGCTGTTCCGGCCGGAGGCGATGACGCTGGAGAAAAAGGAAGGTTTCCTTTCTTATGATCTGCCTGTAAGCAGCGTCCAATACCTTGGTGACGCTTACGAGGTGATGGTATCTTTTCAGAATGTTACGTGGATGTTCCATACCGGTAGGAAAATCGGGACCGGCGAAAAACAGACCGTATACATAGATCCAAAACAAATTATTTCAATCTAAGAGGAGAAGAAAGAATGAAAAAACGTATGGCAGCATTGGCAATGGCAGGGTGCATGGCGTTCAGTATGATCGCCTGCGGCCAGGCTGGCGCAGAAGTAACGGCACAGCCGCAGAACGAAGAGGCGGCTGCGGAAGAAGAAAGCGTACCGGCGGCGGAAGAACTGACAGCCGGGGAAAGTTCGGAGGAACAGTCCGCCGCAGACCAGAGCAATGCGGGAGATGAGGAAACCGCATTATCCGGCAAGGTTACAGTTTATATGCCCAGTCCGGCAGGTCTTGCAGACAAGATTGCAGAAGCATTTACCGCTAAGACCGGTGTGGAAGTGGAGCAGTTTCAGGGGACGACAGGTGAAATCCTGGCCCGCCTGGAGGCAGAAGCATCCAACCCGGTAGCGGATGTGGTAATTCTGGCATCCTGGTCCGATGGGCTGAGCATGAAAGAAACGGGGCAGCTGATGAGTTATGCTCCGGCGGAAGCAGACAACATCGTGGATGGCTGGATCGATGAGGACAGTATGCTGTTCGGCTACAGCGCATCTGCAGTAGGCGTTATTTACAACACCGCAATTTATCCGGAAGTATCCGCCGACTGGGAAGAACTTGCGGACAGCCGGTATAAGGATGATATTGCAATTCCGGACGGAGAAAAATCCGGTTCCTGCAAAGATTTCCTTGCAGGATTTGTGACAGGAGTGGAAAACGGACAGGATATTCTGCGGTCCTGGGCGGACAACGGGCTGACGGTTCCGGGCGCCAATTCGGCTGCGCTGGAAGCCGTTACGACAGGAGAGAAGGGGATTTTAATCGCAGGTGTGGATTATAACGCATATTCTTCCATAGATAAGGGTGAGCCGATTGCGATGTATTATCCGGCAACGGGAACGGTAGTGAATCCCCGTCCTGCCATGATCATGAATACGAGCCCGAATGTGGAAAATGCGAAAGCATTTGTGGACTTTTTGTTCAGCGATGAAGCGCAGGCGCTGGTAGTGGATGCATATCTGCTGCCCGGGCGCAGCGATATCAAGTCTGATAAGCGCCCGAACCTGGAAGAGATTCCCCAGATCCCTACGGACTGGAACCTCATGTTAAACGAGGCGATGGATACGGCAGCAGAGTTGAATAAGCTGTGTCAGTAATTTCTGACAGAAGCAGACATATGAAACACGTATTTGGTGTTTCAGATTTGGAGGACATATGAAACAAGCATCGGTTTGGAAAAACAACGGCATTTTGATCATGCTGTTTGTCATTCTGGCTGTGTTAATCGTCTGTCCGCTGGCTATGATATTTGCGAGGGCGGTCATCCCGGATGGCCGCCTTGACTTATATCGGGCATGGACGATCATTGCAGACAGTGAAAATGTACAGACGATAGCAAACTCTCTGATACTGGGGATATACGTTGTGCTTTGCTCCACCCTGATCGCAGCGCCGACGGCATATATTTTATCCAGGACGCAGCTGGCCCGTTGCGCGTGGCTGGATATCATTTTTCTGATTCCTTTTATGACGCCGCCTTATATTGCGTCTATGGGCTGGATTGTGTTCATGCAGAAAAGAGGACTTTTTCAGCAGATGTTTCCGTGGACGGGAAGTTTTTCGGAAGGATTTTTCTGCTTTTGGGGGCTTGTACTGGTGATGAGCCTGCATGTGTTTCCATTTCTGATGACGATGCTGAAAAATGCCATGCTCAATATCCCGGCCAGTCTGGAGGAAAGCGGGGCGGTATTCGGCGCCGGATTCGGTATGCGCCTGCGGAAGATTTTTGCGCCGCTGCTCACCGGAAACTATGCAATCGGCGCGCTTCTGGTGTTTGTAAAAACATTGTCTGAATATGGCACGCCGTATACGTTCGGAAGAAGGATCGGATTTTATGTTTTTACTACGAATATTCACCGTTATTCCACCACGGCGCCGGTCGACTTCGGGCGTTCCGCCGGCCTGTCGGCGATTCTGATCGGCATCTGCATGATGCTGTGGCTTTTGCAGAATCATATCACAAACAGAACCAGTTATCGTCTGGTGAGCGGAAAGGGTACACGGCGGGTGCAGACGAAGCTTCCGGGAGCAGGCCTGGCGGCAGCCGTTTTGTGGATTATATTGGTATTCATTGCAGCGATTGGGATTCCGTATTTTTCCATTATTGCAACCTCTCTCATCAACCTGCGCGGTTATGGGCTGACTGCCGGGAACTTTACGCTTGCGCATTATGCGGAGCTGTTTACAACAGGAAAAAGCATCAATGCGATTAAGAACAGCATTTTTCTGGCAGTATCCTCCGCAACGCTCTGTTCTGTGCTGGGCACTGTCGTGGTGCTGGCGGTAAGGCGGGCAAAAGGCGGATTGAAAAAGGTGGTGGAAGGAATCAGCCTTTTGCCTGAAATGCTGCCCGGCATTGTTCTGATCATCGGCATCATGCTGTTCTGGAATGTCATTTATAAGGTGATCCCCCTGTACAATACAATGGGGATCATGGTTCTTGCCTATGTGGTCCTCTATATTCCGTATACGTTTCAATATGTGACCTCGGCCTATACGCAGATTAACGATAATCTCATTCAGGCGGGACGAACTTTCGGCGGAGATCCTTTTTATGTATTCAGAAGGATCACGTTTCCGATGATTGCAAAGGGAATCCTGTCCGGCTGGATGATGATTTTTATCATCGCGTTTCGGGAACTGGTGACGGCGAGCCTGATCGCTCCGCCGAATGTGCTGGTGGTTTCTACTTATATCAACCGGGAATTTGAGCAGGGAAGTGTTTCTCTGGGGATGGCGATGGCAGTATTGTGCGTTTTACTTACGACGACGACGCTTCTGGTCATGAACGTGATCATGAACCGGAAAATGAGAGGAGAAAGCAAATGAAAAAAATCAGGAAAATGATATTGCTGTTTGAAGCGGCATGCCTGTTGGCGCTGCAGTTATTGCCGGTGCAGGCTAAGGAAAACATGATACCGGACTATGAGTTGAAGTTTTTACTGAATTCGGATATGGTATTAAACAGCGATGATGAATTGAAAAAGGATTATAGAAATTTATTCAATACGGGAAAAAGCTATGATAAGATTAGCGTGCTGTATATCGAAACGGCTGAATATGACTTTTCAGAACAGGGCTGGTATAACAGAATCCGGGTAAAAGAGGATGCGGATGAATTTGAACTTACATATAAAAAGCGCTATTCCATCAGTGATGGAGACATTGAGGCGGCTTTGACGCTGGCGAATCAGGAGGGCTTTGATATTTCCGATACTAATTATGAGGCGGAAGTGGATTGGGGATATGAGAAAATGACGTTGAGCCTGAGCCGGAACAAGGAAGCGTCGAATAAGGGATATGATGATTTGGAACTGCCCAAAAAAGGTGACGCCATCGATATTCTGAAAAGTAATATGCCGGGGAAAGAAGAAAACTGGCTATATGATAATTGGGGAACGGATACTATTGAAGAAGGAAAAAAGTGCGGACCGCTTACTTATCTGAAGTATAAAGGGGATATCAGCGGAATTGATATCGTTGTTGAAATCTGGCCGATAACGAATAAGACGTCAGGTGAAACGACATATCTTACGGAATTGTCGTTTAAAGAAGACGATTATGCTGCAGCGGTTCAGAACAGACAGCTTGTGATGGATTACCTTGAACAGGCGGGAATATTACTTCATGAAGATTCCTTGAAAACGCAGCGGATTCTTGCGGCATATCTGGAATAGAATGTGAAGGAAATAAGAATCAGAATAAAGGCTTTTTTTGATTGTACAGGGCCCCTTTTAACGTTATAATAAAATGGAAATGTAAGGGGCGGAACGAAAAATTCCGCAGATACGGATATCCGGGGAAAGCGGGGAGTAAAGGTGGAATTTTCAGCAATTTATCATGACGTGAACAAGAAATACTGTTATGCGCTTAAAAAAGGCAGATTTTTGATTCGGCTGAAGGTCAAAAAAGATGATATGCAGAAGGTTGTTTTGCATTATCAGGATAAGTATATCAAAGTGGAAATGCTGGATACGAGGCGGACCGTCGAAATGAGAAAGGCGGCGAGCGACTGCTGGTGCGATTATTATGAAGCTGAAATTGAAATAGATGTGATCTGCCTGAGGTACTACTTTGAACTGACGGACAGGGCCGGGATGGTTTCTTATTACAGCAATCAGGAATTCTTTTCCGGGCCGGTGGAGGATACGGACCGCATGTTTGACTGCCCGCAGAATCTGCGGGAGGAGGAGATGTTTGAAATTCCTGACTGGGCCAAAAACAGGATCGTCTACCAGATTTTCCCGTCAAGATTTGCAAGCAGTAAATTCGTTGAAGAGGATAAGTGGTATCAGGCTCCGATCGGCGCAAGAGAAGATATTGGCGGAGACTTAAAAGGCATTATCGGACGCTTGGAATATCTCAGGGATTTGGGGGTGGACGTGCTTTATCTGACCCCGGTGTTCGCATCGAATTCCACTCATAAATATAATACCATTGATTATTATAAAATTGATCCGGATTTCGGGACGGAAGAGGATTTAAAAAATTTAGTCGAGCGTGCGCACGGGATGGGAATGAGGGTTATTCTCGACGGTGTGTTCAACCATACTTCGCCGGAATTCTTTGCCTTTGCTGATTTGATGGAAAAGCAGGAAAAATCGGCATATAAGGACTGGTATTATCCGGACGGCTTTCCGCTGAAATGGAAATGGGGAGAAAAACCCAATTATAAGAGTTTTGCTTATTTTGGAGGGATGCCCAAATTAAATCTGCTGAATCCCGAAACACAGGAATATTTTATTCAGGTCGGACGTTATTGGATTGAAAAATGTAAGATCGACGGCTGGAGATTGGACGTGGGGGATGAAATCAGCCATAAATTCTGGAGAAACTTCCGGAGGGAAATGAAGGCGCTCAACCCGGAAGCGCTCATTGTGGGGGAAGTCTGGCATTGCGCGGAGGACTTTTTGGATGGAGAGGAGTGGGACAGCATTATGAACTATTCCTTCCATTTTTCCGTCATTGATTTTGTGGCGAAGGAAAGTATCAGTCCGTCCCGGTTTTGGGGCAATATCGGATATCTGCGCGGAAATGTTCATACAAAGGTGTTTCCCGTTTTGTGGAACCTGATTGACAGCCATGATACGGCCAGGTTTTTACATATGTGCGGCGGAAATAAAGAAAAGCTGAAGCTGGCAGCGGCTCTGCAGATGCTGCTTTCGGGTATGCCGGTGATATATTATGGAGATGAACTGGGAATGGCGGGCGGTCCCGATCCGGATTGCCGGCGCGGGATGTTATGGGATGAGAAATATCAGGATCAGGATGTATTTCAGTGGTATCGCAGACTGATTAAGGCCAGAAAGGAATACGCCTGCATTACGGAAGGCGTTGTGACCGCTTCCGTAACGGATGATGAGAAAGGACTTTTGCTTATTACAAAAGAATTGGGAGATGAGAAGCTGGCCATCTGTTTTCATGCAAAAGACGGAGAAGCCGGGCTGCCCGAATATGCAGGAGCGAGAGACGTCCTGCGGGGAGAAGTATTTTCCGGGTTTATGAAGCCATATGAAGCATATGTATTTGAAATAAAGAATTGATGCCGGTGCGGGCGGCAATATCAGAAGTACAAAAAACGTTAATTGACATGGAACTGAAAATCTTAATATTTACGATGTGATTGCCCGAAATCTATAATAGTGGTATATCCTGCGGCGAGTATACGCGCAGGAAGGCGGGAGGCGTTATGGAATTTAACGGAGTATATCACAAAACAACGGAACAGATGAGTTATGCCTTAAACCAGGAAGACCTGATTGTGAACTTAAAGACCGGATATGATGTGAATCGGGTTTTCCTGCACTATGGAGATCCGTTTGAAAACGGTATTTTGGGAGGCGCGGAGTCATGGTCGGGCAGACGGGAGGAGATTCCCTTCAAAAAGAGACTGAAAAATCAGATCTGGTGGACGACCACGTTAAAGCCGGCCTTTAAAAGATGTAAATATTATTTTGAACTCCATACGGCGGACGAAGTCTGGTATTATTTTGAAAACGGATTTCTGACGGAAGAGCAACTGCAGATGGATGGAAAAATTCTGCAGTTTTTCACGGTGCCGTGGATGAATCCGGCGGACGTCAATGTGACGCCGGATTGGGTGAATTCTACTGTCTGGTATCAGATTTTCCCGGACCGTTTCTGCAGAGAAGAGCAGGGAGAAAGGCCGGAAGGAATTTCCGAATGGAAAAGCGGACCGGTCACGAACGCGCAGCGGTTCGGCGGGAATTTAAACGGTATCCGCAGCCGTCTTTCCTATCTGGCGGATCTGGGGATTACGGGGATTTACCTGAATCCTATTTTCGAAGCGGATTCCAATCACAAATACGATACGAAGGATTACCAGAAAATCGATCCTTCCTTCGGCAGCGAGGCGGATTTTTCAAAGCTGGTGCAGGAAGCGCACGGGAAGGGAATCCGCGTCATGCTGGACGGCGTCTTTAATCATTGCGGCCCTCATTTTGCGCCGTGGCTGGATGTGCTGGAAAAAGGACCTGATTCCCGCTACTATGACTGGTTTATGATTAACGAATGGCCCTTTGACCAGAAGCGGTTTGACACAAGGGACGGGAAATTTTATTCGTTTGCTTTTTATGCCCAGATGCCCAAACTCAATACAAACAATGACGAGGTGATTGAGTATATCGGCGACATTTGCTGCTGGTGGGTGGAAAAATTTGATGTGGACGGTCTGCGGTTTGACGTGGGCAATGAAGTTTCTCACAAATTCCTAAAGCGGATTCGGCAGCGCTTAAAGCGGATCAAGCCGGATATTTATCTGCTGGGTGAAATCTGGCATGACGCAAGTCAGTGGCTGCTGGGGGACGAATATGATTCTGTCATGAATTATCCGCTGATGGAGAGTATCAATGACTTTTTCCTGGATGAAAGTCTGACGAAAGAAGATTTTGAGTATATGATAAACCGCTGCTATACGATGTATATGCAGCAAAATAACAATGTAATATTCAACCTTCTGGATTCCCATGACACGGAACGGCTCATTCACAGGGTGAAGGATCTGGATATATTTTTCCAGCAGCTTGCGGTGCTGTTCTCCATGCCGGGCAGTCCCTGTATTTATTACGGAACGGAGATCGCGCTCGATGGGGCGCATGATCCGGATTGCAGAAGGTGTATGCCGTGGGACGAAATTGAAAAAGGGACATGGAAAGACAGGACGGATGATATAAAGAAGCTGATTCGCCTGCGGTGCAAAGAGGATTGCCTGCACAGCCTGTATTTCCACTTCCCGAATGAAATTTCCGATCCGCGCTGCGTGGAATACATTCGGCTGGATGATGCCGGAAACCGGATAGAGGTGCTTTTAAACTGCGGGCGCCGGGCGATAGAGATTGTCGAAAAAGGCGAGGTGCTTTACAGCAGAAATTTTGCGGATGGAAAATTGAATGAAAAAGGAACCTTAATCAGGAGAATATAGGAGCCGTCCGGTCGCTGCCGGCGGTCATAGAATCCGGTTTTGGGAAAAGAAAAGGCCCGTTTTGCGGGCTTTTCTTTTTGGAGAATCCTTTATGTCTTTTTGTTTTTTTCATATTCCTTTAACGCTTTGATTGCCTGACCCGACATGGGGATCAGAACGATCATATTGAATATTGTCATCAGTCCGATGCCGATATCGCCGAGATCCCAGACGAACGTATAGGCTTCCAGACCTCCGATAAAGAGCATTACCAGACAGAGCAGCTTATAGAGGGTCTGGGAAAGCCAGTTATCTCCGAAAACATAAGCGACATTTGAACGGGCATAGAACAGGATACCGATAAAGGTAGAAAAGCTGAACAGCCATAAGATCAGCGCAATGAAGATCACGCCGAAATCCCCCATATGGTAACGCATAGCGGACTGCAGTAGGTCCATACCGCTCTGCCCCTGGGTCAGTGCGGCGGGCGTCAGGAGCATGATCATGGCAGAACAGGTACAGATCACGATCGTATCGATGAATACGCCCAGGGATTGCAACAGCCCTTCTTTAACCGGATGATCGATGTCTGCCGCGGCTGCCGCGCATGGCGCGGAGCCGGAACCGGCTTCATTGGAAAAAAGGCCGCGTTTGATACCGTTCATGAGAACGGCGCCAAAGCCCCCGGCCGCCATCTGACGCAGGCCGAATGCTTCTGCGAATATTTGCTGGAAAACGGCGGGAAGCTTTCCGGCATTTGTGATAATAATGAACACTGTGAGCAGAAAATAGCAGCCTGCCATGATGGGAACCATAATATCCAGAACTTTTACGGTTGCGTTTTTACGAAGCACGATGACCGCAGCCAGAATCACTAAAATGACGGTAGTATAAAGGGGCGGAATCTGAAAGGCGTTTTCAAAGGCGGAAGAAACGGAGTTTGAAATTACCTGGCTGATGCCGCACCAGCACAGCAGGCCGGACAGGGCGAACAAAACAGCGATGATGCTGCGTCTGTGTTTGCTTTTCTTCTTGATAAAAAAATGATGAATATAGTATGCGGGACCGCCGCGGTAGCCGTCGTAAAGAGGATCTTTTTCTTTATAGAGCTGCGCCAGCGTTGCCTCAATAAAAGCGGTGGAAGATCCCAAAAGGGCGGTAACCCACATCCAGAAGACGGCTCCTGCGCCGCCTGCGGAAATAGCGGCGACTACGCCCACCAGGTTGCCCATGCCGACCCGCGTGGCGGTGGCGATGATAAGCGCCTGCAGACCGGAAATGGAATTTTTATGAGAGGAGTTTTTTTTCTCCGCCATTGTTTTGAGCATATCCGGAAAGAGCCGGAAGGGAAGAAAACGCGTCCGGACGGTAAAATAAATTCCGGCCGGAATCAAAAGCAGAATGAGCAGGGAAAGGCCGAGACCGCTTCCGCCCGGCAGAGGGATGGTGATGAGATCTCCCCATAATAGCTGATAGACGTACATAAACCCGGATTTTATAGATTGATAGAATGAAAACAGCGTATGCATGGCAGATTCCTTTTCTTTCGTACAATTCATGTATTGCGGCATGTTTTTTCAAAATGATATTTGTACTTCTCTGATATTTAGTATATAGTAGATGTAAGCATCTGTAAAATTAATAAATATAATATATTAGATCGAAAAAAACGATTAAGGAGAGCATAACTTGGATATCAGAAATCTGATCACCTTTATTCATGTGGCGGAATTGAACAGCTTCACGAAAGCGGCGGCGGCATTGGGCTATTCCCAGTCGACAGTGTCTTTTCAGATCAGGCAACTGGAAGAGGAACTGCATTTCCCGCTCTTTGAGAGGATCCGTCATACGGTGGCGCTGACAGAGAAAGGGCGGGGCGTGCTGGAATATGCGCATCAGATCACCAGGCTGGAGCAGGAACTGAAGGACAGCGTACAGGAGGAAAAAGAAGTGAAAGGGCATGTCCGTCTGGCAATGGCGGACTCTTTATGCGATTCCTTACTGAGTGAAAAGTTCCCGGATTTCAGGAAACGGTATCCGGCCATTACGCTCAAAATCATTGCGGCCGGAACGGAAGAGATGTTCCGGCTCATAAATCATAACGAGGCGGACATTATTCTGACGCTGGATAATCATATTTATAATGCGGAATATATTATTGTGAAGGAAGAAAAGATGGGCGTACATTTTGTGGCGGATACGGAGTGCGCGCTGAGCCGGAACGCAGAAATATCCGTTTGGGACCTGATACGGCAGCCGTTTATTCTGACGGAAAAAGGGATGAGTTACCGCCGTCTGCTGGATGAAAAGCTGGCAGGAATGTCGCTGGAAATTCAGCCGGTTCTGGAAATCGGAAGCGCAGAGTTGATCTGTTCCCTTGTGAAACAGGGAGTGGGCCTTTCGTTTTTGCCGGACTATGTAACGGAACAGGACGTAAAAGCAGGCAAAATGGTTCGGTTGAATGTGAAGAACTTTGAAATTGAGGTATGGAAACAGCTTCTTTATCACCGCAGCAAATGGGTTTCCCCGCAGATGGAAACGGTGCTGCAGTATTGTGTGAGCAGAGAGTTTTCATAGGGACGGCGACTGTGGGAAAGCACAAAGGTAGTATGAGATGTTGAAATTGCACAATTTTTTTTGCCGTATCGAATAGAAGTTGACTGTTAATACCAAATGAGATACAATAAAAGCAGATACATAAGGAAAACAGGTTCCCCGTTAACGAGTCATGGAAGAAAAGAGGGTGAGAATATGAAGGGACCTATGATTATCTTTTTGGTAGCAGTTTTTCTTTTGTTGATAATCGCTTATCTGGCGCAGGATAAGGAGCCGGAAGAGCGTTTCGGGAGTAAGGCATATCACATGCTCTTGCTGGGATTGATGCGGATCGATGTTGCGCTTGCGCACGGAATGCGATATGTACAGATCATGCTGGCGCAGATCCTGAAAGGGTATCGGATGAACGGTGTAGACGAAGCGGTGATCCGGAAGGAACAGCGCATGCAGGAATACCGCAGGATGAATATGGGCGGTCAGGAATATCGTAAGAGACAGCGCTATAACAGGAAAATATTGGAGTAATACAAAAAAGTGTCCGTCGGACGGACTTTATAAGGACGATACAATAAGCAGGGTATCCCTTGTCAGGAATCTTATGGTTCCTGACAAGGGCTTTTTTTATGCGCCAGGAAATTCCGCCGGATTTCCTGGCGCATAAAAAAGCCCTCCGGGGGATGCGCATGGAAACCGCTTATCTCCCCAAAAGTGCAGCTTGACGTTTGCGCGCTTGCCGGACTGGGGCGGGACAGTGTATAGTGAGTGCATGGCGTTGGCGATTGCCAAATCGTAAAGTGCAAAACAATCGGTTTTGATTTATGGCGGCGAGCCGGAAAGCGGGTATTGAAAATGAAATTGACGATGAACAAAATCCGTCAGGGTGAGGACGAAGTGATTATCCAATACCGGGAGATGAATGAACAGATCAGGTCTCTTGCCCGGATTGTACGCGGTATGGAGCAGCGGATCAGCGCCTTTGCGGAGGGGAAGCAGTTTCTTCTGACGCCGGAAGAGATCCTGTATCTGGAAAGCGTGGACGGCGTCACGTTTGCCTATCTGGCCGATCGGGTATGCAGGGTTTCGGCGGGCCTGGGAGAACTGGCGGTGTATTATGAAGGAAGGGGATTTTTCCGCTGTTCCAAGTCGATGGCGCTCAACATTTATAAAATACATTATCTGAAAAGCGAGCCGGGGAACCGGATCCGGGCGACCATGGAAAACGGAGAGCAGGTCATGATTTCCCGGCGATATGCAAAGCAGCTTCGCCGGATTCTGAAAGGAGGAACAGAGGATGAAGAGTGAAACAAAGAGGAAGCTGAGAAAATATCTCAGCGCAGAGATCAGCATAGAATATAAGGCATGTCTCTATTTTTCCTGCATTGTGTTTTTTTACAGCGCCTGTCTTCTCGTGCAGAAAAATTACTTTGCCAGCGTTGCCGTTTTATGGGAAATGGTGCTGACGGCATATGCCATGGGATATCTGCAGGTTTACTTATTCCGCAACTTCGATGAGGCGGACCGGCTGGGAAAAAGGGAAGCCGCCAGCATTTTACTCTGCGCCTGTCTGTATACGGGCGTATCCTGGCTTTTTAAGTGGTTCGACAGGAGCGCGCCGGCGACGTTGCTTTATCTGGCATATATGCTTTTGTGCTATGGCTGCATTTTTCTGTGTAATAAAGTGAAGCGGATGATCGATACGCAAAATCTCAATAAGCTGCTGACCGAATTTAAGAAGGAGGGAAAACATGAGTGACAATGCCATTGAAATCTGTAATTTGACGAAAACCTACGGCAAACACAGAGGGGTGGACAGAATTTCTCTGACGGTCAAAGAGGGAGATATTTTTGGCTTTTTGGGGCCGAACGGAGCGGGAAAATCCACCACAATCCGAAGCATGCTCGGCATGCTGCGCTTTGAGGCGGGAGAAATCAGGCTGTTGGGAATGGATGTGAAAAAACAGCAGAACGAAATTCTGCGCCAGGTGGGCTATATGCCGTCGGAAGCGATGTTCTATCCGTCCATGAAAGTAAAAGACGTGATTGCGTTTGCCGCGCGGGCGAGAAAGCTGGACTGCCGTAAAGAGGCGGACCGGATATGCGGCCTGCTGGAGGTGGACCGGGAAAAGAAAATAGAAGAATTGTCTCTGGGAAACCGCAAGAAAGTCAGCATCGTCTGCGCCATGCAGCATCGTCCGAGACTTTTGATTCTGGACGAGCCGACTTCCGGTCTCGACCCGCTGATGCAGGAAGCGTTTTTCCGTTTGATTCAGGAGTATAACCGGCAGGGAACAACCTGCTTTTTATCCTCTCATGTGCTTTCGGAAGTGAAGCGGTATTGTAAAAATGCCGCTATGATTAAGGAAGGAAAGCTGGTCCGGGCGGATTCGGTGGAAAATCTGGCGAAATCGGACCTGCGTCTTGTGAAAGTCCGCATAAACGGACAGGAGCAGAAATTCACCCATGCCGGAAATATGAAGGAACTCATACGCCGGCTGGACGGAATGGAGTTAGAGGACGTGTTAATTGAAGAGCCTTCGCTGGAAGAACTTTTCATGCATTATTATGAAACGGAGGAAAAGGTATGACGCTTTTGAAGCATGAAATCGGGCAGAACCGGAAAGCCCTGCTGATTTGGACGCTCTGTATCGGATTTGCCTGCTTTGGCTGTATTCTTTTATTTGAAAGTCTGGAAGAATCCATGGAGCAGATGGCCGGGGCCTACGCCCAGATGGGCGCTTTTTCCACGGCGCTCGGTCTGGACCGTTTAAGCGTCAGCACGATGAATGGATTCTATGCCGCAGAAGTGGCGCTGATGTTTGCCATCGGCGGGGCCATGTTTGCGGCCATGACAGGGGCAGCCATCGTAGCAAAAGAGGAAGAAGGGCATACTTCGGAATTTTTAAATACCCTGCCGCTGGGAAGAGGGTATATTATCGGCTGGAAATATGCGGCCATGGCGCTGCTGATTTTCCTGTTCAACCTCATTTGCGTGATCTGGATACTGGCGGGCTTTGCGGCGGCGGGAGAAATGCCGGACCGAAAAGCGTTTACGCTTTATCATGGCGCGCAGATGCTGATGCAGTTGGAGGTGGGAAGCATCTGTTTTCTGGCTTCCGCTTTCTTTAAGAGAAAGCAGATCGGGGCGGCGCTGGGTTTTTCGGTTTTATTGTATATGATGGATCTGATGTGCAGGATCGTGCCGGATATCGAAGGGCTGAAATATGTGACGCCTTACTATTTTTCCAATGCGACGGATATTTTTTCGGCAGGAAGCGTGGACGGCAAAATGCTGGCGGTCAGCGTCTGCGTGACGGCATTTTGCGCGTGCATGGCGGCGTTTGTGTACCGGAAGCGGGATCTGGCGGCGTAGAAAGATCAGCTATTTATAGCATGATAGATTGGTGTTCTGATTTTCAGGGAGGAATTAAAAAACGGAATTGTTCTGGCGCTGGGATTGGGAGCGCTAACAACGCTTCTTAAATTTTTGTTTAGCAGAAACAGAAAATAGTGCGAATCCGGAAAAATAAGAAACGGCTATCGGGTTACGACAGCCGTTTCTTATTTTTCTTATGAGGGGGGAGATAGTGAGTTGTTCATCTATCTGAAAACAATAATACCGGGAAAATGTGTTCATTTTGTGTCAGAGAAATAAAATTGGTCTTAAAATTTCTGAAGAGAAAATGAAGAAATCGGAAAAGAATTTGCATCAATAACAGATGCAGAATCGGGTATGATCTGTTATAATGGAACAAAAGTTCGACAGAGATTCGAGGGTGGATATGGAATTAAGAGATTTGGAAATATACAGGAGAAAAATTCCTGCCCGTATGGCGGAATATGCAGATTATCCGGAAGGCATGGAGGAAGAGGTATGCGGTTATTTACGCGAGAGCGGCATTTCTTCGCTTTACCGCCATCAGGCGGAGATGTTTTCGATGGTACAGGCCGGAAAGAATGTGGTAATTACGACTTCCACGGCCAGCGGCAAGACGCTGAGTTTTTTGCTGCCTGTGCTGCAGGAAATTTTGAAAAATCCGCTGACCAGGGCGATTTTTATTTATCCTACGAAGGCGCTGGCGGGCGATCAGTTCCGGGCGCTTCGGCCGGTGCTGGAATATTTCGGACCGGGGCGCATCTCGGCGGGCGTTTATGACGGGGATACGCCGCCGGCAGAACGCAGCAGGATCCGAAAGAGCGCCAATATTATACTGACGAATCCGGAGATGCTCAACGGTTCTTTTTTGCCCAATCACAGCAATTTCGGCTTTGATTTTATTTTTTCCAACTTAAAGTTTGTGGTGGTGGACGAACTGCATACCTATCGGGGTGCGTTCGGCTCCCACCTGGCGAACGTATTTCGCAGGCTCTTTCGGGTGTGTGGCTATTATCATGCGAAACCGCAGTTTTTGTGCAGTTCCGCGACGATTGCAAATCCGGTGGAACTGGCGGAGACTATCTGCGGACAGGAGTTCATGCAGGTGAGCCGGGACGGGTCGCCCGCCGCTGAAAGGGAATATGTGTTTTTGCAGCCGCCCGCCATTCTGGGAAAGAACGGGCAGGAGTATGGGCGGGTTTCGTCTCTGACAGTGGCAACGGAACTGATTCCGGCGCTGGTGGAGAAGGAAAGACATTTCATTGCCTTTGCGCGTTCCCGCAGGAATGTGGAAGTGGTGCTGAAGGAATCCAGGGATAAGCTGCAGGCCGCAGGCTTTTTGGGGGAAGGTTTGGAAGAGCGGATCGCCGGGTACCGGGGCGGTTATACGCCGCAGGAACGGAAGGAAATCGAGCAGAAAATGATTTCCGGGCAGCTTTCCGGACTGGTTTCCACGAATGCTTTAGAACTTGGCATCGATATCGGGAAGCTGGATACCACCGTCATCGTAGGATATCCCGGCAGCCGCGCGTCCTTCTGGCAGCAGACGGGGCGGGCGGGAAGGAACGGGAATGGCTGTACCAATTATCTGATTCTGGAAAATGCGCCCTTTGACCAGTATATCGCTATCGATCCCGACTGGCTTCTGGAAAAGGAAAGCGAGTATGCGATTGTGGACAAGGATAATCTGCAGATCCAGCTTTCCCATATCAGGGCAGCGGCCGCGGAAATGCCGCTGACATTGGACGATATCGCGCTGTTTCCGGATCTGGGAGAGGTGATTCCGGTGCTTTTGTCGGCGGAGGAATTAAAAGACGTTCAGGGGCGGTTCGCCTGGTCGGGCGGCGCGTTTCCGGCAGGAGATTTTTCTCTGCGAAATATTGACCAGAGCCGCTATCAGTTGCTGCTTGTGGAGAGCGGAAAAGCGATTACCGAGATGGACGAGATGCAGGCTTACCGGGAACTGCATCCGGGTGCGGTTTATCTGCATGAGGGCGTGCTGTATGAGGTGACGAAGCTGGATACAACGGCGAGAGCGGCGCAGGCGATTCCTTTTAACGGGAATTATTATACGGTTCCGGCAGGAACGCAGGAGACCCGCATTTTACGGAAATTAAAAGAAACGGATCTGGGACGCGTTCACGTATCCTTTGGGGACATCCATGTAAATGAAGTGATCTCCATGTATAAAAAGCTGCAGTTTCACAATCATCAGAATCTGGGAAATGTGCAGCTTGCAGAACCGCTGTCCAAGGCATATGATACGGAAGGCTGCTGGATTACGATTCCGGAAAATGTGGTGCGCGTCTACCGGAGCCTTCTGCAGCGCTATCAGGACGGGGAATTCGTGCTGAACAATCACTTTGAAGGGCTGTGCAGTGCGATTAAAAATGCCGCGATGATGGTGACGATGACGGCGCAGGACGACATCGATGCCATCGTATCCAACAATGCGCTGATTTGGGACGGAGAGGATCAGGAAACGGTTTCTCTGTTTTTGTATGATAAATATGTGGGCGGCCTGGGATACGCGGAGAAGATTTACGGGATGCTGGAGCAGATTTTGCAGAATGCGGTAAGGATGGTGGAAAACTGCAGCTGTGCGGACGGCTGTCCCGCCTGTGTGGGCGATTATAAGCTGGATAAGAAAATGGTGCTGTGGGGATTGCAGAATTTTCAAAAAGAACGGGAAGCGCCCAGGGATGTCAAAGCGTGGCAAAAACCGCCGCTGCCCAGAGTGAAGAAGGCGTTCTCCTTTGGGAAGCTGGAACAGGAATGGGACGCCTTTGTGGAGTGTCTGAAGAAAAACGGGGAGACAAACAGCGCCTTTTTCGGAACCGTTGCCGGGGTGCAGGTTTCTGAAAATGTGCTGGAACTGACGGTTGGCAATCAGTTTTATGAAAAGTGGGCGTCCCAGAGCACAAACCGGCAGAGCCTGCTGAATGTGCTGCGGTTTTATACGGACTGTCCGGCGCAGACCGCTTTAAAGATACGGGCGGCGCAGGATACGTCCAGCAGCGCTATGGCGCAGGAACGGCTGAAACGGAAACTGGGAAAACAGGAAGAGGAATAGATGGAGCCGGATGGTATTTGGAAATCTCTAAATGAATATCAGAAAGAGGCGGTTTTGGATGAATCAAAGGCCTGTCTGGTAAAGGCGAATGTGGGAAGCGGCAAGACGACGGTTCTTGTGGAAAAGGTTCTGTACCTGCATGATCAAAAAGGGGTACTCTATGAAAAGATGGTGGTGCTCACCTTTACGAATAAGGCGGCGGATGAAATCCGGCAGCGCCTTTGCGTCCCGGATGCGGCGGCGCTTTTTGGCTTCGGCACGTTTCACAGCGTCGCGCTTCGTCTGCTGCGGGACCGGCTGCCGGTGGAAGAACTGGGGTACCGGAAGGACTTTACGGTGATCGATCCGGAGGAAGAACTGAGCATTGCGGAGTCGCTGATTGCGGCGCATAAGCTGAAGGTCAAATATCCGAACCGGCTCAAAAAGAGGTTGGAGCAGGAGAAGAGGGGCTGGCAGCAGGGAAAGGAAACAAGCCGTTACCGGGACGATTTATTCCGGCTGTTTGAATTGCTGCAGGAAGAGAAAATCCGGCAGAATAAGCTTTCTTTTTCGGATCTGATCAGCGCCTGTACCCGTCTGGTAAAAGAGCATCCCGACTGGATTATTGTGGACGAGGTGCAGGACAGCGACAAACAGCAGTTGGAACTGATGGAGGCGCTGATGGGCGAGCATACCCGGCTGTTTGCGGTGGGGGATCCCAATCAGGTGATTTACAGTTGGCGGGGAAGTGAGGAAAATATTTTCTTTCTGCTGGCCCGCCAATTTGGCGCAAGAGAACTGACGCTGCCTGTCAATTACCGGTCCGGGGGCTGCATTCTGGAAGCCGCCCGTTGTTTTCAGCAGAGCGGAGACCGCCTTTTGGGAACCAGGGGAGAGGGAGAGCGGATTCATGTAAAGAATCATTATGATCCTTTTTCGGAAGCGGAATATCTGGCGCAGCGGATCGCCGGACTGAAAGAGAAAGGAATCGCTTACCGGGAGATTGCGGTTTTCTATCGGCTGCAAACGCAGTCGGAACTGCTGGAAAAGGTGTTTGCGCGCCATGGGATTCCCTGTACGGCGACGGTGAAAAAAACGCTGTCAGATCTGCCCGCCCTGGCCTGGTTTGTAAAGGTGCTGCGTTTTTCCTGCAACAGGCAGGACCGCTTCATCGAAAAAGCAGTGCTGGCGGATAGGCAGTACGGGACGGCGCCCGGACTTTCCGATAAAATGCGGGGGTTTGAACAATGGGCAGGGCAGCGGCCCTCCTGCGCAGGATGGGAGCCGCAGGATATCTATGACTACTTTGAATTGGATGCCGCGCTGAAACCCTCTTCCGCCGCCTTTTCGGAGGAAAAAGAGCAGATTCTTTCCTTTTGCAGACAGATTCTGGAATACGTGCGCCGGGAAAATCTGGATTTTCTGCCCGGTCTGAGAGCGTTTTTAAATTCTGCGGCGCTTTACGGTGTGAACTTTTTACAGGAGGAAGCAAAGGAGCAGGAGGATGCGGTGCGGCTGATGACGCTGCATGCGTCCAAAGGACTGGAGTTTCGTTGCGTTTTTATCATCGGAGTGAATTACGGGTTGATCCCGCTGCAGAGTAAGACCTTTGAAGAAGAGGAAGAGGAGCGCCGTCTTTTCTTTGTCGGCATTACGCGGGCCAGGGATTACCTGGAACTTTCCTGGTATACCAATCCTGCTCAGGCGAGGGCTGTGTCGGGCGCGAGCCGGTATCTGGACATGATTCCGGAGCATTTGCTGGACCGGGAGGATCAAAAGACAAAGGAAACGGCGGATCTTGCCGCTCTGCGGCGGGCGGTGCAGGAATCGAAGCAGAAAAAGAGCGCGCAGATTCCAGAAGCGCAGCAGACAGAAATACGGGAGACAAAACAAATAGAAGAGCCGGAAACGCCATCGGCCGCAAAGCGTGTCCGCCACGATCATTACGGAGTCGGAATCGTGCGGAAGGAAGAGGATACAAAGATCACCGTGGAATTTGAAAATTACGGTGTAAAGGAATTCATTAAAGCGTTCACAAAGCTGACAGAGGTTTTGTGATTTTTACAGTGTGAAGTTATGGCAGGGGCGGCTCTTTTTGCCTGAAAGGAGAAAACTATGCTGAACATTTTATTTGTAACGGATTTTGTATGTCCCTATTGCCTGGTGGCGAAGGAAGCGCTGCGTCAGGCGCTTTTGGAAACCGGCATGGAAGCGGAAATTCTGATACAGCCGCTGGAACTGACGGAAGAACCGAAGGAGCGGGTGGACACTTACCACGATGAAACGCGGAAAGCCCGCTATCAAATTCTGACAGAGCCTGCAAAACAGCTTGGCCTGGATATGAAGCTGCCGCCCGCAGTCGTTCCGCGCCCGTACACCAGACTGGCTTTTGAAGGCTGGTATTTTGCGCGGGAGAAAGGACTGGGAGAGGAATACAGTGATCTGATGTACCGGGCATACTTTATGGAGGAAAAAGATATCGGAGATCCGGAAGTGCTGACAGAACTGGCGAAGAGAATCGGTCTGGACCCGGAAGAATACCGGAATGCGCTTCTTGCAGGAACCTGGACGAAGCAGGAAAAAGAAGAGGTTTCCTATTCAAAAGACGTGCTGAAGGTCAGAGGGATTCCTTCTATATATATTAATGGAAAGAAAATCGCCCTGCAGACTTATACGAAGGAAGAAATGGTCGCTATCCTGACGCAGCAGGCTGAAGGTTCGGATGAGGGCGGCTTCTGTTGCGGCCCTGACGGCTGTAACTAAGGCCGGGGTGTTGCGTCCTCCTGGTCACTGTGCCCTGTGCCTTCCGGTTCTGTCCGGGACCTGCCGCCCGGTCCTTCCGCAAGCCCCGGGGTGCACAGGTATTTTTTCCATTCCTATATTCAAACCGGGAAATTCCGGCCAAAACGTCATTCCGTTCCGGACTGCGATCCGATGCATAAACTCTTATTTTGCCAGTCGCCAGCCGCTTTTGCCGCCACGGACCCGCCGGGCAGCCTCCCTCCGCCACCGGGCAGGCGTTTGCAGCTATGACTTATATTCCGGACGGAGAAATTCCCCAAAGTTTCGGGACGTTCCTGACGCATGACACGTACTGTCTGAGGCGCGAATCATGGATTCGCGGCGAGTTTACGTGCCATGCGTCAGTTTGGAACGCCCCGGAACTTTGGATGGAATTTCCCGTTTGGAATATCGGAATAGCGAAAATGCCTGCCCGGTGGCGGAGGGAGGCTGCCCGGCGGGTTTGTGGCGGCGGAAGCGGCGTGCTATCAGTGCAAAAAAATTCACAAAAGTTGAAGGTTGGTATTGAAGTTTTGGGAAAAATCCTGTAGAATATACAAAAATTATTTATATTTATGTATGCCATATGACGGATAAAGCTCTTGAAACGCAGCAAAGGCGCTGAAATCATAACGTTACCGCCCCTGCTGTGTTTTTTTGTCTGATTTGAGTTTCATGAGGTACATATGATTTTGCGGAGGTGGGAGATGGCGCAGGATCAGTTGCGTTTTGAGGATATTCGGCGGGCGCAGGAGCGCATCAGCCCCTTTTTGCACGAGACTCCGTTGGAGAAGTCTCTTTATTTAAGCAATGACAGTCAGAATGTATACTTAAAGCTGGAATGTCAGCAGCCGATCAGGGCGTTTAAGATCAGGGGCGCGCTGAACAGGATATTATTATTATCGGAAGAGGAGCGAAAAGAAGGCGTGGCGGCGGTTTCTTCCGGCAATCATGGGATTGCGGTCGCCTATGTGACGAAGCTTCTGGGGATGAAGCCCGCGACGGTCATTGTGCCGGAAAATACGCCCCAAAGCAAGATTGAGAAGATCCGGTATTATGGAGCCGAAGTGCTTCTGATGGGGTCATGCTTTGACGAAGCGGACGCTCTGGGCATGCAATATATCAGGGAAAAAGGATTCCGGTTTATCGACGGATGGGATGAGGATGCCGCGATTTACGCGGGACAGGGAACCGTGGGGCTGGAAATTCTGAAGCAGAATCCACAGATCGATACGATTTTAGCGCCGGTCGGCGGCGGAGGATTGTGTACCGGAATTGCGGTAGCGGCAAAGAACATCAATCCGAAGGTAAGGGTGATTCCTCTCTATTCGGAAGCCTGCCGGGCCTGGCCGGATTCCGTGCGGGAGCGGAAGCTATATCATGAGTATCCGAGCGAAGACTCGATCTGTGAAGCGATGGTGGGCGGAATCGGAAAGCTTGCGTTCGAGATGCGGGATTGGATAGATGATGCCCTGGAAGTCAGGGAAGAGATGATCCGCCGGGCAATGTTGCACGCCGTCATGCAGGAAAAGATCGTGGCGGAAGCGGCGGGAGCGGTGCCGATCGCAGCGATGCTGCAGTATGGAAAGCATATCCCGGGAAAAAATATCGCCCTGGTCATCACCGGGGGCAATGCGGATAACAGAATTCTGGCAGAGGAATTCGGAAAATATCATAGGAGTTGAAATAGGAAGGCAGTCACCGCCTTTACTATAAAAACAACGCTGAACGGTTACGAGGCCGTGGCGGAAGAGGAGGAGAAAATGAAAAAAATGTGGAAAAAACTGATGGCAACGCTGACCGTTGTCGCAATGGCAGGCTGTATGGCCGCATGCGGAAGCAGCGCGGAAACATCCAGCGAACTGGTTCTGGGGACATCTGCGGATTATCCGCCCTTCGAGTTCATCGTTCTGGATGAGGAAGGAAACCAGCAGTATGTGGGAATTGATATTTCCGTGGCCCAGAAGCTGGCAGAAGACATGGATAAGGAATTGAGAGTTGTGAATATGAGTTTCGATAACCTGATGCTGTCTTTACAGAAGGGCGAAATTGATATGGTAATCGCAGCGGTTGAGGTGAATGAGGAAAGAGCGAAGGTTGCAGATTTTTCCGATCCGTATTATACGGATTATCCGCCGATGATTCTGGTGAAAGCGGATAAGAAGGACGAATATACTTCTATCGAAGCGCTGGCAGGAAAGACGGTGGGCGCGCAGACCGGTACGACCAAAGCGGATATCGTGACGAACGATATGCCGGATGCCACGCTGCTGGCTCTTTCCAGCGTAATGGATCTGGTGAACAATCTGCAGTATGACAAATGTGATGCGATCGTTTTGGACGGCGCGGTTGCAATGCAGTACGCAGAAACCAACGAAGATATGGTGATTTCGGATATTTCCCTGGGCGAAGCGGCTCCCTATGTGGTGGCTGTGCAGAAAGGCGATCCGAAAGGCCTGCTGGAATCCTTTAACAAAACGATCGGAACAGCGGTGAGCGACGGCTCTGTGGATAAGTGGATCGAAGAGGCTGACGCGATCAGCGACCAGGCGATTGAATAAATGATGTTTGCGGTCAGGTAACGTCTGCAGGCTAAGGAGCAAATATGTCGACTACAAGTTTTTTCAATTTTACTTTTTTACCGAAATACTGGACGATGTTTGTGCAGGGCATCGAGTATACGCTGCTGCTGTCGGTCTGCGCGGTGCTTTTGGCGATCATTCCGGCGATGCTTTTGGCAATTTTGCGGCTGAGTAAAAATAAGGTTGTCCGTTTTTTGTCGGGACTTTATATTGATGTGTTCCGCGCGACGCCGCTGTTGGTACAGTTGTCGCTGATCTATTTCGGACTGTTCAATTTTTTCAGATTGCCTACGGTATACATATTCGGATTTATCAACATAGCGATGTTCGTGCCCGGCGTAGTGGCGCTTTCGCTCAACAGCGCGGCATATGTTGCGGAGATTTTCAGAGCTGGCATTCTGGCGGTGGACGCCGGACAGACGGAGGCGGCCCGCAGTCTGGGACTGTCGTCTTCGGCGGCCATGTTTATGGTGGTTCTTCCGCAGGCGGTCAAAAATGTTTTGCCCGCGCTGGCGAATGAACTCATCACGATGGTGAAGGAATCTTCTATTTGCTCCATGCTCGGCATGATGGAACTCATGTGGGCGGCCAAAACCGTCGCCGCTACCACATATATTACGCTTGGCCCTTATGTTGTGGCTGCCATGATCTATTTCTGCATCAACTATCCGGCCAGCAAGATCATCGAAGCGATCGAGAGGAGGATGAGACGTGGGGACCAAAGATAAGCTGATTTCGGTCGTAGATCTGGTAAAAGAATATAACGGAGGTACGGTAAAAGCGCTGGACCATTGCAGTCTGGATATCAGTAAAGGGGAAGTGGTGGCCATTATCGGTCCTTCCGGTTCCGGTAAGTCGACCTTTTTGCGAAGCCTGAACCTGTTGGAGACTCCCACTTCCGGAGCGGTTTATTTTGAAGGAATCAATCTTGCGGATAAAAAGGTGGATATCAATCTGCACCGCCGCAGGATGGGAATGGTTTTCCAGCATTTTAACCTGTTTCCTCATAAGACCGTAATGGAGAACATTATGATGGCTCCGGTCCATCTGAAGCTGATGACGAAAGAAGAAGCGGAGAAAAAAGCGGTTGAACTTCTGGAAAGGATCGGACTTGCGGATAAAAAGAATGAATATCCCAACCGTCTGTCCGGCGGACAAAAGCAGAGAATTGCCATTGTCCGTGCGTTGGCGATGGAGCCGGACGTGATGCTTTTTGACGAACCGACTTCCGCGCTGGACCCGGAAATGGTGGGCGAGGTGCTGGATATGATCCGCGATCTCGCCAAAGCGGGAATGACCATGGTAATTGTGACCCATGAGATGGGATTTGCCAGGGAGGTCGCAAGCCGCGTGGTGTTCATGGCGGACGGCAATATCCGGGAAGATGCGCCGCCGCAGGAACTGTTTGGAAATCCGAAGGACGAACGGCTGAAAGATTTCCTGGCAAAAGTGCTGTAAATACGGCGCCGGTCATGAAATGAACGGAATATAAATATGATGTTATAACAGCAGTTCAGGCGGGGCTGCGCAGAATGCGTAAACCTGTCTGGACTGTTGTGTTTTATACATTTAGCTGTTTTTGGGGCGATGAATTATTACAACTTCATGACAAAATACGCATTGCTTTCTATTTTGCCGGGATGGTATAATAATAAGGCTGTTGCAGTCGATGTAGGTTCATAACGGCAGAAAATACGCCTTGTATATTTTCTGTTTGCATTATGGGGGTTTTGGTTTGAAGAGAAAGGCAAGCAATAAAAAGAAGAATCGGTTAACGGGCGCACGAAGAGCGGTCCATAAATTGGGAACCAGACAACTGGCGCTTATTTCTGTTATCATTGTGGCAGTTTCGGTCTGCGCGGCCGGAGGCGGGATATGGTGGGCATTTTCCATGGAAAAGCGTATGAGCCAGACGGCGCAGGTAGAGACCGCTCAAACGGTTGAAATGCAAACCGAAGAAAGAATACAGCCGGCAGAAACGGAAGATGCGGAACGGGAAACAGAGACGCTGCCTGAAGAACCGGAAATCCTTGTGGAACTGACGGATGCGAACCGGGAGGGGTTTGTACATGTGGAATCCTGTGAAGTGCGCGCTGGAAGCGATTGGTTTGAATTGAAGGCGAACGTAGACGAAAAACCCGTCAGCGACGACGATAATTTTTATCTTTTTGAGATGAAAATGTATGATACGGAACTGAATCAGGAGGGGGACTATATTGATTCTGTAAGCAAGGCGAAAGAATTCACCCTGAAGGCCAGTGTGAACGAGAATAAGGCGGATTCCAGGCTGTATTCCAAATTTGTGGTGGCGGTGAAACTGAACGGAGAATATGTGGCGCTGTGTGAACCGCAGTATATTACCAATCCGGAGGCGTTAGCGGCGTATACGGCGGCATTTCCGACAACAAGTTCCATTAAAGGAATTCTGGTGGACCCGCTGAAACTTACCGGCGGTGAGCTGGATGATCTGGGCGTGAAACATGCCGCCTATAATATCCCCATTTCCAACATTCTCGGGGAGACGACAAACGGCAATTATCCCACGATTCACTATACTTATAACGGAAAAAACTATGCCTTCAACGGACAGCGGATTGCGGAATACGATCATGTATTCAGCATCCTCACCCAAAAGGGCATAACGATCTCAGCGATTCTGCTGAATAATAAGAGCAGTGCGCAGCCTCAACTCATCCATCCGCTCTCCAGAGATGGCTCCGCCCATTATTATGCATTCAATACGGCGGAAGAGGACGGCATTCAGACGATGGCTGCGGTAGGCGCTTTTCTTGCCAAACGCTATCGGGACAGCGAACATGGAACGGTCATGAACTGGATTGTTGGCAATGAGGTCAATGTCCGTACGGACTGGAATTATATGCAGCAGGTGGATCTGGAAACCTATTCGAGAGAATATGCCAATGCGGTCCGGGTATTTTATAACAGCATCAAGAGCATGAATGCAAACGCAAGGATTTACGTTTCTATGGACCAGCAGTGGGACCGCAATATAAGTAACAACAGAAATTATGATGTGAAGGATATGCTGGAAACGATCAACCGGATTGTGACGGCGGAAGGAAATATCGACTGGGGACTGGCCCATCATCCTTACGCGTATCCGCTGGAGAACACGACCTTCTGGAATTCTTCCTCCAAAATCAGAAATCTGGTGTTGGACACAGAGGACACCTCGATCGTGACGATGGAGAATATCGATGTCATAACGGACTTCCTGCAGCGTCCTGAAATGCTGACGGCGGACGGGGAAGTGCGTCCGGTGATTCTGAGTGAATTGGGATATTCTTCAGCCAAAGGAGAAACGAATCAGGCTGCTGCGATCGCTTATGCGTACTATGCCGCGTCGAACAATCCTTATATTGACGCGCTCATTCTTTCCAGACAGACCGATGCCGCCGAAGAGGTTGCGCAGGGACTGGCGCTGGGACTTTCCTATCAGGGCGGTCAGCATAAGTACGCCTATGAGGTGTACAAAAATATCGACGGTCCCGGTTCGGAGAGTTATACGGAATTTGCGAAATCTATTATCGGAATCAGCAGTTGGAGCGAAGTGACCGGCGGGTGACAGATATCGGATTGGATATGACAAAGCGCAGATGCGGAAATATTTTTGTCATCAGACAGAAATCATTTCTGTATCTGCGCTTTGTTTGGCATTGCGAAACAGCGGTTAAAATTCCCGCCCGGTAAACACGGCGACGCTGCGGGGCCGCATGATGAATTCATGGTCAATGCGGACTTCTTCTCCCTCGTGATAGAAATAGCGCCCCTGTCCGTCGCCCCAGGTATTGACGCTTAAATACCAGGCGCCTCTGTGATTCAGACCGGGCAGCGTGATCGTCACATCCTGCCAGTGCGTGTTGACGGAGACGTATACCAGATCGTCTTTTCCCGTATCCTTGTTATATCCGGCAAAGCTGACGGAAAGCGTTCGTGCATCTCTGGGAATCGTCATATCCTTTGCGTCTGTATTATGGGTGTGCAACGGTTCCATGCCGCAGACCGCGTCGGGAAGTTTTTTGCGTATCACGGGATGCTTGTGACGGTAGTCGATCATAAATTGGAAGAACTGGAAAAGTTCCCGGTTTTTATTCAGAAGGTTCCAGTCCAGCCAGGAGGTTTCATTGTCCTGGCAGTAGCTGTTGTTGTTGCCAAACTGCGTATTGCCAAATTCATCGCCTGCCAGAAACATCGGCGTTCCGCGGCTGCACATGAGGATGGCGCAGGCGTTGCGGATCATCCGGTAGCGCAACTGCAGGACCTCCGGATCATAAGTAGCGCCCTCTGCGCCGCAGTTCCAACTCTTATTATCGTTGGAGCCGTCCGTATTGTTCCAGCCGTTTGCTTCATTGTGCTTTTCGTTGTAAGAATAAAGGTCATACAGCGTGAAGCCGTCATGGCAGGTCAGGAAATTGACGCAGGAATTGTATCCGGCATAGTTGTTGTTGTGATCGGCATAAAAACCGCCGTAGAGATCGCCGGAACCGGAAATGCTCCAGGCCGCGTCCCACGCCTGCCAGCAATCTCCCTTTAAATAGCCGCGCAGGGCGTCGCGGTATCTGCCGTTCCATTCCGCCCAGCGCTTGCTTGCGGGAAAGCTTCCCACCTGATACATACCGCCCGCATCCCAGGCTTCTGCGATCAGCTTTACATTGCTCAGAACAGGATCATAGGCCAGAAGTTCCAGAAGGGGCGGATTGTTCAGCGGAGAACCGTCTTCATGGCGGCCCAGAATGCTCGCTAAATCAAACCGGAATCCGTCTACCCGGTAGTTGACGGTCCAATAGCGCAGACATTCCAGAATCATCTGCCGGACAATGGGATGATTGCAGTTCAACGTATTGCCACAGCCGCTGAAATTATAATAGTTTCCGTTGGGAGTCAGCATATAATAAATGTTATTGTCAAAGCCTTTGAAACAAAAGGTGGGGCCTTTTTCATTGCCTTCTGCCGTATGATTGAAAACCACATCCAGAATGACTTCGATTCCATTTTCATGCAGCGCTCTAATCAGTTCCTTTAATTCCGTCCCTTCCTGATTGTGCTCCGGGGAAGAAGTATAGCTGGTGTTGGGAGCAAAAAAACCGACCGTGTTATAGCCCCAATATTCCAGAAGTTTCTGACCATTCACCTCGCGGGAATTCATGGTTTCATCAAATTCAAAAATCGGCATCAACTCCACGGCATTGATTCCCAACTCTTTCAGATAGGGAATCTTTTCTTTCAGACCTGCAAAGGTGCCTCTGTGCGTTACACCGGAAGAAGGATGATAGGAAAATCCTCTCACGTGCAGTTCATAGATGACCAGATCGCTCATCTCCCGGCTGGACTGCGGCATATCGCCCCAGTCAAAGCTGTCTCTTACGACCCGGGCATGATAGCTGCCCTTTTTCTTCTCGCCCCATTCCCGCTGCCCTGCCACGGCCCTTGCATATGGATCCAGCAAAACCGCTTTCGCGTCGAATGTGAGTCCTTCTTCCGGCAGATTAGGGCCGTCGATCTGATACGCATATTCAAATTCTTCGATATTCAGACCGAACACGATCATGGAATAGACGTCGCCGATTTTATAGGCTTCCGGGAAGGGAAGCCTGGCATAAGGCTCCTCCGCGCCGCGGCGGAACAGCAAAAGCGTGCAGGAAGTGCCGGAATGGGTATGTACGGTGAAATTTACGCCGATGGAGAGCGCGGTCGCGCCGTGAAGGTCGAACATGCCGGGCCGGACCGGAAATCCTTCGATGATTCCCATCGGCGCGGCGGATATGGGTTCCCCCAGGTTATATATCTGTGTATTCAGCTTCAAAATGTATCTCCTTCATGATATGAAATGATTCCGATGCCGGTTTCCCCTTATTGTAGCGGTTTTTTCGTATGACTTCAAGAATTTCAAAGGTTTTCTTTGATCCGGATATCCACTGCCGTGTAGTAAAATTCCTTCTCCGGTTTCTCTCCGGTCATCAGATAGTCAAACAAAAGCTGCAGCGGCCGGGAACCCTGAATGCTGGGCTGCTGGCAGATAGTGGCGCAGATCACGTCCTGTTCCACCAGTTCCCGCGTGGTGGGGATCGTGTCGTAGGCAATGATGCGGATGTCCTTCCGTCCGGAGGAAAGCACGGCCCGGCAGCCCCCGTAAACGCCGCCCGCCGTAAAATAAAGCGCGTTCAATTCCGGATGGCGGGTGAGAAGGTCCAGCGTTTTATCGTAGCTTTCAAATTCATCGTCGCTGTTTTCAATGGTTTCCACCACCCGGATATGCGGATAGTTGGCGGAGATGTTGTCGCAGAAGCCCTTGATTCTGTCAGTGTGGCAGAGTACCTGGGAAGAACCTGTGATAATGCCGACATTGGTATTGCCGTTTGTCATCAGACGCATAAGGCCGGCGGCAGTCTGTCCGCAGCGGTAAAAATCGCTGCCCACAAAGGCGATGCGCCGGGAGTGATAGATGTCCGTGTTCGTGGTGATGACCGGTATTCCCTTATCGGCGAGGCGGTTTATCTGTTCTGCAATCAGCGCATCGTTGAAAGGCGAGAGAACCAGGCCGTTGATTCCGCCGCTTTCCAGTTCGGCAATGGTATCCGCTTGTTCGGGAGCGGAAAAGCCAACCTTTCTGGCGAGCACCGTGCAGTTATAGCCT
Source organism: Eubacteriales bacterium (assembly GCA_030524745.1). GTDB lineage: Bacteria > Bacillota > Clostridia > Lachnospirales > Lachnospiraceae > Gallintestinimicrobium. Next base: position 26,172 of record JAUNGC010000025.1, on the reverse strand, counting down.
GCAAGTTCTTCCGATTTCTCAAAAACCCCGTTCCATACATCTTCAAAAAAACGATTTCCCGTATCGAAAAGCAAAACGCCGAGTTTTAAATTTTTCCGCTGTGCCGCGAGAGCAATTCCTGCGCGGTTGGGCTTATAATCCAACTGCCGGGCGATATCCCTGACAAGGGCTGCGGTGGCGGGATTGACGCAGCCCCGGTTATTCAAAACCCGGTCCACCGTTCCGCGGGATACGCCTGCCAGGTCTGCAATTTCTTTCATGGTTGCCATGTCGGTCTCCTGTCTTTTGCTGCTGCTCTTTTTTTTTACTTTAGCATAGCAGAATTTGCAAGTCAATGAAGGGAAACGAGAGAAATGTGCACGTGCACGAAAAATGGGAATCTGCACAAAACAGGAGCCGCAAAATAACAAAAAAATCCGTGAAATTGGTGAAAGTTCCGAAAATAAAAACAATTCTTGATTTTCAATTTCAAAGCGCTTATGATGAAAACAAAGACGTGTCTGCGCGAATGTTTTTGCGGACATTTCCGTGCACGTGCACGTACATGTGATATTTCATCGTAAGCTTTAGAGCGGACGGAAAGGAGACTGATATGTATTATATCGGTATTGATCTGGGCACATCGGCGGTGAAGCTTCTTTTGATGGAGGCGGACGGGACAATTGCCAATGTGGTATCCAAAGAGTACCCTTTGTACTTTCCCAATCCCGGCTGGTCCGAGCAGAATCCTGAAGACTGGTATTCGCAGACAATTGCAGGCATGAAAGAACTGCTGACGGGATTTGACGCAGGCCGGGTGGCGGGCATCAGCTTCGGGGGACAGATGCACGGTCTGGTGATTCTGGACAGCGAGGACCGCGTGATCCGGCCGGCGATTCTGTGGAACGACGGAAGAACTTCGGAAGAGAATGATTATCTCAATCAGGCGATAGGGAAAGAAACGCTGTCCGCTTATACGGCGAATATCTCATTTACCGGATTTACGGCGCCCAAGCTTTTGTGGGTGAAGAAAAATGAGCCGGAAAACTTTAAGAGAATTGCCAAAATCATGCTGCCTAAGGACTATTTGGCCTATAAGATGACCGGCGTGCATTGCACGGACGTCTCCGATGCGTCCGGCATGCTGCTGTTTGACGTGAAGAACCGCTGCTGGTCGAAAGAAATGTGCGAAATCTGCGGCGTGAAGGAAGAGCAGCTTGCGGCGATCTTTGAAAGCTATGAGACGGTCGGCGTTGTGCGCCCCGAAGCGGCAGAAGAACTGGGGCTTTCCGATCATGTGAAGGTGGCGGCGGGGGCCGGGGACAATGCGGCTGCCGCGGTGGGAACCGGAACCGTGGGCGAGGGCATGTGCAATATTTCGCTGGGAACGAGCGGTACGATTTTTATATCGTCTGAAAAGTTCGGCGTGGACAAAAACAACGCGCTGCATGCCTTTGCGCATGCCGACGGCCATTATCATCTGATGGGCTGTATGCTTTCCGCCGCTTCCTGCAATAAGTGGTGGATGGAAGATATTATCGGCACGAAGGACTACGCGAAGGAACAGGAAACGATCACAAAACTGGGTGAAAACCATGTGTATTTCCTTCCTTATCTGATGGGAGAACGTTCCCCGCATAACGATCCGGATGCGAGAGGCGCCTTCATCGGCATGACCATGGACACCACGAGAGCCGACATGACGCAGGCCGTGCTGGAGGGCGTTGCCTTTGCGCTGCGGGATTCGTTCGAGGTTGCCAGGTCGCTGGGCATTTCCATAGAAAGAACGAAGATTTGCGGCGGCGGTGCCAAAAGCCCGCTGTGGAAGAAGATCATTGCCAATGTGATGAACGTAAAGGTGGACGTGATAGAGAGCGAAGAAGGGCCGGGATATGGCGGCGCGATGCTGGCGGCTGTGGCGTGCGGCGAGTACGCAACCGTGGAAGAGGCGGCCAAAAAACTGGTGAAAGTGGTGGATACGGTGGAGCCGGAACCCGAACTGGCCGCGAAGTATGAAGCGCGTTACCGGCAGTTTCAGCAGATTTATCCGGCTGTGAAGAAACTGTTTCCGAACATAAAATGACAGAAGATCACGCTTTGCGGGCTTTTAGCTGTTATCAGGAAAAGGAGGATAAAGAACATGAAAATTCTGGAAGTGACTGACCCCGCTTTTCAAAAGTATGGCAGGATTGTCAGCGGCATTGATTTTTCCGAACTGCTTGCAAAGATGGAGGAGACACCGGTGCCGGAGGATGTGGTGTATGAACCTTCCGTGGATATCCTGGAAGCGGTGCCGGCGTTTGAAGAACTCAGGGTGAAGACCTATGGCGAACTGCCCATTCAGGTGGGATATTGCAACGGCCACAATGTGAAGCTGAATGCGCTGGAATATCACCGAAGTTCCGAAATTGACATTGCAGTGAACGATCTGGCGGTTATGCTGGGATGCCAGCAGGATATTACGGAAGATTTTACCTATGACACCGCAAAGGTGGAGACGTTCCGCATTCCGGCCGGCACGGCCGTGGAACTGTATGCGACCACATTGCATTATGCGCCCTGTCATATCGAAGAAAAAGGCTTCCGCTGTGTGATCGTATTGCCTAAGGATACGAATCTGCCGCTGGATGCTGCGCACCGGGGCGGAGAAGACGGTCATCTGACCGCGAAGAATAAATGGCTGTTGGGGCATCCGGAGGGTGGACTGCCGCAGGGGAGTCCTATGGGACTCACAGGAGAGAATCTCAGTTTACGCTAAATGGCAAATCTCACGGTTCGGGGCGAGTGTCCCCTTGTATACCGGGGGATGAACAGCGAATGGAAATAATAGCGATTCAAAGGAATACAATAAAGAAGGAGAGAACAATCATGAACAATCTGCCGAAAGTGAAAATCGGAATCGTTGCGGTAAGCCGCGACTGTTTCCCGGAAACGCTGTCCGTTAACAGAAGAAAAGCCCTGACAGAAGCTTATCGGGCAAAATATGATGCGGAGGATATTTATGAATGTCCGATCTGTATCGTGGAGAGCGAGATCCATATGGTGCAGGCGCTGGAAGACGTCAGGCAGGCCGGCTGTAACGCACTATGCGTATACCTGGGCAATTTTGGCCCTGAAATCGCAGAAACGCTTCTGGCGAAGCATTTTGACGGACCGGTCATGTTTATCGCGGCGGCGGAAGAAACGCAGAACGATCTGGTCGGCGGCCGCGGCGACGCTTACTGCGGCATGCTCAATGCCAGCTATAACTTAAAGCTTCGCAATACAAAGGCCTATATTCCCGAGTATCCGGTGGGAACTGCGCAGGAGTGCGCGGATATGATTGCGGAATTTGTTCCGATCGCGCGGGCAATCATCGGGCTTAAGAGTCTGAAGATCATCAGCTTCGGTCCCAGACCGCTCAACTTCCTGGCATGCAACGCGCCGATCAAACAGCTTTATAACCTTGGCGTTGAAATTGAGGAAAATTCCGAACTGGACCTGTTTGAAGCGTTTAATAAGCATGAGGGAGACGAAAGAATTCCTGCGAAAGTGAAGGAAATGGAAGAGGAACTCGGCGCGGGCAATCAGAAGCCGGAGATATTAAACAAGCTGGCGCAGTATGAACTGACGCTGCTGGATTGGGTGGAAGCGCATAAAGGATATCGGGAGTACGTTGCCATTGCGGGCAAATGCTGGCCTGCTTTCCAGACGCAGTTCGGTTTCGTTCCCTGCTATGTGAACAGCCGCCTTACCGGCATGGGCATTCCGGTTTCCTGTGAAGTGGATATTTACGGATGCTTAAGCGAGTTCATCGGCGCTGCGGTGAGCGACGATGTCGTTACGCTGCTGGATATCAATAACAGCGTGCCGGATGATATGTATGAGGAATCCATCCGGGGCAAATTTGATTATACGCACAAGGATACCTTTATGGGCTTCCATTGCGGCAATACCTGCTCTAAGAAACTCGCGTTCTGCAGCATGAAGAATCAGATGATTATGGCGAGGTCTCTTCCCGTGGAAGTGACGAACGGCACGCTGGAAGGCGACATCGTTCCCGGCAACATCACCTTTTACCGCCTGCAGTCCACGGCAGACTGCAAGCTGCGCGCTTATATCGCGCACGGAGAGGTGCTTCCGGTGGCGACCAGATCCTTCGGAGGCATCGGCGTATTCGCAATACCGGAAATGGGACGTTTTTACAGACATGTGCTCATTGAAAAGAACTATCCTCATCACGGAGCGGTCGCATTCGGCCATTACGGGAAGGCTCTGTATGAAGTATTCAAGTATATCGGCGTTCCGACGGAAGATATTAACTTCAACCAGCCAAAGGGGATGAGATATCCCACGGAGAATCCTTTCGCTTAAAATTTCGGGGACGGCGACGCGCCGCCGGCGTTAAAGGCCGGGTATGGGAGACGGTCTGAAAGCATGTTTTACCCGCTTTCAGACCGTACTGGCCGGAACCGCGGTCTGAAGATATTGAATTGTAGAGGGCGGTTTTCCCGGATACAATATATGGTTAGCAGGCAAAAAACAAAATTTTCTTTCGTGACAAATTGACAAAAATTATAAATTATTTTTGTCAATTTTTATTTTTGTGGATGCATTGACTTATTACGTTTTGGGTGATAATATTAATTTAACGTTAAACCTACAAAAAAACATAAATAACTTCAAAAAAATGTGACGTTTAAAGTAAAACCAAGAAAACCGGAGCATTGCGTTTAATAAGTTTAACGTTAAATCTAAAAACCAGATTCATGAAAGGGGAAAAACTATGAAAAAAGCATTAAGTATTGCAGTGTGTACCGCAGTTATGGCATCCATGCTTGCCGGATGCGGCAACACAGCAGCGCCCGCAGCTTCTGAAGCGCCCGCAGCGGCAGCTACCGAAGAAGCGGCGCCCGCAGAAACAACAGACGAGGCAGCTCCTGCTGAAGAAGCATCTGACGAACCTGTCACTCTTACACTCGGCATCTGGCCGGAGGATACTCTGACAGCAGACATCGAAATGCACGAAGGCTTCGTTGCAAAGATGGCGGAGATTGATCCTAACGTAACATGCGTGCCCGCTTACTACAAATATTCCACAGATACATTCATGCCGATGGTTGAGGCAGGAACCGTACCTACCATTTTTGAAACATGGTTCACAGAACCTCAGAAGCTGATCCGCAACGGCGCAGTAGCTGACATCACAGACGAACTGGACGCTCGCGGCTGGCTGGATTCCATGAACCCTTCCATCAAAGCGCTGCTTTCCGACGAGAACGGCAGAGTATACGGTATTCCGCGTGACGGTTATGCGCTTGGCCTGATGCTGAACGTAGAACTGTTTGAAGAAGCTGGCCTTGTTGATGAGAACGGTTATCCGATCGCTCCTACCACATGGGAAGAACTGGCTGAAACCGCTAAGACAATCAAGGATGCAACCGGCGCAGCAGGCCTTTGCTTACTGGCTAAGGACAATGCAGGCGGCTGGCACTTCTCCAACATCGCCTGGGCATTCGGCGCAACTCTGTGCACAGAGAACGAAGACGGAACCTTCACGGCTAACCTGGCTTCCGATGAAGCTATCGCGGCTATGGAATATGTAAAATCTCTGAAATGGGATTATGATGTGCTGACAGCAGATCCTACAAGCGAAGACTGGGGCACGGGCTTCACACAGTTAGGCACCGGCGCAGCAGCTATGTACATTGCAGCTAACGACGCAGTTAACCAGCCTACACAGGTTAACGGACTGCCTGTTGACAAACTGGCTATGACCGCTATCCCTGCAGGCCCTGGCGGACAGTATTCTCTGTACGGCGGCACGCCTTACATGTTCTCCAAAGACGCTACATCCGCTGAAATCAATGCAGCTTTAGATTACCTTGAACTGATGGGCAAGGCTCCTGTTGCAACCGACGATGCAATCGCTGGTATGGAAGCTGACGCGCAGAACAAGAATGCAGAAGGCGTTCCGGTTATTCCTCGTTTCCCTTGCTGGGTAGACCAGGATGTTCTGGATGCTGAAGCTAAGATCATCGAAGAGTACGGCAATGTTGATACCGCTCTGTACCAGAGTTACTTCGACGCTACCTCTTCTGACGGTCTGAGACTGGAAGAGCCCGGCTTAACGCAGGATATGTACGCTGAACTGACAAAGGTTCTGCAGGCTGTTATCACTGACAAAGACGCTGACGTAGCTGCTCTGATGCAGACCGCTAACGACAACTATCAGGCGCTTCTGGACGGCGAATAAACCGGACAAAAGGATTTTCGTTTCACAACCGGAACGGAACCGGACGACGTAAAGTAAAATGAAATAAACTTCAAAGACTGCCTGCCGGGAACCGAAAGGGACTTTCGGCAGGCAGTGTTAAGATTACAAAGAAAAAAATCAAAAGGGAGGTGTCCGCAATGAAGACAAAAACCAAATTTAAAAAGAGGGATCTGATGGGATGGCTGGTCATGCTCCCTACGCTCGTATTGTTTGCTTTCTATATTTGGGAACCGTTTTTTGAGAACATAAGACTGTCTTTGTACACGACAGTGAGATATCAGACGCAAGATTTTGTTGGACTCGCAAATTACGCCAGGGTTTTGAAAAACCCGGATTTTTCCGCGGCGTTTAAAAATACATTTTCGTACACGTTCTGGTCCTTAATCATCGGCTTTTTGGTACCGATCATCCTGGGCATTCTGATTTCGGAGACGGTGCACTTTAAAGGACTGTTCCGCACCGGAATTTATTTCCCCAATATCGTGCCCAGTATTGCAACGATCTGGATCTGGAACTATTTCTTCACCCCCGGTCCCACCGGCGTTCTGAACATTTTGCTGGGCAAGATCGGCATCGAGCCCCTGCAGTGGCTCAATAATACGCACTGGACAATTCCGCTGATTATTGTGACGATGACATGGAAGTGCGCAGGCTCCACTGCCCTGATCTATATGGCAAATATCAGTAATATCAGCCCTGATCTTTATGAAGCGGCCACGATCGACGGCGCGACGATCTGGCAGAGAATTCGCCACATCACCCTGCCGAGCGTGTTTGGTCTTGCAAAAACGCTGTTGATTCTGCAGGTGATTTCCGTGTTCCAGATTCTGCAGGAGCCCATGCTGTTAAAGAACGGCGGACCGAACAACGCCAGCATTTCTCTGCTGATGCTGCAGTATCGTTATGCGTTCCGCGACTTCGACTTCGCAGGCGGCGCGGCGCTTTCCGTCATGGTTGCCCTGATCCTGATTGTATTGAGCGGCATATACATGAAGGTTACCGCTTCCAAAGAAGACTGATAGGAGGAAAGGGATATGTTTTTTGATAAATATAATGAAAAAAAAGACGGTGTAATCCGCGGCTATGATATGCATTCCACCTCCGTCAGAGTTCTGGCGATTGCGATTATGGTGATCTGTTTCCTGATTGTCATTGCCTGTCTGTTTCCCGTTGTATGGGTATTTTTGGCAAGCTTTAAGGATATTAAGGAATTTAATACGCAGGTGTCGATTCTGCCGTCGGAACTGGATTTTTCCAAGCTGAAAAAGACCTGGGATCAGTTGAAATTCATGAAGTTTTATCGGAATTCCCTGTACTCCGTTGCAGGCAGCGTGGTGGCGGCGGTCATTTTCAACGGCCTGCTGGCTTATGCGCTGGCAATTCTGAAACCGAAAGGGTACAAATTCGTCACAAACCTGGTAATGTGGAGTCTGCTGATTCCCGCTACAACGAACATCATTGCGGTGTTTAAGAATGTCAATTCCCTCGGTATGAACAAAACTTTCTGGCCTTTATGGCTGGCATTCGGCGCGAATTCATTTTATATCGTGCTTTTTAAGGAATTCTTTGAAGGTCTGCCCGGCGAACTGATGGAAGCGGCCCGGCTGGACGGCTGCGGCATTCTGAAGGTATTCACCAAGATTGTGCTTCCGATGTCCCGGCCTATCATTATGGTTGTGGTGATCTTCGCGGTGACGGCCGCATGGTCCGACTTCCTGCTTCCTTATCTGGTACTGAACGGTTCCGGATATGAGACGGTTATGGTTAAGCTGTTCGCGTTCAAGGATACGCCCACCGATGCGGTAAGCGTGCTGCGGGCCTGCCTGTTTGCCATCATCCCGCCGACCATTCTGTTTGTGATTTTCCAGAAACAGATTACGGACGGCGCTGCGGCCGGCGCGGTAAAAGGATGACGGCATAGGAAAAGAACAAAACGCAATAGAGTATAGTACATATGGCGAGGGGAACGACATGGCAAAAATAGCAGATCAATACTTTAAAGAAAACCCCTGGGAGATTGTGGAAGAAGGGTTTGACCCTGCGCATGCGAAGGTGGCGGAATCCATTTTCTCTTTGGGAAACGAATACATGGGCGTCCGCGGCTTCATGGAAGAGGGCTACAGCAAGGATAAACTGATCGGCAGTTATTTCAACGGCATCTATGAAAGAAAGCGGGAAGGAAATTCCAGCTATAAAGGAATTGTCAATTTCACGGAATTTATGGTAAATGCGGTGAACTGGCTGGATACTCAGATCCGGGCGGGGGAAGAAAGACTGGATCTGGCGGAAAGCAGTTTCTGTGATTTTAACCGCACGCTGAATATGAAAAACGGCCTGCTGACCCGTTCTTTTGTGTGGAAGACAAAAGAGGGAAAGAAAATCGGAGTCCGCATGGAAAGAATTTTATCCATGAAGCAGGTCAACCTGGGCGCGCAGCGCATTACGCTCACTTCCGAAGATTTTGAGGGAAAGGCGACGGTGAAGCTGGGACTGGATTTCTCCGGCATTCATGAAAATGCGCATCACAATTTCTGGGTTTGTGAAGACAAGGGACGCAGAGACGGGCATCTTTTTATTCAGGCAAAAACTGAGCAGACGGACCAGCAGGTTTATTCCGAAGCGGCTATTTCGGGCGAAGATCTGATCTGGCTGGAAGACTGCGAAGAGGAAAAGAAGATTACGGCTGTTTATGAGATTGCAATGCAGCCCGGCAAAACATACACGATTACCCGAAGCGTGTGCAATCAGGTGCGCCGTCAGGAGAAGGAAAAAGAGCGGTTCGCAAAAGATTGTAAGGAAGCGGCGGGGCTGCTCAACGCTGTGGATTTTGATACTCTGGTGACGGACAATACCGCATGGTGGGCTGAAATCTGGAAAAACTGCGACATTGAGATTTCGGGCGATCCTGCAAACCAGCAGGGAATCCGCTTCTGTATTTTCCAGCTTTTCCAGACTTATCACGGAGCAGTCAAGGGCAGCAACATCGGCGCCAAGGGACTGACAGGCGAAGCATACAACGGTAATGCTTTCTGGGATACGGAGACATACTGCCTGCCATTCTTTTTGTTTAACGATCTGGAAGGCGCGAAAAACCTTCTGTATTTCAGATACAAAACCCTGCCGGAAGCGAAGGAAAGAGCGAAAGCCCTTGATTGTGAAGGCGCGTTTTACCCGATTGCTACCATATCCGGTAGAGAATGCTGCAATTTGTGGCAGCATGCCAGCCTGCAGTTGCAGGCTTCCACAGCGGTGGCATATGGCGTGTGGTTTTATGAAAAAATGACCCGGGATACCGGTTTCATGGCGGAATGCGGTTTGGAAATGCTCATTGAGATTTCCAGAATGCTGGCGACCAGAGGAGATTATTCCAATGACGGCAGCAAATACGGATTTTATGGCGTTATGGGACCGGATGAATTCCAGATGATGGTAAATCATAACTGTTACACCAACTATATGGGCAGATTCACCTTCCTGTATACAATCGGACAAATCAGTCAGATGAAAGAAGAATGTCCGGCGGAATATGCGGCGGTGGCCAAAAAGGTTGGATTGAAAGAGCAGGAAGTTTCCGAGTGGGCCAAAATGGCGGAATTGATGTATATTCCTTATGATCCGGAACGAAAACTTTATGAGCAGAACGACGGATTCTTTGATCTGCCTCATGTGGATGTGGATGCGATTCCGGTGGAGGATTTCCCGCTTTACAGCCATTGGTCCTATGACCATATTTACAGAAACGATATGATTAAACAGCCGGATGTGCTGATGCTGATGCTTCTGTTTAACAGTTCCTTTACGATGGAAGAACTGCGCAACAATTATGAATACTATGAACCCAGATGTATTCATGAAAGTTCGCTTTCGCCGTCGGTGCATTCCATTCTGGCAAGCCAGCTTAAAAAGGGAAGAGAGGCGTACGATTTCTTCGGTTTTGCCACCAGAATGGACCTGGATAATTACAACAGAAATACAAATGAAGGCATTCATACCACGTCGATCGCCGCGGCATGGATGAATATCGTATATGGCTTCGGCGGATTGCGCTCCGACGGCGATGGTCTGGCGCTGAACCCGACGATTCCTGCGGAATGGGAAAGTTATTCTTTCCGTCTGCACTGGGGCGGCGACGTTCTGGTGATTCGGGTGGATGCGGAGCATGTAACGATCCGGACGGTGAACGGAAACGACGTATCCCTTATCCTTTACGGAGAGGTCGTCACGGTTGACGGTGCGGCAAAGAAAATCCGCATACCGGCGGAGTGGCTGAGCTGAAATCTTCGACAATAGAGAGAGATTTGTGTAAAGAACAAATTTCCGGATTATATAAGGAGCATCATTATGAATTGGGAAGTTTTGCAGAAAGGGTTTAAAAAGGAGCAGATCACCGCGCTGGAAAACAGATTTCTGGTCGGCAACGGTTATCTGGGCGTCAGAGGCGCGCTGGAGGAATATACTGCGGAAGAACTGCCGGCGGTGAATCTGGCAGGGATCTTTGACCAGGTGGGAGATGCATGGAGAGAACCGATCAATGCGCCCAACGGTATTTATACTTATATTTGTGTGGACGGCAAAACGCTTCTGGCACAGGACGGAGAGATGAAAGAACATGAAATGAGGCTGGATTTCCGTCATGGCATCTGTCATAGAAAAACGGTCTGGAAGACGGAACGGGGAGAAGTGACGGTTACGTCGGAACGCTTTGCGGATCATGAGAATGTCCACAGAATCGCCATGCGCTATACGGTACGGGCGGATTTTCATGCGGAAGTGGAACTGTTTACCGGAATTGACGGCCATATGTGGGAAATCAACGGTCCCCATTTTGACAGTCTGGCAGGGCGCTGCGAAAACGGCCGCCTTGTGATGGAAGGCGTCACCCATGAAAAAGGGGCGACCGTCTGCGTGGAAGAAACGGTCAGGGCGGATTTTCCAAAGGAAAGCAAAACGGAAGAGGCAGACAGGCGGTTGATGCACCATTTCAGTCTCGTGACAGAAAAGGACCGGGATTACACCATTGAAAAGGCGATCGTTGTCTTTACAAGCCAGGATGATGACTTTTCCAAAGCGCAGGCAGACGAACTGCTGGACAGCTTTGAACGGGAAGGCTATGAAGCGGCGAAGCGCGTGCAGGAAGCGTCCTGGGAAGAGATATGGAAGTATGGGGCTGTGGAGATCGACGGCGACGAGGACGCGATGAAGGCGCTGAATTATTCCCTTTATCATCTGCAGTCCATCGCGCCCCGTCATGCGAAAAGCATGTCCATTCCGGCGCGGGGACTTTCGGGACAGACCTATAAAGGCGCTGTTTTCTGGGATACGGAAATGTTCATACTGGATTATTTCCTGTTTACCAGACCGGCGGTTGCCCATACGCTGCTGCGCTATCGCGTGGACACTCTGTCAGGCGCGATCAAAAAGGCGAAAGACTACGGGCTGGACGGCGCGTTTTATGCCTGGGAAAGCCAGGAGGGCGGCTATGACGCCTGCTCCGATTATAATGTGACGGATGTTTTCACAGGAAGGCCGATGAGAACCTTCTTTAAAGATAAACAGATCCACATTTCCGCCGCGATTGTATACGGTATCATGCGCTATACGAAAATCACGGGAGATGACAGCCTGTTAAAAGAGGGCGGTTTAAAAACCGTAATTGAATGTGCGAAGTTCTATTACAGTCTGTTATTAAAGAGAGTTGCCGGCACAGAATATGAACTGCATGATGTGATCGGTCCCGACGAATATCATGAGCGGGTGAACAACAACGGCTATACCAACCGGATGGCGAAGATGACGCTGCAGTCGGCGGCGGATATTCTGAACAATCTGGATTCCTATGGAAAGGATGCGGCAGAAAGCATTTCTGCGTTGTATCCGGTGAAAGAACTGGCGGGCAAATTTGCGGATGCGGCGGAGAATCTTTATATTCCCGAACCGGGAGACGACAATGTGATCGAGCAGTTTGACGGATACAGAAAGCTGGAAGACTGTTCCATCGATACGGTGCGTTCCAGGCTGCTGCATGAAAAGGAATACTGGGGCGGCGCTTACGGCGTTGCGACCCACACCCAGGTCATTAAACAGGCCGACGTGGTGGCGATGCTGAATCTCTATTCCGACGAGTACCCGCCGGAAGTGCTCAAGGCCAACTGGGACTATTATGAACCCAGAACGGAACACGGTTCTTCCCTGAGCGCGAGCATGTACGCGATGCTGGCCTGCAAATGCGGCATGCCCCAGAAGGCATATCCGTTCTTCATTAAGTCCGCAAAAGCCGATCTGGTAGAAGGCGGAAAAGAATGGGCCGGGCTGATTTACATCGGCGGAACCCATCCTGCGGCGGCGGGCGGAGCCTATATGATCGCGGTGGAAGGCTTCGGAGGCGTATCCTTTGCGGAGAACGGCATCCGGGTAAATCCCAGACTGCCCGGGGACTGGAGCGGAATGCGCTTCTATGTGTGCAGCGGAGGAGAACGGTATTACGTCAATATTTCGGGCGAAGATGTGAAAGTTGAAAAAATAGATTAAAAACAGGCCCCGCTCCGTATTGAGCGGAGCGGGGCTTATCCGATGCGTGCGCCCGACAGGCGCACGTTCTGATGAAAACATGTTATAGCAGGGATTTTACGCTGTCCCGTTCCACCAGATGGACCGGAAGAATGACATTTCTGCTGGCCGGTTTGGAACGATCCAGAAGCTGCAGCATGGTGTCGGCCGCATATTGCGCTTTCGTATGCATGTCCTGATGGATTGTCGTGAGCTGGGGATAAACCATCTGGGCCAGAGAAATATCGTCGAATCCCACAATGGAAATATCTTCCGGAATCCGGACGCCGCGTTTATGCAGACCTGCCATAATGCCGGCGGCCATCTGGTCGGCGGAAGCGACAATGCCGGTGATATCGGGATGCGTGAGAATATCGTCCGCGGCCGTCTGAAGCGCTTCCATGCTGTCCATCTCGTATTCAAAATTGATGGAGGCATCAAAGGGAATGCCATGCTTGGTCAAAGCGGCCTTGTATCCAAGAAAACGTTCCTGCAGCACGCCGCCGTCCCGGAAAAAGGGAGAAGCATATCCGATGCGGCGATGCCCCTTCTCGATGAGATGGGAGGTTGCGAGATAACTGCCATTAAAGTCTTCCAGGCCGATATTGTAAAACCGCTTCTGCTGAACATAGCTGTCGATCAGCACGGTAGGAATGCGGAAGGTGGAAAGCGCCTCGTAAAAGGTATCGTGAAAAATACCGGTCAGAAACAGACCGTCGATACTCCAGTTCTGTAAAAAATGAATCAGTTCTTCCGGCGTGCTGATCGTACGCAGCATCAGATAATAACCATTCTGGCGAAGCTTGTGTTCGATCATACCGATGGTGGAGGAGTGAAACGGGTCTTCCGTCACATTTGTGCCTTCGCGGATGATCACGTGATTGATGAAAGCCACCACTTTGGAAGACTTGGAAACGAGAGAACGCGCTGACATATTGGGGGTATAACCCAGTTCTTCTATCGCGGCATTCACTTTTTCAATGGTTTCGGGAGAAACACGATTGCTCCGGCCGTGTATGACATTGGAAATTGTGGTGCAACTCACACCGGTGTAGCTGGCGAGATCTTTGATTGTAACCATGATAGAAAACCTCTCAGAAAAATGTTTTAAAAATAGGTGAAATTATAGGAAGTTTAACATTAAACGTCAAAACTATTATAGGGGAAAATGAATCCTGCCGCAAGGATAAAATGCAAGAAAAAAATAAATTTAGTAACAGTTTTGCGGATCGGATCTGTTACGGGATAGCAGGAGGAAAAGAAATGATAAGAGGAGTAATTTTTGACCTGGATGGGGTGCTGGTATCAACGGATGAACTGCACTATCTTGCCTGGAAGCAGCTTGCAGAAGAACTGGGCATTACAGCGTTCACGAAAGAAGATAATAAGAGACAGCGCGGCGTGAGCCGTATGGCGTCCCTGGAAGTGGTACTGGAAAAGGGCGATAAGACCTACACGGATGAGGAAAAGGCGGAACTGGCAACGAGGAAGAACAACTATTATCTGAAAATGCTGGATACATTGACCGAAAACGATTTGCTGCCGGGCGCGCGGGAAACGCTGCTGATGCTGCATGAAAGAGGCGTATTGACAGGACTTGGTTCCGCCAGCAAAAATGCGCCTGTTATTCTGGAAAAAACAGGAATCTTAAGTTTGTTTGATAAAATAAGCTGCGGTCTGGATACCACAAAGTCCAAACCCGATCCGGAAGTGTTTTTGGTGGCGGCAAAGAAACTGGAACTCTCCCCTGAAGAATGTCTCGTTGTGGAAGACTCTCAGGCGGGCATCGACGCGGCGAAAGCGGGCGGCATGAAATCCCTGGCGGTCGGGCCTCTTTACCAGACCATGGGAGCGGACTACTGCGCGAAGGATCTGGCGGATCACGTGGACTGGGATACCATTTTAAACGCGTAACGGAAAATATGCGTAACAGACAGGCAGGTCTGCGCATTTACTGCGCAGACCGTACAAAAGTGATTCAAATATGCCTGAGAACGGAGAAAATTCATGAAAAATCGATATCGTGCAATTGTGGAAACCATATTAATTGTAATATTGATCGTTGTGATTGGCGCAGTCTGGATCACAGCGTCTGGCAATCGGGCAAAAAATGAGGAGGCGGAAATGTTGAATCAGGCAAAGCTCGTATTATATGAAGGCCCCAAAACGCTGCGGGATGCGACGGCGGAAGATTTGGCGGCGGCTCCCGAAACGGACCGGGATTTTTCCCTGCTTCACTGCACGGATACGACCGTAACGGTGAACGGACAGGATTGTTATGTTTATGATACCAATGTCAATCATTCGAGAACCTGGACGAACAATTATCTGCCGCTGATATCCCGGACGCCGGTCACTTATTTTTCTTTTGAGGGAGCGGTAAAAATTCAGGTAACAGTGCCGGACCGGACGCTGGACAGCGTGAAAATCAGTCCGGTATCTTACGGAATCGAGCCGCAGATCGACCGGGAAAACCATACGGTGACATTTGTGATTACCGAGCCTGATACCTATACCCTCACCTTTGACGGCTCTCCGGAACGCGCCTTGCACATTTTCGCATATCCGCCGGAAGAAAATACGGTGGATCCGGAGGATGAAAATGTAATTTATATCGGACCGGGCGAATGGAACATCGAAAATATCATGCTGGAAGACGGAGACACGCTGTATGTGAGCGGCGGCGCCGTCGTACACGGGATCATCAATGCAAATTACGCGAAAGATATCACCGTTATGGGCAGAGGGATTATCGACGGCTCTCAGTTTGCGGGCTGGAAGGGCGTTTCCGCCAGCATTCCGCTGAAGTTCGATCATTGTGAAAATGTAAAGATCAGCGACCTGATCGTATTAAACGCCAACGCCTGGGTATGTCAGGCGTTTGATTCCCAAAACGGCGTCATCGACGGCATAAAGATCATTTCTCCGCGCCCCAACGGCGACGGAATCACGCTGCAGTCCTGCCAGAACTATGAAGTGAAAAACTGCTTTGTCAGAAGCTGGGACGATTCTCTGGTGGTGAAAAATTACGACGGAAACAGCCGGAACATTTCCTTCACCAATATGCAGCTTTGGACCGATCTGGCCCAGTCCATGGAAGTGGGTTATGAGACGAATAAAGGAGAACAGCCGGATGCGGAGATGTCGGATATTTCCTTCCGGAATATTACAGTGCTGAACAACTTCCACAAGCCGGTCATCTCCGTACATAATGCGGACGACGCGCTGGTGCACGATATCACATTTGAAAATATCACGGTGGAAAATGAAGAGATCGGCAGCGGAGACGGGGATGAAATGCCTTATCTGATCGACATTAACATCGCCCAGAACACCAATTGGTCCTCTACAAAGGAAAGAGGACAGATTCAGAACATCACCATTAAAAATGTGGAAGTTTTAAGCGGCAGGGAAGTACAGTCCCGCATCAAGGGCTTTGACGCAGAACATATGGTGGACGGCGTGACGATTGAGAATCTGAAAATTCTGGGTAAAGAGATCACGGATTTTGAAGAAGGCGATTTCCTCATTGACGGCCAGACGACGCAGAACTTAAGCATCAGCTATACGAAATAGGAGGGACGGTATGAGTAAAATTCGTAAAATCGCGATCCTGGTATTGGCGGTTGCAGCGGTCGTCAGCTTCCTGATCCAAAGGGAAAACCTGACGCAGAAGGCTGTAACGGGCGGCACGGTGACCGTGGTGGAAGCGCCCGAACAGACGGAAGCGATGGAACATGAGGCGTTTCTCGCAGAAGAATACGTGTCCGTCTTGCCAGAGGGAGAAAATCTGGCGCTGGAAGGCAAAATTGAGTCCAGCAGCTTTCAGGACAGCTACACGCCCCGAAAAGCGATCGACGGTAAAGCGGACGGCGTATCCTATTGGGAAGGCGCAAAGGATAGCTATCCCAACTACCTTACGGTTAACTTAAAGGAAGAAAAAAGTTTTCATGCGATCCGGGTCTGCTTAAACCCGGACACCCGCTGGGGAAACCGGACGCAGGAATTTTCCGTGGAAATCAGCAGCGACGGGGAAAACTTTACCGAACTGATTCCTTCGGCCGCCTATGAATTTACCCCGGACCGGAACAATGAAGTGATTCTGGAATTTGACGAAACGGCGGCGCAGTATGTGCAGCTTAAGTTTACGTCCAATACCGGCGCGGGCGGCGGTCAGGTGGCGGAGTTTGAAATTTACGGGTAAATATTCGGCATATTTTGCGCATTATTTTCTGCCGGACCCGTTAAAGGCCGGAAAAGCGGCGCTATGAGTGGGAAAGATATGTGATTTACGAAAAAAGCATCGGATCCGATGCTTTTTTTATTCTCAAAAAGCGCGCGGGAAGTTCCGGAGAACAAAATATGATTCAGAACTTCAGATTAATAAAGTCAAAATTGGGCAAATTGATGAGAAATAAAGATTATGAAAAACGAAATTTATAAAAAATATTGAATTCAACGTGATAATATATTAATATTAATAAGATAAATAACCTAACCGCAGGCGATGCAGGAGAATAGGTTAAAATACTTGTGAATGTGGGGAATCCATATGAAAAAACGAAAAAGATATGCTGCCGGCATGTTCCTGACGCTGGCATTAACAGTGCTGACATGGTTTAACGTAAAACCAAAGATAGTACAGGCAGCAGGGAGCGACGCCGGTGTGATCAGCGTGACGGCCAATGGAGACAGCACCGTTACGGCGACGCTATACGGCTATTCCGGCAATGCCGGTTCCGACGTTTCCTTTTACAGGGACGGCAAGAGAGTGGAAGGACCGGTGCGCGTATCGGTGATGGCCGGAAAGCGGGTGAAAGTTACCTCAACGGCGGCCATTGTTCTGGATGATGAGGACGTTCACTATTATACGGTGGTTATTTCGGAGGATGATAACTGGTCGAATAACAACAGAACCCTGGTCCGGGGAAAGGAGGAAGGCGGGACAAAGCCGCCTGTCGATCCGGTGAACGGAATCGATCTTGTTGTTTCGGATATCATATGGGAACCTGCAAACCCTGTGACGGGCGACCAGGTTGCTTTTAAAGCGGTGATAACCAATCAGGGAGATGTGCGTTCCAATGATGTCAAACACGGCGTCAGATTCTACGTCGATAATGAGGCGGCCGGCAAGAACTGCGCTTCGGAAGGCTTTTACTGGAGCGATGAACAAAAGCAGGGGATTGATCCCGGCCAGTCCGTGGTGGTTTCGGTAGGGGGAAGTTATCTTCCTGCGACGGGCCAGACCGAGTGGACCGCGGGAGCGCCCGGGAGTCATACCGTGACGGCGTATGTCGACGACAGCGGCACTAATGCCACAGGCGACGTCAATACCGGCAACAATTATCTTACCAAAACGATAACGGTCGGACAGGCGCCGTCTTTGGAGATTCCGGAGGGCCCTGACGGCGGTGCGACAGTCTATACGGCAGCCAACGCCTACAGCAATCTGAGCATGGCGCAAAATATTGCCGTTACGGTAAATAACCAGACTTCCGCCGTATTTTTGACAGAGGTCAACAATGCCCGCTATTGGGATTGGCGCTGGAAAGATACGACGCCGACCACTATTTTTGAACTGAAGGAAGAGACGGGAAAAAGCGCGACGGTCCGTATTAAAATGACCAGCGACGTTTCCAGCGCCGTCGTCCGTCCGTTGTCTTCCGGAATTACTGCGAAAATTGTAGCGGAAAACGGAGAAAAGTATGTTCAGTTTGATGTTACGGAGTGCGGCAACTATACCGTGGAATTTAACGGAAAATCCACAGGCGCCCTGCAGTTATTTGTGAACCCGCCTTATAGCGAGTGGCACAATAGCAATGTGAACGGCTATACGGGGGATACCTACGTGGGTCTGGGAGAAGCCTGGGTCGGCGTGCCCGGCTTTGGCGGACATGTTTATGGAAGCGGCGTCGTAATTAATAACGGCAACGCGCCGGCGACATCGGCATACAGCGGCGCAAAAATCGAAGGCATTACGCTGCTCAATACGCATGATGTTTCCTGGGAAGTACAAATGCAGGGACAGTCAAATATCACGTTTGACTATTTCCATATTATCGCGTCCGGCTCCAACAGCGACGGTATTTCCATCCAGGGTTCCAGTTGGATCACGATTACCAATTCCTATATCCGGACCTGGGACGACTGCGTTGTTCTGAAGAATCAGTATTCCGGTGGGAATACCCATGATGTCACTGTGGATCGCTGTGTGTTCTGGTCCGATCTGGCGCAGGCCATGGAAATCGGCGCGGAAACGAATAAGTACGGCTGCGTGGGAGATCCGCGAATCTATAATGCGGTCTTCAAAAACTCCACAGTAATACATGCGTTCCATAAACCCGCAATGAGCATCCATAATATGGACAATGCGCAGATTTATGCGGTTACCTGGGAGAATATCGCTGTGGAAGACGCTCAAATGGGCAACAATGGCGGCGATGGTGTAAACGGCGACGGCTGGCCGCTTGTCATCGATATCACCAATGTTCTCGGCGGCGAATTGCCCGGCACGGCTTCAAGCTGGTCCACAAACGGAAATGCCCGCGGCAGCATATACGATATCACTTTTAAAAATATTCAGGTTGCGTCCTGGAAGAATGATACCGGCAAGGCGCCCGGCGTCAGGATTCTGAACAGCGAATGGGGAGGCAGCGTTACCAACGTGAAAATACAGAATCTGACCTATGGCAATACGAAAGTGACGGATCTGAACACGCTGCAGAGCATTGCCCATTGCCAGTTTACGCATCTGGATGCGGTACCCGGTTCATGGCCTTCGGCGACGCAGAGCAGCGGACATGATAACAGCTATGGATGTCGGGGATCAAATTATCACGCCTCTGAGAATTTTGATACAAATAATCTGACGATTTTGGAATGACAGAGAAATATGTTAACGGCGGCGGGGACTTCCCCTGCCGCCCTTTTCTCATAAAATACAATGAGGTTTTGGAATGAAGATAAACGCAAATCTCCGGGAACTGATCTCCCGGCTGGAAGAATATCCGTATCTGTATCTGTGCAGCGCGGCGGGAACGGGGAAAACCACGCTTTTGAAACAATTTGAAGAGTGGGCCCGCAGCAGCGGAAAGGAATGCCTGTATTTGAATATGGAAAAGGAAGAGGAGCAGAAGCGCCTGCTGCGGTTCCTGGAGGAAGATGCATTGCGGCGGGAAACGATTCTTCTGGCAGATCAGTTTGAACGCGTGGAGGAAGAAATGTGCCGGAGACTGGCGGATTTGATGGAAAATGAGATAAAGTCCGGAAAACTCCTTTTTGCAAGCCGTCGGAAGCCGCAGGCCGCTTTTTTTCCTTACCTTTGGCAGAAACGGATGAAGGAACTTGACGGTCCCCGTTTGATGCTGGACCGCAGGGAAATTCTGGAGGCGGCGCGGGAAAGCAAAATCCGCCTGAACCGGGATCAGGCGGAGCAGCTTTATCAGTGGAGCGGCGGATGGCCGTCCATTCTGAAAATCGTGTTTTATGTGATGGAGCAGGAAGCGGTAAGGCCCAGAGCCGCGCATTTTATGAAAAATCCTCTGCTGATAGGGTATATCGAAAAAAATATATGGAGCGAATTGTCCGAAGAACAACAGAAATTGTGTAAAAAGCTGGCTGTTTTATCCTATATACCGGAAAGCGGCGGGGAGGAAGAGAATCTCTGGGATATACAGAGCCTGACGGATCTGCAGTTGATGGAGCATACGGAAAAGGGAAAATATGTGTTCCGGAAATTCTGGAAAGATTTTCTGCTGCAGGAGAAGGTCGGCGCTGTCGAAACTGTGAAAAACCTGGAAAACGCCGGGGACCGGATGAGAAAAGAGGGACGGTACCGGGAAGCGCTGGATTACTACTACAGAGGCGGTAATGCGGAAAAGCACAGAGCGTGTATGACAGAAGCGTTTGAAACACTGTTTTGGGATACGAGTCACCAGGAACTGAAAACCTGGCTGGACTTTTCGATGTGGGAAGAAGAGAGCGATGAAGCGCTGTTCTTAAGAGGGATGCTTTTGCTGGACGACGGGGAATTTGAAGAGGCGGAGAAAATTATCAGCGTCTTTCGGCGGCGTTGCGGAAAGGAGAAGGCGGCGGAGGGAAAAGCAGGTCTGTTTTATCTGAATATGCTCTATTATTTTCCGGAGAAGTCCGCCCGGGAGTGGCTGAACGAAGCGCAGGCGGTGGCGGAACAATCAGGAACCTTCCGGCTTTTTTCGTTCAACTGCGCGATGCCGGGATGCTTATGCACAGGCAGGGATCTATCGGAACTGTTTTGCTGCAGAAAAAATGAAACAGAGCGTTACAGGCAGCAGTGGAATCAGATCTTTGAGCCGGAACAACGGGACCTTTTTACGCTTGCAGAAGCGGAATATCTGATGGAAAGCAACCGGATGGAGGAAGCGTTTAAAAAAATAACGCCTTTTCTTGTGATGGATGAAAGGATGCCGGCGGACAGGATGGAAATATTATTCGGCCTGCTTTGCAACCTTTTTATGCGCGGCGCGGCGATTACGGGCTATGAGGAACTGGCGGAAGAATATTATCGTTCTCTGACAGCCCGGGACATATCTGTTATGGAATGGAATGTGACAACGCTGAAAATTTGTTACGATATCTGGAGAAGGGAGGCCGGCGCAGATTACAAACTGCTGCTTGGCAACGATTCGGAAAACTACCGCCAGATCGACCGGCATAACTGCTATTATCTTTTAAATAAAGCGAGGAATTATCTGTTTGTCAAACAGTGTGAAAAAGCGTATATGCTGTTTGGGCGGCTGGGCGAATATTACAATAAGCATAAGCTGTATCGTTTCCGGACGGAATGCTGCATCGGACAGGCGGTGGCGGCTTTTGCAATGGAGGAGGAAACGCAGGCGTTGAAATTGCTGAATGTGGCGATGGCGACAGCGGATCAGTTTCGTTATGTCGGTATATTTGGACTGTTTGGAAATAGCGGAAAGAATTTGATCGACAAATATAACGCCGTTACTTTCGGAACAGGAAGCGGAACGAGAAAAGCCAGGGCAGGAAAACGCAGCTATTACTACGGTAACGTGGTAGGGGTTTCGTTTGAAAACTATATGAAGGTGCTGACACGGGCGGTTCGCAGGAACGCTTCCCGTTATCCGTTTGAAAGGCTGGAAAACGAAGACGCCGGGGAAAAACTGACAATGACCGAAGCCGTTATTCTGCAATATGTGGAACGCGGATATGCAAATTCTGAAATCGCCCGGGAATTGAATATTGAACTGACTACGGTAAAAAAACATATCTATAATATTTATAAAAAGCTGGGAGTCAATAATCGTGTACAGGCGATTCGCAAAGGGAAAATGCTGGGGATTCTGACACGATAAAAAAGAAGGGATATAGTAGGGCCGCTGTGCACATTTTGCGCAGCGGCCTTACTATATCCGAAAAAGGTAAAAAACATGAAAATGACCTGAATATATACTACTTTAGAATGGCGCGACGTTAAACCGGTGATGATATACTTGATATACGACTATTCAGAAGACTGAGGCAGTTATGATTAAAAAGGATGGAGGGTAAAGTAATGGGAAAATGGAGAAGGTTACATAAAACCATTGCGATTCTGCTTGCGGCCGCCTTTATTGGGACCGGCAGCGGTTTTACCGTATTGGCGGCGGGACCGTCGGACGGTATTGTGAACGTCGGCATGAACAACGCCGCTTTGGGCGATGAGACGGGCGGCGCCGGAGAGGAAAACGGCGAAATTGGAAATCCGGCCGATGAAAACGAAGATACCAAAGATACAACCGGCGGAAGCGGAAAGGAAAATGGTATCACCGGAGAGGATGAGAATACCAAAGATGCAACAGACGAAGGCGGAAATGAGGATGATACCGCCGGTGAAGACGGAGATATCAAAGATACGACCGGCGAAAACGGAGAGGATGAAGAAATCATCGGCGAAGATGAAAACGCCGGAGATTCAACGGATGAAGCAGAAGAGCAGCAATTCGTGGCTGTCGCGGAAGTGATTTTCCAGGATAAAGAAGGGAATGTGCTGGAAGGAACACAGGCCACGATTGAGAGAGAGATTGCGGAAGGCGAGACGTATACCTTTACGGAAGACGACATTATAGAGGTTGTTCCTGATGGTTATACGCTTGTGGAGGCCGACCTGACGGAAGCTGTTGCAGAAGCCGGCAGCACTATTGAAATTATTGCGACGGTGGAAAAGACTGTGACGCGCCGGGCGGCGCCGAGAGCAGCCCAGCTTCCCGGAGTGGTGCCGGTTCCGAACGTTGTGATGAACACCTCTTATATTCAGGAGGTTCCGGCAGGCGCAAAATGGTTCTTTGACGCAGCGGGTGAAACGGCATCCTTCGGCACGACGGATATCGATGTGTACCGTGACGATTTACCGGGGAACCGTGCGAATCCCAGTGTGGACAATACGCTGACGCTGTATTCTTCGACGGACGGCGGTATTTATAATCTGGAAAATTATGTATATCAGGAGTATGGTTCCCCCAAAAATCCCGGCGTGCTGTCCATAGACTGGGAAAGCGGCTACTATACAGACTGGCCGATAACTGAGCCGGTTGATCCGGGAATCGATTATAGCGGAGACAATGTCAATAATATTCCTTCCACAGGTAAGCTGTTCGGAGAAGGTTATACGGACGGTTCTTATACTATCGTTGGATGGGGCGGCAGTTTCGAAGGCTCTTTAGAGAAAAATGAATTGACGCTCCGCGTCAGAGACTGCGGCGATAATACCCTGGATGATGCGATGTCTCATCTGACGATCTATCTGGTCGGACCCTCCGGCGCAATCTATGACAAGATCTGGGTGCAGGAAGCGGATGGACATGATAATGGGAATACCAATTGCCTGTATTGGGACGGCACTGATAACGATGGAAATTATGTTTTTAAAGCGAAACTCCATGGCAGCGCGTATGCACAGGGAATTAAATTTGCTTTTGACCGCACTTCAGAATATGAGGGCGGCAGCACACAACTGAGACACAGCGGGTCCATGCTGATCGCGCAGGTGGAGATTCTCTGCAGCGATGGGAATAATCACGATTTCAGTCCTTTTAAATATACCAGCAATATGAAGAACGGCACCTATCTCCAGGATGAGTACGACAGCAACTATCTGCCGTTTATACGTTCCAGGGCGAATAATTCGGGAACGGGAGAAGAGGCGCAGTCCGGCGCTAATATTTCGGAGGACTACGACTGGCATTTATGGACTATGTCCACTTCGGACGCCAATATTGTAAACAACTATACGTCCAATACGGACGCTTTGCAGATTAAGTATCGTGACGATCAATTCAGCGCGACTTCGAAGGATTCCGCGTTTAAACCTCATGAGACGGACGCGGAACTGAGAGGGACGAAAGATCTGAACGCGCACTGGCTGGTTCTGACATTGGGAACGGCGACCTATGATGATACCGTTCTCAATACGAAGGTTCAGTTAGTGGACATTAATAATGTTTTGACTGACGTCCGCCTGAGCGATTTCGTGAAATCAACAGAGCCGGAAAGCGAGAAGATTGACGCCCACTATATTGAGGCGCAATATCAGACGGTCTATTTTGATCTCACCACGTTGGAAGGATTCAACGGCTTTCGCAGCGTTAAGTTCTTATTTGACGATGTGAAAAACGGAAAGACAGAGGATGAAAAAAGCCGTAATTCCCGTTATCTTTATCTGACGCAGGTATATTTGCTGGGCGAGGCCGCCACCATTCATAAGACTGTTGATAAAACGTCTGTTGAACCGGGCGAAGAATTAACATATACGATTACCCTCAGAAATAACGGGACAACCAGTCTTAACAGTTATACAATCAAGGATGCGCTGCCGGAAAATGCGGAATTTGTCAGTTGCATGGAAGGCTCGAATGATCTTGGCGGCTGCTATGATGCGGCCACGCATTCTCTTACGATTAACGGAAGCAATCTCGATATCGGGGCGACGGTGATATACAGCGTAAAAATGAAGGTTGCAGGCAGCGCGAAAAATGGCGACCTGCTGCAAAATCAGGCGGAAATTACCAGTCTGAACGGAACGGAAGTTGATGTGAAATCCGAACTGGTAAAGACTGTCGTCACATCGAACGCGTATGTATTCTATGCGGAGGTTGGACAGACGACCACATTACCGGTCAATCCGACTATCACAACTCTTCCCGGCGGGGCTGAGAAGAAGACCTATAATGCCGCGGGGAATGAAGCGGATGCTTTTGCTTCCACGACATGGGGAAGCGTTGTGGAAAATCCGACTATATTTACGGCGGATAACGGCGAACTATTCCAGTTTGCGGAAGGATGGAATCTGATTACCTTTAAGGCGCTCGGACCGGAAGCGACCGATGCCAGAGATATTGGCCTGAACTCGGTGAGCCTGTATGTGAACGACAGTCAGATTGCCACGGTCGGCGGCTCTACGGTAAAGACGGACGCCAATGACAGCTATCTGGCGCCGGTTGGCGCGCCGGAAAGCGGCAGCGGATATTTCTATGTTCCGAAAGGCAAAGCGCAGGTGGAATATGCAAATGACGTTATCGGCAACGTGGGTGATAACTATGTTTATATTCTTGTCTATCTGACGGCGGAAAATCTTGCCAATGGCAATACGGGTAAAATCGGTTTCAGATATTGTACGGCAGACAGAACCGAGACGGCGACCTTCTCCTGCGAGCCGGTAAATCCTGTTACGGGGGAACCGGAGACTCAGGAGGCAAATCTGGGAAGCGTGGATCAGGACACGACGCTGGGGCATGTATCAAAGGCGACGGAGAAGGTACTGTCCTATAGTTCAAAGCAATCCGGTACGGATATCTTTACAGTTCCGCTGGATGTTGAGGGAAAAACGGCGTCCATTACCGTTCATAACTATCAGGTTCAGGATCGGATCTATGTTCTGGATTACGGCCTGAAAGCAGACCTGACCGCTGACGATGCGGATAACACGAACGGTTTGCTGAAGGGCGCGGTACTGTCAAATGAAGGAGACGGCGCGTCGGCGGCTTTTGTCGGACTTGCCAGGAACAGAAGAAACAATAATGGGACGGCGGATGTTTCTGACGATTACCTTCTTCCTTATGGCGATGCGGGAACAGAACAGAAGCTTGACATGACAAATGGCGCCGCAAGTTATACCGGAGCGATTGATAATAACCTGCAGGTGATTTACGAACCTACGAAGTTCATGGATAGTGTCGATACCTTCTACTACGGCGTTAAAGTAACGCAGAACGACAGAACGGATGATGAAGCTTTAAACGCCGCTTTGGCGACCCCGGTCATGGAAGGCGAAGTGAAGGTGATGCCTGCGAGCGTGGTGTATTATGAGGATAACTTTGTTGCGATAACAGGAAACGGTACGGAAACCGCGGGCG
>JAUNGC010000057.1:8354-11667 GCA_030524745.1 Eubacteriales bacterium | reverse complement strand
AAAGCCCGGTGGAATTTAACTTTGCACTGGAATTTAAAATTTCAAGTCAGCAGAGCAGAAACCGGGATACTTCAAAAAGTAAGATGCGGTCATAATATCGTAACCTTTACGATTCCCAATAGTTTTTTACTTTTTCTTCCGCTTCCGGAAGGGACAGGGAATATTTTTCCGCAAGCTGTTTTGCCGCCGTCTCCTGCGTGACATTTAAGTTCCGGCATACAGAGATAATGTTTTTTATTGCTTCTTCCGTAGCCTTTTCCACGGCTTCTTTTGCAGCTTCTTCCGCCGCCTCTTTTCTCTCATAATAAATAATCTCTTCATACCTCATATACGCAAGCTTCACCTCCGGCTGAATCTTCACTTGTTTTACATAACTGTGAATTTCTTTTGTGGCTTCATCCGTCGCATTTTCTTCCCGGCTGTCCTTTAAGTATCGAAGCAGTTTTCGTATCCTGTCGCTTCCGCCTTTCGTTCCGTCCGTATAGAAATAGTAAAAACGTAAGCCGTCTTCATACTCCATTTCCGGCACTTCTTCGCATTTATTTCTGATGCTGTACATCATAAAGATTCATGACTGCCGGCTCCTGTCCATCCGGTTTGTCCGAAAGTTCTTCTACTTCCACATCCATGCGGATTCCCCGCAGATCAGGCGACAGCGCTGGCAGCACTTTCTGAGCACTGACCTTCAGCTTCCCGATCTCACGGTGCAGCAGGGTGGACAGCAGTCTCCGGCAAAAAGCTTCTCCGACCGCTTCATCCGACGCAAGCTGATTCATCAGAAAATCATCCATAACATCCAGTTCTTCCAATGGTTTCTTTACATAACTCATAAACCCTCCGTTTCCGGCAGAAACCACAGCGCTCGTATACAGATGATCCATGAAACAGTAATTCATCCTACTCTACAAACAAGCTTTGGCTCTGCCAACATCAATTGTGTGTACGTGAAAATGTCGGCGATCTGCCAAAGATATTCTGCCTGACGGGAATCGTCACGGCGAATTAATTTTCACATAAAATGGAATCGCATTCCTGAATACAATTCCATTTTATACTGCGCATATTTAAAAGTCAATTTGTGAAGAAAAAGTTTTTATTTTCACTATATCTCCAATTCTTTATTATGTCCAATATTGCTCTACTTTCTTCTCCGCTTCCGAAAGGGACAGAGTGTATTTATCCGCAAGCTGTTTTGCCGTTACTTCTTTTGTGGCATTTAAACTTTGGCATATGGAAATAATATTCTTTATTGCTTCCTCCGTAGCCGCCTTCGCCGCATCTCTTCTCTCATAATTGATAATCTCTTCATATCTCATATACGCAAGCTTCACCTCCGGCTGAATCTTCACTTGTTTTACATAACTGTGAATTTCTTTTGTGGCTTCATCCGTCGCATTTTCTTCCCGGCTGTCCTTTAAGTATCGAAGCAGTTTTCGTATCCTGTCGCTTCCGCCTTTCGTTCCGTCCGTATAGAAATAGTAAAAACGTAAGCCGTCTTCATACTCCATTTCCGGCACTTCTTCGCATTTATTTCTGATGCTGTACATCATAAAGATTCATGACTGCCGGCTCCTGTCCATCCGGTTTGTCCGAAAGTTCTTCTACTTCCACATCCATGCGGATTCCCCGCAGATCAGGCGACAGCGCTGGCAGCACTTTCTGAGCACTGACCTTCAGCTTCCCGATCTCACGGTGCAGCAGGGTGGACAGCAGTCTCCGGCAAAAAGCTTCTCCGACCGCTTCATCCGACGCAAGCTGATTCATCAGAAAATCATCCATAACATCCAGTTCTTCCAATGGTTTCTTTACATAACTCATAAGCCCTCCGTTTCCGGCAGAAACCACAGCGCTCGTATACAGATGATCCAACGGAACAGCAAATATAGCGTCCATATACCGATGATCCAATGAAACAACAATTCATCCTGCCCTGCAAACAAGCTTTGGCTCTGCCAACATCAATTGTGTGTACGTGAAAATGTCGGCGATTTGCCAAAGATATTCTGCCTGACGGGAATCGTCACGGCGAATTGATTTTCACATAAAATGGAATCGCATTCCTGAATACGATTCCATTCTATACTGCACATATTCAAAAGTCAATTCTAAAAAGCTGTTACTCAAAAGTTATTCCATCAGTTTCTTAGAATTCCATGTTGTTGATCTGTACCGTCAGTTCTTCCATCTTCGTAAGCTTCTCTTCCCGGTTGTCTTTGGTCACCTGATAAGGAGAATTTTCTTTTCCTGCTTCTTCCACCATCCAGTGATTGATATTCGGTGAAAAATGGACAGGATCCATATAGTTGTCCAGATTCAAAATAATCTCGTCCTCGCTCTGGAAATCATACAGCTTTACATTTTCATAAGAAAGCAGACGATCCGTCAAAGCTTCCCGCGCATATAAATATTCTTCCAACTGGCCGCTGCGGTTTGCCCGGTCCCACCAGAGCATCGAATAGGGCGGCAGAAAAAAATAAAAGTTCGTTTCTGGATGTTTTTCAATCATATCCCCGATCAGCGCCAGATTGCCGTCAACTTTTTCCCGATATTCCTCTTCCTTCAGCATGGGCAATATTTCCTCGCTCCGCACATAATTTTTCAGCGCCTCTTCTCTGGAAAAAGTCATGTACTGCCACCAGTTATAGGATTCCCCTTCGTCATAATTTCCCGCAAAATTCATTGCCAGAAGATATGGGATATCCTCAAACAGCACGTCTTTATTGAAAATATATTTTACATCATTCAGCCAGTTACGGTCATAGAGATATAACGGCATCGAAT
This sequence comes from Eubacteriales bacterium, assembly GCA_030524745.1. Taxonomy (GTDB): domain Bacteria; phylum Bacillota; class Clostridia; order Lachnospirales; family Lachnospiraceae; genus Gallintestinimicrobium. Next base: position 8,886 of record JAUNGC010000057.1, on the reverse strand, counting down.
CGTTAACAAAGTTCGTATCCGGATCCGCATCCAGCGCAAACAAGTCGAGACTGTAAAAGACATTTTTTACCTCATGGGTCGCAAATGCTTCATCCAGATAAAATTTCAAATCCGCCGTTGTTCCGGAACTTTTGATCGCCTTTACCGTCTTTGCATCGAATATCTCATCCAGCCAGCGGTTGTTGTAGTTCTCCGCGGTGGATGAGCCGCAGAGCACGCTGTCATACTCAAAATTCCGGATCGTGCCGATACACTGATATTCTGATTTTGTCACCACGGCTTTCAGCCCGAAAACCGGACCATGATAGTGATAAAAAGGATCAAAGATTATAACCGCCGCTGCCGCCAGCAGCAACAGCAATCCCGCTGTCAGTAAAAAACGCCGGATAAATTTTTGATAAACGAAGCGATTCATAAAACCTCCTTCCAAATATACCTGCGCACAGACCGCCCGGAAAGCAAGCTTTCCGTTCTGTCTCTGCTTTTGCCCCCGGTCGTTCGCAGGGCCACGCTCGAAATCCCTTCGGGATTC
>JAUNGC010000057.1:0-8254 GCA_030524745.1 Eubacteriales bacterium | reverse complement strand
CTCGCTCGCGGGCTGGCGCCCGCCTTAAATATGCCCATACATATCCCGGTATGCAAGCATCCCGGTCTGTCTCTGCTTTTCCACCCGGTCGTTCGCAGGGCCACGCTCGAAATCCCTTCGGGATTCCTCGCTCGCGGGCTGGCGCCCGCCTTAAATATGCCCATACATATCCCGGTATGCAGCATCCCGGTCTATGTCTGTGCATATTTAGCCCTGCTTGTAGCTAAAACGAAAAGTATATATATGTGCTTACTCCTGCCATGGATAGAACGGACCAGGCGAAGAGGAAGGCAAATGCGAATGCGTATCGCCGATTCATCACGGCCTGCTCCACGATGGCAGATGCCCGTTTTCCCGCAAGCACAATAATGCTGATTGCAAAAAGCAGGAGAAGAAATATCAGATTCACCGGATTCAGAAGGGAAGGCGCCTTCATGGAGATGGCTTTTGTGAGGATATACAGTTCAGAAATATCCAGCGCTTCTCCCATCTGAAACAGAAAACCGTTCCATTTCGGCGTTACCATCGCCTTCAGCACCAAAAAGCCCTGCGAAATTGTTTCTGCCCGGAAAAAGACAAAGGCAAGGCAGACATAAAGGAATGTGACCGCCTGCCGCATCCATTTTTTCGGCAGATGAAAGAAATCCAGGCTGTCCCATGCTACGCCGATTCCGTGCAGAAGTCCCCAGAATACGAATGTCCAGTTCGCGCCGTGCCACAGTCCGGAGAGCAGAAAAATAATCAGCGTATTAAGAACCGTTCTGAATTTTCCCTTCCTGCTGCCGCCCAGCGGAATGTAAACATATTTCGTAAAAAAGCGCCCCAGCGTGATATGCCAGCGCCGCCAGAATTCCTTCACTGAAGCGGACTTAAACGGGGAATCGAAATTTTCAATGATTTCAATACCGATCATCTTTCCCAGTCCCACCGCCATATCGCAGTATCCGCTGAAATCGAAGTACAATTCAAATAAATATCCCACGGCAGTCAAAATTGCCGACGGGCAATCCAGCATGGAGATATTCCCGTAACCGAGATTCACCGCTTTTGCCAGCGTATCCGCAAGAAGCACTTTTTTGGACAGACCGATCGTAAAATGCTGCATGCCCTTCGCAAACCGCTCCGCGTCAAAATGCCTGCGTTTTTCTTCCCGAAACTGCGGAACCATTTCTTCGTATCTTAAAATAGGTCCCTGCAGAATCTGCGGGAAGTACACCATAAACGTCAGATAGTCCAGCGGCGAACACAACGGCGCGTCTCCCCGGTACAGATCCACGAGATATGCGAGCTGCTGAAAGGTATAAAAACTGATCCCGACCGGCATCAAAACAGTGAGCAGCGAAAAATCCGTTCCAAATACCGCATTGATATTTTCCAGAAAAAAATTGCTGTATTTGAAGTAACCCAGCATCCCTATGTGAAAAAGGCAGCCGATTGCCACAATTCCTTTTCGTCCTCTGTCTGACACGGTCTTTTCCATCCACAGGCAAAGCAGATAACCGATCAGACAACTGACGAGCAGCATCCACAGATAACGGATATTAAAGTACGCATAAAACCACAGGGACATCCCGGCAAGATATCCCTGTGCAAGTTTAAACTTCCTGATATAGTTCAAAAAATACCATCCCGCCAGCACAAGCGGCAGAAACAGAAATAAAAAAATATGAGAGTTAAAAAGCATGCTCTATTCCTTTTTAATTGGCTATAACCGTGCGCGCCGCCGGATATGACAAAGGCATTCCGATACATCCGGGCGTTTTCCAGACAGCGTCAGTCCACGCTCGGTCCTCTGACAACTCCCGCTTCCGGAAATTTCGTATATAACAGCTTCAAAAGAATGGGTGTCGCAATCGAAGAAACCATAATCAGCAAAATGACTGCGGTGAAATACACCGGCTCCATCAGGCCGACCGACAGCCCCTTCTGGGAAACGATAAGCGCCACTTCCCCTCTCGTCATCATGCCGACGCCGATTTTGAGCGAATCCGGCCAGGAAAACTTACACGCCCTGGAAATCAGCCCGCATCCGATGATCTTGGCCGCCAGTCCCACAATAACGAAGCATATCGCAAAAAGCAAAATTGACATATTCATACTGCTGATATCCGTCTTTAAGCCGATGCTCGCAAAAAATACCGGTCCGAAAAGCATATAGGAATTGATGTCCATTTTTCTGGCAATATAGCTGGAATCCTGAATGGAGCAAAGCACCAGCCCCGCCACATAAGCTCCCGTAATATCCGCAATGCCGAAAAATTCCTCCGCCACATAAGCCATTACAAAACAAAACGCCAGACTGATGATCGGAATCCGTCGCGTATGCGGATATTTTTTGTCCATCCTTCTGAAAATATGATAAAAAATAACGCCGACGCCGATCGCAAATACGAAGAACAGGACCGTATTGACCACTACCTGCATCGGATTGGATTCCGGATTCTTAAAGCCGATCACAAAGGTCAGAACGATGATTCCGATCACGTCGTCAATGATCGCCGCGCTTAAGATGGTAGTGCCGACTCTTCCTTTCAGTTTTCCCAGCTCTTTCAGCGTTTCCACCGTTATGCTCACCGACGTGGCCGTCAGGATCGTGCCCATGAAAACCGCTTTGTAAAAATTCTCATCTCCCCACGGCGCGAAACCATAAAACGCCATATAAAGAAGCGTTCCGAATACCAACGGCACAAAAACGCCGCACAGCGCAATCAGGAAAGCGATCGGCCCGGTTTTTATCAGTTCCTTCAGATCCGTTCCGAGACCCGCGGAAAACATCAGGATAATGACGCCGATTTCCGCCATCTGCACAATAAAGTCCGACTGCTGAACAATTCCCAGCACGCTCGGTCCGATCAGAAGCCCCGCGATAATCTGTCCCACCACCTGAGGCGCTTTGCATTTTCTGGCCAGAATGCCGAAAAATTTTGCGGCAATCAAAATGATCGCCAAATCTCTTAAAATTGAATATGATTCCATGATGTAAGACCTCTTTTGCCTATTTTCTGCTCTCGATGAAAGCTTCTACCTCTTCCACTTCCGGCATCACGCGCAGCGCGCCTTTTCTGGTTGTCACGATGGAAGCCGCCGCGTTTGCAAACGTAAGCATTTCCCGAAGCTTTTCCTCATTCAGCTGATCCAGACCGTATTTCAGCACGTGATGCAGGCAGCATCCGCCGAAGGTATCGCCCGCGCCCGTCGTCTCTATTGTCGCTTCCTGTAAGAAAGGCTTTACCTCCACGCGAAGATCCTTAAAATAAGCGCGGCTTCCGTCCCTTCCCATGGAAAGCATAATCAGCGGAATATCATACTCTCTGCGCAGTTTTGCAATTCCCGCATCAAAATCTTCCTCTCCGGTAAACCACTGAATCTCATTGTCGGAGATTTTTAACACATCGCACTTTGACAGTCCGTAAGCGACCTGCTCTTTCGCGTCGTCCAGCGTTTTCCAGAGCGGAGGACGCAGATTCGGATCAAAGGAGATCACCGCGCCGCTTTCCTTTGCAAGATCAATCGCCTTCTTCGTCGCGTTGCGCACATTTTCATGTGTCATGGAAAGCGTGCCGAAATGAAAGATTTTCGTATCCCGGATCAGATCTTCATGCAGATCTTCTTCCGTCAGCATCATATCCGCGCCCGGATTGCGGTAAAAGGAAAAATCCCTGTCCCCATCCGGGAATGTCTCTACAAACGCAAGCGTTGTCCGTGCTTCTTCATCGATAATCAGATTGGATGTGTCAATTCCCACTGTATCCAAGGTGGCCTTTAACCGGTTTCCGAAGATATCCCGCCCCACCTTGCCGATAAATGCGGTTTTACGTCCTGCCTTATTCAGCATCGCCAGCACATTGCAGGGCGCGCCGCCCGGATTCGCTTCATAGATGGTATTTCCCTGCTCGCTCACCCCGTTTTCCGTAAAATCAATCAATAACTCACCTAACGCTACCACATCAAAATTTTTCATGGTAAGTTCCCCTTCCTTTTATAAATTGCACTTCAAAACCCGCCACATGGCGCTCGCTGATCGTGTCCCTTCTCAACCGCTCCGCTTGTTGAGAAGTAGCGTATATCAGCTCGCCACACGGCGCTCGCTGATCGTGTTCCTTCTCAACCGCTTCGCTTGTTGAGAAGTAGCGTATATCAGCTCACCACGCGGCGCTCGCTGATATACTTCATTTTAACAGTTGTAGCGGCACTTTTCAATAATATCCATGAAAGCGCTTGACTTTTTGAAGTTTGATTAGTATGATTAGTTATACAAATTATACTAATTAAACATGGAGGTATTTCTATGAAAAAACCGAAAGGAAAGTACGCCTGGGCCGCTACCGTAGGGGAAAAGGGTCAGATTGTGATCCCGAAGCAGGCCCGTGAAATTTTTGATATTCACCCGGGAGATACGCTGATCCTTCTGGGAGATGAAAACAGAGGGCTGGCAATTCCGCCCAAAAGCACATTTTCCCAGTTTGCCGCAGCAATATTCGATACCAATACGGAAGAAGAAGAAGGAGATGAGTAATATGAGAAAAATTTATCTGGACAACATCCGATGGGCCGTCGTCCTGTTGGTTTTGGTCTATCATGTCTGCTATATGTTTAACGGCGTCGGCATTCCCGGCGGCATTCCGGACGCTGCAAGCATTCCCGCCTTTGACGCGCTGGCCTGCATGGTGTATCCGTGGTTCATGGCACTTCTTTTTGTCGTTGCGGGAATGAGCGCAAGATATTCTCTTCAGAAGCGCACCAACAGGCAATTTGTGAAAGAGCGCGCCGTTAAGCTGCTTGTTCCCTCGACGCTTGGTCTGTTTGTCATTCACTGGATCACGGGATATTTTAATATCAGAATGAGCGGCGGCCTCGCTTACATGCCTGCAGCTCTGATTTATCCGATCTCCGTCATCAGCGGCGTCGGGCCGCTGTGGTTTATTCAGATGCTGTTTTTCTTTTCCTGTATTCTGGTTCTGCTCCGGAAACTGGATCCGTCCGATAAAATCTGGACGCTGTGCGGAAAAATAACTTTGCCTGTTATTCTTCTTCTCTTTATCCCGATCTGGGGCGCGGCGCAGATTTTGAATATGCCCGTTCTGACCACTTATCGCTTCGGCATTTATTTTGTCTCGTTTCTTATCGGGTACTACATTTTTTCACACGATAACGTACAGGAAAAAACAGAAAAAATCTGCATTCCGATGCTTTGCTGCGCCGTAGGGGGAGCGGTTCTCTATACATGGCATTATTACGGTTCCAATTTCGCATCGTCTGAATGTCTGCAAAGCGTCTTTACGAACCTGTACCTTTGGATTGTAATACTTGCTGTCATCGGATGTTTTAAAAAATACTGCGACCGGGAAACAGCTTTTACCCGATATATGACCAAAGCAAGCTTCGGGATCTATATCCTGCATTATCCCATTTTGATTGTCGCCTGCTATATCCTTCATTATCAGCTGAATCTGCCGGTAATCTGGAACTATATCCTTGCGCTTCTCGCAGATCTTATTCTGACTTTTGCGGCGTATGAAGGCGTGAAAAGAATACCGGTTCTGCGCTATTTTATTCTCGGACTCGATGCTTTTCACCGTCATTCGTGATATACTGACAGCAGTACCCTCCATGTACAGGGGGACACATGGTTGCCCCCTGTACACGAAAGGCACGAATCAACAATAAAAGGGAGCGCTATTCTCATGAAGTATCTTTTAATCGGCGCCGGCGGAACCGGCGGTGCAATCGGAGGTTTTCTGGCGAAAGCCGGTAAGGATGTGACATTGATCGCCCGGGGCGCGCATCTTGCCGCCATGCGGGAGAAGGGACTGCAGTTTGAAACGCCGGACGGAAATTTTACGGTACCGGCCAAATCCTGCACCATGGACGAATACCGGGAAACGCCCGATATCATCTTTGTCTGTGTGAAGGGCTACTCGCTGGAGGATACCCTCCCCTTCATCCGGCGCGTTGCAGCTTCCCATACAATCGTCATTCCGATTCTGAATATCTACGGAACCGGCGGCAGGATGCAGGAAAAGCTGCCCGGCGTCACCGTGACGGACGGCTGTATTTATATCGCCGCCCAAATCAAAGAACCGGGCGTTATCCTCATGTCCGGCAAAATTTTCCGCGTCGTCTACGGACTCCGGAAAGATACGCCCGACGAAACGAAAGAAGCCGTTATGCCCGCCCTTAAGACCGTGGAAAAGGATCTGGAAGACGCCAGCATCCTGCCCATTCTTTCTTCCGAAATCGAAAGGGATGCTTTGCAGAAGTTTTCCTTCGTTTCCCCTATGGCTGCCGCCGGTTCTTTCTATGATGTACAGGCCTTCGCCTTCCAGGCAAAAGGGCAGTTTCGCAGCACCTTCGTTTCTCTGGTCGGAGAAATCAAAGCGCTTGCCGATGCGATGGGAATCGAACTGCCGGAGAATATAGAAGAGATCAATTTACAGATTATGGACGATCTGGCCCCCACGGCTACCGCGTCCATGCACCGTGACATCCGGGACCAAAAACAGTCCGAGATTGACGGGCTGGTATTTGAAGTCATCCGGCTGGGCAAAAAATACCACGTCCCCACTCCCGTATACGAGATGATTGCGGAAAAATTCTGCAATCCTGCGGATCTTTAAAGCGTATAAAATACCCTCAGTCTGCGGCAGATACAAGCCGCCTGCACTGAGGGTAAAAACAGCCGGAAATCCCCTCAGTGTACAAGAGGATATTATCCGTTTCTTACAATATCATACTTTTCCACGGAAAATTCTGCTTTTCCTTCACAGCAAAACCGGATCTGATCGATATCCACCGGCGTATAAATGAGAGAGGTCATGGCCTGCATGCCGTCGTTTACAAAAATCTCCACGGAAAATTTATCCATAATGATCCGTACATTCAGCTTTCCCTTTTCATGGTCAGCATACATGCTGCGGCTGCTCAGCAGATCTTTTCCCATTCCGGAATAACTCCGGTCCGTTGTGAAAATCCCTTTCTTCCTGTCATAAGTGAGCGAAGTCCTGTATTCTTCATCACATGCCAGCAGAATCGTAAAGGTTTCATAATCTGCGCCCAGGATATCCACCGTCATATCAAAGCAGCGTCCGCTTATTCCATCCAGCTTCTTCTCTCCGTCGGCCGTTTCCAGGCGGACATTCTGATAAGCGGTTCTGTTTTTCCTGTAATGCTCCAGTTCTCTGACCGGAACCTGTCTGAGCCTTCCGTTGCATATGGAAAGTTCTCTCGGAATCGTCATCATGCCGGCCCACTTCATGTCATCCGGCGTCAGATAATTGGTCCAGCTTTGCACCCAGGCGATCATAATTCTGCGTCCGTCTTCTGCCTGGGTCGTCTGAGGCGCGTAAAAATCCATGCCATAGTCAATCTGATAAGCCTGATCTTTCACAAATTCCAGCTTTTCACGGTCATAATCGCCGATAAAACAGATGGAATTATTGCCATTGTGAATTTCCAGACCTTTCGCATTTGGAAAGATGGGGGAAATAATCAGCATCTGTTTCCCATCAAGGGAGAAAAAGTCAGGGCATTCCCATATGTTTCCCAACTGATTCAGGCTGCGCATCAGCATTTTTTCATATTTCCAGTTCAGCGCATCCTCTGAAGAAAACAGCGCCAACTGCCCGCTTCCCTCCTCATCCCGGTTTGCAATCAGCGAAAAGAAACGATTTTTCTCTTTCCAGATCTTCGGATCCCTAAAATCCACCCGGGAACTGCCTTCCGGCAGCATTTCTCCTGTAATGACCGGGTTGCAGGACGCTTTCTCATAGTTTATACCGTCTCCCACCGCAATGCTTTGATTCTGCACATTTTTTTTGCGTCCGTCTTCCAGTATGATGCTGCGGACGCTGGTATACATCAGAATCTGCTTTCCTTCATGTTCCACTGCAGTTCCGGAAAAACATCCCTCTCCGTTATCATATGGCATATCGGGCGCCAGCGCGCAGGGAAGCTGTTCCCAACGGACAAAGTCCTTTGTCTTACAATGTCCCCAGTGCATCGGTCCCCAGTGAATATCGTAGGGATAATATTGGTAAAAAAGATGATATTCCCCTTGATAAAGGGAAAAACCGTTTGGATCGTTCAACCATCCCACGGGCGCTGTCACATGAAATTCAGGTCTGGTCTTTTGCGGAACGAGTTTTTCCTGCTCTGCTTCATACAATCTTGCTTTTTGTAATACTTCACTCATCATTTTTCCTCTCTATACTTTCTTATTTATTTTGCACAAAAGAGCCTGTATTTTAGCCATTTG
>JAUNGC010000005.1 GCA_030524745.1 Eubacteriales bacterium | reverse complement strand
CTTTTGAGCCTATTTTTTTGACTCAGTTTTTTTCATAGATTACTTGACACTACCGGTTCTGAATCGTCTCCGTTTCTCCCCTCGAACGAAAATCCATATTGCTTCATGAGGGACTTGATTTCCTTTGCCAGTTCCACCTCGTCCTCTCTTGAGAAAATGGTGACTTGCAGGGAAAGCGTCACTCCCTCCGCATCATCGTCCGAAAAATTGTCGTCGCTCTCCCCTAAATCCCACAAGGTCACATGACGCTCTTTGATGTCTTTGTCATACCACCCCTGCATCACAATGATTCCCCTGCTACTGACTGGTTCAAGTGCCTCCGATGCGTCTTTTATGATGTCCGGACTGCTGCCCATGCTATCACCCCACTGTCCTGTCTAAATAACTTTGATATTCCTGCTCTGCGATTTTTTGCAGTTCTCCGTCTGCCTCCCTGCCCGTCGCATAGATAAATTCACGGGGCGGTTGATAAATTGTTCCCCAGTTTATGAAACGGACATAAAAGTGACCGCCCTCGTCCTGCGTGTTCTTTTCCCACCCGACATCCGCTGTCGCTCCTGTTCCTTTCACTTTGACTTTTCCCATCGGTATTTCATCCGCTGCATGTGCGGACACTGACGACTTTGAACCGAACCCCCGTCCGCTCTTGGATATATCCGCAGACTTCGGCATTTTCCCCGACATGATTCTTTTGACTATCGGCTCGCCTTTTTCAACGATTTTCCCGTTTATTTCCTTGATGTCACTGTCACTCGCTGCTGCCTCAAATGCTTTCACAAGTTCCTCAAGTCCTTTGAACTCCATATCAATCCGCATCTCGCCACCTCTCGCCACCTCCGTGTCAGAATGTGACACATCATGCGCCGGAATGACATTTCAGCAGCACCCGCCTGTTATCGCTGACCATTGGCGACGCACTATAAATCTTGAACTCTGTTCCTTTGTACTCCACATAGAACTCTTTCAGATTCAATCTGATTTCCTCTATCTTTTTGCAGTTCCTCACTTTGAAAACAATCGTTTCCTCAAGTTCAGTCTGCAACGCAGTGTATTTTTCACTTGTCGCAAGGTCTTGAACATCACACCAACACTCATAAAAGGCTGACGCTGTCTGCTGCCTCCTGCCCTCGACGACCTCTGTTATTTTCCTTATTACCTTAATTCGTCCTGTCATGCATTACCTCCTCCGTACATTTCACTTAGGAGCATGGATGACGTTGCATTTGACAGCTTTTTGTCGCTTTGGTGATATGCGTCCGGATTGTCATACTGTTCTTTCACAAATTTCATGGTCAATATTTTCTGTCGGCTCGTCATCGCATACGGATTGAAATTCGGTATAAGTTCGCTTAGTTTTTCAAACACCGCCTCAACCATCATTTTCACGATGTCCTCGTCATCGTCATAATCAATCCGACAGTATTTTTTTGTTTGCTCCACAAAATCATTTAAGTATTTCTGTTTCTCCTCGTCCGTCATGCTCTCACCTGCTTTCATTCGCGGAGCGGTCTATTTCCCGCCCCGCTGTTCTTTCCTTGCTTATCCCTGCACAACTTCGGTGATCTCGCCTTTGACAACTGCATCCACGTCAACGGGCTGCACGTCGAAACGGTCACGCACTTTGATTCCGGTCATATCCTTTTCCCACAATCCTGCTGCCTTATCGTTCATGTCGATGGTCAACACGTTCCGGTCAAAGAGAGTGATTGCTTCTTTCAAATCACCGCAGAAAATCGGGTGTTTATAGCCTTTTACCACTTCAACCTCTTTTCCTGCTTCGCCCTCTTTTTCCACAATCGCAACGGATTTCAGAACTTTCTTTGACATCTTCACAATCGGATATTCACCAAAAAGCAGCTTGCCCGTTGTTTTCTGCGTCGGGTCTTTCTGCAAGATATATTTCCCGTCACTGTCTTTCAGCTTGTCGAGATAGTTAAATCCGCTCTGATTTGTGATGACAACGGATGTCGCTGCAATCGCAGGGTCGAGGGTTTCGTTGAAAATGTCCTTGAGGCTGTCGATATTGGAAACAACAACCTCTTTTCCTGCAGTCATTTCCTCCATGACTTTCAGAATCATCATGTTGCGGGTCGCCTTTGTCTTTTTGGCAATCCATTTGTTGATATACGCCATGATGTTCTGTGCGGTGTCCTCAAGCAGTTCAGCGGTCATTTTCAAAATGCCACCCTTTTTCTTGATCGCATACTTGATCGCCTTAAACGTCGGCTCGTCCATCTCCGGAAAATCAGCAGCCTCGTCCACGTTATCAAACGGAACAGATTCCGCATCAACCTCAATGTTGCGTGTTCCGGTTTTGGTGGTGACACCCTCAACATTGACATACTGCTCAAGGTTGTCGTCGCTGCGACGCAGTTCAATGATGTCGGTTCTGATGTCATCCGGAATTGTGACACCGATTCCGCTCTCACCATCATCGTCCGGCGTTGCATCGGAGGTCAGGGCATCCTTGTAAACCTTGACATCTTCCTCGTTCGGCTCTCTGTGGAAGAATCCCGCCTTGATGATATTCACGAAAGACTTAACGAGCGCTTTCTTGTCAGTCTTTTCCCCGTCGATGACCTTTGCCCGTCCTGCTGCCACCTTGTCCTCGATTTCCTCGTGCTCCTCCTCGTCTAAGTCAAACAGGAGATCGAATTTCTCCTGCAAGGTTTTGAGTTCCTCTTTTGCAGTCCTCGCCTTGTCTATCTTTCCCTCTGTCACGAGGCTCTTGACCTCATTCTTCTTGTCGTTGATTGCTTTCAACAGTTTCTGCATTTCTTTGTTCATGCTCTTTCTCCTTTTCTTAAATTCCATACATGTCTAAATCCGCAAGAATATCCTGCTTTTCTGCTTCAATCCTTGCCTGTTCACGCCGTTCCACCTCTGCAATGACTGCGTCAACAATGTTTTTTGTGTCGGTTTTCTCGAACTGTTCCGGTACATTTTCATATTTATCGAAATAGTCCGATGTGCAAGCTGCGAGCGCTGCCTTTTCCTCGATCTCAACATCGAAATACTGCGCCAGTTCTGCGCCGGAAAACCACTTTTCTTTTGCCATGAAATCCTTGATTTTATCTCGTGTCACACCCTCTTTTGTGTGTTCCACATAGACATCAAGAATTGATTCCTCGCACAAGTTAAGCTGTTTGATGACTTCCTTAAAATCGTCAGCATTGCCCCACGCCATGCAGAGCGGTTTATGAATCATCGCTTGCGCTCCGGTTGCAAAATGAAGTTCGTCACACGCAAACATGATGACCGATGCGATTGACGCTGCCATCCCGTCCACATAGCCGACCTTGTGACCACTGAATCGCTTTAACTGGTTATAGATTGCCAGTCCTGCAAACACGTCACCGCCTCCGCTGTTGAAATAGATGTCAACGTCCTCATACCCCTCTAACTGGTTGAGAAAGTCTGCAATGTCCTGCGGGCATTTGTCCTCCTCATACCACATGGATTCCCATGTGGCGGAAACAATGTCACCGTAGAAATACAGAGAACATCTGCTCTGTTCCTCGTTGGTCTCAAAATCCAAATAGCCGACCTTGTCGTTTTTGCCTGTGCGCTTATTCTTTTTTGTGAAATCAAAACGCTTTTTCAATGCCATCTCACTCACCTCCCTCCTCTGTTTCCTCGTCCTCTGCCTCGTCGGTTTCGTCCGGTTCATTTTCGTCCGGATTTTCTGCGTCCGGCTCTGTCTGTTCCTCCGGCTGTTCCGGTTTATCGGTCTCCTCTGCCTCGGTCTGACCGCTTTTCTGATATGCTGCGCCCGCCATTGTCAGCGGTATGATGTTTCCATTTGCGAATAATTCGTCACCACCCTCCTTGTCGGGAAGGTCAAGTTTCCGTCTGCTCTCGTTCGGTGTCATGATTGAACCTCCGACGCCCTCTTTCAGATAAGACATCTGCGTTTTTGAATCTGTCCGGAAAAGCACTTTCTCATTGAATTTGTAATAATATCCCGCATCCTGCTCCTCCTCTGCCAGCATTTTATAATTGATTTCCTCCTCGTACTGCTTGATGACAAACAGTTCTGTATCGACATAAAAAGATAACTGCTGCAACTCACTGTTTGCATAGGATGACTTTGAATAATCGTTGATTTGATTTGGTTTCACCCCGAACGACGCTGCGATCTGCAATGCGGTATATTTTTTCAGTTCAAAGAACTGGGAATCTGACAACTTAATATCAAGCGGAGTCAGTTTCATTCCCAACGGAACGGGAATGATCTTTCCGGTATTCTTCGCCCCGCTCCCGAACTCCTCGAACGACTTAACCAGTGCAGTTTTTGCAGCTTCATTCAGTTCTCCGGTGTATTCTAATGTTGCTTTTGCGGTCAGTCCGCTCTCATACAAACTATTCATGTATGACTGGGACGCCGACGCTCCAGAAATCGTGTCTTTCAAAATTTGCTGCACTGGAAGACCCGTCACGCCGTCAAAACTGAATGAGGTTTTGAAGTGCATGACCTCGCTCGTGTCGAAAACATATTGACGCCCGGATGTCGGGTCTGTGTAGACGTACCACAACCGCCCCACTCCTGCGAAAATTCCTGCGTCATCGACAACAATGGAAACACAATTTGACTGCATCACCCACAAATCAAGAACTCTGACCTCTCCTCCGTATTTCTTCCGGATGAATTTTTTTCTCAAGTAGACGTATGCGTTCCCGTAATGATTCCGGTTCATTTCCACGGTGTTCCAAAATACCGTTGGCGTCATAAACGGATTTGGTCGCTTTGTCAACAGTTTTGACGTGTCCGTCTGTTCTGCCTCTATGATGCCCTTGTCCGTTTTCTGATAATATTTAATAGGCATTTTTGCAAGTGTCTCCGACAGCATCTTGAGACAAGTGAAATATGTCACTTCGGATGTCGTCTTTCTCCGCTTTGTCACCCCCATACTCTCAAGGAACGACGGTGAATTGAGTTTCATCACGCCTCCAGATGCCCCGGTCGTGTCCATCCCCCTCCACCAGTTTTTTATTCTGTCTGCAAATCTTCTCAATGGGTTCATTCTTTCTCACCGCCTTTCCCCATGTATTTCTCATACATTTCAAGCCATTCGTTCACGACTTCATTCGTGTCCTGCTTATACTCCTCTTTCATCGCTGCTTTCCATGCATCGATAATTGCGTCGATCGGGTCGATTCTGTCCTCGTCGATCGCCTTATCAATCTTTATTTCTCCGTAACTATTTGAAATGGTCTTTGCGTTCGCAATCGACCATGTGAGCAATTCGTCAAGCGGAACAACTTTCTTTTTGTTTTTTCCGACCTCAACGCCCTCGATTTCAACATTTCCCGCTCTGATTTCCAGTCTAAAGTCAACCGTTGCGTCATTGAGTTCCTTTGCGGTCTGTGTGATCGCCACGGAATCAAATCCCAACGCCTCAAGGTCTGACAAGAAAGCGGATGCGTTGTGCGGGTCGTAACAAACAAGCTGCGGTTTTAACTCGTACATGCTGATTAAGTCCTCAAGATATTTGATGATATATTTATAATCTGTCTTGATTCCTCCCAGTGTTTCGGTGACTGTGACAAGTCCCTTTGCAATCCATACATCATACGGAACTTTGTCCGTCTTGATATGCTCGTCAACTCTGCTCGCAGGAATGAACGAGTGTGTATGCACAAAATACTTTTTCACACCGTCAACCATGTACGGGATAATGATTGCGATTGAGGTCAAGTCTCCTCCGGATGACAGGTCAACTCCGACGTAACACTTTGCGCCTCTGAAATCCTTGAGTGATTTCAATACCGCACACCGTTTCCAGTCGTTTATGTCTTTGATATACAGTGAGTTTGACCACTGCATCCACATGTTTAACTGTTTGACAAGGAAGTCTCTCAAGTCCTCCCCGCCCATATCTCTCGCAGTATTGGCGATCGGGACAAGATTCTCCAGTGCATCCTCGTCAAATTCGAGAATCGGGTTCGCTTTCAACCAATTCTCTTTTTTATATAAATCATCATCTACATCCAACTGGGCGATATAGACGAATTGACTGTCGTTCTCGAATACGCCTTTGAGCAGATTGCAGCAATATTCGTATAACTTGTAGCAAGGCGATTTCAAATCAAATCCCGCTGTCGTAATAACCGAAATCAGAGCAGATTTTAATTTCTTGATACCGCCCTCAAGCAGCTTGTACATCTGATTCGTTTTGTGTGCGTGGTACTCGTCAACAATTCCTAAATATGCCCGATGCCCGTCGAGTGATTTTGTGTCGCCGGACAGAGCCTTGATTTCCGAATGTGTAAAAAGACAGTCAATCGTGTGGTTGTGTTCGTGAACCTTAAACCATTCCGACAATTCCTCGTCGGAGTTGATAAATTTCTCTATCTCCTCCCACACGATGTTTGCCTGATCTTGTTTTGTCGCTGTACAATAGATTTTCCCGTACTTGTACCCGTCAAAATTGCCATAGTAACAAGCTAAAATTCCATTGATGAACGACTTTCCATTCTGTCTCCCTAACTGCACATAGGATGTTCTGAATCGTCTATAACCTTTTTCTTTTGTCCTCCACCCGTTGAGTGACCCCAAAATAAAACACTGGAACGGGTATGCTGTCACATTTTCCTGTTCCTCACCCTCTGCAATCGTGAGTTCCTCTGCGAAATTGATGATTTCCTCGGACTTTGCAACGTCAAAATAATATCTGTATGGTGCTGCTTTCGCTTTCTCAAGGTCGTCAAGATGCCTCTGACATGCCAGTCTGACATATTCTCCTGCAATGACCACTCCGGCGACGACGTCAAGGGCGTACTGTGTGCAGCGGTCGGTCATTGCTGCCCCTGCTGCCATTTATCCCCCTGCATACTTGGCGAATTTATTTTCCGGCTTTGCATCCTTGACTTTCGGAACAATCAGCCGACACCTGCTGCTGACCGTCATCCCAAAATCTGACGCTCCCTGTCTGCATTGTTTCATGCAGCGGTCTTGTATTAACATGAGACGCTCACGCTCTCCGTTCACAACCTCCCGTGTTCCGACCTGCACACGTTCGTTTTTGCCTGTGTCCGGATTTTCCCTGTCCTCATAAACCGGAACATCTATCATCAACGGTGTTTCTCTGATTTTTCCCGTCACTTCAATGTATTGCTCCTGTGCGATCAGCAGTCTCGCCAGTGCATCACAATCCACATTTGCAATCAGCTTGATCTCAAGCAGTTCTTTTGACAATTTCCGGAATTTTTTCTTTAACTCCGGTGTCAGATATGCGGGAGGCTTGACTTTGTCGTTCGGTGCGACGACCTCCACATTTTTCCTCGCTTCGATCTCCGCTTTTGTGAGGTGTTTTTTCCCTTTCATGACCACCAAATCGGTGGGTTGTCTTTGTCCTGCCATGCAGCATCAACCCCCTTTCCGTCCGGCGTTCACGAGTTTTTGTGTCACATTCTGACACCTTTTTCGTCTGCCCCTTTTATCAAAATTTCCGTGGGGAGTTTTCTCCGAATCTTTCGGGGGGTGCGACTAGAAAACGATCGCTCAAAACTTTTTCATATCCCCCTGCCTCTTTGAAATGGTAATCAATCAGTGACCTCAACTGTCTCTGTGTCGCTCTCATGCTTGCATTGCTTTTCTTATACAGTGCTGTGATTGTGTTATGTGTCTGTTTACTTAGAGGTATTAAGTTCAGCGGGTTCAGTCTTTGTTCCCAGTCCTCCTCAAGTTCTATGATGTGATGAATCGGGTCGGAATCATTGAGCGTTATCAGTTCATGCAGGGCATACAGCGCATATATATCCACATAGTCATACACACTCATGATTACGGGGCGCAACTCCCGCCATTCCTTAGAAACATAGAACTCCGCTGCTCTTGGGTCTCTGCGTGTGTTGTTATACACCACATGCCTTGACGGTTGCTTTGCCTCGCACTCTGCGCACATCCACATTGATTGTGATATGAGGCGACCACACCCCCGACACGCTTTCAGCAACACACTCCTCACTCCTCTCTGCTCCTCGTACTCCCGCTGCCTCCTGCACTTACAAGAGGCGGGCAGACATCGCACGAATCCGTGTTCTGCTGCCCGCATATAACAGGAGGGCAAACAGGCAAGAAAAAAGCGACTGCATCTCTGCAATCGCTCGTCTCAACTGTTCACGCTATCATATTAACACATTCAAAATCACTTTTGTTCACCCACTTTTAACCCCTATTTTCACCCTGTTTTCACCCGCTTTTCACCCCGTTTTGTTCAAATTGTTATTATTTTCATTGCAATTTGCCTTGTTTTCTAACGCCTTTACACCAAACAATTTGATTGCCAGTCTTGGAATCATCGCCCGACACCATTTCTTCGGTGAGTTCCGTCCGCATCCGGTTTCCCTCACAACCTCCTCGTATGTCATGCCCTTTATATACACCATTTCGAGAGCGTCGTATTTGTACCCCTCACCTGCCGCCTCTGCATCCTCTTTCAGAGATTGCAATGCTTTGTTCATGTGTTCAAACAAGATCGCGGTCTCCGCACGACATTCTCTTATGGATTGCAGAAACGCCCGCTCCGCAGATATGTTATAGCGTGATATATCCTCAATCTGCGATACCTCTGATATTGCATCCTTGATATATCGTTCCATCTCCCGATAATTCTCAAGATACATCTGCGTTTTTTGCAGGGCGGTCATTTCCTTTTCTGTTTCCACTTCTTTTTTCCTCCTGTTCGTCTTTTTGGAGGTAAACCGTGATATTTCCTCCAGTTATTCGACCGCTCCAGTTTTCTAACCTTATATAATGCCTCGAACGCTGAAAGAGCCTCCTGTGCGGATATTCCGACCCTCATGAGGGCATTTTGCAGGTTTTCGGTGTCTGCTCTGATTCTGATTTCCGGTATTTGTGAAATATCCGGCTTTCTCGTGACTGTCGCTGCCTCTGCTGCTCTCTTGATAATTTCAGAGACCTCATTTTCTGCCTTTCCTGCTGCCTGCAGCTTTGAAATGATATCTTTGACCTTTTTGATGAATTCCATGTCACACCCCGCCCTCTCCCCTAGCTGAAAGGGAGTTCTTCGTCGATTCCGTCCGGAATGTTCATGAATCCGTCGCTCCCTGCCGGATATGTGTCATTTTTAGCCTCCTGCTGCCTTTTTGCTTTCCGCAAATTCCTGTTCCTCAATGACGACATCGGTTGTGTAAACCTTTTGACCGTCCCTGTTGGTATAGGAACCCGTCTGAATCCGTCCAGTGATAGCGATTTTTGTTCCCTGTCTGAAATACTTCTCTGCAAACTCCGCATCCCGTCCGAAAGCGACGCATCCGATGAAATCCGCTGACTGTTCACCGTCTCTTTTGAATCTCCGGTCAACCGCCAGTGTATAACGTGCGATGCAGGTCTGTTCCTGCGAACTGTTCCTCTGTGTGTATCTGACATCGGGATCTCTCGTCAGACGCCCCATCAAAATGACCTTATTCATCACCCTCACCCCTTAAAATAGCCTCATTCTGTAATCGCTGCAATTCGATCAGTCCTTTTTTGAACGCAAGGTCATCACCATTCATGCAGGTTTCAAAAATCTCCTCGTATTTTCCGATATTCTCTGAAATGAGCCTCGCCTCTGCTGCTGTCCGGCTGTCATTGATAAACATTCCCTTGATCGTCTCTCTCATGCCCTCACATTGCAATCTTTCCTCCTCGCTTTCCGGAGGTGTCTCTTTTAAAGCCTTGTCAACCACTCTGTCAATCGCCTCTGCGATCAAGCGTTTCCATCCCTTTGCGATTTCCTCCAAAAGCTGTGACTGAATATCCTCAAACGACTTTCCGGATGCTGCTCCGGTAATTTTGATGTCCTTTTTCCCTTTTGCAGAAATCAACGCAAGGTCGTCATCGTATGCGTCCATATAATAGGCGAACTTTGCGCCAAAATTCTCCTGCGGGTTTATGATAAATTCCGGCTGACTGCTGCCCTCCGTCTCAATCTTCACCCCGATATATTTTGCCCCTGTCGCTTTCGCATTGATAAATACTGCCTTTAAACTGCTTTTATTCATTTCCCGCTGCCCCCATTCCTGTGTGCTCGTACATCTCGTCGATGATCTGAACATCTGCTCCGAATCCATCTCCTGTTTTTTCTCTCAAAAGACGTGTCGCCATGATACAATATCCGTCCTCAAGTCCGGTGAACTCTGTGAGGATATAAGTCACAAGCACTCTCACAATGCGTCCGGTGTTCTTCCCGTCCTTAAACTCCATCATTTCAAGAATATCGCCCTTTTTATAGTCACGGTCATTTTTTCGGAGTTCAAATGTCTTTTCCCCACTCTCGACCTCGGCAAAGAAAGACGCTCCCAGTTTGATGTGATGTACTTTCTGACCGCTTTCCTGTGTCTCTGACGGCAAATTGTTCATCTTCTCCTCGTCTGCCTGTTCACGGAGTTTCTTTGCGGTCTCTTTGTCGATTCTGTCCTGCTCCTCGGAATATCTCTGCTCGTCGGTCTTGTATGCCTCCCCTCTGTTCCGGTACTGATCGCACTTGGTACATGTTCCAGTCTTTACATTGCATGTCTCATATTCTGTGCAGGAATAACAGATTGATGTGATTCCCTCCGGATGCGGTGTCTGATAGTCGTCACCTGCTGCCGGATGCTCCTCATATCCTGCCTGTGCTGTCCGCTCCCAGTTTTCGCCCTCCTGCTGCAAGCCGTCCTCCGGTGGATTCATGCCAATGTCAGATTGTGACACCCCCTCCTGCTGCCCTGCTGCCTGTTTTACCTGCTGCCCGTCCGTCTTCATGTCTTTAATCTGCGTATAGGACAATTCTCCGGTCTCTTTGTACTTCTCAAGTGCCTCCTGCTGCTTTTCTGCTGACATTCCGGAAAGTTCATAAGCAGCGGAGAACGTGAGACGCTCTTTGTTGAGTTCCTCTCTAAACTCCGGAATCAAATTGTTGCTGATGCTCTCCACCTGTGCGATTTTCGTCTTTGACATCTTGAGCATAGAGGAAATCACATCACGGAGGCGACCTGTCTTGAGGTCATATCCCTTAATTTTCTTCCCGTCCGCTTTCATGCGTTCGAGACACGCTTTCAACCGCTGCTCCTCCTCAATAATGTCCTTTATAGACTTTGTTCGGTATGCGTTCGCAATGATGATCTCAACCTGTTCCTCGTCCTCATCCTGTGGCGTGGTCAGTTTACAAGTTGCAATCTCAAAATCTTTATATCCCTGCTCTACAAGGTGTTTGAGGGCAAGCCACCGACGCTCACCTGCTACGATTCTATATTCACCCTGCTCGTTCGGCTCATATACAACCTCAAGATTCTGCTTGAGACCATACATGAGAATATCTCCCGCCAGTTCTTCAATATCTGCTAAATCATAGAAATTCAGCTTATTCCGGTACATTTTGAAAATGGAAATGTCTTTCGTCCGGAATCTCGCCCTCGGTGATTCGTCAACCCCTGCTTTACTGTTTTTATTCAATGCGTCCATGACGCTGAAACCTGTTGCCATGTTCTTTCCTCCTGTTATTCTTTCTTACCGTTTAAGGCTTTCGCAATCTCCCGATATTCCCGCTCTCTTTCCTTTATTTCACTTTCGAGAGCATCCATTCTCTTATATAACCCGTCAATAGTGCGTTTCGGGAGTTCCTCGCCATTCTTCACCAATATTGCGATTATCTCCAGTCGGCTCTTGCAGGTCAGTTCCGTCAAAATCTTTATTTGCTCGGTCTGATTCTTCGCTCTCCGGTATGAACCGCAAATCTCACTCTCTGTCATGCGTCATCACCCCTCTTATTCCGTCAATTTCTGTTTTTTGGTCTCTGTCCGCTCGACGTTTATCTCGCCTTTGCTATTCTGCGAAATTGAGGCTTTAACTCCTCCTCGTAGGTTTAAAGTGACCTTTGCAAGTCCTCCGGTATAAATTTCCTCAACTGCTGCCCTCAATATGTTCACGATGCCCTCTCCGGCTCTCCTTTCTGGTGCTGCATCCTCTCCGAACAGAACAGACACGTTTTTCATTGCCTTTTCTTTCCTCTGTTTCTCTTTCTGATACTCGACCGCCTCTGCACATGAACAGAGCATTGTCGCCTGTTCCTCTGCCTGTGGCTTTGTCAGTTTTTCCTCTGAGTCAAGTTGAACCATTTGCCCGCAAAATCGACACGGTGCTGTGCTTATGATATTGCTCATGTTCTGCTACCTCCTTTACTCAATGAATTGCTCTGCTTTGAATCTGTCTCCCATGTCCATGAAATATCCGTACAAAAATTCTTTCTGTTTTTTCGTCAGATTCCTCATATTCGTTACAATATAACCTCCGCATCCGGTCGGATTGTGAATCAGGCAATATCCTTTGACCTCTGCTATAAAATCACGCATGCCTCGCCCTCCATTTCCTCAAGCAGTTCTCGAACCATGCTCCGATAGTCCTGTGACACGATACCGTTTTTTGAGAACTGCGGGAGAATTGCCATTCTCATGGATGCCTTTTCTGCTACGATCGAACGACGAATCGGTGTAATGAACATGTCGAAACCGGAACTTTCTTTCATCCACTCCTCAAACTCAAGTGATGTCTTGTTCTTTTGTCGCATTGTCACAAGTCCTTTGATGCGGAGTTCCGGATTGATTTCCCGCAGATCGTCCACCTGCTCCTGCAAATTGTGAATTGCCTCGTTTTCATATCCCCCGACTTTCACGGGTGCAATGACGAGTTCTGCAGCCAGTAAAATGTTGATGACAACCATGTCGAGGAGACGACCACAATCACAAATGCAATAGTCGTATGCTTCTGCTACCTCTGCCAGCGCATCCCGCAATCTCGTGACTTGGTTCTCCTCCTGCTTGAGCAAAAGGTTCATGTCGGTCTGCATGAGATACCCGTTCGCCGGAATGATGTCAATGTGATCGTATTCTGTTGACTGAATGAGTTCCGTTGTCCGGTATCTTCCCCCAACACGCTGGTGATGTTCAAGCAGTTCACTCATTCCGATTCCCTCCGGTTCATATCTTCCGAATGTCTTTGATGTGTCGCCCTGCGGGTCTCCGTCAAGCACGAGAACACGTCTCCCCTGTTCCTGCCCCAACATGTAGGCGATTGAATCGGCTGTCGTTGTTTTCCCGATTCCTCCCTTTGGTGACATTACCGCAATAATTTTCATGTTGTTTCCTCCTGTTATCTCCTGTTTTTCTTACTCCTTACGGTGCTGTTGCCCTCTGTCGCAGGTTTTTTCCCTGTTTATCTGTTTGCCGACCCGATACAACAAAATCAGAAAAACGATTCCTCCTATAGCGACCGCGATTCCTGCTGCCGTTATGATTCCTTTCAAAACGCATCACCTCCTATATGTGAATTGTGTAATAGAGTTTCAGTTCCAAATCATTGAAAGAAAAGTCCGGTGTCTCGTCCGGCTCAAGCGGTCTCATGAGGTTCAGTTCTTTCCATCGTCTGTGACGGATTTCCGGAATTGCCCGAAATTTCTTCACCGTCTCGCCTTTGATCCTGTCGAATACCTCTGTCTTGAGTCTCAACACTCCCAAAAACCCGACAAACACGTCATCCCCTTGCTGCACAATCCTCACTTTGTCCGGATTTTCGATCGTTTCAATGAAATCTCCCGCCGTCATCACCGAACACCTCCCTTGACTTTCCCGTCCTTGAGGATGCTGTTGTTCGGGATGCTCATTTTGACGTTGCGCTCCATGTGATTTCTGTCTGAAAGCTGCAAATACTCCTCAATGATCTTGATTGCCTCCTCTGCGGAATAGCAAGTTGCAACGAAATGTCCTGCTGCTGCCATATCTGCAAGGAACTCTTTCTGTGTGTCCTGCTGCCTGTTGCTCCCGAACTTCATTTCAACATACAGTCCGCAATATATCCCTTTCGGGTACGGGAGGCACAAATCAGAAACACCTGCCTTGACGCCCATCTGTTTGAGTTTGACCGCCTCAAGTCTGTTCCTGCTGCCCCCGTTCGGGATATGATGCAGCCATTTCAATTCCGGATGACGGTTCATGTTCCACCCTGCCCATGAAATGACGTTGATTTGCTCTGTGTCCTCGCTTCTTGCTGCATTTCTCATGTTCATCGTTCTCACCTCCTCCCGCTGCCTCTGCCTCAATTTCTGTTTTGCAAATGTCGAAATATTCGCAGAACAGACAAATATATCTACAGTCCTTAACCCGTAACATGTGCCGGATTCTGTCAATCAGTCTTTTCAATGCCCCATTCCTCCTCCAGTTCCCTCGCTCTGCTCATGATTCCCTCGTTGTAGGAATAGACATAGATTCCGTTATTCCACAAATGTTCCCTCGCTCCCCGCTCTCCGTAGTTATAAGCTGCAAGAGCGTCCTGCACTGTTCCGTACTTTTCAATGAGTTCCGCAAGGAAATCAATCCCGACTTTCACATTCTGATACGGGTTCATGAGGTTCGTGCAGTTCAGCCTTTCCATCCGATCGGTGTGTGCTGATTCATAAACCTGCATATAGCCGATGCTGTTTCCATCGTCCCCGACCTTGTCAAATGTATATCCGGATTCCTGTTCGATCAGAGCCACAACGACGGAATATTCAACTCCGTACAGCTTACAAAGTATGTATGTGTAACATTGCATTTTCTCCGGAAAATACCCGCCTGTGCGCTCGTATTCCTCCGGTATGGCATGATAGACAAAACCGTCGTTTTCGCCTCCCCAGTCAGCAGGCATCGTGTCAAATATTGCATACCTGTCCGGCTCGTCCTGCTGCCCCTGCGTCTCCATGTAGGCTCTGGCACTCTCAAGCATCGCATTTTGTCCGGATGCCTCCCGCCGCTCCTCGACTGCTGCCATTCGTGCGTCAAATTTCTCTGACTGTTCCTCGAATCTGCTCATTTTCCGGTCATATATTGCCCCGATAATCAGGCATGCTGTCATCATCACCGCAAGAGACGACATCACCGCCATGTATATCCGCTTTTGTCGTCGCTTTCTTTTTTGACATTTCCATTCCCGTCTCGTCATTTTCTTCCTGCCTCCTCATTCTCATTCTTGCCCGTATATAGAACATGCTGTTGAAATCGTTGTAATAAATTCCCGTCTCCGTGAAATCAAAATCCGGATACCACTTTGACATCTGCTCTTTTACCTGCTCATGACCTTTCCGCATTTCCTCAACGTAGGATGCTATTTTCTTATAGCTGCCCTTTGCCTTTTCCGGTTGCTTTGAATGAACCACACGGATGTCAGGGTCTTTCAAGCCTTGAGAGGAGTTCCACCGTTTCTCCGACTTCACCCTCTCTTTTTCCTTGACGATATAGTTCGCCATGCCGGACAGACCGTTCTCGTCTTTTTGCAGCCTTCGAACCTCGTTCCTGCTGCTCTGTTTCCAACATGCCTCGACCATGTCCATATCCATCTGACCGTCCATGACAATGTGGTGATGCCACCGAATCCCCTCGGTCGGGTTGTACTCCGTCACATAGACATATTTTGCGTTCAAGAGACCTCTTTTCTTTCTCTGATAATTGACCCGACGAATGAACTTTTGCATGTTCTTGATTGCTGCGTCGATGTCTCCGTCCGGTGGGAGATGCTCGTCATCGTATGTGAGAGTTATCCACAAATCGTTGTCTGTGAAATTCTCATTGATAAGACGCTCAACATATTTTCTTGCGTTCTTATCGTTCAGATTCCTTTGAGCCTTGTCATTGTCCTTTTTGATGTTCCGCCCCTCCGGAGGTACTTCATCCATGCTCGCAAACTGCGGATATATTTCAACCTCGAACTGGTCTCCGGCTTTTATCTCTTTGAGGGCATACACAACCTTTTTCCTCTGCTTGAACATCTGCTCGACAAACCATTCATGCAACTGCTCAAGCTGCTTGTTATATGCAGCCTCATAGTCATACGGGATGAACACCATTCCCCGTTTTCTCCTGCTGCCCTGCTGCCTCTTTTTCTCCTTTACTCCTGCCATTCTGACACCATTCCTCCTGCTGCCTCTTATTTCCTCCCTTTGACCTTTTCGTTGAATTGTTACTATCCATTACAAGGTCGGGATTGAGGTCTGAAACCCCTTGAAAAATGCGGGTTTTCACCCGTTTTTCCCTGTTGCAATCCAGTGTCAGATTTGCTATAATATTTTTAGTTAGAAAAGCGTCTGACAAAGACTGCGATCGGACACCGCTGCAACGGTGTCCTTTCTTTTTGCTCTTTTTCTCATGCTCCTGCATATTCACTCTTGTATGTATTGAACCGAAATCCCGCACCTCCTCGCAAAATCAATCTCCGCTTTCATTCCTGCGGAAATACCGTGTCTTGCACCTACAATTACCGCATCGCATCGAGGAATTAGTTCCCGTCCTGCTGCAAGTCCCGTGTTCCTCTCCTGCTCGTCGTTCTCGTCAAGGCACTGTGTCATGTATAGGTGAACTGTCACCGGACTTTCGCCCCGCAACAACGCCTCTCTTGTCAATTCCCTTGCGTATTCAATATTTTGCTGCAAGGTTTCCTCGTCTGCTGCCCTATATGGTGAGCAGATATATACAACCTGCATCCGCTCGCCCTCCTCTCCTGCTGCCTTATATGTCGAATGTGTAATCCCACACTTTCTCATTCCCTGTGAGTTCAATGTCTCCCTTGTGCATGTATGCCTTGCACCTAAAAAATGCCTCTGAATGGTCGTGTGATTCTTTGACCTCACTCTTGTCGATGTCAACCTCAATCACGCTCATTCCACGAATGACAAGGAATTTGCAAGAATCGACCGCCTCTCTGCAAAGATACACAACACCATCCCCTGATTTTCTGATTCTGCCCTCTCCGACAATTTTCAACATCATCTCTTTAGGTGCAGCGTGATAATATTTCATGGTGTTTCCTCCTGTTATCTTATAAAATCAAAAATACTCATTTGAGCCTGTTCTGCTTTTACCCGCTCTGATGCTTTCCGGAAATAATCTGCATCAATCTCAAATCCTAAAAACTCATGACGTGTCCGATGTGCAGCGACAAGACATGCTCCGCTGCCCGCATGAGTATCAATGATTTTGTCGCCCTCGTTCGCATATCTTGAGATAACCCACTCATAGAGTTTCACGGGTTTCTGCGTCGGGTGAAATGTTCCGTCTTTCAAGAGTTCCACCCTGTTCATGACGACAATGCGGGTTGGAACATCGAATGACGTATATGCAAGTTCGCAGTCCGACATTGTCAGACCGTGTTGACCTTTATCCCATACAATCCACCCTTTTGTGCCTCGTGTGAGGTGTTCTACAAAGTAATTGCCCCCCCATATCACTTGATTGACCGAAATCCTCTCCAGTTCTCTGAAATACGCCTCCGGAGGAATCGCATCATCCCAGTTCTTGCGGGTGTGCTCTTTTCGGGTGTGTTTCGGATTCCGCTTGTTGATGTTCAACTTTTGACCGTCAATCCCTATCCCATAGGGCGGGTCGCAGATTGCCAGTTCAAAGAACTTGTCCGGAATCTCCCGCATCGCTGTCATGCAGTCCATGTTGTAAAGTCTGTTTAATTCAAACATGTTCCCGCTCGGTTACGCTGTCGCAACCTGTTCCTTTCTCTGTTCCCATCTCTGACGTTCCTCCTGCTTTCCTGCCAAATATCCGGCAATATAGGACTTGTCGGTATCATCCATTTCCGTGAATTTTTCTGCGATGTTCTTAACCAGTTCTTTTCTTTCATTCTTCAACATTTGCATCATGCTCCTTTCTTTTCTCTAATTCTTTCAAGTTCTGCTTTTATGTCCTTTCCGGAATACTCTGCAAGCAGCTTTTCCGAGATGTGATATGTCCATATTGAGGACATTTGCACCGCTGTTCCGATTGGCAATTTCCCCTGTTGCATCGCAATCCGGACAAATTGCGGTGATACATTCAAAATAACTGCTGCCTCCGTTGGCAATATGCGCCCGACTTCCATTCGTCCGACCTCCTGTTCTGACCTGCCTTGTCAATGCGTGGGCGGTCATCCCGCGCAGACGGGCGACTGCCGCCCGTTTCGGCTCAATATACATTTATCACTCTATTTCTGAACCATGCTCTTTCAACCCATGTCTCTGTGTCTGTGGTGAGGTTGCGCAAATGAATGTCAAAGCCATTCTCCGTATTCTCAATACCCTCATATCTGTATTCATACCTGTTTCCCTGCCTGTCCCCTGCCGCAAACCTCTGACCATTGTTTAACGTGTCCTTTTTGCCTCTGCTGTCCTCAATTTCAAGCATCCTGTCTCCTCCTGTTTAGGCGGCTCTCTCGCTCTGTTCAAACCGCTCACCTCTATTCCGGCGATGTCTACCGTGTTTTGATTTTTCACCTTAAAAAATCAATAAAAACCTGTTATCCGACTATGAACTCTCTAGCATGGTTCACCCGCTGCCATGTTTTTCACGGTATCACTGACTTTGTCTTTCGGCTTGCCATCGTCAGAGCGTCGGTCGCCATCCGAACGCTGACGGGGAGACTGCTGCCCCGTTTCGGCTTTAATAATTCAATTCAATCGGCTTTCCATTTTCATCGATGCAATTCTCGTAATCAAAATCAAACCATCCGCTCAAATCCAAATCACATCCGTCTTTCACTAACTGCTCAAAATCCTTGTCCTCAAGCGCTTTGATTATGTATTTTCCTGTTTTGATGTCAACATCTACCAACTCAACATATTCGATGTGATACCAGCAACCGTTTGGTGTCTTTCTGCAACCGCTTCGGTCTCTTACGCACATTTTTTTGATGTTCTTTTCTTTTTTAGGCTCCGGAATTGTTTTCAGCATTGGACGGATGCTTTTCACAAAATCCCGTTTGTTGAGTGAGCTACTCATGTATAATTTTTCGATCGCCTCATATTGTTCGTCAGTTACTTTTCTACCTGCAAGATTTTCAAATTCGGATTTCATCATGATTTTTTACCTCCCGTTTGTTGTCTATGGTTACATTATAATTGCCTTAGGTCACTCTGTCAACATCTTTTTGTTACCGTTGGCAACTTTTTTATTGATTTATTTTCTATTCCGTGCTATTCTTATCTAAAAAGGAGGTGATTCAGTATGACCCAAGGCGAACGGGTTAAAGAAGTGCGAAAGGAACTCGGTCTAACCCTTGAAAAATTTGGCGAAAAAATCGGTGTTACAAAAACCGCCATTTCAAGAATTGAGAAAGGCGAACGCGGCTGCACCGAACAAATGACAAAAGCAATCTGCCGTGAGTTCAGTGTCGATTACATATGGTTGACTACTGGTGATGGCGAAATGTTCGTCGAAAGCGACGATGACATCATGGAAACAATCGACCGCATCATGGCGGGTGAAAATGAGTTTCACAAGAAGCTGATTAAATGGTGCGCTACTTCGTTTAATGAGGATGATTTGCGTATGTTAGAGAGAAAGATTGACGAATTTGTTGCAGAATTTTCAAAAAAAGACTGACAGCCTTTTTCAACTGCCAGTCTCATGGGTGTACAGATATAGAACGAATTTATAAATCCTCTTGAGGGTTCTTTCGCTCCGTATCTTTCCGACTAACTCAATGATAGTCTCTTTGTAATGCAAGGGAACACCACCCCTTTCCGATGTACATAATAGCACATTTTTCCATGATTGTGGAAAAATCGGCTCGCATTTCCATGATTATGGAAATATTCTGCCGGACGCACGAGAACACGTCGCACCGTGCTATAATATTCTTATTTGTACTCGGAATCAAACAGGTCGGTGATTTTGACATTCATCGCAATCGCTATCATTTCAAGCTGAAATAATGTCGGTGACACCTTTCCGTTTTCGATGTTGTTGAGCGTAGATTTTCCGATTCCGGATTTTCCTGCCAACTGCATCAATGTGAACCCTTTTGCGGTTCTCATTTCCCACAAACGAATCTGCATCTTGTCCACCTCCTCTCTACGAGGAAAATGGTAAAATGCGAATATTCAGTTACAAACAGGAGGACGCGCAATGTATGACTTTATCGCTATAGACTTTGAGACAGCAACCAATGAAATGAATAGTGCCTGCTCTCTCGGTATTGCTTGCGTAGACAAATTTGAAATACAAAAGACATACTATTTTCTTATACAACCGCCAGAAAATAAATATTTGGCAAATAATACGGATATTCATGGCTTATCCGCATTAGACACTGTAAACGCTCCACTTTTTCCTGCTGTCTGGAGCGAAATTAAAGAATTATTCTCTGACAGTATTGTTGTTGCGCATAATGCGCGTTTTGATATGTCTGTATTAAAATCATGCTTTGATTTTTACGGAATTGAAATGGTCGATTTTCAGTACATTGACAGCATTGCAATATCTAATCGTGTGATTAACGATAAAAACTATGGACAATCTCTCATTGACCGTGCTGCATACTTTAACATTCCGATTGAAAATCATCATAATTCGCTTGATGATGCTGTTACCTGCGCAAATATTGTCATTTCTTCCGTAAAGACCACAAACAGAAAATCGCTTAAAACATACTGTTCTTCTTTCAGGCGGCGAACGACCCACATATTTTCTGAATTAAAACCAATGACTAAAATGCCAAATCATGTATCTTTTGGGAATAAGCAGCCTAAAATATCGAGCATCGTCCCAACTGCTCCTGCTATTGACCCAAATCATCCTTTTAATGGCAAAAACATAGTCTTAACAGGTGATCTTGAGACTTTAACCCGTGCCGCAGCTATGCAAAAAATAGTAGATGTCGGCGGTGTCATCAAGAGTAGCGTTTCCGCTAAAACTCATTATGTCATTGTCGGGAAACAGGATGCGTCGGTCGTCGGTTCTGATGGAATGAGTACAAAAGAAAGAAAAGCCCATGAATTGATTAAAAGTGGAAAAGAAATAAAGATACTACACGAAAAAGAATTTCTGGAGTTACTTCAATAATAAGAATAAGGCGACCCACGCTGCAACGTGAATCGCCTTTGTGAAACATTATCTCATGCTCCTGCAAAAAGCACTTGATAGAATGCCTCCCACAAGCACCATTCTATCATAAAACCGTGCTTTTTGCACTGGTTTTATTTTTTATACTCTTTTTTAGGATGGTGAAAATTGATGAAATTACCAAATGGATTCGGTTCCGTTTATAAACTGTCCGGAAAACGCCGTCATCCTTGGGTTGCTGCAAAAACCTTTGGATGGGAAATCAACGAGAATACCGGAAAAGCGAAACAAATTCAGAGACCGATCGGATATTATGCAACAAAGCAGGAGGCAATGACCGCCCTTGTAAACTACAACGAAAATCCATATGACCTTGACACAAACAATATCACTTTCGCAGAGGTATATGAAAAGTGGTCAGAGGGATATTTCCCGACGCTCGGAAGTAAATCGAGCATCCGAACGATAACTGCAGCGTATAAATACTGTGCGCCGCTTTACAACATGAAAATGCGAGATATACGCACGAATCACCTTGAGCAAACTATCAAAAACGCCGATGTTGGGGATTCGACAAAAGGCAGAATGAAAAGTATTTTTAATCTCATGTACAAATATGCTATGAAAAGCGAAATTGTGGATAAAAATTATGCGCAACTATGCGATAGCATCAAGCGACCAAAACCCGACATAGTCCGCATTCCCTTTTCAAATGATGAAATATCTATTCTTTGGGAGCATATCGATTTTCCTTTCGTTGACATGGTGATTATCGGAATATATTCCGGATGGAGACCGCAGGAACTCTCTGTTTTAAAAGTTTCTGACGTTGACCTTAACTCAATGACTTACACGGGAGGATTGAAAACGGATGCCGGAAAAAACAGGATTGTTCCTATCCATCCTCTCGTGCTTGACCTTGTAAAACGTAATTATGAGAAAGCTACCTCAATGAACAGCGAATACTTGTTTAATGACGAGGACGGTCAACAGGGGACGCATCTCACATATGACAAATACCGCGGGCGATGGAACAAGATTATGAAACGTCTGCATTTAGATCATAAACCCCATGATACCCGACACACATTCATAACAAAAGCAAAATTATATGGTGTGGATGAATACATAATAAAATTGATGGTCGGACACGCAATCAATGATATCACTGAAAAGACATACACGCATCGAACGATGGAAGAAATGCACCGCGAAATACAGAAAATTATCAAATAAATTTAAGGCAACAGGTTCACTCCTGCTGCCTTTTTTCATTGACATTTTTGTTAGTTACCTCTGTCAGTTACCCGTTAGTTGTTTGTTAGTTATCCATCAAATTTTATGTGTTTTGAGGCTGTTTTTTGTCTCCACAACCTGGTATTAAGAAAGTGCCGCAAATCTTGAATTTACGGCACTTCCAACGATTTTTTTACTCTTAATTTTAGAACTTGCCCGCCTTTGCAGCTTCCTCAACAGAAACGGCAACTGCAACAGTAGCGCCAACCATCGGGTTGTTGCCCATACCGATCAGACCCATCATCTCAACGTGAGCCGGAACGGAGGAAGAACCTGCGAACTGTGCGTCGGAGTGCATACGGCCAAGCGTATCGGTGAACCCGTAGGAAGCAGGGCCTGCAGCCATGTTATCGGGATGCAGGGTACGGCCTGTGCCGCCGCCGGATGCTACGGAGAAGTATTTCTTGCCTTTCTCTACGCATTCCTTCTTATAGGTACCTGCAACGGGATGCTGGAATCTGGTGGGATTGGTGGAGTTACCGGTGATGGAAACGTCCACGCCCTCTTTCCACATGATTGCAACGCCTTCCGTTACATCGTTTGCGCCGTAGCAGTTAACTTTGGAGCGAAGGCCGTCGGAGTAAGACTTCCGGAATACTTCCTTCACTTCGCCTGTGGAATAATCCATTTCGGTCTCAACATAGGTAAAGCCGTTGATTCTGGAAATAACCTGTGCGGCATCCTTACCAAGACCGTTTAAGATAACGCGCAGAGGTTTCTGACGAACTTTGTTCGCTTTCTCAGCGATACCGATTGCGCCTTCTGCAGCAGCGAAGGATTCATGACCAGCCAGGAAACAGAAGCAGTCTGTATCCTCTTCCAGCAGCATCTTTCCCAGATTGCCGTGTCCCAGACCTACTTTACGCTGGTCGGCAACAGAACCGGGAATACAGAAGGACTGAAGTCCTTCACCGATTGCCGCAGCCGCATCCGCCGCTCTTCTGCAACCCTTCTTAATTGCGATAGCCGCGCCTACTGTATAAGCCCATTTTGCATTTTCAAAACAGATGGGCTGAATCTTCTCAACCTGATGATATACATCCAGACCTGCATCTTTTGTAATCTTCTCAGCTTCTTCGATGGAAGCAATTCCATAGCTGTTTAATACAGCGTTAATCTGATCAATACGTCTTTCATAGGATTCAAACAATGCCATGTTATTTTACCTCCTTGTCAGTTCTGGGATCGATGATCTTCACCGCATCCGCAACACGGCCGTACTGACCGGATGCCTTCTCGTATGCAGTCTGAGCGTCGTCGCCCTTCTTCATGAAGTCTGTCATCTTACCGAAGTTGATGAACTTGTAACCGATGATCTGATCGTCTTCATCCAGAGCGATACCGGTTACATAGCCTTCTGCCATTTCCAGATAACGGGGACCTTTTGCAAGCGTGCCGTACATCGTGCCCACCTGGCTTCTTAAGCCCTTACCAAGATCCTCCAGACCTGCGCCGATAGCAAGTCCTTCTTCAGAGAATGCGGACTGGGAACGGCCATATACAATCTGTAAGAACAGTTCTCTCATTGCAGTATTGATCGCGTCACAAACAAGGTCGGTATTCAATGCTTCCAGAATGGTTCTGCCGGGCAGAATCTCTGCAGCCATAGCTGCGGAATGGGTCATGCCGGAGCAGCCGATCGTCTCAACCAGCGCTTCCTGGATGATACCTTCTTTTACGTTCAGGGACAGCTTGCATGCACCCTGCTGAGGAGCACACCAGCCAACACCATGTGTCATACCGGAAATGTCTTTGATTTCTTTTGCTTTTACCCATTTCGCTTCTTCAGGAATGGGAGCACAGCCATGAGCAACGCCCTGTGCAACCGTGCACATCTGTTCTACTTCATGTGAATAAATCATGTGGAATCTCCTTTCAAAATATGTAAGTAGAGTATTTGTAAACAGGGCACGCAAAAAAATGCAATAAACCCTGTCATACGCTGATGCTATTTTCTCACATTTTCCGCCAAAAATCCAGCCCTTTTTAGCAAAAAAGCACAAGTTAAGACAGAATCATTCTGTCGTTTGCGAATTCGCTTCCGCTCACCTCTTCAAACTTCTTCAAAAGATCAGAAACGGTCAGCTTTCTTTTTTCTTCGCCGGACACATCGTAGATAATTCTGCCGGCATCCATCATGACGAGACGGTTGCCGTGCGCGATGGCATCCTTCATATTATGCGTAATCATGATCGTGGTCAGATGGTCTCTTTCCACAATGCGGTCCGTTGCTTCCAGCACCTTCGCTGCCGTTTTCGGATCCAGCGCCGCCGTATGTTCATCCAGAAGCAGCAGCTTCGGCTTCTGCAGGGTCGCCATCAGAAGCGTCAGCGCCTGCCGCTGCCCGCCGGAGAGAAGGCCGACTTTTGCCGTCAGACGGTCTTCCAGACCAAGTTCCAATATTTTCAGTTGTTCTTTATAGAACTCTCTTTCTTTATTCGTAATACCCCTGCGCAGAGTCCTCACCTTACCTCTGCGGGCAGCCATCGCCATGTTTTCCTCAATTTGCATGCTGGCGGCCGTTCCCGTCATGGGATCCTGGAACACCCGCCCTAAGTATTTCGCTCTTTTGTGTTCCGCCAGTCGGGTAACATTTACCCCGCCGATCACAATCTGTCCTTCATCGACCGCCCATACTCCGGCGACAGCATTCAGCATCGTGGATTTTCCGGCGCCGTTTCCGCCGATTACCGTTACGAAATCCCCTTCGTTCAGATGCAGCGAAAGGCCATCCAGGGCAGTCTTTTCATTGACCGTTCCGGGATTAAAAGTTTTACTGATTCCATTGATATCAAGCACGGGGCACACCTCCCTTTTTCACCGGCTTTGCAAAATATTTTCCCTTTACATAAGGAATCGCCAGAAAAGCGGCCACTACCAAAGCCGAAAACAGTTTCAGGTCATTTGTGTTCAATCCCAGCCACAAAACCACCTGAATAACAAAATAATAAATCACGGCACCTACTACAACGGACAAAAGGTGGAATGCGAAATTCCTGCTGATTTTTCCGAGTAAAACCTCGCCGATGATGACTGCCGCCAGACCAATGACGATCGCACCCCGTCCCGCGTTCACATCCGCAAAGCCGGAATATTGCGCGTTTAATCCGCTGGCAAAAGCCACAATGCCGTTAGAGAGCATCAGCCCCAGAATCTTTGTAAAATCCGTATTGATTCCCTGCGCCCGGGACATATTCTGGTTGGATCCGGTAGCGCGGATCGAACAGCCAAGTTCCGTTCCAAAAAACCAATACAGCACCGCAATCAGGACAAGAATGATGATCCCCACAACAAGAATTGCGTTGGTATTGTCGCGGTTTGCGATTAACAGTTTATATTTATTCACACTGATCGTCTGGTTCGCCCTGTTCCCCATAATGCGCAGATTAATGGAATACAGCCCCAATTGGGACAAAATACCGGCCAGAATTGCGGGAATTCCCAGGGCCGTATGAAAAATACCGGTCACAAGGCCAGCCAGCATACCGGCCAGAAAAGCGCAGAAAAGGGAAAAACCGATGGAATGGCCGTTCAGCATCAGCATCACGCAAACTGCGCCGCCGGTACACATGGTTCCATCCACTGTCAGATCCGCCAGATCCAGTATTTTGTAAGTCACATAAACGCCGATTGCCATAACGCCCCAGATCAATCCCTGGGCGAGGGCACCCGGCAAAGCATTGAAAAGTATCACGATATCCACGTCCGCTTCCTCCTGTAAGGTACTTTAACTGTGCTATATTCCCAAAAAGACGCACACATGCAATATTATAACAAAAGGCAGCAAAAAAGAGAAGTCCTTTTTTGCCGCCCTGCACTTTTTATATAATTCGGTTTTTCTTATTCCGCTTCAATTGCTACATAGTCATCCGGAACAGTAATTCCCAGCGCTTCGCAATTTTCCACATTATACTTCTTGGTAACCTGAGGGGCAAATTCGATAGGCATCGTGGAAACATCCGCTCCGTTTACCAGAATCTCATATGCCATTTCACCAGCCTTATAGCCGATGTCATAGTAGCTGATGGAAAGCGTCGCAACGCCGCAGCCGGAACAGATTCCCTCTTCGCCGGCGATTACCGGAACCTCTTTGGGAATGCAGATATTATTAATCACCTCTGTGTTGTTTGCCGCCGTATTATCGGTAGGAATATAGATCACATCGCACTTGGAAACCGCCGCAGTTGTAACGGATGCAATGTCATTGGAATCTGTAAAAGTATAAGTTTCACAGGTATATCCCATCTTTTCCAAACTTTCCTTTACAATCCCCACCTGGTATTCGGAGTTGGGTTCTGCGGAGCAATACAACAGTCCTACTGTCTTCGCATCGGGGAACAACTCGTTCAGCATAGCCGCCTGTTCTTCCAGCGGAGCCAGATCGGAAGTACCGGAAATATTCACGCCGGTTGTTCCGGTCCAGTTATCGATATCCAGCGCAGTTGCATAGTCCGTGATAGAAGTTCCCAGAATCGGGATGTCCTCTGTTGCCTGTGCCGCAGCCTGCAGAGCCGCCGTCGCATTGGCGAGAATCAGGTCTACGTCCGCTGCCACAAACTGGTTCACGATCGTAGCGCAAAGCGGAGAATCTCCGGATGCATTCTGAAGGTCAAAAACAACATTGTCGCCAAGCTTCTCCGTCAAAGCGTCCTGAAAGCCCTCGGTCGCCGCATCCAGCGCCGGATGCTGTACCAACTGGCAGATACCGATATTGTAAACCGTGCCGTCAGCCGCTGCTTCTGCTGCGGGAGCCTCTTCGCTTTCCTCTTCCGCAACCTCTGTGGAAACTTCTTCTTCCGTTGCAGTTGTCTCCGCTGCAGGTTCAGCCGTAGCTTCGCTGCCGCAGCCTGCAAGCGTTGTTGCTGTCATGGCAAGCACCATGGCAAGAACTGCTAATTTTTTCATAATATTTCCTCCTCTTTCTTTTCCCCTGTCACGCTTTAACGCGTACAAGTGCCAAATCTAACAAATTCACTATACACCGACGCCAAATCTGCGTCAAGCAAATTTTACCGTTTTTCCACAACTTCTCCCTGATTTTTGTATATGCATCCGGCAGGCACAAAGCCGCGCACTCTGGAGAGCGGATACACGTTTGTGTTTCTGCCGATTACCGTTCCGGGGCAAAGCACGCTGTTGCAGCCCACTTCCACATTGTCTCCCAGCATGGCGCCGAATTTCTTCAGTCCGGTTTCGATTTCTTCTTCCCTGCTCTTCACCACAACCAGCGTTTTATCGCTCTTTACGTTGGAGGTGATGGACCCCGCCCCCATGTGCGCCTTAAAGCCCAGAATGCTGTCGCCGACATAATTGTAATGGGGAACCTGCACTTTATTGAACAAAATGACATTCTTCAGTTCCGTGGAATTCCCGACTACCGCGCCTTTTCCGATAATCGCGCTGCCGCGCACAAAGGCGCAATGGCGGATTTCCGCTTCCTCATCCACAATACAGGGGCCGTTTAAGCAGGCGGTCGGCGCGACCTTCGCGCTTTTAGCCACCCAGATATTTTCGCCTCTCTTTTCAAAGCGTTCTTCCGGAAGGGAATTGCCCAACTCCACAATAAAATCCTTAATTTTTCCCAGAACTTCCCAGGGATATTGCGCCTCCTGCAAAAGAGGCGCCGCAATCGTCTCTTCCAGATTGTAAAGATTCTTCACTTTCATTGCTTCCATTTTTTCATCCTCCATGCTATTTATAAAATTGTGCGCTCGCATCAAACTGCCGGAACAAAACCGATTGATTGTTTAACTGCTTCACAGCGTTGGTGCGCCGTGCGACAAAACCGTTGAGTTTCTCCATATATTCTTCCGCCGTGATCGTCCCTTGTGCCACCCCGGCCAGTCCCTTTTCCCAGCTTGCCGTGAGCGCAGGATTTAAAAGCGGCTTTATGGAATCGGACACCACGTCGTAAATCATTTCGCCCATCAGCGTCGGCGTGATGATCTGCGTCTTTTTATTGAGCGCCAGATATTCGATCGTCACAAGCTTTTTTAAAATCTCCGCCCGCGTGGCGGAAGTGCCGATGCCGCTGCCCTTGATCTGGGCGCGCAGTTCTTCATCCTCGATGAGCTGTCCGGCATTTTCCATGGCCAGAATCAGCGTGCCGGAATTATACCGCTTCGGCGGCGAGGTCTCTCCTTCTTTGATTGCAAGACCGGCAAGCGGAAACTGCATTCCCTTTCTCAGCTTCTGCAGCCTGTTAAATAAGGCCGCGTCACATTTTACTTCTTCCGCACCGTTTCCATCCTTTTTTGCGGTCTCCGCGCTTTCTTCCTTTTTTCCGGAAAAAGAAGGTCTCGACACCGTCAGATATCCTTCTTCCGTCAGCACCTTAAAAGAGGCGAAGAAACGCTCCCCTGCCGGAAGCTGCGCCGACTTCACCAGTACGGTCAGGGAAATTTTCTGATAGACCGCCGCCGGATAAAAGATGCTTAAGAACCGCCGCGCGATCACCTCATAGACCTTCGCTGCCGTCGGGGACAGCGCCTGCAGCGCCGAAAGCCCCTGACCGGTGGGGATAATCGCATAGTGATCCGTGATTTGTTTATCATTTACATAACGGGTTTTGGCGATCTGTTTGTAGCTGCCTTCCTTCAGAATCTGCGCCGCGAAAGGTGCTACAGGATTATATTTCTGCAGGCCGCCGATATTTTTATGAATTTCCTTCGCCACCGCCGAAGACAGCACTCTCGCATCCGTTCTCGGATAAGTGGTCAGTTTTTTCTCATACAATTCCTGCGCGATCCGCAGGGTTTCGTCCGGACTGATTTTAAACAGTCTGGAACAGTCGTTCTGCAGTTCCGCCAGATTGTACAGCAGCGGCGGATTTTTCTGTTCTTTCTTTTTCTCGCATTTTTCCAGAAAAGCCCCCCGGCATTCCTCCGCCGGCGTTCCTTCCGGAAGCTGCATGCCAAGCTTTGCCATCAAAGCTTCGGCGTCTTTTTTCTCTTTGAATCCGTTTTCCTTATATAAAAGCGGCGATTCAAACCATGCGCTGCCCTGGGCCGCCTTCCATTCGCCTTCGAAAGGCCAGGGCTTTTCTTCCCCGTCCGCCGGAATGGAAAAGCTGCCGGTCACCCTGTAGAAAGGCGTTTTCACAAAATTGCGGATCTCCCGTTCCCGGTTGACCACCATTCCCAGCACGCAGGTCATCACGCGGCCAACGGAGATAACCGCCCGGTCCTTTTTCAGGTAATTCTTCACGTGATTTCCGTATTTTAACGTGAGCACACGGGAAAAATTGATGCCCATTAGATAGTCTTCCTTGGCCCGCAGATAGGCCGCGTCACAGAGATTGTCATAGGCGGACAGATCCTTCGCTTCCCGGATCCCGCGCAAAATCTCTTCCTCCGTCTGGGAATCGATCCAGACCCGCCGGCGCTCTTTTCCGTGCACGCCGGCCTGCTGCTCCACCAGCCTGTATATGTATTCTCCCTCCCGCCCGGAGTCCGTGCATACGTAAATGGTATCCACATCCGGCCTGTTCAGCAGGGAAGTGACGATATCGTACTGCTTCTTCACCCCCGGAATCACTTCATACCGGTAAGTATCCGGCATAAACGGTAGCGTCTCAAGCGCCCAGCGTTTATATTTCAGATCATAAGCTTCCGGATAACTCATCGTAACCAGATGCCCCACGCACCATGTCACAATCGCTTCCTGCGATTCCAGATAACCGTCCCTGCGGCTTAAATTATACTTCAGGGCTTTCGCAAACTCCTGCGCCACGCTCGGCTTCTCTGCAATAAATAATTTCTTCCCCAAACTGTTTCTCCGTCTTTCCTGTAAAGAGGCTTTTGCAAAATCTCATTTTCAGCCATAAACCGGCACCTTTTGCAAAAGCCCCTTTTCTATTCCTTATTTCTTTTCAATATAGCCCTGCGCCTTTAACAGTTCTGCACAGAGAACGGCGCCGCCCGCCGCGCCGCGGACCGTATTATGGGACAAGCCCACAAATTTCCAGTCATATACGGTATCCTCTCTCAGACGTCCGACCGAAACGCCCATTCCGTTTTCAAAATCCACATCCAGGCTCACCTGCGGTCTGTTGTCCTCTTCCAGATACTGAATGAACTGCTTCGGCGCGCTGGGAAGATTCAGTTCCTGCGGAACGCCTTTGAAATTCACCAGTTTTTCCAGCAACTGCTCCTTCGTGGGATTCTTCCTGAATTTTACGAAAACGGCAGCCGTGTGACCATTCAATACCGGCACGCGGATACACTGGCAGGTAATAACGGGACTCTGGGCCGGCTTAATGACGCCGTCCTCAATTTTGCCCCAGATGCGCAGCGGCTCCTTCTCGCTCTTTTCCTCTTCGCCGCCGATATAAGGAATGATATTTCCAACCATTTCCGGCCAGTCCGCAAACGTCTTTCCGGCTCCGGAAATTGCCTGGTAAGTGGTCGCAACCACTTCATAAGGCTCGAATTCTTTCCATGCGGTCAGAACAGGCGCGTAACTCTGAATGGAGCAGTTGGGTTTTACCGCCACAAAGCCTCTCTTTGTGCCCAGACGTTCTCTCTGATATTTGATCACTTCCATATGCTCCGGATTGATTTCCGGCACCACCATGGGAACATCAGGGGTCCAGCGGTGCGCGGAGTTATTGGAAACTACGGGAGTCTCCGTTTTCGCATACTCCTCTTCGATCTTCTTAATCTCTTCTTTGGACATATCCACTGCGCTGAAAACGAAGTCCACTTCGGATGCAACCTTTTCCACCTCGTTGACATTCATCACAACGATATTCTTCACCGCCTCCGGCATGGGCGTATCCATCTTCCATCTGCCGCCCACCGCTTCTTCATAGGTTTTTCCGGCGCTGCGCGGACTCGCCGCAATGGTCGTCACTTCAAACCAGGGATGGTTCTCCAAAAGCGCGATAAAACGCTGCCCTACCATGCCGGTACCGCCCAGGATACCTACTCTTAATTTCTCACTCATTTTTTCAATCTCCTCTCAACTGTATCATAGAAATGTTTTCTGCTTATCCTTTCAAAAACATTTTCACAAAAACTATATCAAAAGACCGTGCGGATCACTTAAGCTGCGCAATTTCTCCGGTTTCAAAAGCCCGCCAGTCTTCCTCCAGATATTTCCGGTTTCTGGCAATCACTTCTTTCATCGCCTTTTGCCCCGGCGCGCCGATCGTCAGACGTTTTTCCACGCATGTCTTTAAGCTGACCGCGTCATACAAGTCCGCCTCAAAGACCGGACTGATCTGCTTTAATTCGGATAGTTCCAGTTCTTCGATGCTCTTATTGTGTTCGATGCAATACAAAACGAGTTGGCCGATGATGCTGTGCGCATCCCGGAAAGGCACGCCTTTCCCCACCAGGTAGTCCGCAGCATCCGTCGCGTTCGTAAACCCGTTCATGGCCGATTTAGCCATCACGTCTTCATGGAACTTCATCGTCTTCATCATGCCGTTAAAAAGAGCCAGACAGCCCTTTACCGTATCGATCGCGTCAAAAGTAAGTTCCTTATCCTCCTGCATATCCTTATTATATGCCAACGGAATGCCCTTCATCGTCGTCAGGATGCTCACCAGCGCGCCATAGACCCGTCCGGTCTTTCCGCGCACCAGTTCCGCAATGTCCGGATTCTTCTTCTGCGGCATGATGGAGGAACCCGTGGAATACGCGTCGTCAATCT
Source organism: Eubacteriales bacterium (assembly GCA_030524745.1). GTDB lineage: Bacteria > Bacillota > Clostridia > Lachnospirales > Lachnospiraceae > Gallintestinimicrobium. Next base: position 110,819 of record JAUNGC010000005.1, on the reverse strand, counting down.
CCACAAAACGATATTCATTGCTGTTCCAGATTATCACTTCTTCCGAGAAACGGCTCAAATGCATCATGATCGTGGACAGCGCGGACAAAAACTCGATCACATAATCCCGGTCCGCTACGGAATCCATGCTGTTTAGCGTCGGCCCTTCAAATCCCATCAGAGACGCCGTATAATTGCGGTCCAGCGGATATGTGGTTCCCGCCAGCGCGCCGCTTCCCAGCGGGCAAAAATTCATTCGCTTAAAAATGTCTTTCATTCTGAGACGGTCCCGCTTAAACATCTCAAAATATGCACCGAGGTGATGCGCCAGCGTGACCGGCTGCGCCTTCTGCAGATGGGTGAAGCCCGGCATATAGGTGTCCAGATGTTCTTCCATCAGCTTTAAGAGCGTTTCCAGAAGTTCCTGCAAAAGTTCGTCCACATGCAGCACTTCCATACGCACATACAGGCGCATATCCAGCGCCACCTGATCGTTCCTGCTCCTTCCGGTATGCAGCTTCTTCCCGGTATCGCCGATCCGCTCAATCAGATTCGCTTCCACAAAGCTGTGAATATCCTCATATTCTTCCGTAATCTTTAAGGTACCGTTCTCCACATCCTCCCGGATGCCGGTCAGTCCCTTTACGATTTTGTCCTTCTCTTCTATTGTCAAAATGCCCTGCTTGGCCAGCATCACCACATGCGCAATGCTGCCCTCGATGTCCTGCTGTAAGAAACGCCGGTCAAAGGAAATCGAAGCGTTAAACTGATAAACCAGCTTGTCCGTTTCCTTGGTAAAGCGTCCTCCCCAGAGCTGCGCCATAAGCACTCCTCCTGTCTTTTCAATTTACGTCTGATACTAACACAAAAATCACTTCATTGCAATAAAGTTACCGACATTTTTCATGAAATGTCGCCGTTCCGCCTCCGTTCCTGCGCTGCCGCCGTCCCCTGCCTGCCTCTGTGCGCCTCTTGTCGTTCCGCTGCCAAGAGCCTGCAGACATTTGAGCGCATGACTTATATCTGAAACGATGAAATTCCCCAAAGTTTCATTCCGTTTCCGTCGCACGGCGCGTATTGTCTGAGCAGCGAATCATGGATTCGCTGTGAGTTTGCGCGCTGTGCGACTGTCTGGAACGGAAGAAACTTTGGTTGGAATTTCCCGTTTCAGATATCGGAATGCCGAAAATGCCTGCAGGTTCTTGGCGACGGAACGACAAGAGGCGCACAGAGGCAGGCAGGGGACGGCGGCAGCACAGGAATGGACGGCGGGGCGGCAGCCATGAAATGACAATGATCGGTACATTTCCTCATTTTTTTCATATGATAAGATTATAATTGGGCGAATGTATGCCCGCCAAATGAAAACGGAGGGAATCCGAAGATGGAATCGGAACTTGTAAAAATTGATCATCTTTCTTTCTCTTATCATAATTTAAACGGAGAAACAAAGGCGCTGGATGATCTGACATTCTCCGTCAAAGAAGGGGAATTTCTGGCGATAGTCGGTCCTTCCGGCTGCGGCAAATCCACCATTCTTTCCCTCATCGCAGGATTATTACAGGCGGAAGAGGGCGGAATCACTTTTTATGGGAAAAACGGGAAAAAGCCGGGCATCGGCTACATGCTCCAGCATGACCATCTTTTTGAATGGCGCAGCATCTGGCAAAACGTAACGCTGGGTCTGGAAATACAGCACAAACTGACAGAGGAAAATAAGCGAAAGGTTGAGAAAATGCTGGATGACTACGGACTTGCAGGCTTCGCGCAGAAAAGGCCAAGCGAATTATCCGGCGGCATGAAACAGCGGGCGGCGCTCATCCGCACCATGGCGCTGGAGCCGGAGATTCTGCTGCTGGATGAGCCGTTTTGCGCGCTGGACTATCAGACCAGACTTACGGTCTCTGCCGATATTGCCCGCATTATCAAGTCCGCCGGAAAGACCGTCATTTTAATTACGCACGATCTTTCAGAGGCGGTCAGTCTGGCTGACCGGATTCTTGTGCTCACACAAAGGCCCGCACATATCAAAGCGGAATTTCATATTCACTTAACGCTACCCGACGATTCCCTGCTCGCCGCCAGGAAAGCCCCGGAATATGCAAAATACTTTAATCAGATCTGGGAGGAATTATCCGATGAAAACCATTGAAGCAGCGTCGCTCGCACAACAGGAATTTATAAAAGATCACAAACGTCATCATCAGTTCATCCGCTGGGCGCGGCTGGCAGTGCTGATTCTCTTTCTTGCCGTATGGGAAATTTGTGCGAACGCCGGAGTGATCGACAGCTTCTTTTTTTCCAGCCCTTCCCGGGTCGTGAAATGCTTCTTTTCCATGGTCCGGGACAAATCGCTGTTTTCTCATATCGGCGTTACTCTGTTTGAAACTGTCGTCAGTTTTCTTCTGGTTGTAGCAATCAGTCTCGCCGCGGCCACTTTGCTTTGGTATTCCGCAAAGCTTTCAGAAATTCTGGAGCCCTATCTGGTTGTATTAAACAGCCTGCCAAAGTCCGCTCTGGCGCCGCTTCTGATCGTATGGCTCGGAACGGGCATCAACACGATTATCGTTGCCGGCATCTCCGTCGCCATTTTCGGCGCTATTATCAGCCTTTATACAGGCTTCCTGCAGGTTGATGCCGAAAAACTCAAACTGATTTATACCCTCGGCGGCACCCGGAGAGATACCTTCTTAAAAGTAGTGCTTCCCGCGTCCATTCCTACTATTTTAAGCACAATGAAGGTTAATATCGGGCTGGCGCTGGTAGGCGTCATCATCGGAGAATTCCTGGCCGCCAGAAGGGGCCTTGGATATCTGATCATCTACGGAAGCCAGGTATTCCAACTCAACATGCTCATCACGTCCATTCTGATCCTGTGCGTCATTGCAATGGCGCTATACCAGATCATCCAGTACCTTGAACATTGCTACAAAAAAAGAATCTGAACGCAAATCAAAAGGGATATTGTCAGAAAACTTCTCCTGCATACGCATGCTGTTTTCTGCAATATCCCCAGATACTCAAATGTTTACAAAGGAATGTCTGTATTCCTTTTCATACTCCGCCAGCTTCTTCATTTCATCTTCAATTCGCTGCTTCACCATCTGCGCGATTGCGCGGGTATTCATCCCTTTATATTCTTCATAAAAAATAGGCTCCAAAAAGCTGACCTGTGTGCGCACCTTTTTTATTGAATTGATGGAGAATACCTTATAAGAATCATAAATGGCGACAGGCACGATCGGAGACCGGGATAACTGCGCGCATTTGAACGCTCCCGCCAGAAATTCCTGCAGACAATTCTGATTATTGTCATAACCGCCTTCCGGAAATATCACGAAATTTCTTCCGTCTTTTACTTCCTTCGCCACCTCGCGTATCGCTTCAACCTGCTTTCTCATATCAGTCTTGTCCATCCGGATTCCCTTCAATAAATCGATAAACTGAGAGGTGATTAACGCGTGCGACGCTTTGTCATCAATCACTACAGAGCAGGGCCTTTCATGTGCGGAAATAATTCCCAAAGCATCGTACTTTCCCTGATGATTGGGGTACATGATATACCCATTCTCTTTCGGCAGCTTCTCCTGTCCGTAACTTATTGTGTGAATTCTGCCGTTCCGGTTCATTCTCCCCACCAGGCGCACAGCCAGATTATAACGCTGCTCTTCCGTATATTTTTCTTCATTCCGGATATAATACATCACTTTTATCAGATAATAAATTACAAACGGCAGGGAAATGCCTATTACATAAATCAGACGTAACATCTCTTTCTCTCCTCATTCTCTTTTGCAGACCAAAGCCTAATGCATTCTTATTTTATCATTTTTAATTCATCAAAGCAAATCTAAAATCTCCCAAATGCAAAAAAAGAAACGAATGGCCGCTTTTCAACAACCATCCGCTTCTTTTTTTACGTAATTAAATACCCCTGTCTTTTCAATCAGAATCTTCTGTTTCTTCCGGCGTCATCGTTTCATCGCTTTCCGGAAATTCCGCCTCATTCTCTTCTGTCTTTTCCTCCGGCTGCGCAGTTTCTTCTTCCCCTTCCTGCCGTCCTGATTCTGTTTCCTTTATAAGGTCTTCCGAAGCGCGCGGAGGCAATTCCGTCTCCTGTTCATCCGGCTGTTGCGTAATTGTCGCTTCCGCCGCATTTATAATTGCTGCAGCAGCCGTTGCTTCCACCGCGTTCCGGTCATAAACGATCTGTGCGCCGATAATCTGCCCGTCTACCAGGCCGCAGGACGGCAGATAAGAATCGACATCCGTTTCTGTCTTTGTACAGACCAGCACGTTTTTTGACGCATTCTGAGGGACATTACCGCAGGTATATTCCGCCCCCCAATAAGGATTTTCAACCCAATCCACCCAAATCGACTTTTTAGGGCATTGACTGGTATGCACGTGATAGTTCTCAACCCGATAGCATTCCTCCGAATGCGCATGCCCTTCCGGAATCGTATAGCAGCCGCCCTGTACCTGGCTGGAATCCGTGTGAGGATTTTCTCCCGAAGCATCCTGATGATAATGATATTGATAAGTAATTGTACCGGGGATTTCCTGTACGCCGATTACAATATTCTGATCGATGCTTAAGATGGCGTCCCTGATCTGTTCAAAGGTTGCATCCGCCTCCGTCCCGACACCTTTTGTGAGCAACGCGGACGCCAGCTTCTTCTTACCATTACTCACATATGTAAAAACCTGATTCAAGTCCTGCCTCAGCGAATCCTGAAGAGATTGCAGATACGTCTTGAGATCTTCATTTTCCTGACCGGACGAGACGTTCAGTTCCGTAATATGCTGTATCAAAGTCTGATTCATCGCCTGGAATTTATCCGCCATATCCCGATCCAGAACTTCAAACCTTCCGCCCATCTTCTCATCCAGACTTGTAAGCGTTTTCCCCAATTCCTGGCTGAACTCCGCAAAATTGCCGTTCACACTCTGATCCAGCCCTGAAAAACTGTCGCGCAAATCCTGATCCAGACTCGAAAATTGTCCGTTCATATTCTGCCCCAGACTTTCGAAGCCGCCGCTCATATTCTGTCCCAGATTTTCGAAGCTGCCGCTCATATTCTGATCCAGTTCCTCAAGCCGTCCGTCCAGAACCTGCCCAAGTCTTGCAAGCTGCAGTTCAAAATCCGACGTAAGTTTATCGAAGGCTTCCGTTATCTGACGCATATCCGCTTCCAGGATCAGTTTCAGGCTCTGCTCCACCTCTGCAAGCCGTCGCTCGATTTCACCCTGATTTTCCGTCTTCTCTGTCTGCAGTTCCTTTATCAGGGCTTTCAGATTATCGTAAGATTTGCTCAGCTTTGTTTCCACATCCCTGACAGACTGATTCACTTCTTTTACGGACGCATTCACCTCGTTGATTTTTGACATGGACTGCTCCTGATCGGCGTTATGCTGAACCCTGTTCTCTTCCAGAGAGGTAATGATTGCGGATATCTTTTCCATTGTTGTCTGAATATCTTCGTGTACAGCATCCATATTCTTCTGCAATGTATGAACCTGCGTCTCGGTCTTCTTTTCCAGTTCCTGAACCTTCAGCGAGACGTCCGTTGTATTTTCGTCCAGCTTTTTTTGTGTGCTTTCCACTTCCACAAGCGACTTCTGTCTCTCAATAAGCTGTTCATTCACTTCCTCGAGTTTTTTCTGGTTTTCAACAATACTCCCATCCAGCTTTTCCAGATATGCGGTCGCTTCTGCCATCTCGTTCTTCATTTGTCCGCTTATACTGTTTTGCATCTCCTCAAAGGATATCGCGCTTTCTTCTGTATGATTCTTCTGAGAAAGCGTCAGTCCCGCTCCCAATAAAATTAATGCGATCGCAATAATTCCAATACAGGTTACCGTCAGTTTTCTCTGCGCTGATTTTGTCAGTTTCTTTGTTCCTTCCTCTTCAGAACGGAATATTTTTTTCTGATTTGTAGATTTCATGGGTTTTTCCTCCTCCCATTCTCTGATGTCCGGCATTGCATGACGAATGTTTTTGCGGAAATTGCCGGACGAAATAACGCGCATTCGGATTTGATTGCTCCGGAGCGTCTCTCACCCTGTTCGCACGCAAAAAAAGCCTGTGAATCATAACTCACCTCTTCGCGTTATAGAATTTTGGGAAATTTGTACCTGAAATTAGTAAATGACTAAATCTGAAATTTAGATATAAAAGAATTTCTGATGTTCCAAATCTTATCATAGGAACCGTCAAACGTCAAGGAGAAATCCGGAAAAATTTCGGATTTCTACCAGGATTTCATAAAACAGTCCGGCATGTTCACATCTGGCGCCGCACTACCCCATATTCGTCATCCAGCCTGAAATAGGGGCAGTTATCGAAAGAGCCGCTTAAAAATTTCCCCATTTCATCCTCGTCCAGGTCCTGCTGGCATGTATAGCACTCATAATCTTCATCATAAACATAATTCACACAGTTATCACAGTTCATCACCGCCGTACCGCCTTTCTGAAAAATCCCTGGGGAATCTCGAAAACGAAAACAATTCCCAGCACAATCGCAATTGCCGCTTTCACCGCCGCAAAACCTCTTGCCGACGCTTCCGCAAGCTGATTGGTCACCAGATAAAAGGAAGTCCAGTAAATCCCGGCGCCGGGAACCAGCGGAAAAATGCCGCTGATTAAAAAAATCGTCACGGGACACCTTTGCCAGACTGCGCACAATCTTGAAAGAAAAATCACGAGAACCGTAGCAAGAAAGACCGCGACAGATTCCGACCAGAAATGCAGCCCTTCCCACAATATGACATAAACTGCCCATCCCGCGCCTCCGATCAGCCCGCAATAGACATAATATTTTTTCGGCACGCCAAAGATCGCGCCAAACGCCACCGTTCCGACGGCGGCTGCCAAAACCTGCGTCAATAAAGTCAAAGGACCGCACCTCCCGTGAACTGATGATAAGCCCCGATAATAAAGCCTACGCCCGCCGCAATGGACAAAAATACCAAAATCGCATCGATCATGCGGACCGTACCGGAAATATAATCGCCGTCCGCAATGTCCCGTATTCCGTTGGTAAACGCAACGCCCGGCACCAGCGGCATGATCGCGCCGCTGATGATATGGCCCATATCCATATGGAAAGGCAGCTTTATGAAAAGGATGGACAATATGGTAATCAACATTCCGCCGCCGATATTCGCCACAATTTTTGAAAAACGCTCTCCGATCGCCAAAAGATAACAATAAAGCAGAATTCCGATGACAAACGCCGCCGTACAGTCCTGAAGGCCGCCGCCAAACAGCAGGCAGAAACAGCCGCTTCCCAGTCCGGACATCAGCACCAGCGTGCGTTTGGATTTTCCCGGCTGTTCCCGGATCTGCTTCAGCTTTTCACTGACCTGCCACAGTTCATATTTATTCTCCTCGATCTCACGGGAAAGCTGGTTCACCGCCGCCACCCGCTGTAGCTGTACGCCGTGAACCGGTATATGTAAAACCTTCGCAAAACGCTTTTCATTTTCGTTGCCCGCAGTCAGAAATATTCCGTTGCTCAGCACAAAAGCATTTTCCGACTCCACGCCGAAATGTCTGCAGATCCTGTCGATAGTCTCCTCCACTCTCGATATCTCCGCCCCGTTCTCCAAAAGGATATGTCCCGCTTCCATTGCCGCATTGAACACGTCCCGCTGATCCGCGCGTTCCCCTTGCAGGTTCTTTCCCGTCTCCATTTTTCTTCCCCCTTATCAAAAAACAGGGATGCCTCAAAATAAATTGTGTCTGAGCATCCCCGCTATATTTGTTATCATTCACGGCTCGTCGTTTCGTAAACGTCATGGCCGTAAACCGTAACCGTATTTACCTTTACATACTTTCCAGCAATTTATCCACGCTGACCAGCTTCACGCAGAGCACGAAAAGTTCGGTCGCCTGTATCAACTCCTCAATCGGCGGGAAGGAAGGCGCGATACGGATATTAGAATCGTGGGGATCCTTTCCATAAGGATAGGTCGCGCCGGCTCCGGTCATCACAACGCCGGCCTCTTTCGCCTTCGCCACAATCGCCTTTGCACAGCCCTCCATCGAATCAAAGGAAATGAAATAACCGCCGTACGGCTTTGTCCATTCGCCGATTTCAAGACCGCCCAGTTCCCGATCCAGAATTTCAAGCACCGCTTCAAACTTCGGACGCATGATTTCCGCATGCTTCTCCATCTGCTTCTCAATGCCGTGAATATTCTTAAAATAACGCACATGACGAAGCTGATTCAGCTTATCATGACCGATCGTCTGCACCTTTAAATGTTTCCGCAGATCGTCCAGATTCGCAGTGGATGCGGAAACGGCGGCCACACCGGAACCAGGGAAGCTGATTTTACTTGTGGAACTGAATTTATAAACCATATCAGGGTTGCCCGCTTTTTCACATTCTGAAAGCAGTTCCAGAATCACGTCCTGGGGCTCGCTGTAGAGATGATGCACATTATAGGCGTTATCCCAGAAAATACGGAAATCTTTTGCAGCCGGTTTCAGGTTTGCGAAACGGCGGACCGTCTCGTCAGAATAGGTATATCCCTGCGGATTGGAATACTTGGGCACGCACCAGATACCCTTGATCGCCTCATCCTCGCTCACCAGCTTTTCCACCATATCCATATCCGGTCCGTCCGGAGTCATGGGAACATTTATCATCTCAATTCCAAAATATTCCGTGATTGAAAAATGTCTGTCATAACCGGGCACCGGACACAAAAATTTCACCTTGTCCAGCTTACACCAGGGCGTCATACCCAGCACGCCATGCGTATATGCGTGGCTGACAGTATCAAACATAACGTTCAGGCTGGAGTTTCCGTAAATAATAATATGCTCCGCCGGAACCTCGATCAATTCTCCCAGCAGCCGCTTTGCCTCCGGCACGCCGTCCATTACGCCATAGTTACGGCAGTCAATGCCAGCTTCGCATTTCAGATCGGTAAAGCTGTCCAGCACATCCATCATACCCATGGACAAGTCCAACTGGGCCGCGCTCGGCTTTCCGCGGGACATATCCAGCTTCAGGCCCATGCCCTGAAACTCTTTGTATTTTGCTTCCAGTTCTTCTTTGAGCTGCAACAGTTCTTCCTTGCTTCTGTCTTTGTAAGCCGTCATATTTTTCTCCTCCTCATCATGCATCTGATGAACTCTCACGAATTAGCTTTACACTTCTTAACTTCTTAATTCATTATGCACAATTCCGGAATATTGTCAAGATTTTTTGGCTTCCCGTCATCCTTCAGGTCCTGAGAAACTCCCTCTTTTATTCTTTTCCTTTTCTCCTTTCCGGCAGCCAGACGCGCATCTGATTTTCTCCTCTGTTGCCCCAGGCAAAATACGGAATTGCCCGCATGGGTACCGTTTGTTCTTCCGGTCTGATCTCTGAATAAAGTTCTCCGTCCTGCGACACTGCCCGTATTCCTTCAAACTCAATTACCTTCATGCCTTTCAGCAATCCGTCCGGTTCTGCAGATACGCTGAACGCCGCTTCTTCCGGAATGCGCAATTGCTGGATATTCTCCCCGTTATCCGCGCCCTCAAAGCAATAGACAAACGGCCCCCGTTGCAGCGCAACACAGTTTTCATCCGCTCTGACCAACGGATTGCAATATGTACGCCGAACCGGCATTTCAAAATCAACCGCAACAATATCTCCTCTTTCCCAAACCCGCTCGAGATACGCATATCCGCTGTCATTTCTCTGCATTTCCACATTTTCTTCATTTATGGAGATCACGGCGTTTTTCACATAAGAGGGAATCCGAACGGCCAGACAAATCGCCTTTTTCGCACTTTTCTCAAAATAATATCTGATATGCCCTTCCCATGGATAACTGCTTTCCACCCGGATCACTGCCTGTTCAAATTTCGCCGTTCCTCCCACAAAGAGATGGGAGTAGATGACCCCATCCTTTTCATCCCATGCGTATTTTCCCAAAGATGCAATCATCCTCACAACATTCGGCGGACAGCAGGCGCACCCAAACCACTCCGGACGCTTCGTCAGAACGTGCTCATAGCCGGGAAGCTTTCCGGACACGCCCGGATTTACCTCCAGCGGATTTACATAGAAGAAGCGCTTTCCGTCCAACTGCATGCCGGAAAGAATACCGTTATACAACGCCCGTTCCATCACATCCGCATATTTTGAGTCCGCACGGAGGTTCAGCATACGCTTTGCAAACATGACAAGTCCGATAGAGGCGCAGGTTTCCGCATAAGCAGTATCGTTCGGCAGATCGTAAGCATGTGTAAAGCCTTCCCATCGTGCGACCTGCCCGATTCCGCCTGTAAGATACATCTGTTTCTGGGTCACATCATTCCAGAGCGCTTCACAGGCTTCCGCCAGGGACCGGTCGCCTGAAATCTCTGCATAATCAGCCATCGCGGCATAAAGATACATCGCGCGCACGCTGTGTCCCTTCGCCGCTTTCTGCTGTCTCACCGGCGCAAAGGATTGATTATATTCTGTATCATGCGGACTGTTTTCCCATTGAATCCAGCCTCTTGTTTTCGTTTCTTCGTCAAAAAAACCCGGATTTACTCCCCTCTGGTTGATGAAATAAGCCGCCAGCTTCAGCGCCTTTTTTTCCCCGGTAAGGCGATACATGCGCAAAAGGCCGATCTCTATTTCTTCATGTCCCGGCACGCCGGGAATTTTCCCTGACTCCGTTCCAATATGAGAATCAATGCAGTCCACCACGTTCTGCATAACTTTGAGAAGCGCATCCTTCCCGGTGGCCTCATAATACGCGACTGCCGCCTCCATCATATGTCCTGCGCAGTAAAGTTCATGACATTCCTGCAGATTCTGAAACTTCCGGTCCGGTTCCTTTATGATAAAATAAGTATCCAGATAGCCGTCCGGCTGCTGCGCCGCCGCAATGATACGAATAATCTCATCCGCTCTTCTTTCCAGTTCCGGATCCGGCTTCACGCAAAGAGAATAGGCGACTCCCTCCAGCCATTTGGCGACGTCACTGTCCTGAAAAACCATTCCATAAAACTCACCGTCTTCCATACCCGCCGCAATTCTGAAATTCGCCAGTGCATGACTCTTTTCAATTCCCGGCACTTCATCATTGAGCACCTTTTCCTGATAGGGTATCACCGTTTCCGATACCAGGCGCTGTCTCGGCGCCCAGAACGCATCCGTAATTTCAAAATTTTTCACATCGAATTCCTTATTCATGTTGTCCTCCAACATCTACGGACATTTCCCGATATACGGTGTCCGCCGTATGAATCTCCAGAAGTTTACAGGGCCGGTCAGTGCGCACCACCCGTTCTTCTCCGGGAAGCATGGAAAAATAATTATCACTGAAATTCTGTTCGGGATCTTCAACCGTCAAATATACGCAGGGAATATAATTTTGGGCTTTCACTGTAATCTGCCATTCCTCCCCCGCCATGCGCACCGATTGTATCGCCGCTTCTGCCTGTGGCAATCTGTACCGCCTGTAATACGGAAACAGATCCGTACAGGATTCCAACGACTTGTCGGGCGCATATGCGTACGCGAAATCCAGCCGTTCTTTTTCCGCCGGCGCCAGGTTCAAATCGCTTTTCTGATGAGGCGCAAGCGTCAGCGGCAAAAATTTTTCCGTCTTTCTTTGACCGTCAAAACTCATATACCCATAAATAATTCCGGTTTTCAATTCCGCATCCGTTTCGTTAATGACCGTCAGCAAAAGTTTTCCTTCTTCTGACCGCAGGATCATTTTCCTGGGACAAAAAGCCCTTTTCAAATAATAGTATGCTATTTTCCTTGTCAGATAATAGTCGATCACCGTCCAGCCGGTTTCCGGCCATGCATCGTTGAACATCCAGATCAGAAATCCCGAACCGTATCGCTTTCTCCGCATTGCCTCCGCCAGCTTTTCATACAAAATCCCCTGCGTAATCCCGCCATATAAAAGATACTCCTCTTCCGACATCCGGCCCGTATCCCGGAACATGGCGGCAATAGCCTGAAGAATCATCTGACGTTTTTCCGGTTTTTCCCCATGAAACAGCCAAGCCGGATCTATAAAGGACAATTCGGTTCCCAAAACTGCTTTTTGCATCGACGTAGCTGACAGCGGCCCGTAAAATCCGTATTCACTCAAAAACCGGGCCGGAAACCGCTCAAAGGCTTCAAATATGCTTTCGCTGTCATAGCGGGTATCCGGATCGTTCAGGAAATAATTCCATGCGTGCACATCTCCGCTGAGCGGATTGTTGGCATGCTTTCCCCATCTGGGAAACGCGCTCATCCCTTCCGCTTTTCCTTCTCTCACGTTTTTGGTAAAGCTTCCAAAGTACGGCGTGCTCGCCATATAAGGTATTTTCGGGCTGTTTGCCATCACAATCTTCGGCTGAATGTAGTGGTAAATTCTCTTTCCGTAATCATATTCCGCATGTAAATCACCGCACCACCAGTCCGTCCACGATTCCGCAATCTCATTATTACCGGTCCAGACCGCCATACAGGCAAAACGGGCCAGCCGTTTCGTCTGATATTCCGCTTCCAGTTCCGCCTCATGCACAAACCATTCCAGATGATCCGGATAATAGGCGCAGGAATACATAAAATCCTGCATGATCAGAATGCCCTTTTCCGAGCAATACTCATAGAAGAAATCCGGCGCATACAGCCCGCCGCCCCACACCCGAAGCATGTTAAAGTGAAGCGCATGCGCCTCATCAATTAAATGCCGGTATTTCTGTTCGGACACCCGGAGATAAACGGAATCCGGCGGAACCCAATTTCCGCCCTTACAGAAGATGCGGATTCCGTTTACCCAAAATTCAAAGGTTCTCTGATCCTGATCGATTTTATCCTGACGCATTTCTATCGTCCTGATGCCAAACCGCGCCGGCTCCATTTCATTCAAAATATTTCTGCATTCGACAGAAGCTGTCATCGTATACAAATCGGGATTCCCGTATCCATTCGGCCACCACAGATGCGCATCGGGCACCGTCACGGATTCATGCACAAAATTCAGTCCTCCGGAAAGATACAGTTGCCTCTGTCCGGTTAAAACATCCTTTCCCCCAAAAGAAACGGCATAAGAAAGAACCGCATCCTCCGCGCTCACCATATCCGTCTTATCGATTTCAAAAAACAGATCCAAAGAGGCGTCCTTTTCCCTTATGGACAAAGTATCCGCCCGAAAAGCAGTGATTTGAGCGCCGCTTCTCCCCTGCAGTTCTACGCGGCCGCCGATTCCGCAGGTCGGCACCGAAGGACACCAGTCCCACCCATACGTATACTGGGGTTTCCGCAGATATGCCCTCTGGTTTTTCGTTCCGTCGTCCGTAGCGCAATAGTAAGATACCGAATCCTGAATATAATAATCCTCTGTCCCGGATGTCAGACGTATCACCAACTGATTGACGCCTTTCTTTAAATAGCGCTTTACATCCTTGTCAAAAGGCCTAAACGCGTTCGCATGATGCCCGACGGGAATCCCGTTTAAAATAAGATCCGCCTTATAATCGAGCATTTCTATGAATAAGTGCACCTCGTCATGTTCCAGCAGAGCCGAATCCGCCTCAAATTCTTTGATAAACCACCAGGAAAGATCGCATAACCAGGCGGTATCCTTCGCGCAAACTCCGGTAAGCGGTTCTTCCATCAGACCGTTTTCCATGAGCGGTTCAATCACGTCGCAAGGCACTACCGCATCCATTGCGCCCTGTCTGCATGGAAACGTATTGGGATGACGTTTCCGGTGTTCACTTGTTTTCAGAATGCGAAAAGGTTCTTTTTCATCCGCATGATTCAAAACCTCCTGAAAACGCCCGGCTCCTACATCCAAAAACTCCGCGCGCAATCGGTACTTTCCTGCCAAATTTACGATATCCATTTCAGTCCCCTTTCTAAAATCAGTTATAAGGCTTCCCGTTTCTGTCCGAGTTTCATCCTTTCACCCCGGAATAGGCGATGCCGTCGACAATATATCTTTGTGCAATCATATAGATCACAACGACCGGAATGAGCGATATGACGGTTCCCGCCATGATCGCTCCGTAATTAGCGTCATACTGGCGCTTAAAGGTAGCCAGTCCCAATTGAATCGTCCGCTTTGCATCGCTGTCCAGATATATCATCGGTCCCATGTAATCATTCCATACCGTATTGAAGGTCAGCACAACTAACGTAAGAATACCGTTTTTGGTCAACGGAAGGATGATTCTCGCATAGATGCCAAACGGACTGCAGCCATCTATTTTCGCCGCCTCGCATATGCTGTCCGGAATACTCACCATATTCTGTCGCAGAACAAATACTCCAAAAACGCTGAATGCCCCGGTCAATATCAGTGAAAGATGATTATCGTATAACCCGAGCCGCTGTATGATGATAAACTGTGGGATCATAATTGCATGCCACGGAATCATCATGGTTCCCAGATACAGCAAAAATACCAGATCCCTTCCGGGCCATTTCAGCTTGGAGAACGCATAAGCCGCCATGGAACAGGTGAGCACCTGCAGCAGCGTAATGCTGATTGTAATTTTGGCCGTATTCCAAAAGTAAACCGGAAAGTTGATCTCATGCAGGACCTCATAATAATTATCCAGATGAAAGGTCTTTGGAATCCACTGAATCGGCACTGTAAAGATCTCACTCCTCAGCTTAAAAGAAGCGCCAAGCATCCATAAAAACGGAACAACCATAACGACCGTCACCAATACAGCTATGATAAACATGATAATATTATTTATCATCCTTCTTCTCTTATTTTTCATGTCCCACTCTCCTTTATTCCACAACCCATTTTCTTTGTCCGTACCATTGAATCGCCGTGATGATAAAGATGATCAGAAACAGAAAGTATCCAATTGCCGAACCATATCCCATGCGGCCGTATTTAAAGGCCTCCTGATAGATGCGCATGACCAGCACCTGTGTGGAACGGCCGGGGCCGCCTTCTGTAGTGACATTAATGATATCGAACACCTGAAAGGAAGCGATAAAGGTCAGAATCGTCACCATAAAAGTGGTCGGCGACAACATCGGCCATGTAATATGCCGGAAGGCTCCCCACGCTCCTGCTCCGTCTATTTTGGCGGCTTCATACAGTTCGGGATTGATATTTTTCAAACCTCCCAGAAACATAATCATATAGTAGCCCGCCTGTTTCCAGACGACGACAATCACAATCGTCAAAAGCGCCGTTGAAGTCCCCCAAAACCATTTTGGCGGATCGGAAATTCCGATATTTCTCAGCATCTGATTAACCGGTCCATTCTTGCTTTCAAACAACTGCAGCCACACGCAGCCGATCGCCACCATGGACGTCAGATTCGGAAAAAAGTACAGCGTCTGAAATATATGTCCGCCATAAAGTTTTCTGTTGAGCATTAACGCTAAAAGCAAAGAACACAAAAGCGTAAGCGGCACGCATGTCAATGTGTAAAACAAATTATTTTGCAGCGCAATCCGAAAACTGCTGTCGGAAAACATCCTGGCATAATTCGACAGACCGACAAAATTCATATCTCCAAATCCCGTATAATCGGTCAGACTGATATAAAATCCCATAATGACGGGAAACGCCGTGAAAACCAGAAAACCGGCCAGATTCGGAAGCAAAAACAAAATGCCTGCCAGCCATTCCTTTCGATTCAGTTTACTCATTTTCCTTTTGTTCATATACGCAATCCTCTTTCCGTTCCAAAAGCAGAAAGATATCCGATGTCCCTGCCCGGAAACATCGGATATCTGCATATGGCAATGGCTACTTGGCAGAAATTTCATTCCGGCGCTGTTTATAATTCCCGAACGCTGTATCGATCTCACAGTTGCCGATCAGATATTCTGTTATTTCCTCCACATATGCCTGTTTAATCTCACTATAATTTTCTTCCACTCCGTCCTGTCCGCGCACGCTTGCAGAAAACACATATTCCGTCCCGGGTATCGTTACGCTCTGTCTATAAACCTCCAACGCCTCTTCGCTGGGGTAACAGGGCACCGATGCGTTCTTCGCATAAATAACCGCTCCCTCGTCAGAATAGTTGCAGAATCTGATAAAATCAAATGCCGCTTCCGTCTTCTCAGACTTCGCATTGATGCCATACGCGGGCGCCGTGCCAATGGACGATCCCACCGGAACATCTTCAAAATGCGGAAGCGGCGCCGCAGCCCATTCAAATCCCGGGGCATAGTCCGGGAAAAGCTGGAAAGTCCAGTCCCCGTTTATCATCATATAAGTATTTCCCTCTGCAAAAACGGAATTCACATCGAAGGAACCCGACATTTCTTCCAGGCTCATATTCGATTGGTCCTCATTATATACACGATTCAGAAACTGCACATACTCCTTTGTCCGTTCGAGTTCCCTGTCCGTCAGATATTCTCCCGCCGCAACAGATCCGATATTCATGATCCAGTTCACGAGAAGACCGCCCTGCGTTTCGTCTGTTGTCAGTTCCTTGCAAAGCTGCGCATACGCATCCCATGTCAGATCAGTCGGATATTCCAGACCCGCTTCGTCAAACAGTGTTTTGTTATAGAAAAGAAGCCAGCAGGTCTGATTGGCAGGCAGGCCGTATGTTTGTCCGTCATAAAAGAACTGCTCTCCCATATCTCCATAATCCGTATAATCCACTCCATTTTTTTCCATCAGCTCATCCAATGCCAGAACCGCGCCGCCGCCTGCCATTTGTCTTGCCTGATCGCCGCTGCGGATCCAGAACACATCGATATCCGCCCCGCCTGATAACATAATTTTGATCTTATCGTCGTAATCGTCATTGGCAATGATAGATAATCTGACCTCCACATCAGACTGCATAGCGTTATATGCCTCAACCTGCATCTTTGCGATCGCTTCATTATCCGCATGCTCGTAAAAGTTAAGGACCGTCTTTTCACCGGAAACTGCATCGTCTCCGGCAGAAACCGTTTCTTCGCTGATTTCCTTCTCTTCCACCGCCTGCCCGGCTCCGGAACAGGCTGTCAGTCCGGCTGCCACAGCCGCCGTCAACAGTGCCAAAACTCTTTTCTTCATACCGTTTTCCTCCTTGGATAGAAAATACAAATGTCCCAAACATGAATCACAAATATATAAAATATGTCTACAAATTCATGTATTCCTGATTCATTTTTGTTTATTTTAGCATTTTCATATGCTATAATCTATTAAGTAAAAGGATACATTAATCAAAAAAGTAACATTTCAATTATGTGAAAAAAGTGCTATTTTTTATCGTTTTATTCCAATTTTATGGTAAAAAATAATAAATCTGAAGGTTTTTTTATGACGAAAAGGAATTTTTTATTCCAAAAAGGAATCTTATTATGAGACAAATATTGGCCTATTCCATTCATATTTCCACTCCGGTATCCTTCAGCCGCGCCGGAAAATTTGAATCTCTTGACGAAAACTGGACGCACCCCGCTTCCAGACTGGAAGACTTTGAACTAATCATTGTTACGAGAAATAAACTTTACATCAAATATCAGGATGAAAAATATACCGTCGGCGAGGGCGAATATCTTTTGCTTGCTCCTCCGTTAAAAAATACCGGCAATACAAAAATGGATAAAATCCGAAAAGGGTTCCAGAAGTCAAACTGCAGCTTTTACTGGATGCATTTCAACTGTCGGGATGTATCTCCAAGAAGCAGCCTGAGTCAGGACTATATCAATGACGGCCGGGATAACATCCTCATACCGGTACACAATAAACTTGCCGTTCCCGAAAAGGCATTGCTGCTGATGGTACGCCTTCAGGACAGTATTCTGTCCGGTTATGAAAATTGCTATACCGACTTGCTTTCCACATTGATCCTATGTGAAATTGCCAATCAACACAGGATTTCTTATCAAAACGAGTCTTCCGGAAACAATAACGGTCCCAGGCAGTTGTTCAATGATATTTCGGGTTATATCAGTCATGAAATGCATAAGCCGCTGAAAATATCCGACATCGCCAGACAATTCAATTACAATGAAAAATACCTCTCCAAGCTTTTCAAGCGTTTTTCCGGCATGACCCTGAAGCAGTACATCACAGATCAGAAAATGACAAAAGCTGATTTTCTGCTTGTAAATTCAACGATTCCCGTATCTGAGATCTCTGCCAGACTTGGCTTTGCCAGCTATCATTCCTTTGAAAGAGCTTATGTGAATTGCCGTTCCATGACCCCAACAGAATACCGGCAATTGTTCGCCGGAAAAATTACCAATTACTCTTAGCCATAAAATATGCTTCCCGCCGGTATAAATAGCAAAAAAGAGTTGCTGCAAACCAGTAAAAACACTGATTTACAGCAACTCTTTTTTCAAGCTGGAAAAGGGACTCGAACCCTCGACCTACTGATTACGAATCAGTTGCGCTACCGACTGCGCTATTCCAGCAAATCTCAACACTCGATATTATATACGCTGGCGCTGCATTTTGCAAGCCCTTTTTGATATTTTTTCATTCCGAGTCCATGAGATGATAAAAGTTCTGGGCCAAACTGTTACATGAGATGTACATCCAACTGATTGAACGGAATCCGGATTCCTTCCTCGTCAAACGCGTACTTGATGTTCTCCAGCATTTCGCATCTCGCCTTCCAGATATTTTCCTTCTTTGCCCAGAAGCGGATTCCCAGCACGACGCTACTGTCCCCCAGGGAATCCACATATACGGAAACGTCCCGGTCTTTTAACACCAGCGGATGCTGTGCGGCCAGCCGTTCTACCACGCTTCTGGCCTGCCTGATATCGGAGTCATAGGAAATCCCCACCGTCAAATCCACGCGTCTTTCCGTCGCGTCCGTCACGTTGGTCAGACTGCAGTTGGCCAGCGTGCCGTTCGGCACGAGAATCATCTTATTGTCATAAGTAAACAGCTTCGTATAGAAAATCGTGATTTCCCGCACCACGCCCTCGTTTTTGTAGGTGTCCTCGACGATATAATCTCCAACCTTAAAAGGCTTCAGGGTCAGAATCAGAATGCCGCCGATGCAGTTGGTCAGACTTCCCTGTATGGCAAGCGCCACCGTCACGCCGACAGAGCCGATCACGGTTGCAATGCTCGCCGCCTGTACGCCGAAGAGTTGCAGAATCATGAAAATGAGGATCACATACAGAAGCGCTTTGATTGCAGAATCCAGAAACTGCTCCGCTTCTTTAGAGGCGCTGGATTTCGCCAGCGCCTTTTTCACAATTTTTCGCAGGAAGGCGATCACGCGGGTGCCGATGGCGAAAACAACCATCGCCATCACCACCCGGACGCCCAGAGCCAGAAGCATATCCGGCAATTCATTCAAATGACGTTCAAAAAAACCGATTTTCTCTTCCACTTCCGCCACAACCGCATCCGCATCCTGCATATTACTCATAAGCAGAAAATAAATCTGCCTCATGCTTTCTTCTTTCCTTTCCCGGCGCTTTTGGGCTTATCGCTCTTTTTGACAGTCTTTTCTTCTTCTGTCTGCGCCTCCGCTTTCTTTTTCCGGGAAACCTTCACCGGCTTTTCCTTTTCCAACCCGGAAGAGATGACGGCGTCAGCCTGCTCCACCTTTTCCGTAAGTTCTTCCTTCAGCGTCTTTTTCTTTGCGGGGGCCGCCTTTTTACCTTTCTTTTTCGCAGCGGCAGCTTCCGCTTTCTTCCTCGCTTTTTCTTCCTCCGCCTTCTTCATGGCGAGTTTTTCTTCTTCCGTATAGGGCGTATAGGAGAAAATGCTGACGGAAAGCGGCGCCTGATGAATTTTAATTGCGAGTTCTCTGCCGTCGCACTCTTTTTCGACCGCTTCCTTTACAGTTCTGTTAACGCGTCCCTGTCCGCCGAACTTCTTTTCGTCGGAATTCAGTATTTCTTTATATTTTCCTTCAAAAGGCACGCCGATAAAATAGTCCTTGCGTTCCACATTTGCAAAATTCACGCTCACGATCAGCGTATCTTCTTCTTTTCCGTCCTTCCGAAGATAGGTAAGAATACAATCGTTGGCGTCGATGCAGTTAATCCATTCAAAGCCTTCCCAACTCGTATCCTTCTCATGCATCGCAGGGCAGTCGCGGTACAGTTCGTTTAATTTCTTCACAAACTGCTGAAGTCCCTTATGCTTGTCTTCTTTCAGAAGTTCCCATTCCACGCTGCGGTTTTCATTCCATTCATCGTATTCTCCGATATCCTGGCCCATGAATAACAGCTTCTTTCCGGGATGAGTCATCATATAACCATAACTCGTTTTCAGATTTGCGAACTTCTCTTCCTCATTTTCCGGCATCTTTCCAAGCATGGAAGCCTTGCCGTGCACCACCTCGTCATGAGAAAGCACCAGCATGAAGTGCTCGCTGTAAGCGTAGATCATGGAGAAAGTGATTTCACCGTGATGATAGGATCTGAAATACGGATCGTTGCGGATATAGCCCAGGAAATCGTTCATCCATCCCATATTCCACTTCATGGAAAAGCCAAGCCCGTCGTCGTCCAGATCTCCCGTAACCTTCGGCCATGCCGTGGATTCTTCCGCAATGGTCAGCGCCCCTCTTCCGCGTTTTGCAATCATGCTGTTCACATGTTTTAAAAATTCCACCGCTTCCAGATTCTCATGACCGCCGTACATATTGGCAACCCATTCGCCGTCGTTCTTTCCGTAGTCCAGATAGAGCATGGAAGCCACGGCGTCCATACGGATCCCGTCCGCGTGGAACTGCTCGATCCAGTAAAGCGCATTGGCAATCAGATAGTTGCGCACTTCCGGACGGCCGTAATTGTAGATCAGCGTTCCCCAGTGAGGATGGGAACCCTGCCGGGGATCCCTGTGCTCATACAGACAGGTTCCGTCAAAATTGGAAAGGCCGTAAGTATCCCGCGGGAAGTGTGCGGGCACCCAGTCCAGAATCACGCCGATTCCCGCCTTGTGCAGTTCATTGACAAAATACATGAAATCTTCCGGCGTTCCATACCTGGACGTGGGCGCGTAATATCCGATCACCTGATAGCCCCAGGAGCCGTCGAAGGGATGCTCCATCACCGGCATCAGTTCCACATGGGTATATCCCATTTCCCGAATATAGGAAACCACCAGAGGAGCAAGTTCTCTGTAATTATAATAGATCCTGCCGTCGTCCGGCTTTGCAAAAGAACCCAGATACATCTCATAAACGCTGACCGGCTCCTGTTTAAAGTCCTTTTTCTCGCGCGCAGCGATCCAGTCTTCATCCTCCCATGCAAACCCGTCGATGCTGCGGACAACCGAAGCCGTCTCCGGCCGCATCTGCTGTCCGAAGGCATAGGGATCCGCCTTTAAATAAGTCAGTCCGCCCTTCACCTTCAGTTCATACTTATAGTTTTCGCCCTCTTTCACGCCCGGAATAAACAGTTCAAAAATCCCGGAGTCCCAAAGTCTGCGCATCTGATGAATACGGCCGTCCCAGTTGTTGAAATCCCCCACTACGCTGACGCGCATCGCATTGGGCGCCCAGACCGCGAAATGTACGCCGTCCACGCCGTCAATAGTCATCAGATGGGCGCCCAGAATCCGGTATGCTTCATAGTGAATGCCGGCATTGAATTTCGCCGTATCTTCCGCTGTGATGACCGGTCCGAACCGGTAAGGATCTTCCGTTTCCACCTGCGCGCCGTCTCCATACGTGATCCGGTAACGATATCCGCCCAGTTCTCTTTCCGGAATCAGTACGGCAAAATAGCCCGCCTCGTCTTCCATCTCCATCCAATATTCTCCGCCGTTATTTGCCAGCAATAAAACAGATACCGCATCCGGGAAGAAAGCCTGCACCACCGTCTCGTTTCCTTCTTCATGCGGTCCTAAAATTTTGTGCGGATCGTCCTCCTCCGAGTAGATGACCGCCTCGATTTCCGGCCAGTTCATCATCCTATACAGCTTTTCATTCATCGTAACGCCCTCCTGCAATTCTTTTTTATAGTCGCCTTGTCAGACGACAGATACGGCCTTTCAAGCCGCGCATTTTTAACAAATTCCGGTTCAAAGCGGATAAATCAGCAGTCCGCTGCGGAGTTTGGGTTCAAACCATGTGGACTTTGGCGGCATCAGCCTGCCTGCGTCGGCCACCGCAAACAATTCTTCAATCGCCGTAGGATACATGGAAAAGGCCGCGCCGCCGTTTTGATCCACAAGCCGTTCCAGTTCTGACAATCCGCGGATGCCTCCCACAAACGAAATTCTTTTGTCCGTGCGCGGTTCCAGAATGCCAAGCACAGGAGCCAGCAGATATTGCTGCAGCAGCGAAACATCCAGTCCTTCCACCGGATCATCGCTCATGTTTTCCTTCCGGATATACAGCGTATACCAACCGTCCTTTAAATACATGCCAAAGACGCCCTTTTCTTTGGGAGAAACCGCCTCGCTTCCTGCAAACTCCACTTCAAAATATTTGCCAAGGCCGCTCAAAAACTGTTTTTCGCTCATACCGTTGAGATCCCGGACCACACGGTTGTAATCCAGAATCTTCAACTCTTCATCGGGAAAGAGCACGGACAAAATGAAATTCCACGGCTCCTCGCCCGAATAGGACGGATTTTCCCGCCGCATCTTCAGCGCATAGGAAACAGCCGCCGCACAGCGGTGATGTCCGTCCGCGATATAAAAGTTCTCCACGTTTTCGAAGGCCTCATAAAGCGTTTCTATCGTTTCCACATCTTCCACTGGCCACATGCGATGCCTGACGCCGTCAGAAGATGTAAAATCATAAACAGGTTTTTGGATTTCTTTGATTTCTTTCACAATCGCCCCGATCTCCTCTTTCGCCCGATAGGCCAGAAAAATGGGGCCGGTCTGCGCTTTACATGACTGCACGTGGCTCACTCTGTCCGCTTCCTTGTCCGCCCTGGTATTTTCATGCCTGCGCGTCACGCCGTTTAAATAGTCGTCCACGCTGGTCAAAGCGCCGATCCCCGTCTGGCTGCGGCCCTGATCCGTCAGTTCATAAATGTAATAACAGGGCTGCTCATCCTGCACATAATTGCCGTCTTTGATCTGTTTCCATAACAGATTTCCCGCTTTTTCATAAATATTTTCCTCTTTTCCGGCAATCGTTTCCGGCCGGTCAACCGCCAGGAAAGACAGCGGCTGCTTTTGCACTTCCGCTCTCGCTTCCTGCAGGGAAAAAACGTCGTACGGTAGCGCGGCTATTTTGCTTTCGTATCCTTTTTGAGGCCTGATTGCCTGAAATGGTCTGATTTCTGCCATATATTTTCTCCATAAACCCGATTTATTTCTATCTCCATTTTACATTTTGACAGGATAATACGCAAGTGTTAAAATGGTGGAAAGAAAAATATGAGAGCAGCCGGCCGCGAAGGGAACTATAACGCCGCCGGTTACTGTTTACACAGACACAGAAAGAGGATGATTTTCAAAATGGCTATGAGCAAAGAAGACAAGGAATTTTTAGACCGCATCACCAGCTATGCAAATGAGGTCATGCCCGATCTTGACCCGCAAAAGACCCAGGTTTCCGTACAGCTTGACAAAATGATGCCGATTTTTGAGACAATCGCAAAGGAGCAAAATGCCGCCGTCGAGGATATTTTCATCAAATATATGGACCTTGCGAACGAGGCTTTTGTTGCCAGCGACCAGAAAATGCGGGAAGCGATGGCGGATCTGGAGGGCAATAACTCCGTTCTTCGTTTTGACTGATTTGGTCAATCATTTATGCTAAAAAACCAGACGTATTTCCGTTCACCGCTCCCTTGGGCAGCGAAGATAGAAATACGCCTGGTTTTTATTTTCAGGAACCGTCTTTCTTTCAGGACGGACTCCTCTGGATCATTTCCTTAATTGCTCACATTTCAAACGCCGGCTCATTTTACGACTCTGACGCGGAACACCCCGTCGATCGTCTTTAACTGCGTCACAATACTTTCATTCGCAGGCGATTCCAGATCCAGCATGGTATATGCCACATCTCCCTTCGACCGGTTCATCATATTCGCAATATTTAAATTGTTCCATCCCATGACGGATGTGAATTTCGCAATCATATTGGCGATATTTTTATGGAAAATCACAATTCTGGACGCCGATGTGCAGATTCCCATATCGCAGTCAGGATAATTGACGCTGTGGGAAATCGTTCCGTTCTCCAGATAATCCTTCAATTCCTTTACCGCCATCACCGCGCAGTTTTCTTCCGATTCTTCCGTGGATGCGCCCAGATGGGGAATCACAATACAGCCGGGCTTTCCTGCCGTAACGGGATTGGGAAAGTCGGAAACATATCTTCTCACCTTGCCGGAAGCGATGCCGTCCATCACAGCGGCCTCGTCCACCAACAGATCCCGCGCGAAGTTTAATATGACGACGCCGTCCTTCATGCGGGAAATCGCGTCCGCATTAATCATTCCTTTCGTAGCGTCCATCAGAGGCACATGGATCGTGATGAAATCGCACTGTTCATAAATCTCGTTCACATCCAGCACGTGTTTTACGTCGCGGCTTAAACTCCACGCAGCGGCCACGGATACATACGGATCGTAGCCCAGAACCTCCATGCCCAGATGTCTTGCCACATTGGCGACTTTCACGCCGATCGCGCCAAGTCCGATAATCCCCAGGCGTTTTCCCATCACTTCCGTGCCGGCGAATTTTTTCTTTTCCTTCTCCGCATCTTTGGCGATATTGCTGTCTTCCTGGTTTTCTTTTACCCAGTTGATGCCTTCCACCACGTCGCGGCATGCGAGAAGCATACCGGCAATCACCAGTTCCTTTACGCCGTTCGCGTTTGCGCCGGGCGTATTGAAAACGACGATTCCCTTCTGCGCGCACTTATCCAGCGGAATATTGTTGACGCCTGCGCCCGCCCGGGCGATCGCCAGCAGATTATCCGGCAATTCCATTTCATGCATGGAGGCGCTTCTGACCAGAATGCCGTCGGCTTCCGTCATCTCCTCCGTCTTTTTATAATCATCGGTAAAATTATCAAGTCCCGTCTTTGCAATCGGATTCAAGCATAAATAACGATACATCGTTTTCTCCTTCCCGCAGGCCCTTACAGATTTTCTTCTTCAAATTTCTTCATGAACGCAACCAGTTTCTCCACGCCTTCCATAGGCATTGCATTATAAATGCTTGCGCGCATGCCGCCGACGCTGCGGTGTCCTTTGAGGTTCTCAAAACCGGCCGCCTTCGCTTCTTTGACAAACTTCGCATCCAGTTCCGCATTCCCTGTCACAAAAGGCACATTCATCAAAGAGCGGTCTTCTTTTCTCACCGTTCCCTTAAACAGCCTGCTCTCGTCCAGGAAATCGTACAGAATCTTCGCCTTCTTTTCGTTGCGCTCTTTCATTGCTTCCAGACCGCCCTGGGCTTTGAGCCACTTAAATACCTTGCCGCAGATATAGATTCCGTATGCGGGGGGCGTATTGTACAGAGAATCCGCGTCCGCATGAGTCTTATAGCGAAGCATGGTAGGGGTTCCCGGAAGCACGTCTTCCGTGATCAGGTCTTCCCGGATGATGACGATTACCACGCCGGCAGGGCCGACATTCTTCTGCACGCCGCCGTAAATCACGCCGTATTTCGTCACATCCACAGGCTCGGATAAAAAGCAGGAAGAGACGTCGGAAACCAGCGTTTTCCCCTTGGTATTGGGCAATGTTTTGAATTTTGTCCCGTAAATGGTATTGTTTTCACATATGTAAACATAGTCCGCATCCTCGTCGATGGGCAGATCGGAGCAATCGGGAATATAAGAAAATGTCTGGTCCTCGGAAGAAGCGACCGCCTTCGCGTTGCCGTAAATGCAGGCTTCCTTGTATGCCTTCTTCGCCCACTGGCCGGTGATGATATAGTCCGCCACACCGTTTTTCATAAGATTCATGGGGATCATGGCAAACTGCTGGCTTGCGCCGCCCTGCAGAAACAGCACCTTATAATTATCCGGAATATTCATCAGTTCCCGCAGGTCTGCCTCCGCTTCGTTGATGATCGTTTCAAACATTTTGGAACGATGGCTCATCTCCATAACGGACATGCCGCAGCCCTTATAATCCAGCATTTCTTCCGCCGCTTCTTTCAAAACTTCCTCCGGAAGGACCGCCGGTCCCGCCGAAAAATTGTAAACTCTCGACATCTTTCTCCTCCTCAAATTTGATTTTATTTTTTTGCCGCCAGATCGTCTCCGTCGAACACTTCGCTGATCGCCGCTCCTGCGGGCACCATCGGGAATACCTTATCATCCTTGGGAATGACGCACTCGATCATCACAGGCTTCTGCAGCGCAATCGCCTTCTCGATAGCAGGCGCGACCTCTTCCTTTTTCGTCACGCGGATCGCCGTACAGCCCAGTCCTTCCGCCACTTTACAGAAATCCACGGCGTCCTCCAGCACGGTCTGGGAATAACGCTGTCCGTAGAATAAGGTCTGCCACTGACGAACCATTCCCAGCACATGATTGTTGATAACAATCTGAATGACCGGAATATTATAGCGGCTCGCCGTCGCCAGTTCGTTCATATTCATGCGGAAGCACCCGTCGCCCGCAATGTTGACGCATATTTTTTCAGGCCGTCCCATCTTCGCGCCGATACAGGCTCCCAGGCCATAGCCCATGGTTCCCAGTCCGCCGGAAGAAAGGAAGGTTCTCGGCTTTGTATAATGATAAAACTGCGCGGCCCACATCTGATGCTGTCCCACATCGGTGGAAACAATCGCTTCTCCCTTTGTAATGCGGTCCAGTTCTTCTATCACGTAAGGACAACTCAACTGGGATTCCTCGTATTTGAGAGGATATTTTTCCTTCAGCGCCTTCACATGGTCAGTCCATTCTGTATGGTCTGCCTGGTCCATACGGCTGTTTAATTCCTGAAGAACGGTTTTCAGATCCCCCACTACGGCCACATCCGCTTTGATATTCTTATTGATCTCCGCCGCATCGATATCGATATGCAGCACCTTCGCATTGCTGGCAAATTTCGCCGCATTTCCCACCACACGGTCGGAAAAACGCGCGCCCAGCGCCACCAGCAGGTCGCACTCGCTCACGCCCAGATTGGACGCCTTGGTCCCGTGCATGCCGATCATGCCGGTATAAAGGGGATCGTATCCGTCATACGCCCCTTTTCCCATCAGCGTATCGCAGACGGGCGCATCCAGCTTTTTGGCGAACTCGCGCACTTCGTCCGCCGCGCCGGAAAGAATCGCGCCGCCGCCCAGATAGATAAAGGGCTTCTTCGCATTTTGAATCAGTTCCAGCGCTTTTTCGATATCTTCCGGCGCGTATTTGCTGACGCGTTCCGGCGCTGCCGGTTTCATCGGCTCAAATTCGCAGGTATTGGCCGTCACGTCCTTGGTCACGTCCACCAGCACCGGTCCCGGTCTGCCGGAACGCGCGATCTGGAATGCCTTGCGGATCGTCTGTGCCAGAATATTGACATCCTTTACAATATAGCCATGCTTCGTGATCGGCATGGTTACGCCTGCGATGTCCACCTCCTGAAAGGTGTCCTTTCCCAAAAGCGGCAGATTCACATTCGCCGTAATCGCCACCATCGGCACACTGTCCATATATGCAGTCGCAATTCCCGTAACCAGATTTGTCGCGCCGGGGCCGCTGGTCGCCATGCAGACGCCGACCTTTCCCGTCGCTCTGGCATACCCGTCCGCCGCGTGGGCCGCTCCCTGCTCATGAGAGGTCAAGACATGAAAAATCTCGTCGCTGTGTTTGTAAAGCGCATCGTATACATTCAGAATCGTGCCGCCCGGATAGCCGAAGACCGTATCCACGCCCTGTTCTTTTAAACATTCCACGATGATTTCCGCACCTGTTAATAACATATGTATTCTCCCCATCCTTTACAACTATCTTATCTCCAAAATAGCGCCTCTGTTGCCGCTGGTGACCATTTCACGATATCTTGCCAGATAGCCGGTCGTCACCTTCGGCTCTCTTGGCTGCCATTTCGCCTTTCTTGCCGCCATCTCTTCATCGGAAATCTTCACATCCAGCTTATTTTCCGGAATATTGATGCTGATGATATCGCCCTCTTCCACCAGCGCGATCGGTCCGCCGACAGCCGCTTCCGGAGAAACATGCCCGATGGATGCGCCTCTGGATGCGCCGGAAAAACGTCCGTCCGTAATCAGCGCCACGCTGGAGCCGAGCCCCATGCCGGCGATTGCGGAAGTGGGATTGAGCATTTCTCTCATGCCGGGGCCGCCTTTGGGTCCTTCATAGCGAATGACGACAACGTCGCCTGCCACAATCTTTCCGCCCTTGATCGCTGCAATCGCATCCTCTTCGCAGTCAAAGACGCGGGCCGGTCCTTCATGCACCATCATTTCGGGAACGACGGCGCTGCGCTTTACAACGCCTGTGTCGGGAGCCAGATTTCCTTTCAGCACCGCAATGCCGCCGGTCTGGGAATAGGGATTTTCCACCGGACGGATGACTTCCGGATTCTTATTGATACATCCGGCAATGTTCTCGCCTACGGTCTTTCCTGTTACGGTCATCAAATCCGTATGCAGCAGTCCCTTTTTATTCAACTCGTTCATCACCGCGTAAACGCCGCCCGCCTCGTTTAAATCTTCCATATAAGTGGGTCCTGCGGGCGCCAGATGGCAGAGGTTAGGCGTCTTTGCGGACAGTTCGTTTGCGATTTCCATGTTCAGTTCCACGCCCGCCTCATGCGCGATTGCAGGCAGATGCAGCATGGAGTTTGTGGAACAGCCCAGCGCCATATCCACGGTCAGCGCGTTCATGAACGCATCCTTCGTCATGATATCACGGGGCCGGATATTTTTCTCCACCAGTTCCATAATCTTCATGCCGGCATGCTTTGCCAGACGAATTCTCTCAGAGTAAACCGCGGGAATGGTGCCGTTTCCTTTCAGCCCCATGCCCAGCGCCTCCGTCAGACAGTTCATGGAGTTTGCGGTATACATGCCGGAGCAGGAACCGCATGTGGGGCACACCTTTTCTTCAAATTCCGCCAGATCCTCCAGCGTCATGGTGCCTGCCGCCACGGAGCCGACCGCCTCAAACATGGAAGAAAGGCTCTTCTTTTCCCCTTTCACGCGCCCTGCAAGCATAGGGCCGCCGGATACGAAAATGGTGGGAATATTCACCCGTGCCGCCGCCATTAAAAGGCCGGGCACGTTCTTGTCGCAGTTGGGGATGCACACCAGACCGTCAAACTGATGGGCCAGCGCCATACATTCGGTGCTGTCGCAGATCAGATCCCGGGTCACCAGGGAGTATTTCATGCCCACATGTCCCATGGCGATGCCGTCGCAGACCGCGATTGCAGGGAATACAATGGGCGTTCCGCCAGCCATGGCAACACCCATTTTCACCGCTTCCGTAATTTTATCCAGATTCATATGACCGGGCACGATCTCGTTATAGGAACTGACAATACCGATCAACGGTCTGTTTCTCTCCTCCTCCGTATATCCCAGCGCATTAAATAAGCTTCTGTGCGGCGCCTGCTGCACGCCCTTTGTCACATTATCACTTTTCATATCCTCGTCCTCCACTCGGCCCCTGGCAGGGCGCTTTCTTTCTCTTTTTTCCAAAAGTCCGGGCTTTTTTCCTTCAAATGCGCTGTGCCAGCAGATCGCCCATCTGCTTACAGCCTACCTTCACACAGCCCTCCGACATAATGTCTCCTGTCCGGTAACCGTCCTTTAATACCTGCCGCACCGCATTCTCAACCGCATCCGCTTCCTGATCCAGATCGAAGGAATAGCGCAGCATCATGGCGGCGCTCAGCACGGTCGCAATCGGATTTGCAATATCCTGTCCCGCGATATCCGGCGCGCTGCCGTGACTGGGCTCGTATAAGCCGAATTTCGTATCGTTTAAGCTGGCAGAGGAAAGCATCCCGATGGAACCCGTCACCATGCTCGCCTCGTCGGACAAAATATCCCCGAACATATTCTCCGTCAGAATCACGTCGAACTGCGCCGGGTCCTTCACAAGCTGCATCGCGCAGTTATCCACCAGCATGTGCTCCACGGTCACATCAGGGTAATCCTTCGCCACCTCGTTGACCACCGCTCTCCACAGCCTGGAAGAATCCAGCACGTTTGCCTTATCCACGCTGGTCACTTTATGCCTTCTTTTTCTTGCGATTTCAAAGCCCTTGATTGCAATTCTTCTGATTTCATTCTCGTCATAGGTCAGCGTATCGACCGCTCTGCGCACGCCGTTTTCCGTCGTGGTCTTTCTCTCGCCGAAATACAGGCCGCCGGTCAGTTCCCTCATAATCAGCATGTCAAATCCGGCCCTGCTGATCTCCTCTTTTAACGGACAGGCCGCCGCAAGTTCCTCATAAAGATATGCCGGGCGCAGATTCGCAAACAGGTTCAGCGCTTTGCGGATCTTCAGAAGTCCCGCCTCCGGTCTCTTATCCGGCGACAGCCGGTACCAGGGAGAGGTATTGGTATCTCCGCCGATGGAACCCATCAGCACCGCGTCGGCCGCTTTTGCATCCGCGATCGCCTCGTCGGTCAACGGCACTCCGTGCACATCGATGGACGCGCCTCCCATTAAAATATCCTTAAACTTTATTTCATGACCATATTTGTCCGCTACTTTATTCAAAACCTTCTTCGCTTCGGCCACGATCTCAGGACCGATCCCGTCTCCGGGAATGCAGACAATATTCAATTCCATATGATAAGCCTCCTTCCAGACTGATAAATGATAACAGTCCAGACAAGTCTATACTGTTACATTAAATTACATTTTATCGTATCAATAAGCCTTTTTCAACCGTTTCTATAAAAAAAGACCATACCCTTTCGGCATGGTCTTTATAACCTGTTGGAATAAAATAACGTTCTGATATTCCTGATTGATATAATGTGCTAAGCGGCATCCCGTATCCGGATGTCTCCATCCTGCGTATAGACCCGAACGCCCGCCGTATCCTGCTCCATACGGATGAAATCGGAATTGCCGTTGCATTCATCCGCTTCTGCAATCCCCTGCGGCGTGCGGATTGTTCCCCAGTCTGTATGAAGGCTGACGCCGTAGCGATCCATACCGCCCACAAGGCTCAGACTCACTTCTCCGCTTTCGCTCTCCACTTCCACGCTGCCTGTGCCGTCCAGTGTGGCGGAAAGATCGCCGTACCCCAGAGAGAAATCAGCAGTCTCCACAAGCAGGCTTTCCATCTTCACCGATCCGTCCTGATTTTTCACCGTCAGGTTTTTCCCTTCCAGTTTTCCGGTCACCAAAGTACCGTACAGCATTTCGAAGGACAGATCGCCGCCTTCCCACCCGTCAAGCTTCACTTCCCCGTTTTCCGCCTGAATGCCTGTCGTCTGCGCATACAGCTTTTTTCCCACCGTCACGCTGCCGTACCGGCTGACTATAGAAACTGTTTCCAGCCTGGCTGCATCCGGCACCGTAATTTTCACATACGGACTTTTCCATGCTTCTTCGTTATCATACCACCAGGAATGTCCGATCCCAAAAGTTGTATAGCCGTTTTTCATTTTGCTGTTCTGGCCTTCCCGAATCGTCAACGTCTGATTCTCCACGCTAAACTCCGGCTCTGACCGCTGTCCGTCCAGCACATATTCTACCGCCCATTCTTTTCCGGACACAATTTCCAGATCCGCATCCACCAGTTCAATTTCGAGATTTTTAACGGCGTCGATCTCCGTATCGGAAAGTTCATAATCCGCCCGCCCTGCAGAACCGGATTCTTCCTTCACGTGGATTCCTTCACTGTCATAATAGAAACTCGGAGAGCCTCCCATTGCCAGGCCCGCTCCCAGGCAGACGCCGCCTGCCGCAATCACAATTCCTGCTGCCAGCAGCGCTGTTTTTACGAACTTACTCTTCATGGCTGTCTTCCTCCTGTACAGTTTGATCTTTTATCTGGTGTTCCGTCGTTTTTTTCCCTTTATTTGCAGAAAAAAGACGTATGTTCAGCCAGCCCGCAAACTTTCGCGCCGCCCAGACCAGAAACCTGCAAAACTGCCAGATAATCAGGCATCCCAGAATACCCGCGCCGCCGACGAGCAAACTCGTCCCCAGCACAGCCAGCCCGCTTGCCGGCGTGGAAAACAGCATCACCAAACCAAACCCCGTTCCCACTACCGCGCATAACAATGCTGCCGCAAGGCATACCAGCGCGGCCAGCGCACATCCTCCGGCTCCCAGAAGAACCGCAATCCCACAGCCGGCCAGGGCTGCGATCAGCCCCAGCGCCGCCGCGCCGACTCCGACTGCCGCCGGCACGAGCACCGGCAGCGCCAGAATCAGCAGAACGATGGTCGCTGCAATCCACCACTTTTTCTTCCTTCCCGTCTCCTCATTTTTTACATAACCTGCATCGCTCATAGTTTCTCCTCCGTCTCCGCCAAATGCGTACTTTCTATTGCTTTCTGCAATAAGAATACGCCCGAAAACGAAAGAGCCAATGCAGATTTGCATAAAACTTTCCCAAATGGATTCTTAAAGATTTCTAAAAAGGGGCTGCGCTTCCTACAGCAGTTCCTGATATACCCGCAGCACGTTTTTGTAAAAAATCTTCTCCCTCTGGGAAACGGTAAAGCCCGCCTTTTCCAACGCGCTGTCCAAAAGCGGCATTTTATCCGCTCCGGTCAGTTCCGCGTGGGTGTCGATCCCGTCAAAATCGCTCCCAAGCCCCAGACAATCCATGCCGCCCACATTCACAATATGCTTCGCATGGCGCACCACATCCTCAATCGTTCCTGCATTCACCTGCCCCTCGGGAACGGTTTCCAGAAAATCCGCGCAGAAATTCAGGCCCGTCACGCCGCCCCGCTCTCCCAGCGCGCGGATCATTTCATCGGTCAGATTGCGCACATGGCCGCACACCGCCCTTGCATTGGAATGGCTTGCCACAAACGGTTTCTTCGTATGCGCGAGCACATCCCAAAAGCCGGCGTCCGACAGATGAGAAACATCTGCAATCATGCCCATCCTTTCCATCTCTTCCACCACAGAGACGCCAAACTCCGTCAGCCCCTTCTTTGTCTGCGGTACCGTAAAATCCGGCTTTTCTCCCTTTGGAGTCATTTTCACATTGGGAAAACCGATTTCATTCGGGAAATTCCAGGTCAGCGTCATCATCCGCACGCCCCGGTCATAAAACTCCTTCAATTTTTCCAGACTCCCCTTTATGACCGCTCCCTCTTCAATGGTGAGCATGGCGCCGATTTTCCTCTCCCGCACACATTTTTCAATGTCCGCAAAGGACCGCACCTGCGCGATCCGGTCAGGGAACAACTTCATCTGCCGGTCAAAGCAATCCGCCATTTCCACCGCTGCCTGATAAGGATCTTTTCCGCTTTTCGCAAACACAAACAGCGCAAAGTTCTGCAGCAGATACTCCCCTGCTTCCATTTTGTCCAGGCGTATATGTAACTCGTTCTCGCCTAACGACCAGTTCTGATCCTGATATTTGACCAGCCCCGATATCGTATCGCAGTGCATATCCACAACTTTCATTCTTACTTTCTCCTGCTTCCGATCATTCTGCTTCCAAACAGAATTTTATAATATACTATTCCCAAAGCCGCAAAAAGGACCGGCGTCCGCCGGTCCTCCTATCTTATTTCGTTTCCGTATCCGCTTTCTCCACCTGTGCGATCGCGCTCTTCTGCATCGGAATGCGGCAGTTCTTATTGTTGCCGAATTCCACGATCACCGTATCATCCGTGATATCGATGACAATTCCGTAAAAACCGCTGTTGGTCAGAATGCAGTCCCCGATTTCCAATGTGGAAAGCATCGAACTCATTTTCTTCTGCTCTTTCTTCTGAGGGCGATATAACGCAAAATAGAAAAATGCGCCGAAGATCACCACATACATCAGAATCATCGGCACCATGCTCCCTGCGCCGGCGGCATCTGTCGCTGTCAATAAAATGCTCATGTAATCTGTTCCTCCTGGATTCGTCTCGTGGTACAAGCACCACATCTATTGTTCATCATACACAATATTTTGCATTCCGTCAAGTTTCCTCTTCTTATATGCCGCAAATTCGCCGCGGTCGATGGCGTCCCGGATCTCCGTCATCATCGTGTTGTAAAAGTACAGGTTATGCAGCACGCAGAGCCGCATGCCCAGCATTTCCTTCGCCTTGAGCAGATGACGGATATAGGCGCGGGAATAACGGCGGCAGGCGGGGCATTGACATCCCGGCTCGATCGGCCGCTCATCCAGTTCGTATTTCGCGTTGAACAGATTGATCTTTCCGAAGTTCGTATATAAGTGTCCGTGGCGGCCGTTTCTGGTCGGATAGACGCAGTCAAAGAAGTCCACGCCCCTCTCCACCGCTTCCAGAATATTGGCGGGCGTGCCGACCCCCATCAAATAAGTGGGCTTATTCACCGGCAGATAAGGAATCGTTTCATCTAAAATATGATACATCTCCTCATGGGTTTCTCCCACCGCCAGTCCGCCGATTGCATAGCCGTCCAGTTCCATTTCCGCAATCCGCTTCGCATGATCGATCCGGACGTCTTCATAGACCGCGCCCTGGTTGATGCCAAACAGCAACTGTTCCTTATTGATCGTATCTTCCAGCCCGTTTAAACGCGCCATCTCCTTTTTGCAGCGCTCCAGCCAGCGCGTCGTGCGCGCCACGGAATTTTCCACGTACTGCCGCTCCGCCTTCGCAGGGGCGCATTCGTCAAACGCCATGGCGATGGTGGAAGCCAGATTGGACTGAATGCGCATGCTCTCTTCCGGTCCCATGAATATCTTATGCCCGTCAATATGACAGCGGAAAGTCACGCCTTCTTCCTTAATCTTTCGTAAGCCCGCCAGGGAAAAGACCTGAAAGCCGCCGGAATCCGTCAGAATCGGCTTATTCCAGGACATGAATTTATGCAGCCCGCCGAACTGTCTGATCTTTTCATCTCCGGGACGGACATGCAGATGATAGGTATTGGATAATTCCACCTGCGTGCCGATCTGTTCCAGATCCTCCGTGGACACCGCTCCCTTAATCGCGGCCACGGTCCCCACATTCATAAAGACCGGCGTCTGAATCGTTCCGTGAACGGTTTCCATCACCGCGCGTTTCGCCCTGCCTTCCCGTTTTATCACTTCATATTTCATCATTTCCTCTTCTCCCCGTTCCAGACCGCATACAGCTTTTGATCCAGTCTGTAAAAGAAGCCCCTAAGCTTCTGATTGTTGTCAATCGGTTTAAAAATGATCTGCCGCAAAAGTTCAATCGCCGTGCAGACGGCATAAACCGCCAGAATAATTCCCAGACTGGCCGGAAGCAGATACCACTTGTCAAGCAGAGAAACGCCGTCGATCTTTGTCCACAAAGTCTCCCGGATATAATAATGATCGTGAATCAGATAAACGCCGAAGGCCGCTCCCGCTATCGTATTGATAAAGCGCGCCATCCTTCCCGGTCTGATGTTCAGATTCAGAAAAGCCAGAAACAAAAGCAGCGCCGCCAGGCTGACCAGGATGGTGCTGTAGTTGTAAAACACGCTGTAGCCCCACATCAGATCCTCCAGTATGCTGATTTTTCCGAGCGGGGTTTTCAAAAGCGCTTCAATCAGAAACCGGCTCGCCGGAATGAGCAGCGCCGCAAAAACGGCCCACAGAAGCTTTCTTCCGAAGCGTCCGTCCGGCTTATAGTACAGTCTGATATAAGCGCCGAACAGATATACCGTCAGAAACCAGCTGATGCTCACGCCTCCGGCCGTATTGAGCGCGGCCGAAAAATAGATAATATTCGGCCAGACGGACACGAGCAGGAAACAGACCGCCATGGCGCATTCCAGCTGACGTTTCGTCAGAGACCGGATAAATTTATTCATCAGCGGCGCCAGAATGTACATCCCCACATACATGGAAATGAACCAGTAAAAATCGGAACTGATCGGCAAAATGGAATACACCATATATTTCAGATCGCGTTCCACGCCGCCGAATATCCAGTACAGTATCGTAATGCCGAAAGCATAAAAAAAGACCTGTCCTCCCATTTTCGCCAGCTTCCAGGTCGAAAATTTCGCATCGATCAGAAAATAGCCGCTGATGAGCAGATAAATCGTGATACAGGTAAACGCTATGCCGAACAGCGTCCAGACGATATAATAGGAAACCGTTCCCTGCTGCGCGAAGGTAATCATGCTTCCGTGGTTGACCAGATGGGCCGTCACCACCATCAGCATGGCAATGATGCGCAATAGTTCCAGATTCGCCTGTCTTGTTTTCTTCATCGCTTCCTCCTGATTATAAATGTGCACAACAAGTATAACAGATTCCCTTGTATCCGTCAAAAAAATGTTTTATACTGAAAAAAATCCGGCACAACCGATACTGCTGTTCGCATCATAACCCGATCGGCCATATGACGTGAGCAGACGCAAACCGACGAAAGGAACACAACATGGCAGGCTCAACCTTCGGAAAAAATTTCACAATCACCACCTGGGGAGAATCCCACGGAAAGGCGCTGGGCGTCGTCGTAGACGGCTGTCCCGCCGGACTTTCCCTGTGTGAAGAAGATATTCAGACATATTTAAACAGAAGAAAACCCGGCGCGACCCGCTACTCCACCCCGCGCAGGGAAGCGGATGAGGTGCAGATTCTCTCCGGCGTCTTTGAAGGGAAAACGACCGGCACGCCCATCTCCCTGCTTGTGCCGAACACTTCTCAGCGTTCCGCAGACTATTCCGAAATCGCATCCTACTACAGACCGGGGCATGCGGACTATACCTTTGATGAAAAATACGGATTCCGTGATTACCGCGGCGGCGGCCGTTCTTCCGGCCGTGAAACCATCGGCCGCGTGGCGGGCGGCGCTATCGCGGCAAAAATTTTAAAAGAACTGGGCATCGAGGTCTGCGCCTACACCAAAGCGATCGGCCCCGTTTCCATCGATATGGCCCGTTTTGAAAAGGAAGCGATCACCCAGACCGCAACCGCAATGCCGGACCGCATTGCCAGCGCAGAAGCGGAAAACTATCTCTCCGCCTGCATGGCAAAACAGGATTCCGCAGGCGGCATCATCGAATGTACCATCACCGGCATGCCCGCCGGCATCGGAGAAACCGTCTTTGACAAGCTGGACGCCCGCCTGGCCGGCGCGGTTATGTCCATCGGAGCCGTGAAAGCCTTTGAAATCGGAGACGGCGTCGCGGCTGCCAAAGCCAAAGGTTCTCAGAATAACGACGCCTTCTATGCCGACGAAAGCGGCGTTCATAAAAAGACCAACCACGCAGGCGGCATCCTGGGCGGCATCAGCGACGGCGACACCGTCATTCTGCGCGCCCACATAAAGCCTACCCCTTCTATTTTCCAGGAGCAGGAAACGGTCGGAAGGGATCACGAAAACAGAACCGTGCAGATCAAAGGCAGACATGATCCCGTCATCGTCCCCCGCGCCGTTGTGGTGGTGGAATGCATGGCCGCTCTCACCGTGCTGGATCTTCTGATGTCAAACATGACCGCCCGGATGGACGGGATAACCGCATTTTATCAAAAATAACATACAGCAGCGGGCTTTTCACAGTCCGCTGCTGTTTTTCATTCCTGTATTTCAAATATCATGCCGCAAAAAGCGGGAAGCGTAATTTCCGCCTTTCCATCGGCAAGCGGCGCCTCCTCTTTTTTCTCCTTCACGCTGCCGCCGTACTTTTCCCACTCGCTGTTCAGCAAAGGGATCAGCTTTTTTCCTGACTCTGTCTGTATGCAGAATCCCTCCTGTACTTTATCGGAAAAATTGAAAACCGCCAGAATCCGCTGCGATTTACTTCTGCGCTCAAACGCATAAACGCACTTTTCTTCTTCATGACAATCCCGCCATACAAAACCGTCCCGGTCATAATCCTTCTCCCAAAATGCGGGATTCTCCAGGTATAAAGCGTTCAAATCCTTCATGAAATGTAAAAACGCGTCATGGATCGGATATTCCAGCACACACCAGTCCTGCTCCTGCTTCTGGGTCCACTCCCGAAGCTGTCCGAATTCATTTCCCATGAAATTCAGCTTCTTCCCGGGATGCGCATACATATAAAGATAGAAGGCTCTCGCCTGCGGGAATTTGCCGTCGTAGTCCCCGTTCATCTTCTGCAGAATCGTGGCCTTGCCATGCACCACCTCATCGTGAGACAGCGGCAGCAGGAAAAATTCATCATAATAATACATCATGGAAAAGGTCAGCTTATGATAATCCCGGGTCCGGTATTCGGGCGCAGTCCGAAAATAAGTAAGCGTATCGTTCATCCATCCCATATCCCACTTGTAGTCAAATCCCAGCCCGTTTTCCCAGACCGGTTTTGTGACGCCCGGATAGGAAGTGGAATCCTCCGCCGCCAGAATGATGCCCGGAAATTGGCTCTTCAATCCCTTATTCATATTCTGCAGGAAGGAAACGGCATTCATGTTCACGCCCCGCGCCTGATTTCCCTGCCAGTAGATCATATTGCTGATCGCGTCCATGCGCAGGCCGTCAAAATGGTACTCCTTCAGCCAGTAAGCCGCGTTGGACTGCAAAAAGCTTCTGACCTCTCCTCTGGAATGCATGAAATTCTTGCTTCCCCATTCGCTCGTTCCCACCGCATTGTGCGGATATTCATAGAGCGCCGTCCCGTCAAAATCCGCCAGCGCATAACCGTCTACGGCAAAATGTACCGGGACAAAATCCAGAATGACGCCGATCTCATGCCGGTGCATGATGTCCACAAATTCCTTTAATTCATCCGCCGTTCCGTAACGGGAGGTAGGGCTGTAAAAGCCGGAAATCTGATAGCCCCAGGATTCATCGCAGGGATGTTCCGCCAGCGGCATGATTTCCAGATAGTTATATCCTGTCTTCTTCATATATTCCGCCAGAGACTCTGCGATTTCCGGATAATGAAACCAGCCGTTTTCATCCGCGTCGTTCTTTTTCCAGGACCCCAGATGCACTTCATATATGTTAAGCGGCCCGGCTTTGCAGTCCGACCTTTTTTTCATCCATTCTTCGTCATGGAATTCATAAGCGTGCATATCCCGGATCAGAGAAGCGTTGTTGGGACGCAGTTCCATCCCATAACCATAGGGATCGCATCGTTCCGTCATGCCCCCTCTGTTCTCATAGATCCGGTACTTATACATCTGCCCTTCCTTCACGTTATCGATCGTGCACTCCCAGAAATTTCCGTCATAGGACTTGCTCATCCAGGCGTCCGACCAGCCGTTAAATTCTCCGATTACCGAAACCCTGGCCGCAGCCGGCGCAAAAACGCGAAAAGTCGCCCGGTTCTTGTCCAAATGACATCCCAGCCATTCGTATGCGTCAAAAACCTGCCCCGTGTAAAATCCATACATATCCATAATCCGTATTCTCCGTTTTCGTTTGTTGACTACCGTCGTTTATTTTTTTATAATTATACTGTAACCAGTCTGCGGACAGCAATCCGCAGATTTTATAATACGTCAACTAATTCAACGCTTTTTTTATATTGTCGAAAAACGACTATGGCAATGAAAGGAAAAGGATGGACTTAAGAGTACAGAGAACCCGCAGAAGCATTATCAACGCTTTTTTGGAACTGAGAAGCAAAAAGCCTTTGGAAAAAATTACGGTAAAGGAACTGTCCGAAAAGGCCCTGGTCAACAAAGCCACCTTTTACCAGCATTTCAGCGATATTTATGAATTATCGGAAATTCTGGAAGACGAGGTCATCGAAGCCATTTTTAACAGCATTCCTCACGTCAACAATCTGATGGAAAATCCCCGTCAGGGCTGCCGGGATCTGTTTGAAGCCTTAACTTCCCAGAACTCCCTCGTGGACATTCTCTTTTCCGGCAACAGGCAGCCGCACCTGATCGCAAAGCTGGAACAAAAAATCAAGGCCGACATCTATTCCGGGCATCCGGAATATGAAGGCAGCCTTGAAACAGAAGTCTTCTTAACCGTTTTAATTCAGGGAAATGCCAGCGCATTCTCCATGTACAAAAACCAGGACCCCCAGCGGGTCATTGAAATCCTCGGCAAAATAACGGAGTGCCTGACGCGGGAATGCCTGCAGCCGCCCGCACAGATATAAGATACGGCGGCTTCCTGTCCTAACCGATCCGATGGAAAATCACACAGTTTGGCTGATCCACCCGGATCTCCTTTCCGTTCATAACGATCAGTCCCTTTTTCAAATCCACTGTGAAAAACGTCATGGTATTGGATTCATGATTTAAGGAAACCAGATGGCGGTTATCCGGGAACAGCGCTGCATCCTTGGGATATTCGCCGCTGATCGGCAGGCAGAACAGCTTCGTCAAAAGACCGGTGCCCTCTTCAATCTGATAGACCACCACGCTGTTGTCTCCCGCGTTGGAACTGATCAGATATTTGAAATCCTCGGACAGATTCAGCGCGCTTGCCGCCGTGCCGCTGGCATGGTAATTATTGACCGTCGGAATCGTCTGAATCTTTTCAAAATATGGGATATCATTCACTTCCTGATAAGTATACACATCGATGATCTTCTTCAATTCATGTACAATATAAAGGAATTCCCCGTTCCTGCTGAATTTGATATGGCTGGGCGCGGATTCCAGTTCGCTTCTGATGACATCCGTCAGCTTCAGTTTCCCGGTCTGATGATCCAGGCGGTATATCTTTGTGTGGTCCAGTCCCATATCCGCGGCGCAAAGATAGTGGTTGTCTCTGGTCATCTTCACGCAGCTCACATGAGGACGGAAATTCCGTTCCGAAATGCTTCCCAGCCCTTTATGGAAAATTTCATCCGTGATCTCTCCCACGCTGCCGTCCCCGTTCAGCCGCAGGGCTGTGATCTTGCCGTCGTGCCAGCCCGCAACAAAAAGAAATTTATCCTCGTAATCTGTGGACAGATAGTGGCCGCGCATGCCGTTAATCGTCGCCGTGTTGATCGTTTTTAAGGCGCCGTCCGGCAAAATCTCATAAGCTTCCACACCGAAATCCGTGATGGAATACAGCCACTTCCTGTTGTGGGAAATGGTAAGATAGGATGAATTTGTGATTTCCACCTTATCCTTTAAGGAAAACCTGCCGTTTTCCAGATCCACATCGTATATGGTAATGCCATGATGGTCCCCCATTGTATAAGTAGAAACATAGGCTACATACTTTTCATTTTTTGACATGACGCAAACCTCCCGGCCATTATTTTCAATCCGGCGCCTCTTTTGCACCGTTGTATTTATTCTACCATACCTTTCCGCATTTTGTTAATCCTATTTTTTGAAATTGTCCCGGATCCCCGCAAAAATTTATCTGTTTTTTTTGCAGGATACCATTGACAACCGTAAAAAAAAATCTATAATGAGAATCAGTGTGTTTGTTTAGTTTTATTAAACTTTTTGTTTAAAATAACTGTTTTTCACAGTTGCGGCAGATCCCCTTTTCAAAGAGGCTGTCAGAGAAGGACAAAATTATGGAAATCGGAGCAAAATTAAAGGAACTGCGGATCCAGAAAAACCTCACGCAGGAAGAACTGGCGGACCGCACGGAACTGTCAAAAGGCTTCATCTCACAACTGGAGCGGGATCTCACCTCCCCTTCCATCGCCACCCTGATGGACATCCTGCAGGCGCTGGGCACCGATCTGAAGGATTTTTTCAACGAAGAGCCGGAAGAGCAGGTTGTATTCCACGACAGCGATTACTTTGAAAAGCTGGATGAAGAGTACAAAAACAAAACGGAATGGATCATCCCCAACGCCCAGAAAAATATCATGGAGCCGATCCGCGTAACGCTCGCTCCCGGCGGGAGCACTTATCCGGACAACCCGCACGAAGGCGAAGAATTCGGCTATGTGCTTTCCGGCAGCATCACCATCCACATCGGCAAGAAAAGTTACCGCGCCAAAAAAGGGGAATCCTTCTATTTTGTACCCAAATCCACCCACTATATCACGGCGGGTTCCAAAACGGGCGCCTCTCTCATCTGGGTATCCAGCCCGCCCAGTTTTTAAACGGGCGCAGGCTTTTACTTCATTATTTTAATTAAGAAGGGAACAGTGTCACACACTGCAAAGGTTTTTACAAATGAGCACGAGACTGATCGACTTACAGCACATCACCAAAATTTATGATGACAATACGGTCCTGGACGACATGAACCTTTACATTCGTGAGAATGAATTTCTGACGCTTTTGGGTCCCAGCGGCTGCGGGAAAACCACCACGCTGCGCATCATCGGCGGCTTTGAAAAGCCCGACCAGGGTATCGTCTATTTTAACGGACAGGATATCACCAATCTTCCGCCGAACAAACGTCAGCTCAACACTGTTTTCCAGAAATATGCGCTTTTTCCCCATATGACTATTGCGGAAAATATCGCTTTCGGCTTAAAAATCAAAGGAAAAACCAAATCCTATATAAACGATAAGATCAAATATGCCCTGAAGCTGGTAAACCTGGACGGTTTTGAGAACCGTATGCCCGATTCCTTAAGCGGCGGCCAGCAGCAGCGTATTGCGATCGCCCGCGCCATTGTGAACGAACCGAAGCTTCTGCTTCTGGACGAACCGCTGGGCGCGCTGGACTTAAAGCTGCGCCAGGACATGCAATATGAACTGATCCGCCTGAAAAACGAACTGGGCATCACCTTCATCTATGTCACCCACGACCAGGAAGAGGCCCTCACCATGTCCGATACCATCGTCGTCATGAACCAGGGCTATATCCAGCAGATCGGCACCCCGGAAAAAATATACAATGAGCCGGAAAACGCTTTTGTGGCGGACTTTATCGGCGATTCCAATATTATCGCTTCCACCATGATCCGGGATGAACTGGTGGAAATACTCGGTGCGAAATTTGCCTGTGTGGACAAAGGTTTCGGGCAGAACAAGCCCGTGGACGTGGTGATCCGTCCGGAAGACGTGGATCTGGTCAAGCCGGAGGAAGGTACGCTGGAAGGCGTTGTCACCCATCTGATCTTCAAAGGCGTTCACT
This sequence comes from Eubacteriales bacterium, assembly GCA_030524745.1. GTDB lineage: Bacteria > Bacillota > Clostridia > Lachnospirales > Lachnospiraceae > Gallintestinimicrobium. The sequence continues at coordinate 67,968 of JAUNGC010000005.1, read as the reverse complement.
ACGAGATGGAAGTTACTGCAAACGGTTTTGAATGGCTGGTTCACTCCACCGATATGTTCCCGGTGGGCACAAGAGTTGGTATCAGGGTGGATCCCTTCGATATTCAGATCATGAACAAACCGGCTTCGGAAGACGAGGAGGCTGTTGCAATCGATGAGTAAAGCTGTCAGTAAAAAAACGGAACCTCCCAAAACTGCATACTTTAACGAGAAGCTTATGACCGCCCCCTATCTGTTCTGGTCAATCGCCTTTATCATCATTCCGCTCTGCATGATATTTTATTATGGGTTGACAGACCGGACAGGCGCTTTCACTTTGGAAAATGTCACCGCCATCGCCACTGCAGAACATGCAAAAGCTCTCTGGCTTTCCATCGGGCTTTCCATCGTCAGCACCGTGATCTGCCTGCTTCTGGCTTATCCGCTGGCAATGATTCTGGCGCAGAAAAACGTCAGTCAGCAGAGTTTCATCGTGCTGATCTTCATTCTGCCCATGTGGATGAACTTTCTGCTCCGCACGCTGGCATGGCAGACCCTGCTGGAAAAAACGGGCGTCATCAATTCGATACTGAATTTTTTGCATTTGCCGGCCTTAAATATTATCAATACGCCGGGCGCCATCATCCTCGGCATGGTATATAATTTTCTGCCGTTTATGATACTGCCGCTATACAACTCGCTCACAAAGATCGATCCCAACGTGGTCAATGCGGCTTACGACCTGGGTGCAAACGCGGTACAGACCTTTCTGCGCGTGATCTTTCCGCTGAGCATTCCCGGCGTCATCAGCGGCATCACGATGGTATTCGTGCCTGCGCTGACCACCTTCGTAATCAGCAATTTGCTGGGCGGCAGCAAGATTCTCCTGATCGGCAATGTCATCGAGCAGGAATTCACCCAGGCCAGCAACTGGCACCTGGGCAGCGGCCTTTCCATCGTACTGATGATTTTCATTATCATCAATATGGTTCTGACCGCAATATTTGATAAAAATGGGGAGGGAACCGCATTATGATTAAGAAATATGCGCAGAAAATTTATATCGCCCTGATTATTATTTTCATGTACGCCCCCATCGTAACGCTGATCGTGCTCTCCTTCAATGCCAGCAGAACCCGCGCGAAATGGGGCGGGTTCACCCTGAAATGGTACGGCGAACTTTTTTCCAATGCGGACATCATGCAGGCGCTGTATAACACGCTGCTGATCGCCCTACTCTCCGCCGTCGCCGCCACGCTGATCGGCACGGTCGCCACGCTGTCGTTTAACAGCATGAAACGCCAAAGCCGCGCGATTTTCATGAGCATCACCAATATCCCGATGCTGAATGCGGAAATTGTAACAGGAATTTCCCTGATGCTGCTGTTTTTGACCCTGCGCGCAAAATTTGGTTTCGGCACCATCCTGCTGTCCCACATCACGTTCAATATCCCCTATGTGATTTTGAGCGTTATGCCCCGGGTAAAACAATTAAATCCAAGCGTCTATGAGGCTGCTCTGGACCTGGGCGCTTCCAAAAGCCAGGCGTTTTTCAAGGTTGTATTTCCGGATCTTCTGCCGGGCATCCTGTCCGGATTTTTAATGGCCTTTACGATGTCTTTGGACGATTTCGTTATCACCCACTTCACAAAGGGGCCGGGCGTGGATACGCTGTCCACAAAAATTTATACGGAAGTCAAAAAAGGAATCAAGCCTGAAATGTATGCGTTGTCCACGCTGATTTTCATCAGCGTGCTGGTGCTTTTGATTCTGGTTAACCATACGCCGAAGTCCAAAAACAAAGCCGGCGCCACATTATCCATAGAAAGGAATTAGAAAAATGAACAAGAAATTATCTTTCCTTCCCGTTATTCTGAAAAAGAGCGTATGCGCTCTCCTGTTCTTTTCCCTGACGGCAGGCATGCTCACAGCCTGCGGCTCTTCTTCTTCGGCCGGCTCAAACGGCGAAGTGGTCGTTTACAACTGGGGCGAATACATCGATCCGGACGCAATCGAGATGTTTGAAGAAGAGACAGGCATTAAAGTCGTTTATGATGAATTTGAAACCAACGAAATCATGTATCCCAAGGTGGAAGCCGGAGCGTCCAAATATGACGTCATCTGCCCTTCCGACTACATGATTCAGAAAATGATCGACAACGATCTTCTGGCGGAAATAAACTTTGACAACATTCCCAACGCGAAGGAAAATATCGGCGAGTCCTACTGGGAACAGTCCAGAGGCTTTGATCCCGAAAATAAATATTCCGTTCCCTATTGCTGGGGCACTGTGGGAATTTTGTATAACAAAACGATGGTGGATGATCCCGTGGACAGTTGGTCGATCCTCTGGAATGAAAAATATGCGGATAATATTCTCATGCAGGATTCCGTCCGCGACGCCTTCATGGTAGCCCTGAAACTGAACGGCAATTCCATGAACAGCACCGACCCCGACGAACTTGCCGCCGCAAGAGATCTGCTGATCGCTCAGAAGCCGCTTGTACAGGCATATGTAATCGATCAGGTTCGTGATAAAATGATCGGCGGCGAGGCTGCTCTCGGCGTAATCTACTCCGGTGAAGCGATTTACACCCAAAGAGAAAATCCCGATCTGGAATATGTGGTCCCCAAAGAAGGTACGAACGTCTGGATCGATTCCTGGGTCATCCCCAAAAATGCGCCCAATATGGAAAACGCAGAGAAGTTCATCGATTTCATGTGCCGGCCCGATATCGCGCTGATGAACTTTGAATACATCACCTATTCCACGCCAAACGATGCGGCGCGGGAACTGATTGAGGATGAGGATATCCGCAATTCTCCGATCGCATTCCCGGATCTGTCCCAGTATCAGAATCTGGAGACCTTTAACTACCTCGGAGAGGAAGGGGATTCTCTCTACAACGACATGTGGAAAGAAGTGAAATCCAATTAAAAGGACGGCGTTACAGTCCGGGTGAGTGGCAGAAGGACGCGCCCGGAAGCATTCCTTTCCCGCAGAACACGCTTTCGCTCTGAAAACGCATAGCGGCACTAAACGCGCACCGATCTTCGATCGTTGCTTGTTAAGTGCCGATGCGTTTTCAAAGGTTCTGCCGGCAAAGGAATGCTTCCGGGCGCTGTTCTTCTTCACTCCGGACTGTATTGCCGTCTTCCGGATTGTGTTTTCTTTCGTCAGGTGGTCAAACAACAATATTTATCAGTGGAGTAAAACTAACTTTATGGAACGTACGATTATTTATCGGATAAGCGGCGAGGATAGCGATCATACGGTGGCTCAGTTTTTGAAAAAGAGGGGGTATTCTGCAGCTAATCTGACGGATTTGAAGAAGATTCCGGAGGGGATACTGGTCAATGGCAAGCGGGAATATATGATCTTTGGCCTGCGGGAAGGGGATGTGCTGACGGTACATATTGTGGAGGATGTATCTTCTCCCAAGATCCCTCCGGTGGAGCATCCTCTGGATATCGTCTATGAGGATGAAGATCTGCTTGTCATCAATAAGCAGGCGGATATGCCTATTCATCCTTCTATGAGCAATTATACCAACTCCCTGGGCAACGCGGTGGCATGGTACTATGCGCAGCAGAACTGTCCTTTCGTCTTTCGCTGTATCAACCGGCTGGATCACAACACTTCCGGGCTCACCATCATCGCAAAGCACATGGTAAGCGGCAGCATTCTGTCCACTATGGTGAAAAGAAGGGAAATTCACCGGGAATATCTGGGAATCGTGCGTGGGAAAATCGAGCCCGAAAGAGGAACGATCACCGCGCCGCTTGGCAGAAAGCCCGGCTCCATCATCGAGCGGACCATCGATTTTGAAAACGGGGAATCCGCCGTCACCCATTATGAACGCATCGAAGAAAAAAACGGGCACAGCCTGATCCGCCTTCATCTGGAAACAGGCCGTACCCATCAGATACGGATTCATATGAAATATCTGGGATTTCCGCTGATCGGAGACTCCCTCTATAATCCCGATATGGAATTCATCAGCCGCCAGGCGCTGCATTCTTACAGGCTGGAATTTTTACATCCCATCACAGGAATAAAAATGGAATTTACCGCTCCTCTGCCGGATGACATGCAACAGGTACTTCGTTAAAGCAGCAGCGCCGCGCCGTATGCCGCGTCATGTTCCTTTTGCGCCGGAAAGACCGGTATCTCTTTTTCCTGAAGAATTCTCCAGAACATCCGGTTGATTTCCCGGTTTTTCAGGATCAGTCCTCCTTCCAGAAGCAGAGGGAAGCATTCGGGTCCATTTTCCGTTCTTACTGCGGAAGAATTGATTTGCGCCAGCGCTGCAATCACCAGCAGAGTCAGTTCTTCTGCGGCATGGGCCGCAATCCGCCCTGCGGCGGCATCCTCCAAAATCAATGTATCGGTCAGAATGGAGGCCAGCGCCGCGATATCTTTTTTGTTCCGTTCCGGAGCATAGATATAGGCGATTACTTCCTCCATCGTTTTAACGGATAAGGTTTCAAATACCCTTTCTTCCAATGCGGTGGGATTGGCCCTGCCATCCCGCGCCCGCACTACCGCATTTAAAATGTCCCTTCCCACCGCATAGGCGCTTCCGGCATCATCTATGATATGTCCGTAACCGCCGGTCCGGAAGCGGTTTCCTCTGCCGTCCTGCGCCATGCAGATGGAACCGGTTCCGGCAATCAGCAAAATTCCCGCTTTCTTTCCGATTCCTCCCACAAGAGCGGCTTCCTGATCGCCAGCAATTACAATAGGACAGGAAAATCCCTGTTTCCGCAGGCTGCCTTTTAAAAAAGGAATCGCCTTCGGATTGCTGATTCCGGCCGCGCCCGCGCCGATTCCCGCACAATCCTGCGGTTTAAATCCTGCTTTTGTCAATGCTGTCATTGCCGCCAAAAGATTTGACAGAATTTCCTTCTCTCCATAGCTGTTATAGTTCAGCCCGCCGCTTTCGCACCGGAACAACTCTTTTCCGTTTTCCAGCACCGCAAACCGGCTTCTCGTTCCGCCGCCGTCTATCCCGATCCGATACATATTCTCTCCCCGCTTAATCCCGGTAAATCCGGATATCCCTTGCATACGCCGCAAACGCTTCGTCTTCCGCCGTCCAGGCTTCCTGCAGTTCCTTCATGGCTATATTTCCTCTGATATACGCAAGCGCCAGTTCATTGCCGTACAGAACCGCCAGACGGTTTTCGCTCTCCCCGTCCGGCAAGGCGCAAAATACCGCCTTCTCAGGGTAGCGTTCAAAGATCGCTTTCATCATGATAAGCGCCAGCGGAAGGAAATCGCATTCCTCTCTGAGCGGGAAAAATTCCAGCCCATAGCAGACTTCTCCCTGATGCTTGCTGCAGTTTGGTACAAAGGCTCTTCTGCGGAACACAATGGAATCGTCCTTCCACTGCGCCTTCACATCCTCGTAAAACCGATCCATATCGATGAAAGGCGCGCCGTACATCTGAAACGGTTTTGCGCTTCCGCGGCCTTCGCTGACATTGACCGTCTCAAACAGACAGCCGCCGCAATAGCATAACACGCTCTCAAAAGCAGGAAGCGCCGGAGACGGCACATTCCACAAAAGCCCGGTTCGGGGAAAAGTGGTGTCCATGGTGTAATTCTCCATCGGAATCACCGTGAGATCCGCCTTTGTTCCGGTATACTTCAGATAATAGTGCGCCGCCTCGCCGATGGTCAGGCCATAACGCATCGGCAGTTCATAATCTCCCACAAAGCTGTGATAATCCTGACGGATTCGGGCGCCCCGGATCTGACGGCCGCCCAGAGGATTCGGGCGGTCCAGAATCACATAGGGAATCCCCTTTTGGGCTGCTTTATCCAGGGAATAACACATGGTATAAAGATACGTATAATAACGGAGCCCCACATCCTGAATATCATAGACCAGAAGATCCAGATTTTCCACATCCTCGTCCGTAGGCTTGCGGTGATCGCCGTACAGAGAAATCACCGGAATGTGATAACGCGGGTGAAAGCTGTCCGCCACACTTTCTCCTGCGCCTGCACCATAGAGTCCATGTTCCGGCGTAAAGATCTTTTGCACATGAAAACCGTTACTCCAAAAGACATCTGCGGTATCCATCGTCAAATCGGGAAGAATCCCTGAAAAGTTGGTGATCAGGCCGATTCTTTTTCCCTGAAACAGTTTTTTGTATTCCGCAATTCTTTCCACGCCCAGTATCGTTCTCAATTGTTCTTTTCTCCTTATGACCTTATGCGGAAGGTCTTGATTTCGTAAGGTTTGATGGTAAAGCTGATTTTACTTTCGTCAAATACTGCGTCCGCTTCTTTTTCTTCCATCAGATTGCATTCCTCTGCGCTTCTGATCGGAAATCCGAAGGTAAGCGTCGCTTTTGTGCGCGCGTTCTCCGATTCATACAGGCGCAGAATCACGCCGTCGCCGTCCTCTGCCTCCTTGATCGTCTCGATCACCACATTGGAACGGTCCACCGACGCCAGACTGAAGGAACTGCCCGGTTCTCCGCCCTTTTGAATCCATACGGGCTGATTGATAAAATATGCCTTTTTCACCGTCTGCGCCGCCCGCCAGGTTTCTCCATGGGGATAGAGGGAATAGGTAAATATGTGTTCTTCCTTATCGGCTGCAGGGTTCGGCTCTATGCCGGACTTAATCAAAGTCAGTCCCAGATCGCCGTCATGAACGGAATGACCGTATTTACAGTCATTCATCAGACTCACGCCGTAGTGCCCTTCCGATACATCGATCCACTTCTGTCCGCAGCTTTCAAACCGGGCCTTATCCCAGCTTGTATTGGTATGCGTTTTGCGGGTCAGATTGCCGAACTGTATGTCAAAGGTCGCCTCGTCCGTATGAACATCCACCGGGAAATGCACTTTGAGGAGATGCTGCTGCTCCTTCCAGTCCACCCATGTATGGAAGTCGATTCTTCTGTCATCGGCATAAAAACAGATTTCCTGGCAAATTCGGGAATTGCTGATCTTACGTTCCACGCAGAGCACCGCTCTCACGGGGCCCAGTTCTTTCCATTCCACACATTCCGCTTTTACCGCATCCCAGAATTTTTCCGTATAATAAATATCGATATCCCAGTTGTCATAGCACATGGGCTTATCTTCATACATGCGGAACAGGTTTGCGCGCTTCCCTTCCTGTATCACTTCCCGCTCAAACTCTTTGTCAAAAATGCTTTCAAACAGCCCGTTTTCATCCACACGGATCCGGTAATATGGCGTTTCCAGCACATTCCGGTCAAGGGTAAAAGGATTTGACGCCTGTTCTGCGGCTTCTTTCACCGCAAAGGTACGGTATCCTTTCGCAGGCAGTTCTTTGACATAAGCGATCGCGCCGTCAGCAGTCTGCTGCACCGGATATTGTGTTCCGTTTTCATCGCAGAGCGCTTCTGCGCTGCTGTTTCCCAGATTCACGATGTCATCCCGCACAAATCCGGTGGTATTATAAAGCGTAATGCCCTCTCCGCCGGGCGTCAGCGCCCGGATCCTTTCTTCGGTAAGCGCTTCCAGACGCTCCTGAAGCTGCGCATATTCCGCTTTCGTCACCTCGTACACTTCCTCGATGGACGATCCCGGCAGGATATCGTGGAACTGGTTCAGCAAAACAGTCTTCCACATCCGGTCCAGTTCTTCTTTCGGATAAGGAACTTTATTCTGCGCCATTACGGAGAACAGTTCCAGATCCATCAGCCCCAGTTCGCTCTTCCGGTTGGCGCGTTTGTTTCTCGCCATAGAGGTGTAGGTGCCTCTGTGGTACTCGAAATAAAACTCTCCTTCCCACACGGCAAGCCGCTTATCTTTTCTCACCCGCTCCTCCAGTTCCTCAAACCAGACATGAGAAAATTCCTGGCGCACCTTCGGGATGCCCTTGATTCCCTTTTCCAGCCGTTTGGAGGTTTCCAGCATCTCTCTGGTAGGGCCTCCGCCGCCGTCTCCATAACCATAGGCGATCAGAATATCATTGTTCATATCTTTATTCTGATAACGTTTCCAGCCGCCCATGATAGCGTCGGGATGAAGCATGCCGTTATAGGTGGTAAAGAAATTGCTTTCAGGCTGTCCGATGCCGAGCGTCGTAATCAGATGGGTCAGAATTTCGCTTCCGTCAATTCCCCGCCAGAGCATCGTGTCGTTGGGAACCTTATTAAACTGGTTCCATGCCAGCTTTGTGGTCATAAAATATTTGATGCCGGACTTTTTCATGATCTGGGGCAGCGCGCCGGAATAGCCAAACACGTCCGGAAGCCACAAAATTTCGTTGTCCAGGCCAAACTCTTCTTTGAAAAAGCGTTTTCCGTGCAGGAACTGACGCACCAGAGATTCTCCCGAAGTCAGATTGCAGTCGGCTTCCACCCACATGCCGCCTTCCGGCTCCCAGCGGCCTTCTTTCACCCGCTCTTTGATCTGTTCATAAACCTCCGGATAACGTTCCTTCAAAAACTGATAAAGCTGCGGCTGGCTGGACATGAATTTATAGTTCGGATATTCCTCCATCAGCTTCAAAACGGTGGAAAAGCTTCTCGCCACCTTCTCCCGGGTCTGCGCCACCGTCCACCACCACGCCACGTCGATATGCGTATGCCCGATACAGGTTGCGATCACATCCGTATAACCCGCTTTTTCCTCATACAGTGCCTTTTCCAGATAAGCGGAAGCGCTGTCCACAGAACGGTAGAACTCTTCGGAATACGGGCTCCGAAGATCCAGCAGATTCACCGCTTCATTCAAGATAAACTCCATATCCTTCCTGACCTTATCCCCTTCATCCATTCTGGGGAAGGCAAGGCCGGGCACCCACAGATCATAGTACAGCTTTGCGATCGTTTCGTCCAATTCAAACAGATCGACAATCAGCCGGAATTCCCCATGCAGATTTCCGGTATAGGCCTGCAGATCCAATTGCAGCTTCTCGCCGGATTTCGCACAGGAAGATAACTTCACCTCCCGGTGATTCATATCGACTCCCTGTGTCACTTTTCCGTCGACAAACAATAAAAACTGAGGATTTCTTCCGTCATCCCATTCATCGATCTGCGTACGAACCCGAATCCACATGGATTTTCCATCCATGGAATCCGGAACTGTCAATTCCGTACGAAACCAATAATGTTCGTCCGGTCCATACCAGTGCATCGTCCGGCTCTGAAATACTTCCCACACCTCTTCTGACGCGTCGGCGTCCTCCGGCCGTTCGAAAAATCCTTTCTTAAAATAAAAATCCGTAATCGGCTTCCTTTGTTTTACCGCCAGTTTTTTCAACTGTTCGCAGATAATTCCGACTCTCTTATCCAAGAAATCCATATTATTGTTCCTTTCCCCGCCGCCGGTTCCCAGTGCCGGCGTATGGGCAATATCTTTTTTCTTTGTTTTAACAAAAGATCGTTAACATTTCAAGCCTTTTTGTTGTTTTTATTAACATTTTATGCAATAATATTGTTAAGGATGTACAGGAGGTACTTTTTATGGCTAAAATCACCATGCAGGACATAGCGGACGCTCTACAGACATCCAGAGTTACCGTCTGGAAGGCGTTCAACAACCGCGACGGGGTTTCTCAGGAATTGCGGGAGCAGATCCTTCAAAAAGCAAAGGAAATGGGCTACAATAAGTATACTGCCGATTCCCCGCCGGCCGCCTCGAAGCACAATATCGTTTCACTGGTCGTATCCCGGCCGGATACCTCCATTTTCTGGATGAATATTATTCATCAGATCGCCAAAGAGTTAAGCAAAAATAATATCGACCTGATATACACATATCTTCCCACCTTTTACTCGGACGGGTACACGCTTCCGGGCTCATTGAGCGACGGCACCACTTCCGGCTGTATCATTTTAAACGTCTATGATCTGCAGCTGACCAAAATGCTCAATGACCTCGATATTCCAAAGATCTTTCTGGATATCGTTCCCGCCATTCCTGTATGGGAGATTCGCGGCGATCTGTTTCTTCTGGAAGGAGCGGAAACGATCCGGCGGCTGGTCAGCGACTTCATCGAACTTGGCTATAGACGTTTTGGCTTTATCGGCGATATCAACTACGCCAAGACAAACTCGCTGCGTTATGAAGGATTCATAACCGCGCTTTCGGAACATCATATGGAGATCAATCCATCCTGCTGCATGCTCCTTTCACAGGCAAACCATCATTATGAAGAAGACGTTTTCTCATTTCTGGACAACTTACAGACAATGCCGGAAGTGTTTATCTGTGTCAACGACTATGTCGCCCATGTGGTAAATACTTATTTCGCAAGTCACGGAATCTCTGTTCCTGACGACGTTATCATTACCGGATACGACGGAACCGCGGAACATGACAGCCATTCCAACATGTCCGCCACTGTTCTGGTGGATACCACTGTACTCGGCAAGAGACTGGCAAGGCAATTCATTTTCCGGCTGGAAAATCCCGTGGGCTGCCATGAAGTCATTTACATTATTTCGAATATCATCCATCCGTCTCCTTGTCCTAGACGGTAATTTTTCATAAAAAGAGCAGGTTACAGCCGAAACCGTAACCTGCTCTTTTTATTCAACAACGTTTGCCGCAAAGCCCGGCAATCGCTGCGCATAAGCCTGATGCAACTTATTCAACTACAGTCGTGATTCCCTTGATGTCAAGGTATTCAGACAGTCCGAGACCTTCAAAGCCATCCTTGTAAGCTTCCCAGACCGCGTCGTCATCCACATCCTGTTCACCAGAAATGAACAGTGCCTGCTGCTGATCGAAGTAATCCTGAATTGCGGAAGCATATTCGGAATAGATTTCCACGCTGTCCATCTCAATCCAGGGAGTATCAATTACGCCTTCCGTCAGATTGGGCTCGTAGAACTCTTCCACAGCCTTCTTCTCATCATACAGCGGATTGTCCTGAATGGTCTTAAATCCGATAGGGGTGTATTTCGGCAGGGACTGCGGCCACAGATTGCTCCAACTCACCTTCTCCTGCATATCAGCATCCAGAGTGGAGGAATCGATCTGACGATAGCCGTCGCCTTCCTTGAAGGTAACAACGCCTACAGGTCCGATGGAACAGCCAATACCGTTTTCAAGTTCAAACGCATTGTCGAACCAGCGCGCGATAATTTCAGGATGTTCTGCATTGTCGGTAATGACAGCCTGCGTTCTGTATACGGAGTTACCAGGCGTATCTCTCAGCCATACGCCGCCGTTGTCCGCATTCAGAACGGGAAGCGGATCATATTCGCTCTTCTCGGTTCCCACCACATAGCCTGCATATTCGCTGGAGCCATAAGCAATGGACACACCGTACATATCCTGATTTCCCTTACCTTCCCAGGTAGCGGAATCCTGCGTGAAGATTTCGGAGTCAACCAGTCCCTGCTCATACAGCTTGTTGAACCAGCTTAAGAACTCTCTGTAAGTATCGCTGGTCGCCGCAAATGCGGTCTCGCCGCTGTCCAGAACGGTCAGGCCGTTCTTGTTCATCGGCAGTCCAAAATAGCCGGCCATCGCTTCCAGATGCTTGTTGTTCGGGTCCGTGGAGAACGGGATTTCATCCGTAGGATCTCCATTGCCGTTCGCATCCTGCTCCTTGAACGCCTTCAGAACCGCTTCAAATTCATCGGTGGTGGTGGGCATTTCCATACCCACGTTCTCCAGCCAGCGGCTGTTGATGTACGGGCTGTAGCCAACTGTGGTATCGCCGCACACATACGGGATCGTGTAGATATGGCCGTCAGGCGCCGTCATTTTCTCTCTTACGCCTTCCAGATCCAGAATTGCGGAAATGTTGGGGCAGTATTCCTCAAAAATATCTTCCAGCGGAATGAATACGCCCTGCTCCACGCCATAGGTCAGGATCATCGCATCGGACAGCGTCCAGCCGCCAATCACATCCGCATAGGTGCCGGCATTCAGTGCCAGGTTCAATTTTTCAGTCGCGTTCTCATATGCATAGATCTCAAGGTCAACGTCAACGTTCGTCTGTTCCTTGAATACATCCAGCATGTAGAATTCCCCTGTGGAACTGGAATCATCGCAGAAAATGGAAAAGCTGTATTCGCCTTCATCCACCAAAGGAAGCCCCTCCGCATACATCAGGCCGTCCACCTTACCGTTTTCATCCACCTCTCCGGGTACATACTCCTCCTTTTCAGCAGAAGCAGTGTTGCCGCCGGAACTGCCGCAGCCGGCCAGTGTCGTCACTGCCATTGCAGTCAGTAAAACGCAAGCCACTAACTTTTTCTTCATTCTTCATATCCTCCTTTTTTTCTATATCAAGCGGCATCCGCCTGCACTGTCATCCGCTTACAGCGAAAAGCAACCAAAAACCGCCTTGATAACACATCAGCTATGGAAACAACAATATTTCCGAAAGCAGTCCGCTCCCTGCGGGCGTACTGCCCGATCCTGCAGATCAGCCCTTTACGGAACCGATCATAACGCCCTTTACGAAATGTCTCTGAATGAACGGATACAAAATCAATACGGGAATGGAACTTATGATGATAAGGGAATATTTCATAACCTCGATCAGCTGCTTCTTCTCGTTCAGCGCCGCTCTCGCCTCTGCGGTGGTTGCCGCCTGCTGCAGAGCCGATTCGTTGGTAATCAGGATACTTCTCAGCACCAGCTGCAGCGGGTATTTATCCTTATCCGCCAGATAGATCAATGCGGAGAAGTATGCGTTCCAGTGACCTACACCGTAATAGAGAACCATGATCGCGGTGATCGCGCCCGACAGCGGCAAGGCAATCTTAAAGAAGAATCTGCCCTGGGTACAGCCGTCAATCTCCGCCGCTTCATACAGTTCTTCCGAAATGTTGGACTTAAAGAAGGTTCTTGCAACGATCATGTTGTAAACGCTTAAGCATCCGGGAAGGATCAGCGCCCACATCGTATCCAGCAGGCCCAGGCTCTGCACAACCAGGTAGGTAGGAATCAGGCCGCCGCTGAAGAACATCGTGATAACATAGAAAATCGTAACAATCTTCTTGCCGGAGAATTTATCTCTCGACAGCGCATATGCGGTGGGCAGCGTCACAGCCAGATTAATCAGCACGCCGCATACCGTATATAAAACGGAGTTCAAAAAGCTGCGCACGATGGAATCGTCCTGAAAGACTTCCGCATACCCCTTGAAGTTGAAACCGACAGGGAGCCAGATTACCTGTCCGCCGGATACTGCCTTCGGATCACTGAAGGAAGAAATGATAACCCACCAGAGCGGATATGCCACGATCACAAGCAAAATCGTCAGAATGATGAAAATGACCGTATCAAAAATCACATCTTCTTTACAGCGTTTTATATTTTTTTCCACTTCAATTTCTTTTTCTCTTTTTCCCATGTTCTCCCCCCTCGCTTAGAATAAGCTTGTGCCGGACATCTTATCGGCTATCTTATTGACCAGGATCAGCATCACCATGTTTATCAGCGTATTGAACAGGCCGATTGCAGACGAATAGGACATATTATTGTCAAGCAGACCGACCTTGTACACGTAGGTGGAAATAATTTCCGATACGGACAGGTTCAAATCGTTCTGCAGCGCGAATGCCTTCTCAAAGCCGATGGAAAGGATGCTGCCGCAGCTTAGGATCAGCTGAATCGTAGCGGTCGGAAGGATGGAAGGAAAATCGATGTAACGGATGATCTGGAACTTGGTCGCGCCGTCACACTTGGCCGCCTCATGCAGTTCGGGACTGATGCCGGACAGCGCCGCAAAATAGATAACGGAACTCCACCCCATGCCCTGCCATACGCCGGACCACACATACAAATGCCTCCAATACTCCTTCTTGGCCATAAAGTTGATCGCTTCGCCGCCAAACATCTTGATAACGGTGTTGATAATGCCGACCGTAGGGGATAAAAACAGGATCAACATACCGCACATAACGATGGTGGAAATGAAGTTCGGCGCATAGGTAACGGTCTGAATCACCTTGCGGTACCGTTTATGGCGGAACGCGTTCAGCATCAGAGCCAGGATGATCGGGATCGGGAAGGAAACGATCAGACCATATAAACTCAGGACCAGCGTATTGACAATCGTCCTGGAAAAATACGGCGAATTGAAAAACCGTTCAAAATACTGCAGTCCCACCCATGGGCTCCCCCAAATGCCCTGCTTGGCGTTGAACCGGCGGAAGGCGATCTGTACGCCGTACATGGGAATATAGCTGAAAATAAAAGTCAGAATAATTCCCGGGATACAGAACGTCCAAAGGGACCAGTCCTTTTTCAAGGTTTCCATAAAACTTCGTTTCCTGGGTTTGATAGTACCCGTCGCATTTGCTTTAGCTTTTGCTTTCAAATGATCACCCCTCCTGTTTTGATTAACATTTTGTTTTTGTTAACACCGTTAACAATCTTTACTTTATGTTTATTATCATACTACAACTTTTACACTTTTAAAAGCCTTTTTTGAAAATTTTTTATGCTTTTTTTCTTTTTTTTTAATTTGATCCTTAAAGCCTTATGCAAAACGTCAAAAAAGCGATTCTGTTTTTTTCCAGAACCGCTTTTTTGACGTTATTACAATTGCTAATTAACTTTTTCACTTTTGTTAACTACAATATCATATCGTGATTTTGCTTCATTTGCACAGTTCATACATTGTCGCCGCGCCCGCCCCGGTACCGCCGTAGACATGATATTCACACACCGGCTCCGGATTTTGCGCTTCGGCCGTGCCTGCGATATCCAGATGCAGCCACTGTCTTCCTTCTGCGAAAAAGCGGATGAAAAGTCCGGCCGTAATGCTGCCGCAGGTTTCTCCGCCCACGTTTTTTACATCCGCCCACCTGCTTTCAATCATCTTCTCATGCTCTTTGAAGAAAGGAAGCCGCACATACCGCTCCCCGGAACGTTCCTGCGCTTCTACAAACTCCTCATAAAATTCTTCTCCGTCCGCCAGCACGGGAGCCATACATTTGCCGAAGGTAATCGCCGCCGCACCTGTCAGCGTTGCGATATCCAGCACCCGCTGCGCGTTCTCATGCTTCACCGCAAAGGAAACCGCGTCCGCCAGAATCAGCCGCCCCTCCGCATCCGTATTCAGAATTTCGATCGTCTTTCCTCCATAGGAAGAAATAACGTCGCCGGGCAGCATGGCGTCGGAAGAAATGCGGTTTTCGCACATCGGAAGCACCGCCACCGTATTCTTTCTGCCGCCGGTTTTCACAAGGGCGTACATCGCCGCGATCACGCCTGCCGCGCCCGCCATATCGCCTTTAATGCCCGCCATGGAGCCGGAGGGCTTCACACAATAGCCGCCGGTATCCACGGTCACGCCTTTTCCCACCAGCGCGGTAACAGGCCCGTTTTTATCCGGCAGATACCGGATCACCGTCAGGCAGGGATCGAAGCTGCTGCCCCTTCCCACCGTCAGGAGCGCCTCCATGTGCATTTCTTCCAGCGCCTGTCTGTCATATACTTCTATTTCCGCAGGAAGCCCTGCAAATAATTCTTTCACTTCTCTGGCAAATTCCATGGGCCGTAGCAGATTGGATGGCTTGTTCACCGCATCCCTGGCAAAATAAATTCCCCGGGCAAGAGCGGTCTTTTCCTCCAGAAGCTTTTCATGCTCCGGCGTGGGCGCCGCGCCCCCCAGCGTGATTGTGAGGGCTTTCTCCTCTTCTGTCTCCGATTTATATTTCATGGGCTTGTAGCAGGCCAAAAGCATGCCTTCCAGCGCCGCGCCCAGCGCTCTTTTTGTATCGAAGCTTTTGCCCGTCCATTTTTCCGCTGTCAGCAGGTTCAGCGTCATCGTTTCCGTATACGGTCTGGCCTCCTTCACGGCCTTTGCATAAACGTTTTTCACTTCCGCCAGATCGCCGACGCCCTCTCCCAGCCCCAGATAAACCGTGAACATCCCGTCTGCGCCGGGCATAAGTCGGCTTTCCAGCCATTTTCCTTCAAAAAGCTTTCCCATATGCAGCGTTTTTGCTTCTTCTTCCGTGAAGAAGCGCACGGAAACGCCGTTTAAAAATTCTTCTTTTAAAATGATTTCCGGCATGTTACCTTCCTCCTCATTCCAGACAGAATACTCTTCCGATCGGCGCCTTCTTCTCTTCATACGCCTTTGCCTTCACCAGATAACCACCGTCTCTGCGCTCAAAGTCCAGCGTTTCCTTCGTATCCAGCGCTGTGATCCTGGACGCTTCGCCCTCGTAGGGAATCCATACCTCCGAAGACACTTTTTCGTTTTCATCGGCAAAGGTCTGGATGGCGTACACGACGTCTCCTTTTTTGGTAAAACCGATTCCGTCTTTCTTATAAGGCGCGCACACCCGCGTCCCATAGATCGCGTCTCCGTATACCTTCAGCCATTTTCCCATGCCGCGCAGGCTCTCCACCGCGCCTTTGGGCAGACAGCCGTTTGGCTGGGGACCCACATTGATCGCCAGATTGCCGCCCTTGACCACGATATCCACCAGCAGACAGATCACTTCTCTCGGGCTTTTATAAGTATCCTCGTATGCGAAGGAAAAAGAGGTTCCCAGCGTGATGCAGCTTTCCCACGGGATGCGCAACGGCTTATCGGGCACACACTGTTCAGGCGTCACATAATTCTCATAAGGGCCGCCGATCGTCCGGTCCGCGCAGAGCATGCCCGGCTGGAATTTCCGTACCCGTTCGATCACTTCGCCCAGCCGGATATCCTGTCCGTTATGCTCGCACACCCATCCGGCGTCAAACCACATTCCGTCCAGCCGGCCATAGCGGCTCCCCAGTTCCATGATCTGATTCTGGGTGAACTCCACAAAGCGCTCCCATTCTTCGGGATATTCGGAAGGCTTATAGGAAGGCCCCCTGTGCTGATAGCTTCCTCTCTCATAGTTCTCGCTCCAATAGCTGTCCACATGCCAGTCGGCTTTGGAAAAATAGGCGATCACGCCCAGTTCCCGCTTCCGGAAGGATTCAAACAGATGAGCGCATATATCCGCATAGCGGTTTGTGTGAAACGGACAATCCGGCGCCGTCACCTTATAATCGGAATATTTGGTATCCCACATGCAAAACCCGTCGTGATGCTTCGTCGTAAAAAGCAGATATTTCGTTCCCGCTTCTTTTGCGATATCGGCCCATTTTTCCGGTTCAAACCGGATGGGATTGAAGGTCTTGTTCAAATCGAAATACTGCTTTTTGAATTCCTCTCCGGTCACCTCCCAGTCGATCCCGGTTCTTGACCAGTCGGCGTCCGCATCGGACAGCGCCCAGGATTCCACAATGCCAAGCTGACTGTATGCGCCCCAGTGCATCATCAGCCCCAGCTTCTGATCCTGAAACCATTCCAGCTTTTTTAGCACTGCAGGATCGGTCGGCCACACATAACTCTCTTCCGTACTGTAATTATGCACCCCGTTTTGCACCATATCTTCCGGAGCGGCTTCCTGTTCTTTTGCCGCGTCCGTATCTGCCGTTTCGGCTGTCTGCGTCTCTTTCTTCCATTCTTCACTCATCGCTTCTCACCCCGCTATTTTTGATATACGTAAGTTCTTCCGTCTCCCTGAATCGCCAGTTCCCTTTTTCCGTCTTTGCTGTCGCAGGTAATTTCAAAGGTATGCTTTGTGGTCTGAAGGAGAGGCCGGATCGTATAAGGATAGTCCTGATTGATCTCCCCGATGTTTTCCGGAAATCTGCCGTGCTCGTCATAATAACCGTTCGCGTTATAATATAACCGTCTCAGTTCCCACTTGTCCTTCTCATCCTGGGGGATTTCATAGGTTTCTTCCCCTTCCGTAAAGAAAACAAATCCCCACAGTTCCGGATAATGAATGTTGACAATGCCGGTGGGCGCCCATACCCAGTTGTCCTCCGGCAGCACTTTTCCCTTTTCGTCGCAGCGTTTTACATAAGCGTTATCCTTTACATCCACCTTCCACTGAACGCGGGAAAAATTCACCCGGTAATACTCGCCTGCAAGCGGGCTTCTCAATTCCTTAGCGCACTCGTTGACCGCAGAAAAAGGAATCACCACTTCCACCATCCACCGTCTGTTGTCAGCGGAAGGATTGTTTAACTTTCCATCGATATGTACCGCGCTGCGCATGCCGTGCATATCAAAACCGTTCACCGGCTTGCCGCCGTCTCTGTAGGTCTTGGTCAAAAGCAGATCCCACACCGTGTTTTTCGCATTCATTTCATATTCATAATACTGATGCGTATCGGAATCCGGATCAATAAAAATCTCGAAGTCATTGTCCTGGAAAATGACGCAGTCGCGCTCTGTCTGATGGCCCCAGATCTCATCGCCTTCCAGCACCGCTCCCACGTAAAGGTTCTCGTCATCCCACAGCATTTTGGCTCTGGTCCGGAAACGGGGCGTTTCCCGTTTTTCCCCTTCAATATCCACAAAGTCGTCCGTAAAAGGCGCATCCTGCCAGAATTCCTTATCCAGATTGCCATCCAGAACAAAGGGCTTCTTTGCGCGTCTGCACTGATATACCGGAGGGTTAAAATCGATATCCGGTTTCGGTATTCTGTAGTTCATCACACATTCCTCCCCTCTCTCACTGATCCAGTTCTTTTCTTATATGCGTCACCAGCGTATGCGTTTTTTCGCCGTCATAGGCCCAGAACATGATGCCTGAAAGCTTCTGTTCTTTTAAGTATGCGATTTTGCAGGAAAGGGATTCTTCGTCATCATAACTGATAAAATTGCTGCCGTTAAACAGATAAGGCGCCTTTGCCTCTTCATCCCAGTACCTCACATAACCGTTTTTATTGATGTAATTTTCCGCCAACTCTCCGTAATGATGGGTGATCGTTCCCGTCGTTTTGGCCTGCTGGCACAATCCGTGATTCACATCCTCCACGCCTTTCCATTCCCTGCAGTAAAAGGCTGCGCCGATCACAATTTTTTCGCGGGGCACTCCCGCCTCATGAAAGGCCCGGACCGCCTTGTCGGCGCTTGCATCGAACAAGTCCGTCTGATAGGAATAAAGGTTGGTATGATGGCCGGTCAGCGTCTGGAATCCGCCCCGCAGATCATAGGTCATGATCTGCACATAATCCAGATATTCCTGTACCAGATCCATCTGCGTATTTTTCACGAAGTAGCTGTCGCCGCCCGCTGCAATCGTCAGCATATAACGGCCCTTCTCTTCCTCTTCCATCGTCTCCCGGATCGCCTTTAAAAACAGCGTATAATTTTCCTTATCCGCTTTGCAGGCTCCGATCCCCGCCGTGGTAAAGCAGGGATATTCCCAGTCGATGTCGATGCCGTCCAGCCCATACTCCTTCACAATCGACATCGCTGTCGCGGCAAACTGCGCTCTTCCTTCCGGCGTGCGTGCGGCTTCCGAAAAACCGCCTGCTCCCCAGCCGCCGACGGAAAGGAGAATTTTCTGTTCCGGATTGATCCGGCGGATTCGCGCGATCCCTTCCTTGCATTCCGGATGAGACCATACCGCCCTTCCGTCCGCAATGCGGCCGAACGCAATATTGACGACGTCCATCGCTTTGATGTCTTCTTCCATCATGTCATTAATTTCTTTCGTCCCCACATATCCAATGAGTTTTCCCATTTTTCCATTCGTGCAAAATACTGCACTTTCCTCCCTGTCTGCAAACTGCTAGATTCTCATCAGCATCTGGGCCACAGCCCCCACGTTGTAGCCGCAGGTCACATAGATGCCTTTTCCCTCTTCATTCGCCACCAACGCCAGCGGATATTTCTTCGTCTCCGCGCCCATGGCCGCCGCCGCCCGCCGCGCGTCTTCAAAGCTGTCCACAAGATAAAATTTCACGTCGGGAACCGCCTCCATCAGGCGTTTTAAGGTTCCGGCAGTCTTCGGCGGCTTTTCGCTGAGCAAAAAGATCCGTTCCTGGCAGTTCTTCACGTCGGAAATCCGCTCCAGCATTTCGTTCAGTATATGCTCGGTCGGTTCTTCTCCTTCCCGGATCCAGACATAAATGCCGCGCCGTCCGTTCCGCAGAGCGTTTAACGTCACGGTTCCGTTGTCGGTCCGCACTTCCGTCTCCGGCAAAGCTGCGCCCATATCGGCGTCCTTATATGCGCTGTGCCGTCTGAGAGGCACCGTCTTTTCTTCCGGTCCGAGCGTAAAGAATAACTCCGTCTCCAACTGATCGCCGTTTATCAGACGGATCGAGGTAGTGATCCGGTACTCTCCCGGCTTCGCTTCCACAACGAGGCGGTCCGAACTCCACTCCTCTCTGTGCAGATCCAGCAGCCGGTATCCGCTCTTTTCCAGACATTCCATGCTCCAGTCCGTCAGATAGGTCCAGTTCTTTTCCCCGTTTGCCAAAAGCACAATCCTGCTCTTTTTCTCCGGCTCCCCACCTGAAGTATCAGCCGGATAAAAAGCGCCGTCCCGGTAATACTCCGCCTCTTTTGTCACCGGATTTAAGCGCGCCGGAATGCCATAGGTTCTCGCCACGGCCAGAAACAGATTTTTCTGATCCGCCCGGCTGCCCCTGCCGCCCTGTAAGACAGCCAGCGGACGCATCCGCAGCGTGTCGTAAGCGTCCTCTTTTGGCTCCTCTATGGGGACGCATAACTGCCGCCAGATTTTTTCCGGGTCGGACCCAAACTCCGCCTCCCGGTCTCCCAGAAGTTCCCGGATCTCTTTGCGCCAGCAACTGAGTTCTTCAAATTCCAGTCTCGGATTTAACAGACAGTCCACAAATATTTCTTCCGGCACTTCCGCCCTGCCGGCGTAACGCAGCGTGCACGCCAAATGCTCTTCCAGCACCTCCGCCTTCAGATCGTAATAATCCTTCTGGGTCAGACTCTTCAACATTTTCAGCCGGTATGGATTCCCGTCCGTTTCCAGAAACCGGATCACTTCTTCGAAATTCCCGCCTGCCGCGCGCAGCAGTTCCTGCGCCTTAGGGAAACGCTGCGCACGCGCCGCATCGTAATAGGAAGAAATCCGCTCTTCCCGCTTGGCCTTTGCCCGTTCAATTTCCTGCTGAAAAGCGACGAAATCCTCCGGCTGCGCGTCCTCTATGTCTCCCACACCCCCCGCGGGAGCCATAAACTTTTGTTCCGTCCACAAATCACGGCAGACAGGCGCAAGAAGCGCTTCCAGTTCTCCGTTTTCTTCAATCTTTAACAGGCAGGAGAAAAACCCGCCTTCCAGCATACAGCTAATCCGCACGCTGCCGATTCCCAGACGGGCAAAAACCTTCCCGTCGCCATCGGTCCGTAACGTGGCAATTTTTCCGAAATGGGCGTAATTTAACACTTCCAAATTCACCCACACGCCGCACACAAGTTCTCCGGAAGCCTTCTTCACCGTGACCGTCACGTCGGCGGTTTTCGCATAATGCTCCGTCACATTATAATAGGTAACGCATCCGTTGCGGGCGATCACATCCTTCTGCTCTTCCAAAACGCCGAAGCTTCTCGCATGCACCAGCATCGCTTTGGAGGCCGGCAGATCAAACCATCCTCTGTTCAGCACCGGCTCCGGCTCGCAGGCGCCAAGATACTGCCAGCGTCCGTCACAATACACTTCCACCCAGGCATGATTGTCGTCACAATGAGACCACAGCGGCGCATACACCTGTCTGGCAGCGATACCCACGCTGCGAAAAACCGTCACTGCAAAGGTACTTTCCTCCCCGCAGCGCCCAAAGCCGCTTTTGTATACAGTCATCGCATTGGCAGTCCGAAAATCCGCCTGATGATAAGTGGCGTTGGCCGCACACCAGAGATTCACCTTCAGAATCGCTTCCTTTAAAGACAGCCCTTCCAGAAGCGGCATCACCATCTCATAGAAGAAACGGCGGCAATCCTCAATCCTCTCGCTGTTGATCCGGTAAGCCGCCACGTTCTCCAGAAAAACATCTTCCGGCAGTTCTCTGCACCATTCCACCTGCTCACGTAAAAAAAGAGCGTGCTCTGCGTAAGCCTCCAGTACCTTTTGCGGCACATCCGTCTTATCACAATATGGCATGGCACTCCTGTAATACTCTAATATTTCCTTCCTCTGCAAAGATACCGTTTTCATCTCCCCATCCTTTCTCAAACGCCTCTTTACACTGCGGCCTTGTCGTTTGCGGCCGCAACATCCGCCGCATGAGCAGGCCGTCGCTCTGCGCTTTTATCAGCGGCCACGAAGGGCCCCCAAAAAAGCATTGGAGACCCTCTGTCGTTGTTAACACATTATAACAATTTGATTAATAATATACAAGCACTATCTTAACTTTTTAAACAACATTTTCAGCCCGCAGCTTGTATGAAACTTTATGAAATTTTATGAATTCGGAAACATTCCGGACACATTTCCCTGCTATGATACATACAAATGAACGGTTACGGAATTGTGTCGGCCAGAGAGATTCGATGCAGTTTTGAAAAGTTTCATCACAAAAAGTGAAGGCCCCGCCGAAAACGGGGCCTTCCGCTATGTATGCCGTCAAAGACACATTTTATTTCTGAATTTTCAGGGCGCGGACACATTCCTCCAGTTCCCTGTCCGTCGCATCCAGCACCTGCCGGATCTGTTCTTTCCGGATGTTATCATAATGTACTCCGGCGGATACCACGACGGGCACGCCGGTCTCCTCACAGATCGTGCCGGCCCACTTCCTGCTGATGACATCCTCTTTATGCTGCGGGAATACAACGGTCTGCATCGGCGTATCGGGCGATGCGACGGAAACCGCGCCGATATGCCCCCTGTCTCCGCCCTCGATCAGAATCTGAATGCCGCATCCCGTATCATAGACGGCGATATGAATTTCTTTTTCCAGCACGATCACCGTTTTTTCAAAACGCATTTCACATGCCCTCCCATTCATATGCATCGTCCCCCAGCCCGAACTGTCTTAAAATTCTCTGCGCCGCATATGCCGTGCAGTCTTCCAGCGTGGCCGGATGATTGTAATAGGTGAGCATGGGCGGAATAATCACCGCTCCCAGCCGGCTCAGTTCATACAGATTTCTCAAGTGGACCGTGCTCAGCGGAGATTCTCTCGCCACGAGAACCAGTTTACGCCGTTCCTTCAGCGTCACATCCGCCGCCCGAAGCAACAGATTATCGCTATAGCCCGAAACGATCCCTGCGGCGGTTTTCATGGAACAGGGAACGATGATCATTCCTTCCGTAAAAAAACTGCCGGAAGCCACCCTTGCCCCGATCGCGTCGTTTTCATAGGATACGTCGGCCAGTTCTCTCACCTGCTCAGGCGTCAGATTACATTCCTGCAAAAGCGTCATCTGCGCTCCCCTCGTCACGATCAAATGGGTTTCCATGTCCTCTCTTTTTTTCAACTGTTTTAACAATTCCACAGCAATCGGCGCGCCCGATGCGCCGCTCATACCAATCAGCAAACGCCTCTTCATAAACGGTCCCCCGCTTTCTTTCAGAATAACAGCCAACTTTCTTTCCAAACGTTATCCGGCTTTATAAAAACGCTTCCCACTTTTTGGGGTCCACTTCCAGAAACTGCGCCCGTTTGAAGTGTTCCTGCATGGAAAAGGGCACGGTGCAGTCGAAAATGGTTTTGCAACTGATTCCGCAATCCAGAATGGAGGGCGCATAAGCCGGATCAGAACTGGGATCCAGCGGATGGCATCTGACGCCGGGAATCGTGACGATATCCCGGTCTCCCTGAAATCTGGTATTCATGGCCCAAAGGACGTCGTTGGTATCAAAAATATCCACGTCCTCATCCACCAGAATCACATGTTTCAATTCCGGAAAGGCGGAGAATGCCAGAAGCGCCGCCTGACGCTGTTTTCCTTCGTCCGTGTGAACCGCTTTCTTACACTGTAAAACCGCCATATATTTCCCGCCGCCTGACGGATGCGCATACACATTGGTCACCTTTCCCGGAAGCGCTTTTTCAATCATGTTGTAAATACTCGCCTCAGTGGGAATGCCTGCCAGATTGACATGCTCCTCGGAAGGGCCGATGACCGTCTGCATGATGGGATGCTTTCTGGTTGTCACCGCTTTTACCTTGATCAGCCAGCACTCATGGGAAGCCTTTCCGTTATAACCGGGGAATTCCGGCATCGCATATCCGCTGTGGGAATTCTGATCCTCCACCACCTTTACGCCGGGAATGATTTCGCCCTCAATGACATATTCCGCGTTTGCAATGGCATTTTCCTCAATGGAAACACATTTATGCAAGACCACCGGCCGCTGTCTGAGCGCACCCGCAATGGAAAGTTCATTGAAGCCTAAGGGCGTCGTGGGCGGTTCAAAGCAGGACGCCACTTCAATAGCGGGATCCACGCCGATGGAAATGGAAATCGGAAGTTTTTGGTTTAATTCGGTTGCACGTTCCGCCATTGCGCCGATATGACGGCTGCCCGGCTGTAAAAAGATGGAAAGTTCGTCCTTTGACTGAATGCACATCCGATGAATCGTCACGTCGGAAAGCCCGGTATCCGGATGAGTCGCATAACACATACCCATCGTAATATACGGTCCCGCATCCACCGGCGTATTGGTGGGCGCCGGAATCAGCTTAAACAAATCAAATCCGGGATCCTCCGCCCGGTAGACCACTTCCTGGCAGGGCGCAGGCGCTGTGCTGACAACCGGCATGACGGGACTTTTTGCGCACTCGCACAGCAGCTTTCCCAGTTCTTCTTTCCTGCAGCCCAGTAACGCCGCCACGCGTTCGCGGCTCGCCAGAAGCCCGATCACCACGTCGGCGTCCGGATGTCCCTTCACGTTATGAAAAATCATGGCGGGACCGTTCACCTTCGTCGGCCGCATGACCGTTCCGCCCGCTCCCACATGGCGGTAAACGCCTGCCAGTTCCGCCTTTGGATCCACTTCGATATCCGTTTCCACAAGCTGTCCCCCAATTTCACGCAGCACATCCAAAGAAGTTCTCAAATCCAAAATATCCGTTCTGTTATTCATCAGATTACCTCCACTTTTTTGTTATCTCAACTATATAATAAAGCAGGATTGACAAACAATTCAATTTCTTTTACGATTAAGTCAGTATTGGAATCAATTTAGCGGAGGTGCGCATGAATATCAGCTATTTCAAAGAGTTTACCGTATTGGCGGAAACCAAAAATTTCTGGGAGGCCTCTGACCGGCTCTTTCTCAATCAGTCCACGCTTTCCAAACATATCAAAGCCATG
The DNA here is from genome assembly GCA_030524745.1 of Eubacteriales bacterium. Classification (GTDB taxonomy): domain Bacteria; phylum Bacillota; class Clostridia; order Lachnospirales; family Lachnospiraceae; genus Gallintestinimicrobium. The sequence continues at coordinate 42,926 of JAUNGC010000005.1, read as the reverse complement.
GAATCAGAACTGGGCTTTCCTCTTTTTACCCGCACGACCCGGCGGGTGGAACTGACGGAATTCGGCCTCGCGCTGCTCCCCTATGCGCAATCCATCACCAAACTCCAATTTGAGTATTCCGCACAGCTTCTGCAGGTGCAAAATCATCATAAAGGGCTGATTACAATTGGCAGTATTCCCGTTTTGTCACAATATCATATCACGAATATGCTGCTGGAGTTTCAAAAGCAGCAGCCCGATTCCAGCGTCAGATTTATCGAAGACGATTCTAAAAATCTGATGCGCTATTTAATGGACCAAAGATGCGATCTGATTTTTCTGCGGGAAACAAAAAGCAGTTTTGAGCGCGCATTTTTACAGGATGAACTCGTGCAGCGCATTCCGTATATCCAGGATTCTATGGTTGCGGTATTGCCCAAACACCATCCGCTTTCCTCTGAAAAAGAAATTTCCCTGAGGGATCTCAAAAACGAAAAATTCTGTTTCCTCAAGGAAAACACCATGCTCTATGATCTGTGCCGCTCCGCCTGCCAGGAAGCTGATTTCATTCCGGATATCGTCTTCAACAGTCACAGACTGGACAGCATTCTGGACATGGTCGCAAAAGGCGGCTGTGTTGCTCTTCTCATGAACAGACATGTATCCTGCGAGAACTTTGCCAATTCCGCGGATCCGCCGTTCTTTGTCGCCAGAATCGTTCCGGTCATTTCCACGCAACTGTCCTTATGTTATTTAAAAGGGAAGCGGCATTCTCCCGCCGTTATGCATTTTATTACATTTTTCAAGGAGCAGTATACCGGTTTCTGAATAAATATGTATAAAAAAACGGGAAAACTGTAAAAAAATAAGTATATTTTCCCCATTTACTTTATTTGCGCCAGGGTCTATACTGATTTTGGTTTTTATTTATCATCCAAAATCAGAAAAGGAGAGAGATCTTATGAAGGGAATGAAAAAGAAATTACTGGCCGTTGTCGCTGCTATGACCATGCTGTGCATGACGCTGACAGGCTGCGGCGAAGAACTGGTTCCTGCAGACCAGACGATCGGCGCACTGTTTGAACTTGCAGCAAAAGAAAATGCTGTGCCGATGAAGGACCTGCTTGGATTCGCATCGGAGGAAGATGTAAAGAGCGCATTCTATGAAGAAGGCGCCGATACCGACCTGGTAGAAGAATTCAGCAAAGAGTTTGAAGACGCCGGCATGACGCTGAGCCAGGAGGATCTGCAGTATTTTACAGACCAGCTTTACGCTATGCTGGACAAAGTCACCTATACGGCAGAAATCACCTCTGAAGAAAAGGACGCTGTTGTGGTTACCCTGAAGGTGAACGGTTTTTCTGAGGAAGAAATGAACGAAGTTATGCTGGAAGCTTCCACCAAGATGATGGAAAGCATTACCGAAGAAGATCAGCTTGCTATCATGGATGGCGATGAGGATCTGTTCAATACATACATTTCTCAGTATTTAAGAGACTTTTCCGACGGACTCGCTGCCATGGAGCCCAGCGACGAAGCGGTGGAAATCACCGTAAACTGCGAGAAACTGCTCGTAGAAGTGAGCGGCAAAGAAAAAGCCGCATGGCTTCCTACCGATATGGACGGCTTCTCTCTTGATATCGAGAATGCACTCATCCACTAACATCTGATTTCAAAAAAACTGCCGGTGGCATTTCGTCACCGGCAGTTTTTGATTCATGAAAATTAATATTCTCTGTAAAGTCCTGCTGTTTATACGCCGGAATATGCTGCAAAGCCTGCGTCGATCGGAAGAACCACGCCCGTAATTGCGCTTGCGGACACATCGTCGCAGAGGAAGAAGGTCGCGCCCAGAAGTTCTTCGCTTTCCACAAAGCGTCCCATCGGCGTGCCGTTTAAGATCTTGCCGGAACGCGCGGTAGGCGTGCCGTCCTCATGAAACAGCAGGCTTCTGTTCTGGTTTGTCACCAAAAAGCCGGGAGCGATCGCATTACAGCGGATGCCCGTTTTCGCAAAATGGGTTGCCAGCCACTGGGTGAAGTTGGAAATCGCCGCCTTCGCGCCGGAATATGCGGGAATCTTCGTCAGCGGAATATATGCGTTCATGGAAGAGATATTCAAAATACAGCCGCTCTTCTTTTCCACCATATCCTGCGCGAATGCCTGAGTCGGAAGCAATGTGCCCTGGAAATTGAGTTTAAACACGAAATCCACGCCCGAAGCATCCAGATCAAAGAACGTCTTGCAGTTCTCGATGTTTGCAGCCTCATGCTGATACTCGTTATCCGTAGTTGCGCGGGGATTGTTACCGCCCGCTCCGTTTACCAGAATATCGCAGGTTCCCAGATCAGCGACAACCTGATCGTGAACTGCCTTAAGCGCTTCCGGATCCAGCACATTCGCTTTATAGCCTTCACACACAAAACCTTCCGCCTTCAGTTCGTCCGCCAGAGCCTTCACAGCGTCTTCATTCAGATCCAGCGCCGCAACCTTCGCGCCCGCCTGTGCGAACGCGCGGGCCATCGTCCCGCAGATAACGCCGCCTGCGCCCGTTATCACTACCACTTTACCGCTAAAATCCACATTCAAAGGTAACTTCATCATGTAACCATCCTCCTTTTTGCTCAGTCTTCAATCTTGCCGCCGTTCGCTTCGATCAGGCCGTTGATATAAGCGCTGCCCAGCGCTCTGTCATACAGGCCATAACCCGCTTTGCCGCTTTCTCCCCAGATCATGCGTCCGTGATCGGGTCTGAAATAACCGTCAAAGCCTGTCTCCACCAGCGCTTTCACAATCGCGTTCATATCCAGGCTGCCCTTCTGGCTCAGATGTCCGGATTCCTCGAAGCTGGTATCCTCCAGAATTTTCACATTGCGCAGATGCATGAAACCGATCCGTCCCATTTCACTGTATTTGCGCACCATCGCCGGAATATCGTTTTTGGGAGAACAGCCCAGGGAACCGGTGCATAAGCACAGCCCGTTGGCCTTGCTGTCCACAAGCGCCAGGAATCTGTCCAGATTCTCCTCACAGGTGATAATTCTGGGAAGTCCGAAAATCGGATACGGCGGATCGTCGGGATGAATCGCCATCACCACGCCGCACTCCTCGGCTACCGGAATCACTTTCTTTAAGAAATATTCCAGGTTCGCCCACAAGCCTTCCTCGCCGATCTCGTCATACGCTCTGATCAGATCCCGGACCTCATCCTGTGTATAACTGGAATCCCAGCCCGGAAGATGAATGTCGTCCTTTAACGGATCCAGATTTTTCATCTGATCCCAGTACATAACCAGGGAGGTGGAACCATCCTCCGCCATCTTGTCCAACTGCGTGCGGGTCCAGTCAAATACCGGCATGAAATTGTAGGTTACGCATTTCACCCCATACTTCGCGCAGCGGCGGATGCTCTCGCAATAATTCTCGATATGGCGTTCTCTCTCCGGCTTCCCCAGTTTGATCTCTTCCGTAACCGGGATGGATTCCACCACATCGAACACAAGTCCATTCTCTTCACATCTTTCCTTGATGTGTCTGATGCTCTCCTCCGGCCATACCTCGCCGGGCTTTACATCATAAACAGCGGAAACGATGCTTCTCATTCCCGGAATCTGTCTGATGTATTCCAGCGTTACCGGATCACTGTCCCCATACCAGCGAAATGAACTTTTCATACTTGTTGTTACCCCCTTACGTATTTTATTTTGATAGTTTTAGTATAAATCAAAATCCGTAAAAGCGAAATAGTGCAGATTGTTGTTCATATTGCAAAAGTTGCTATATTGTCCTATACTGTTTATAAATCAGCAGGGAAAGGAATGGACAGGATCAGATGAAAGAAACGCTTCAGACCGCTTTCAGCGCCCGTCAGTACATGTGCGCCAAAGATTTTGAACTTTATTATTACAGCGACCACAATCTTTCCAAAGTAAAAAGCCATTCTCACGACTATTACGAATTTTACTTTTTTCTGGAAGGGAATATTGAAATGCGCATCGACGGGCAAACTTATCCGCTTCAATACGGAGATGTGATTCTGATTCCTCCCGGAATCCGGCACCATGCCGCCATCGGGCAAAACCATGTCTACCGCAGATTTGTCCTGTGGATCAGTCAGGATTGCTTTAACCGCCTGCTTTTGGAATCGGAAGATTACGGATGGCTTGCCAGACTGGTCATGAAAAAACGGGAATATATTTTTCACAACAGCTTTCTGGAATTCAATTCCCTTCAGGCGCTGATCACGCAGCTTCTGGAAGCGCTTCACACGGATCATTTCGGAAAAGACTGCGAAGTGGACCTGCTGCTCCATACCCTGCTTCTTAAGCTGAATCAGACGGTATATGAAAAGTTTCATGCCGCAAAGGATACCATCGGCGCAGAATTATATGTGAATCTCTGCGACTATATTTCCGGCCACCTGGCAGAGCCGCTGTCTCTGGACCTTCTGGCAGGGAAATTCTACGTGAGCAAGTATTACATTGCTCACACTTTTAAAGATCATATGGGAATTTCCCTGCACCGTTACATCGCGCAAAAGCGGCTGGCGGCCTGCCGGGATGCGTTACGGGACGGCAGGAAAATCAGCGAAACCTATCAACAGTTCGGTTTTCATGACTACTCCAGCTTTTTCCGCGCTTTCAAAAAAGAATACGGCGTTTCCCCGAAGGAATATCAGGAAATGTATCCTTCCGGCCCCTAATTATCTTTTTTGCAATAGCGGACCTGCCAGTCTACGCACAGCTTTTCCGTCAGCAAAAGCAGCGTGTCCTTTTCTTCCTCCGTCAGCCCCGAAAGCATTTCCCGCTGGCGCATTTTACGCCGTGCAAGCGCTTCCTGCGCCTGCGCGCGGCCTTTTGGCGTTAATTCTATATTGGCGGTCCGCCTGTCCTGGCTGCTCAAAGAGCGCAGAATCAACTCCGCGCTCTCCAGCTTTCCGATCACCTCGCTGGCCGATCCCGGCTGAATCCCCAGCCGCTGCGTCAATTCCCGCTGGGTCATATTTCCTTCCTTCAGCAAAATGATAAGAATCCGGCTCTGGCTCCCTTTCCCTTCCGACAGAAAACGAATCACATGTCCCAGTTCCCGCAGATTCATAATCAGCCTGTTATCCGCATCCATTTTATCTCACTCGCCTTTCAGTGCTGTACATTCTGTTTTTCCCTTTCCCGCAGAAAAACCGGCCCCATATATTCCGCAAATAACGGCATCAGTTCCTCGTCAAAATTGCAGCGTACCGCGGTCTGTTTGTCAAATACCATCGTATATTCTTCCTGCGGCGTGCTGTGCGGCCATTGCGCAAGCCCGGGGTGATTGGGATTTCCGGTTCTCGCAAACGCCATCAGACTTTCAAAAATCTGCGCTTCTATTTTTTCCGTCACGCCGCTCTCCTGCGTCGCAGGCACCAGTTCCGTATTGTGGAACACATAAGGAATATCGGCGCAATGCCAGGGCGTACGTCCTCCGTCAACAGGCAGGTCCAGATTGAATAAATAGGAATAGGTACAGTGATTCAAACCGCTTCTCTGACGGATATACTGCTGCGTGGGAAGCCGGAACAAAAAGTCAAGCGTGAGTATATCCACGGGATTGCGCTCCGGATAAGCCTTTTGATACATCGGAAGCAGGCGCTGCGCCGCTTCTTCTCCCAGCACTTTGGCAACGTAAGCTTCTCCCTGTTCCTTCGTCATCCCGCTCTTATCATAGGGCGTGGGCGCAAAGGAAGTAAATTCTCCGTACACCGTTCCGACCAGCAGCGGAATATGGGCGGTTTCCTTCCGGAATCCGTTTTCCTCCGGCGTTCCCGCATAATAAGCGTTGGGATGGGGCGTTCCGCCCACATACTTTCCTTCTTTCGCAAGCCGCGGTTTCACCTTCCGGTATGCTGAAGCCAGCGCGTGATAAGGCACGGTCTCCAGTTCCTTCACATCCTCTGCGCCAAGTTCTGTCATCATGGCACGCACAAGTTCTTCTCCGCTCCCCTTGCTGTCCGCCAGCAAAGGACCGATCACGCCGCTCATGTTCATCCCTTTCGCATACAGACCGTCCGCAGCAGGCGTCTGCAAGAGCGTCGTCACCTTCGCGCCGCCGCCGGACTGCCCGAACACCGTCACATTTTCCGGATCTCCGCCGAAACGGGAAATATTTTCTCTGATCCATTTCAACGCGGCTATGATATCGTCAGTCCCTGCGTTTCCGGAGTTTGCGTATTCCTCCCCAAAAGCCGACAGATCGCAGTATCCCAGCACATTCAGCCTGTGATTGACGGATACGACGACAACCTGGCCGATTCTGCACATATTTTCCCCTTCATAAGCGATCTGCTCGATGGCGGAACCCGCTTCATAGCCGCCCCCGTGCAGCCATACCAAAACAGGGCGCTTTTCTTTGTCACAGGACGGCGTCCAGACATTCAGATTCTGACAATCCTCGTCCATAATCCAGTAGCGGTGCGGCACCAGCAGTTCCCCGTCCGGCTTTCCCATCTCCAGCAGAGGACAGACGCAGCCGTAGCTTGTGGCGTCCAGCACTCCCTCCCAGGCTTCAACCGGTTCAGGCGCATGAAACCGTTTTGCCTTTGCATACGGAATCCCCTTGAATATGGAGATATTGTCATACACATATCCCCGAACCTTTCCCCGCTTTGTTTCCACTACGGCCGTTTCTGCATTGTGTGTGAATAAATGTTCCATTCCATACCCTCCTGATATTTTTTTCGCAGGCGTTCCCATTTAACCATACGGGAAACACGCCGCCTGTTTATGCATATTTTAAAAGAAAATGCAGCATATGCTGCCGGCAGGAGTTTTTTATGTATCAGTTTACCCCCCGTCTGACCTTCAATCAAATTCTGGACAGCAATAAGCCAACGGCAATGGCCTGGGTGACCGGAAACAGCCAGGAACCGCAGCTAAGCGGGCTCGTCAAATTTTTCGAGACCCCCTACGGAGGCGTTTTGATAGAATCGGAAATCTTCGGACTGCCCAACGTCTCCGAAGAAGGATCCAGCCGTTTTTATGCCATGCACATTCACGAGCACGGCGACTGTTCCGAAAATTTCACCAAAACCGGCAACCATTATAATCCCACCGGCCGCCCTCATCCCGATCATGCGGGCGATCTGATTCCGCTTCTCTCCAATCAGGGCTATGCCTGGAGCGCTTTCTATGACAAACGCTTCACCATCTCCGACATCCTTGGCCGGTCCGTAATCATACACGCTATGCCGGACGACTTCATGACCCAGCCTTCCGGCAACTCCGGCGCCAAAATCGCCTGCGGCGTGATCCGCCCTGAAAATTAGTCCAGAATCGTGTATTGCAGCATTTCATATTTCAGCCTGGCGCCCTCTGCAATGCTTTCCGGCAGCAGGGCCCTGGCCACCAGCTTTGGCTCCATCTCCGGCATATCGCACCTGCGCAGATTTGCATAATCTCCCTCAATGCGTTCCACAATGTATTCGCAGCACAGCATAGATCAGTCCTCCTTGCTCTATTTTAAGTTCCGGTGAGTGCCATCGCCGTTTTCCCCTGCGTCTCCCGGCAGTCCTGCCCTCCCCGTCTCCCGGCGTCAGGCAGGGCAGGACTGCCGGGAGACGCAGGGGAATGCGGCGCAGCATATCTCTGATCCTATAATACAGCATTTTCTTTGTTTTTTCAATTGAACCATAATTTCAGACGTGTTATACTGTTTATAATTGGTTACTGGTCACGGAGTGACCAGCAGCTATAGTTATTGTGATGCTGAAAAGAAAGGAAATAATCAATATGGCGACAAACGAATCTGCTGAAAACTACCTGGAAACCATTTTAATGCTGAGCAAAAGCCACCCCGTCGTACGCTCTGTGGATGTAGCGGAAGAACTCGGTTTTAAAAAATCAAGCGTCAGCGTTGCAATGAAAAATCTCCGTGAGAAAAACCATATCACGGTAACCAAAGAGGGCTTCATCTATCTGACCGAATCCGGAAGGCAGATTGCGGAGATGATTTACGAGCGCCATGAATTATTGTCCCAGTGGCTCATCAGGCTCGGCGTCGATCCCAAGGTTGCAGTTCACGACGCCTGTAAGATCGAGCACGATATCAGCGCTGAGAGTTTTGAAGCAATCAAAAAGCATATCAAATAAATCCTGATTCTGCGCGCGGCGCGCAAAGGGTCCCGGTCTCCCGCCCTGTATTCCGGTCACCGTTTCTTATTTCTTTCTCCCGCCTTCTGCATGACCCACACAGCGAACCAGATGATCAGCGCCGCCGCAAAAACGCCCAGCATTCCTTTTCCCATAATTTCAAGGGACAGTACAAAATTTTCTGACATAATACAATCTCCTTTCAGATAATTCCGTTCAATCGAACTATTATTTAAGATATCTTTCTTACAAAAACCGGCTCACCAGATTGATGACCAGGCCGCCCGCCACTACCGACGCTATCTGCCCGGAAACATTCGCGCCCGCCGCATGCATCAAAATGATATTTCCGGGATTTTCCTCCTGCGCAATTTTCTGTACAACGCGGGACGACATCGGGAACGCGGAAATTCCGGCTGCCCCGACCATCGGGTTCATCTTTTCTTTCATGAAAAGATTCAGAATTTTTGCAAATACCACCCCTCCGATCGTATCGAACGCAAAGGCCAGAAGGCCGATTGCCATAATCATAATCGTTTCCGGTCTGACAAACGCTTCCGCCCTCATGCTGAAGGAAATCGTGATTCCCAAAAGCAGCGTAATCAGGTTGACCAGATCATCCTGCGCCGTTGCAGAAAGCGTCTTCAATACGCCGCATTCCCGCAGCAAATTGCCGAACATCAAAAAGCCGACCAAAGCAACGGACGAGGGCGCAATAAAGCCGACGATAAACGTCACTACAACCGGAAAGGCGATTCGCAACGATTTGTTTACTTCCGCCGGCCGGTAATCCATTCGGATGCCGCGCTCTTTTTTGGTTGTTACCATTTTGATTACCAGGGGCTGTACAAGAGGAACGAGCGCCATATAGGAATAGGCCGCGACCGCAATCGCTCCCACATATTTGGAACCCAGAATCTGAGATACCAGAATGGAGGTCGGACCGTCCGCTGCACCGATCATGCCGATCGACGCGGCATCCTTCAGATCAAATCCGGCTGCCGCCGCAATACAGATCGCAGCAAAAATGCCGAATTGTGCCGCCGCGCCAAACAAAAACATAACGGGCCTGGAAAGCAACGGACCGAAATCGATCATGGCGCCGATCCCGATAAACAAAAGAACCGGCATCGCTTCCGAAGCTTCTATTCCGACTTCAAACAGCCACTGGATAATTCCTTTTGTTTCCACAGTTCCCTGCAGCACCTGATCCACCGCGCCGCTGAAAGGCAGATTCACCAGAATTGAACCAAACCCCATCGGCAAAAGCAGCGCCGGTTCGTACTCTTTTCGGATTGCCAGATAAATGAGCAGCACTCCCACTGCGTACATGACAGCCTGCTGCCACGTCACGTTTTTCACACTTTCCACCAGAAATTCCATCTTTTTTCTCCTTTTCCTTCGCTTTTTCGGGATTTCCTGCAAAAAAAGGCAAGACCCAAACGCAGCTTAAAACTGCGTAAAAGTCTTGCCATTTCAATTCTGCGCGGGCTGTTCGGCCGTATTGACGCCGCAGAATCCATAATATGCCGGCTACTCCCTCTTACTCTCTATAGTATAAAGGATCGCCTTCCGTTTGTGTGCTCAGATTTCGTTAAGCTTTTTCTTCCTGGCGTTTATAATAGTCCTCAAGAGCTGCCTTCACCGCTTCTTCCGCCAGCACGGAACAATGCACCTTGACCGGCGGAAGGCCGTCCAGCGCTTCCACCACCGCCTGATTCGTTATCATAAATCCTGTTGAAGATCAAACGGATCCCTCAGTCCTTTATGCTTTCCCATACCGGCGACATCTCCCGCAGCCTTTCCACCACCGGCGGCAGCTTTTCGATGATATAATCCACCTCTTCTTCCGTATTCGTCTCATCCAGACTCAGGCGCAGGGAACCGTGCGCGATTTCCACCGGAATGCCAAGCGCCAGCAGCACATGACTGGGGTCCAGCGATCCGGAAGTACATGCGGAACCGGAAGAGGCACAGATACCGGCCAGATCCAGATACAACAGCAAGGACTCCCCTTCGATTCCTTCAAAGCAGAAATTTAAGTTTCCCGCGGCACGTTTTGTCCGGTCTCCGTTTAAACGGGATCGGGGGATCTTAAGAACTGCATCCGCAAGCCGTTCCCGCATTGCGAGCACCCGCGCATTTTTCTCTTCCCTGTTCTCCAGACTTTCTTTCAATGCTTCCGCCATGCCTGCTATTCCCGGTACGTTTTCCGTGCCGGCGCGTTTTCCTCTTTCCTGTGCGCCGCCCGCGATCAGATTTCCGATTGCAATACCCTTGCGCACATAAAGCGCGCCCACGCCTTTGGGACCGTGAAACTTGTGCGCCGCCATGGAAAGCATATCGATATTCTGCTCTTTCACGTCGACAGGCAGATGCCCCACAGCCTGTACCGCATCGGTGTGGAATAAAACGCCCTTTTCCCTGCAAATCTTTCCGATTTCCCCGACCGGCTGAATCGTTCCCACCTCATTGTTCACGTACATGACCGTCACAAGCGCCGTATCCTCTCGAATCGCATCCGTAAGTTCCTCAATACGCACCAGTCCGTCGCTGTGCACAGGCAGAAGGGTCACCTCAAACCCTTCCTTTTTGAGCGCATCCAGCGTATGCAGTACCGCATGATGTTCAAATGCGGTGGAAATGATATGCTTCTTTCCTTTTCTTGCTCCCAGTAACGCCGCCTGCCGGATCGCCCAGTTATCCGCTTCGCTGCCTCCGGACGTAAAGTAAAGTTCGCGCGCTTCGGCATGAATGAGCGCTGAGATTTCCTTTCTCGCTTTTTCCACAACCGCTTCCGCCTCTCTTCCGGCCTCGTGAAGACTGGAAGGATTCCCGAATATATTCGTATAGCAGGGCATCATAGCCGCAAGCGCCCTGTCGCTGATCTTTGTGGTAGCAGACTGATCTGCATAAACTTTCATAAAGTCTTCTCCCTTCTTTCCTACTTGCATAATAGGAATTATACTTATTATATCCTATTGTTTCAATAGGAATTATGAATAAAAAAATTCCCTTTCCTTTCTAACTTCTGCCTGCCAGCAAATCCTCCAGCGTCACTCCGGATAAATAATCATCAATAATGCCATCCAGCTTTTGCCACATCGGGCGGGTCAGACAGTTTGCGGAAAGTTCACAGGAATCGTTGCATCCCGCTTCCAGGCATGCCACCGGAGCCAGCGTCCCCTCCGTCAGCTTCAGAATTTCGCTGACCGGATATTCTCCGGGCGTTCTGGCCAGCCGGTAGCCGCCCTCTTTTCCTCTCTGGCTTTTTAAAAGTCCTGCCCTGTTCAGCATCGCCACAATGGCTTCCATATATTTCATGGAAATCTTCTGTCTCTCCGATATGGACTTCAGCGAAATATAGGTCCCGTTCTCCTGCATCGCCAGATCCAGCATAATGCGCAACGCATACCTGCCCCTTGTGGAAACCATCATGGCAAACACCTTCCTTCCCCAAATCTTCTGCAAACTTTCCGTACCGCCATCAGGGCCGCTTTTCCTGAAACTGCATCCGCTCCGCAGTCAGTTCCCGATAGAGCGCCGCGACAGTCCATCCTACGTTGTGCGCCGTCATGACCGCCTTTAAGGAAACCGGCAGACCGCTGCCGCGCAGCATATTCAGAACATGATCCAGCCTGTCTCCGGCAAGACCGCAAAAAACCAGCATTTCCTCCGGAAGGAAAGGCGCGTTCTCCAATACGGACATTTTTTTCTCATAAAAGCCCTCCACGCCCGCCAGATAGCCGATCTGCTGCCCCGTCTGCATCGGCTTTATGCACACGAACTCCATCCCCAGCATTGCCGCAAGCTGCGCCAGCTTTTTTTCTTTTTCCCGGTTTCCCGCCGCATAAAACAATAATTTTTCCATTCCTATCCTTCCTGTGGATTTTCCTTCACCATAAAGCGAATCACATTTTCATAAACACGCTTCTGTACCCCTTCGCAGAACCGCCTTTCCTTCTGCTCAAATCCGGTCAGACATATTTCGTCCCATTCCTCCTGCTGTAATTTAAAATCCTCGCAAATTCGCTCCGATTCCGGACCGAGGGCGATCTTTGTCCTCTCCTTCTTCTCAGCGTCCTTATCCGGCGTCGTATCAATCAGCTTTTTGCGCTCCAGCGTCTGCAGGCACAAATACAGCCGCGGCAGACCGATTTCGGTCACTTCAGACAGTCTGCGGATGCTTTTAAAGATCCCGCACTGGTACAGCGTGCATAAAATCAGCGTTTCATCCATGGAAAGGTTGTTCTTCTTCGCAATAAATCCAAGCTGGTACTCCAAAAGCTGCCGGAAACGGTACAGCGACATGATGGGCGAATCGCCCTCCACATCCTCCCGCAGAATCTGACGGCGCTCTTCTCCCAGCTTTTTGCTGCCCGGCAGAACGGCTCCGTCCTTTGCCGCCGACCAGAAAAAGCTGTATACCTGCCGTTTTATGTTTGCATAATCTTCGTGGTCGTATACGTCCTTATAAAATTCGTTATAATATTCGAATATATTCGTCTTCATCCGCACCGTATTGCTGATGCTGACGCCCTGCGTGGCCAGGCTTCCTTTTCGTTTCAGGTAATAGTAAACGGGCACCTGAAGGGCATAAAAGCTGTTGGCGTGACGGATATATTCCAGATTGAACAGAAAATCCTCGCACCAACTCAAAGACACATCCATGCGGATGTTATGCGCCTCAATAATCTCCCTGCGAAACAGCTTGTTCCACAGCACCCCATAATAAAAATCGGCAGGATTCTCGATCATGCAGGCGGCAAACTCCTGACGGGTCATCACCTTATCCTCTTCGATATCCCCCTTCTGCGCCAGCCTCTCCCCCGACACCCGGTAAAAATCCGCGATCACCATATCGCATTGGTACCGTTCCATAGAACGGACCAGCAAACGGGTCGCTTCCGGCACAATCCAGTCGTCGCTGTCCAAAAACTGAATATATTCCCCCCGGGCCAAATCAAGCGCCCGGTTGCGGGTGTCGGAAACCCCGGTATTTTCTTTGTGAACAACCCGCACCCTCGCATCCTTTTGCGCATAAGCGTCACAGATTCCGCCCGAAGAATCCGTACTTCCGTCGTTCATCAAAAGCAGTTCAAAATGAGGATAATCCTGGCTTAAAATGCTGTCCACACAGCGATTTAAATATTTTTCCGCATTATATACAGGGACGATGATACTCACAAGAGCATCCATATACTCACTCCTTCTTACAGGGAAACGCCAGTCCCTTTTGCCCGGACTGGCGTTTATTCGTTTCAATCAATATACTGACGGGGAACACAAAGCCGGAAAAGGATTCAGCGGATTCTTTCCGGAAATCCCACTTTCTTCTGCACCTTGCGCAGCGTTTTCATCGAATAATACTCCGCCTTTTCGGCATTATTCTTAATCACGCCGTCAATATACGCCTTATCTTTGGAAAGTTCCGCAAATCTGTCCTGTAGAGGCTTCAATACGGACACGACGGCCTCGCCGACCGCCATCTTGAATTCGCCGTAGCCTTTGCCGTCAAATTCCTTCACGACCTCGTCAGGCGTCTTGCCGGTGCTCGCGCTGTAAATATCGATCAGGTTCTTAATGCCCGGCTGCTCGTCCCGGTAAAGAATCTGCGCTTCGGAATCCGTCACCGCGCGTTTGAACTTGCGGATTACGGTATCGGGATCGTCCATCAGATAAATGCTGGCGTTGGGGTTTTCATCGGATTTGCTCATTTTCTTTGCAGGATCCTGAAGGCTCATGATCTTTGCCCCCGCCTTGCCCATATAGGGTTCCGGCATGGTGAATACATCTCCGTAAATCGCATTGAACCGCTGGGCAATGTCCCTGGTGATTTCCAGATGCTGCAACTGGTCCTTGCCGACCGGCACCACATCCGCCTGATATAACAAAATATCCGCCGCCATCAGCACAGGATAAGTAAACAGTCCGGCGTTGATATTATCCGCATGCTTCGCCGCTTTATCCTTAAACTGCGTCATGCGGTTTAATTCTCCCATATAAGTAAAGCAATTGAGGATCCAGGCCAGTTCCGCATGTCCCGAAACATGCGACTGATAGTAAATGCAGTTTTTCTCCGGGTCCAGTCCCGCCGCGATATAAAGCGTCAGCAGCGTTCTGGCTCTTTTCTTTAACTCCGCGGGATCCTGACGCACCGTAATCGAATGCAGATCCACAACGGAAAAGAAAGTCAGATATTCGTCCGCGATATCCACCCAGTTTTTCAGCGCGCCCAGATAATTTCCCAGCGTCAGATTCCCGGTTGCCTGCATGCCGCTGAAAAGAACTTTCTGATCTCCAATCATGATTGTACCTCCGTCCTGTATCAAAAATGAACCGTTTCCGGTTTTCTCTGTATCTTTTGTATCAAGTGAACCATAATCACAGCTTTCAGTTTATCATTATCCGGGTCATTCGTCAAGAAACCTCCCTCTTTTTCCTGCCTTCCCTACGATATCCCCGGTCATTTCTTCTGTCCTGCTGTCTGCAGTCCCGCGCCGCGCCCCGCTGCCTTCTTTCGCCGCGCATGCTTTTTCCCTGCCTGTTTTCTCCGTACCGGTTTCGTCCGCGCCGTTCTTCCTCCGTCCGCCTGCGCCAGGGAACCTGTTCTTCAATCACTTCTTCTCTGTCGCCCCCGGTCTGGCTGCACAAAAAAGCCGCCGCCAATTCCAGCGCGCTGACTTTATTTTCCTTTTCAAAACGTTCCACCGCCCGAATGAAATCCGCCGTATTCACTTCTTCCATCACCCTGCGCATCTGTTCCAGAACCGCTTTTTCCCTGTGTCGGCTGACCTCTTCATACGTGGGAAGCTTTTTCTCTTCCAGACGGGTTTTACACATTTTTTCAATTTCCCGGATTTTATAAGCTTCCCTTCCGCCTGCCAGCGTAAACGACATACCGTCCCTTCCCGCTCTGCCCGTCCTGCCGATGCGGTGCACATAATATTCGATATCCTGCGGCACATCGTAATTGATCACGCCGTCCACATCGTTTACGTCGATTCCCCGCGCCGCGACGTCGGTAGCGATCAATACCTGCAGATTTCCGCTGCGGAAACGCTTCATCACCAGATCCCGCTGCGCCTGGCTCATATCTCCGTGCAGACCTTCCGCCGAAATTCCCCGGTCCTTCAGATTTTCCGCCAGCGCATCCACCATACTTTTCGTATTGCAAAAAACCAGACAGCGCTTCAGATCATAATATTCAATCAGTCTGGCCGTTGCCGCTTCCTTGTCCGTATTTCTGATATAATAAAGATACTGCCGGATCGCTTCCACCGTAAGTTCTTTTTTTACCACCTTCACAAGCACCGCGTCTTTCTGAAATTGATCCGTTATGCGTAAAATAGGCTCCGGCATCGTAGCGGAAAACAGCGCCGTCTGATGTTCGTTCCCGATCTGGCCGAGGATCGCTTCCATATCCTCTCTGAAGCCCATATCCAGCATTTCATCCGCTTCATCCAGCACCACCATTTTCAAACGATTCACCCTGACCGTATGCCTTCTCATATGATCCATCACCCGGCCCGGGGTTCCGACGATGATCTGAACGCCGCCTTTCAGCGCTTTTATCTGCCTGTTGATATCCTGTCCGCCATACACGGCAAGAACCCTCACCCCATGCATATATTTCGCAAAGCGGCGCAACTGGTCCGCCGCCTGTATCGCCAATTCTCTGGTCGGGCACAAAATCATTCCCTGCAGGCTGCGGTCTTCAGGATCCACACGCTGCAGCATGGGGATCCCGAAAGCAGCAGTTTTTCCCGTGCCGGTCTGCGCCTGTCCGATCACATCTCTTCCTTCCATCAGAACCGGAATGGCGTCCGACTGAATCGGCGTCATAACCTCAAATCCCATTTCCGTAACAGCTCTCAGGATTCTTTCATCAATGCCCGAATCCTCATACCGTAACATTCTTTCCATAAATTCCTCATTCCCAATCGTCTGCGACGTTCCCTCTCACAGCCGTTTTCTTTTTCATTTTTTCATTTTCCTGCAAACTCCTTAGACTATACACGACAAAAAGAGGAAAGTCAATTAAAATCACCCGATTCAAAATGAAATCCTATGAATCAAAAAGTGCCGGAGTTTTTTTCTCTCCGACACTCTTTGACTGTAATTTCATTCACAATGACCGGGCAGCTTTTGAGAATATGCCGTCACTGATTATTCGGATAGGACGGATAGGATCTGCCCGACTGCTGGCCCATTTCCGGCACAGGATCGTCAAAAGAGCAGCTTCTCACAGAGTCGTCATAGCGCTGCATCTGCCGGTTGTCAAAAGCACGCCTTTCACAGCCGCAGTTTTCTCTTTCTTCACCGCGTCTCTCGCAGCCGCAGCCTCCTCTTTCTTCGCCGCGTCTTTCACAACCGCAGCCTTCTCTTCCTTCAGAGCCGCTTTCGCAGCCGCAGCTTTCCCGTTCTTCCATACATCCGCCGCAGCCATGGTTGCAGCAGCAAAGCAGTACAAGTAAAAAAAGACAATTCATAGTTTTTCATCTCCTCGCTTTATACTGCTATGATATGCCGCATTTCTGCTTTTGGTTCCTTACGCTTTCTTCCCCAGCACTTCCCGCCGCACATAGGCGAAGGTTTCTTTTTCTCCCTTTTGCGCCAGCATGCGCAGCAGTTTTTCCAACAGTTCCTTCGTTTCTGGATGGATCATGGGCGGCTCCATGGAACCATGTTCCAGGGAACTTTCATAATACGTGAGCGGATCGCTGTCCGTATAAGCGCTTCCCCGGTATGTTTTGGAAGCCGCGATGCGGTCCATAAGCATCTCCGCCACATACTTTTTCGGCATGGGAACAGGGGCCATCCCTCCCCTGACCTCTCTGATGCTGTAATCAATCCAATATTCATAATGATGCTTATTGCGCCCCTTGTGATGCAGCCAGGCAGTAGAATACCCGATATCCTCCCGCTCCGCATTGTTGGGACTTCGGCTTCCCTGATAATATTTCGCGCCGACCTTAAACTCCGTCCAGGAATATTTGGACAAATCATGACAGATGCCCTGCCAGTAGAGACCTACCGCAAAGCATCCTTTCATAACCAGATATTTGTGATGCGTAATCGTTTTAAAATGCTGTAACGCCTTCAAGTGCCTTTCCCCTTTTCACCGGTCTTCCAAAGCTTTTCAGAATAACGATGCTGCGCCCTGCCAGCTTCGCAGTCTTTTCCACCGCCGCGCCGTCGGATTCGGTTGTTCCCTTTTCAGAATCCATCACCTTTTCCCAATGCATGCCTTTTGGCAGCGCAGGCAGCGCCAGTTCCTTCTCTTCCCAGTGCATATTATAGGCGATGTAAAAAAAGTCATCGTCCTTCACTCTGTCAATTTTCGCATATCTGCCGCAATACATCACGCCGACTTCCCTGCTGATCCTGTCCATGGTAATTCTCCAGGCATCCCTGTCATGATAAGAAAGATCCGGATACCCGCTGGCAATGAAATCCAGCATGGTAAACTCATCCGGCTTGTGCAGAATCGGATGGGCTCTGCGCAGCGCGATAACCGCTTTGACGAATTCCAGAAATTCCCGGTTCGTCTCCGTCTGTTTCCAGTTCAGCCAGTTCACCCCGTTGTCCTGACACCAGGCGTTATTATTTCCGTTCCTTGTGTGTCCAAACTCATCTCCTGCAACGATCATGGGCGTCCCCTGTGCGGTCAGAAGCAGCAGCATGGCGTTCCTCATCTGCTTTTTGCGCAGCGAAAGCACGCTTTTTTTCCGGGTTTTCCCTTCCACGCCGCAGTTCCAACTGGCATTATAGGGGTTGCCGTCCCGGTTATCTTCGCCGTTCTCTTCATTGTGCCTACGTTCATAGGACACCATATCCGCCACCGAAAAGCCTTCATAATTGGCGATAAAGTTCACCACGCCGGTCTGCTTCGGATTCTTCTTAAGCTGATAAAGAGCCTTGCCCAGCATATCCTCGTCGCCCTTTAAGAAACGGCGCATATCATACTGAAAATCGTCCCGGTAACAGGCCAGATTCTGATAAGCAGGCGTTTCTTCAGAACCATAGATATCGTAACACGGAAAGTCATAATAAAACAGCTTTGTATTGGAGAGCAGCGGGTCCGTGGCCAGAAGCTGCGTCGGAATTTGCTCTCCCATCAGATGAATCCCGTCGATATGATATTCAAAAACCCAATATTTTAAAACTTCCAGTATAAAGCCGGGCTTCACATCCCTGGGGAAATAGAACTGCATAATAACTTCCAGTCCGTTTTCATGCAGACTTTTCACCATGCCTTTAAACTCCGCGACCGGATCTTCGGCGCTGCTGTAAGAAGCCTTCGGCGCAAAATAATAGCCTTTCTTAAAGCCCCAGTAGTTGATTCTTGGTCTTTCCTTCTCCGCTTCCGGCTTCTCCATAAACCGGCTCGCCGCTTCCGCCATGGAATGGCTTCTTTTCTTCTCCTGTTCCAGTTCCAGGAATTCATAAGCGGGCATCAATTCCACCGCCGTCACGCCAAGTTCTTTCAGATAAGGAATTTTCTCAACAATTCCCGCAAAAGTGCCTTTCTTCTCCACTCCCGATGAAACGTGTCTGGTGAACCCTCTTACATGAAGCAGGTAAAATATGCTGTCGCACATGGGGGTCATGAGAGGCATATCTTCCCCCCAGTCAAAGCTGCCTGAAACATCGCTGCCGCGCAGAACAGGATCCACCTTATGTCCCCATTTATCATTTCCCGAAATCCGCCGTGCATAAGGATCCGTAATAATATCCTTGCCTGAGTAAAAATTGTACTCGTATTCCGCAGGATCAATTCCCGAAATTTTCATGCAGGAAACATTTCCCGTCCTGTTTTCCGCCCGAAACGGCAGACGGATCTGTCCGCCCCCCTGACGCGGATATAAAATCACGCCGCACTCCTCTTTCCCCGGCAATACGGCCGCCAGATTGATCTCCCTTTCTCCCGTAACAGTCATGCCGGCCGGATAAGGCCTGCCCTTTAAAACAGTAATCTCATGTCTCATCTTCGTATGCCTCTGCTTTCTATCCTTTCTGCCTGCGGTTTTTTCCAGTATAACACAAATTAGGATTGCACGCCAGACGAACTTCCTGTATGATAAGAATAACCAGCCTTCTGGCTTAAAAAGAAAGGAAACGAAACGATGGGCAATCAATATGATGAAACAGATGAAGAAATGACCGTTGAACTGGAACTGGACGACGGCACCAGCGTTACCTGTGCCATCATCACAATTCTGGAAGTGGAGAAAAAAGATTATATCGTTTTGATGCCGCTTGACGAAGACGGCCAGAACGACGACGGCGAAGTATGGTTTTACCGCTATTCCGAAAATCCCGATGATCCCAATGAAGAACCGGAACTTGGCTACATCGACGACGATGCGGAATATGAAAAAGTGGAAGAAGCTTTCGACCAGTATCTCGACAGTTGTGAATTCGACGAACTGATCGATGCCGATGAAGCCGGCAACTGATCCCTCTCCATTCAGTCCAAAACGGAAAACAGCGCTTTTTCTGCCGCAGGCCCAAACCGCGATGGCCTGCGGCAATTTCTATTCCCGGCAGCGCAAAAATTCCCCATGCGCGGATTTTATCGTTCTTAAGAAGGCCGGTAGGACTCCCGGAATCCGCACTCCTGCAGAAAACGGGAAACAAAGCCCGGTTCCTCACGGTTTCCTTCCACCCAGGTCAGATAAAGCCGCTCTTTCGCCCGGGTCATGCCCACATAAAACAATCTGCGCTCTTCTTCCAGTTCCTTTCCCCTCATGCTCTTTTTATGGGGCATGATTCCTTCATTGCAGTCCGGCAGAAAAACAATGTCAAATTCCAGTCCTTTTGCACCGTGCATGGTCATCAGCAGCACGTCTTTTGCATTTTCCTCTTCTTTATGCGCCGCTTCCAGCAAAATCCGCTCATACTGGCAAATATGCGCATCCAACTGTTCCACCGTTTCAAATTCCCGGACGCTGTCCTGAAAAAAGTCGGCCATGGAAAGCGCTTCCCGATAGCCTTCCCCATGCAAAGTATGCTGCAAATACGCATCATATCCCATTCCCTTTCTCACGTAATTGACCGCCGCATACAGATCCATTCCCGCAATTCTGCCGATGTCCGTCTGCATTTTGGAAATGTTCCGGCACATATAGGACTTATCCTGATAGGCCGAAAGCAGTTCCGGGAAGGACACCATCCCTTCCCGGACCGCTTTTCTGGAAAGATAACGGCAGGGTTTGTTCATGATCTGAAAAAAATCACGCCGCATACGCCCCGCCTTGGCAAAACGCAGATACGCCGCCAGGTCCCGGCACACGGCGTGCGCATACGGACTTTTCGCCTTTTCTTTCATCCCAAAGGCGATTTTTCTCTTTCCCAGTTCTTCCGCCAAAAGCATGGCGTCCGCATTCGTCCGGTAAATTGCCGCCACTCCTTTTTTGCTGTTTTCTTCCAAATACCTCCCGATCATATCCGCAATCGTTTTCGCCTGCTGCCTCCGGTTCGGAAAGCTTCCCACCTGTACGGAACCGTCCCCCGTCAGCGCTTTCCATCGGGCCTTAGGTTCTTTATGCCGTCCGTCCGATCCCCCGTCCGCTGTCTGCGCAAACGGATCCTGATATTTTTGCGGCTTTTTATCCGCTGTGATTTTTTTGGAAAACCGTTCCTTATTTTGCGCAATCACCTTTCCCGCAGTTTCCACAATGCCGGCGCTGCTACGGTAATTAACAGACAGATTGATTTGCAGCGCATCCGGATAGTCGCGCAGAAACTGTTTCATAATGGAAGGGTCCGATCCCCGAAACCCATAGATCGCCTGATCGTCGTCTCCCACCACGAAAAGATTTTGGCGCTCTCCTGCCAGCATTTTCACCACCTCATACTGCACCGCATTGATATCCTGGAACTCATCCACCAGAATATGGGAGTATTTCTGCCGCCAGGCCGCAAGCGTCTGCGGACTGCTCAAAAACAGGTGCCGCACAGCAGCCGCGAAATCGTCCAGATCCAGTTTTCCCATGTCCCGGATCAGTTTTTGAAAATCCAGAAAAAGACGGCGAAAATCCGCATTTTCCATATAATCGCTGTGAAAATTCTCCGGAATCGCGCCCGCATTTTTCACATACCCGATTTCAGAAAGAAGCCCTTCTTCCCAGCCTTCCTCCCGGGGCATTTCTCCCGGCATTTTGCTTTGCACAATGCGCAGATATTCTTTTTTCTCCCGTTCGGAAAGAACGCTGTTTAATTCATAATGGCGGGAAGTTCTTAAGATGGAAAAAAAGACGGCATGAAAGGTGCCGAAGCTGACCGGATGGAATTTTCCTTCCATCCTGGTAAAGAAGCGGTCCCGCATCTGCCGGGCAGCCGCTTTTGTGAATGTAATGACTAAAATGTTCGACGGGTCCACATGATGGACCTCAATCAGATACCGCACGCGTTCCACGGTGGTAAATGTTTTTCCGGAACCCGGTCCGGCCAGAATAAGGGCCGGACCCGTGTTCCATTCAATCGCTTTTTGTTGTTGTTCGTTTCCCTGCAAATCGGGTTACTCCGTTTTCAAATTCCTTATATTTTGAGCATGCCGAAATTCCGGCGTTTTCTCACTGCTCTAATGAGCCCTCCAGCAGCGCGATTCCTTTGCGGATTCTCACCAGGGATTCCTCTTTTCCCAGAATCTCCATGATCTCCGTAGCGCCCGCCGGGGTCATCTGTTTGCCGGAGACCGCCGTGCGCACCGGCCAGAGCGCATACCCGTTCTTACAGCCCTTCTTCTCCACATAGGAAAGCAGCGCCGCATAAAGCGCGTCATTGCTGTAATCCTCCTGCTCTTCCAGGACCGGAAGCAGTTCCTTTAACACTTCCAGCGAACTTTCCTTCGTGGTTTTCATCTTCTTATGCACATACATGGCAGGATCATACGCCGGCAAGGTTTCAAAGAAATCCACCATCTCCGTGATGTCCGGGAAAATCTCAATCCTGCTCTTGACCATTTCCGCAATCTTTACAAGGTCTTGGCCTTTGGTCAGCGCTTTTTCCAGATAAGGTTTTGCCATCTCATAAAAACGGTCAAAGTCCATGGCCTTGATATATTCGCCGTTCATCCATTTCAGTTTTGTATAATCAAACACGGCCGGCGACTTGGACATCCTCCTGTAATCGAAAACCTTCACCAGTTCGTCCAACGAAAAAATCTCGTTATCGCCTTCCGGACAGCAGCCCAGCAGCGCGACGAAATTCACAATCGCTTCCGTCAGAAATCCCTGGTCGATCAGATCTTCATAAGAGGAATGACCGCAGCGCTTGGAAAGCTTCTGATGTTCCTCATCCGTGATCAGCGGACAGTGAATATAAACCGGAACTTCCCACCCAAAAGCCTCATAGAGCCTGTTGTACTTCGGAGATGAGGAAAGATATTCATTGCCCCTCACGACGTGGGTGATGCCCATGAGGTGATCGTCCACCACGTTGGCAAAATTGTACGTCGGATAGCCGTCCGATTTTATGAGTATCATATCGTCCAGTTCCGCATTGTCCACGGTGATATCCCCGTAAATCTCATCATGGAAGGTTGTGGTTCCTTCTGTGGGATTGTTCTGGCGGATGACATAGGGAACTCCCGCCGCCAGCTTTGCTTCCACCTCTTCTTTGGAAAGATGCAGGCAATGTTTGTCATAGACGTTGATCTCCTTGCCCGCCACCACGCGGTTTAACGTGGCGAGGCGCTCTTTATCGCAAAAGCAGTAATAAGCTTCGCCCTTCTCGATCAGTTTTTTCGCATATTCCAGATAGATGCCCTGGGCCTGGCGTTCGCTCTGCACATAGGGTCCCACGCCGCCGTCCTTATCCGGACCTTCGTCATGGATCAGTCCCGTTTTCTGAAGCGTCCGGTAGATGATATCCACCGCGCCTTCCACATAACGCTCCTGGTCGGTATCCTCAATTCTCAATATGAAATCCCCGCCCTCATGCTTCGCCACCAGATAGGCATAAAGCGCCGTACGCAGATTTCCCACATGCATGCGTCCGGTAGGGCTGGGCGCAAAACGTGTTCTTATTTTCGTCACTTCTCTCTCCTCCTTAAATCACTGGAAATCAGGCAGCTTTTTGGCCGCCGCCTGCTTAAAGCCGTTCACTTCTTTCATCGCCTGCGGAATCGCAATATTGGTGCCCGCTCCTGCCACGCAGCCGCCCGGACATGCCATGCCCTCGATCAGGCAGCCGTTTTTCTTGCCCATCTTGGCCAGCATCAGGATCTTCTTGCATTCCGCCAGACTCTCCGCATGCTCGATCTGCACCGTCACATCCGGATAATATTCTTTGATACAGTTCTCTATCGCATTCGCAACGCCGCCCGCAACGCCGTAACCGCGTCCCGCCGCCGTCGCGTCTTCCACCGGCGTCTCCGATTCCACGCTGGCCGGATCGATTCCCTTCGCTTCAAACATGCCCGCCAGTTCCTCGAAGGTGATGACAAAATCCACATCCGAGCGCACCGTTCTTCTGGAAGCCTCCAGCTTCTTGGAAGCGCAGGGACCGATAAAGACCACGGAAGCGTCCGGATGATCTTCCTTGATTCTGCGCGCCGTCGCCACCATGGGCGTCAGTTCGTTGGAAATCTTATCGATCGTTTCCGGGAAAAAGTTCTTGGCCAGCATCGACCAGGAAGGACAACAGGAGGTCAGCAAAAAGGGCAGCTTACCCGTCGCCACTTCTTTCACGTAATGTTCCGCTTCCGCCATCGCGCCCATATCGGCGCCAATCGCTGTTTCATACACATCGGCAAAGCCCAGTTCCTTTAAAGCCGTCTTTAACTTGCCGGGCGTCACTTTCGGTCCGAACTGTCCGACAAACGCCGGGGCCACCTGCGCGATGATCTTTCTTCCGGACTGAATCGCCCGGATCAGTTGAAAGATCTGGGACTTGTCCGCAATCGCGCCGAACGGGCAGCTTACCATGCACTGACCGCAGGAAACGCATTTCGCGTTGTTAATCACAGCCCTTCCCGCCTGATCCGTTTCAATCGCGCCCACGCCGCAGGCTGCGCTGCAGGGACGCTGCTGGTGGGAAATGGCGTCGTAGGGACAGATCGCCTTACACTTTCCGCACTTGATACATTTGGCCGGATCGATAAAAGATTTACCGTCCACCATGCTGATGGCGCCGCGCGGACACACTTCCTGGCAGGGATGCGCCACACACCCCATACAGCGGTTTGTCACCTTATAATCATTGATCGGACATGAATTACATGCCGACGGAATAACCTGCATCAGCGGAGGCTCATAATATTTCTCATCGATATTGCTCTCCATCAGTCCCTGCGTCAAATGGGACGGAACGTTTTCCGGCCGCAGCGAAAGGCCCATCGCCAGACGAAGCTGCTCCCTGACGATCGCGCGTTCCCGATATATGCTCTCCCGGTAAACAGGTTCGTCCTGATTCACGATTTTGTAAGGCAGCGCTTCCATATCATCAATCAGATTTTCAGAATAATAAGCGAGGTTGGCGATCCCCTTAAACACCCTTCGCCGCAGCTGTCTGACCGGCGTATCAATCCCTCTCATAGATTACCTCCATCCGTGCTTTTTATCAAAAAAAAATCCCCGTCAGGTGCTGTTTTGTTTCCTGATAACAGTCCAGACTTGTCTGAACTGTTACTATTCTTGCACAAACTAACGAGGAAATCAAGAGTTTTGTTCCGGATGAACCGCAGTAACACTTCAGCGCAGCTGAACTGCTATTTTCAGAGGAAAATCGATCCGATCTGGAAAACGATCACACAGACCGCCCAGGCCAAAAACATCTGAAACGCCATCAGTCCCAGCGTGAACTTCCAGGAGCCGCTTTCTTTTTTGATCGTTCCGATCGCGGCCGCGCACGGCACATACAAAAGAACAAACAGCATCAGGCAAAAAGCGTTGAGCGGCCCGAAGGAAGGATTGAACTGATGAATATTTTCCACAATCGTCCTCATTCCGGCTGCAGAATTTGCATTTGCCACGCCAAAGAGCACCGCGAAACTGGATACCACCACTTCCTTCGCGGAAATTCCGGAAATGAGCGCCACCACGATCTGCCACATGCCCAGTCCCGCAGGCGCAAGCACCGGCACCAGGAGGCGTCCGATCACCGCGCCGAAGCTTTCCGCCGTATCCGTCACCATGCCGTGTACGCCGAAGTTCAGCACAAACCAGATAATAATGGAAGCGATGAAAATCGTCGTTCCCGCCTTCGTCAGATAGTCCTTCAGCTTCGTCCAGACATAGATGCGGATCGTCCGGGCGTTGGGACGCTTATATTCCGGCAGTTCAATGAGAAGGGAATCGTTGATTTTCCCTTTCTCCATCCGGTTCATCACCAGCGCCACCAGAATCGCCGTCATCAATCCGATCACATACATGGAAAATGCCGGAATCATCGGATGGCCCGGGAAAAACATATCCGCAAACAACACATAAACCGGCAGGCGAGCCGAACAGGACATGAACGGCGTAATCACCATCACCTTCCGCCTGTCATGCTCCTTTTCCAGCGCCCTGGTCGCCATAATGGCGGGCACCGTACAGCCGAATCCCAGAATCATCGGAAGAAAGGCTCTGCCTGACAATCCAACCTTTCCCATGATCGAATCCATCACATAGGCGACGCGGGACATGTATCCGGAATCCTCCAGAATTCCCAGTGCCAAAAACAGGATAAAAATGTTGGGCAGAAACGTCAGAATCCCCCCCACACCGGCAATAATGCCGTCCACCACCAGCGACGTCAGCCACCCGGAAACGTGGATCCCGACCAAAAAGACTCTGGCAGCATCCGAAATCCATGCAAGAACCACTTCAAATCCGCCTTTTAAGAAATCGCCCACCGCAAAAGTCAGAAAGAAAACCAGCGCCATGATGCATAAGAAGACCGGAACGCCCAGAATTGGATGGGTGAGCAGCTTATCGATCCGGTCCGTCTGCGCAGCTCTGCTTTCCTTATGAAAAAGAGATTCTTTCACAATTTCTTCGATATACTGATATTTTTTCTGAATAATTTCCTTTTCATAGCTTCTGTCCACCACGTTGGTGATTTCAATCGGATGCTCGCTGGTCACCTGCTCGTCATCCTCCAAAAGCTTGATGGCATGCCAGCGCACCATGGAATGACTGGGATAACGGGCCTGCATCATCACTTCCAGCTTCGCCAGCTTGTCTTCGATCATGGGGCCGTAATCCATGACGTCTTCCTTGGGCCCCTCTTCAAAATGATGCACTACCGCATGAAGCAGAATGTCCAGTCCGGTCCGCTTCGCCGCAGACACCGGCACAACCGGAATCCCGCCCAGCATTTCCGGCAGACGGTGCAAATCAATTTCCAGACCACGTTCCTTCACGATATCCATCATGTTGAGCGCCAGAATCACCGGCTTTCCCAGTTCCAGAAGCTGCAGCGTCAGATAGAGATTGCGTTCCAGCGAAGAAGCATCCACCACATTGACGATCACCTCAATATCATCATCCAGCACGCACGTTCTGGTCACCTGCTCTTCAATCGTATAACAGCTCAGGGAATAAATGCCGGGCGTATCCACCAGCTTAAGCTGATATCCTTCATATTCGATATCGCCCTCAAACTTTTCCACCGTGACACCGGGCCAGTTTGCCACCTTCAGCTTTGCGCCGGTCAGCGCATTGAACAGCGTCGTCTTGCCGCAGTTGGGATTTCCCACAAACGCCACATGCACATGCCTGTCTTCCTTCCTCGTATCCGTACCGCTCAATGCCATCTCATTCACCCGGCCTTTCTTCATCATCTGCAGCAGTCTCCCTCACTTCTATATTCATCGAAATGTGCTTACCGACAGCCAGCCGGGTGCCGCGCACATAAATGATAAGCGCGCCGCCTGCCTTTCGGTTCAAAATTTTCACCTTCGTCCCTTCGTTCAGCCCCAAAGCCTGCAGCCGTCTCATCAGCCCCTCTTCCATGAAAAGCTCCCGGACGCAATAGGTCTTTCCCTTCTCTCCCTCGTAAAGCTTCATGATTTTATCCTCGCCGTTCTTTTTATTGATGCTCATTTTCATCTAAAATTATAGCATGCAGTTGTCCGCTGTCAACACGGTCCGACAATAAATGTAACGATTCCCCTTCCGCCCGAACCGTTGCCTCCAAATGCGCCAGGCTGCACAATTTTTCGATTTTTTCTTGACAAGATTGTCGAAATATGATACAACGCACATATACATGGTAGAGGTGCAGTTTTCAAAAGTACCACAGTTGATCCCGGCGGGCGGCCGGAACTGTGGGAAAGGGAACGCTGCCGAAGGAGTCTTTGCTGCCCGGCGCTGATTCCTGGGACGCTGCAGAACATGCAGCGGACTGTCACATGTGACGTAACGTCACCTGAGTGGAGCGCTATCAGTTATATTTTGTCAGCAGGCCGGATATCCGGCTGTTCCATTTTGGATTCCCGCTGATCTATGCTGCGCGCTTTCCCCTTCTGCCAAATAAACGAGAGGGGATTTTTTTATGCAAACTTTACTCTACAGAATCAAAACCGCAGTACCTGTTGTTGTGCTTTTGGCACTTTTGTGTTCCATGACCGTCTTTGCGGCGGACGGCGAGGCCGAATACGTGCCGTCCATGTACGCGACCTTCTGGGCGCTGGTTCCTCCCATCGTCGCCATCGCGCTGGCGCTGATTACCAAAGAGGTTTACAGTTCTCTTTTCATCGGCATTCTCGTGGGCGGACTGTTCTATTCCGGCTTTTCCTTTGAGGGCACTATCCTTCATATGTTCAACGGCGGCTTCTTAAACGTCCTTTCAGACAGCTACAACGTCGGCATTCTGATCTTTCTTGTCATCCTGGGCGCAATCGTCGCTCTGATGAACAAAGCGGGCGGCTCCGCCGCTTTCGGGCGCTGGGCCGGCAGCAAAATCAAGACACGCACGGGCGCGCAGCTTGCCACCATCGCGCTGGGCGTTCTGATCTTCATCGACGACTATTTTAACTGTCTCACGGTCGGCAGCGTCATGCGCCCGGTCACGGACAAGGAAAAAGTCTCCCGCGCAAAGCTGGCCTATCTGATCGACGCCACCGCAGCGCCGGTCTGCATCATCGCGCCGATCTCCTCCTGGGCGGCCGCTGTGACGGGCTTTGTGGAAGGGGAAGACGGTTTTTCTTTGTTCATCCGTGCCATTCCCTACAATTACTACGCGCTTCTCACCATCGTCATGATGGTTGCCATGGTTGTGATGAAGCTGGAATTCGGTTCCATGGCAATCCATGAAAAGAACGCCGCGGAAAAGGGCGATCTCTTTACCACAAAGGAACGTCCTTATGCAGGCATGGAAAATGCGGACAAAATCACCACAAACGGCAAAGTCATCGATCTTGTCATTCCGATTCTCAGCCTGATTGTCTGCTGCGTCATCGGCATGCTCTACACCGGCGGCTTCTTCTCCGGCGTGGACTTCGTTACAAGCTTTTCCCAGAGCGACGCATCCGTAGGTCTGGCGCTCGGCGGCTTCTTCGGACTGCTCATCACCATCCTTCTGTACCTGGTCCGCAGAGTGCTTTCCTTCCATGACATCATGGCATGTATTCCGGAAGGGTTTAAAGCGATGGTTCCTGCGATTCTGATCCTGACGTTTGCATGGACCTTAAAGGCAATGACCGACAGTCTGGGGGCTGCGGAATTTGTATATGGCCTCACGAAAAACGCGGCAGGCGGACTGATGAGCATGCTGCCGGCCATCATTTTCCTGATCGGCTGTTTCCTGGCATTTGCAACCGGAACCTCCTGGGGAACCTTCGGTATTCTGATCCCGATTGTGGTAGAAGTATTCTCCCAGTCCAGTCCGGAACTGATGATTATCTCCATTTCCGCCTGTATGGCGGGCGCGGTATGCGGCGATCACTGTTCTCCGATTTCCGACACAACGATTATGGCCAGCGCGGGCGCACAGTGCGAGCATGTCAATCATGTTTCCACACAGCTTCCGTATGCGGTGGTAGCCGCGGCGATTTCCTGCATCACGTATATCATCGCCGGCTTTCTCCAAAATGCGGCAGTCTGTCTCATCATCGGCGTCGCGCTCACAATCGGCACCTTATTTGCCATTCAGAAAATACAGGGTCAGAAAGTCTGAGCCAACGCAGGATACCATAAGAAACGTGTGCCGCCAGGCGCACTGTAGCAAAAAGCCCTGTGCACAGGTCCGGCCGGAACGCTCTCCGTCAGTTACCTGACGGCAGCGTCTCCGGCCTGCCATGCACCGGGGCTTTTTCATTTTCTATACGGGCGGACCATCCGTTCCTGCCAAAACCGCAGCTATTCCTCCTCTATTTGCTGCTGTACCTCTTTCAGAATCTGTTCTCCTCCCTGTTCCTTCCATTCCTCCACGAAAGTTTCAAAATAACTCATATCCTTTTCACCGGTAATCAGTTCCAGGTACGCTTTCTTTTCCAGTTCCTGCAGCTTCCACCATCCGCTTGCCATGGACTCTGTCTCTCCCGAAAAGACCGGACTGATTACTTCCAGGTGCTCTTCCTGCAGTAAGGCGCAGGCCTTAATTCTGGATACATAAGCCGCCCATTCCTCTTTTTGGGCCTCCTCCGGGTGAGCCTGATAATCTTCACACAGCACATAATAGGAGTGCTCCAGAATCTGCAGATCATCCGGATCAATCTCCCCATTCAGCGCCGCGTTCACCTGCTCATAACACTGATACAGCGCATTGCTGTAATCGATGTTGATTGCGATGGGCCGGGCCGTGGAATCCACATTGAGCTGAAAGTAAGTCTCCAGTTCACTGTTTTCATTGTCCTCATACCGCATCTTATCAAACATTACGCTGGCCATTTTGAACACGATTTCCGGATGTTCAAAGTCTTTGCGCACGACAACATATTTGTAACTGGGCCGCTGGTCGAAATAACGGGTTTTGCCGTCCTGCGTCGTAGCGATCAGATAAGGCTCCCACACCGCATCCGGATCCGCCGCCTTCGCATCCATCAGCGGATTGTTCGGCGCCCACCACGGCCCAAAAAACGAACCGCATTTGCCGTCGATGATCAATTCCGCAATATTACTCATGCTGCGCAGCATAAAACTTTGATCCAGCACGCCCTCCTCATACAGTTCATTGATGTGGGCCAGCGCCTCCTTCGCCTGCGGCTGTATGGATCCGTATACCACATTTCCCTCTTCGTCCAGCATCCACTGTTTGGGATATGCCTCAAAAAAGGAAAAGATCGGATCCAGTTGGAATTCATAATTATATCCGCTTTCCCCCGTCAGATCGGAATGGCATACCAGACCGACTGTGCTGCCTTCTCCGTTGCCGCCCGGATCCTCCCGGATAAACGCGCGCACAATTTCCTCCACATCTGCAATCGTCTCCGGCTCTTTCATTCCCAGTTGATCCAGCCAGTCTTTTCGAAGCCACAGCAAATTCGGCCCGTCTACAAAGCTAGGTTCCGGCAGCGCCATCAGCTTTCCGTCGAAAATTGCGGTGTCTACCGCAGAATTCTCATAGCTGTCATACATTGCCCGTATTCCTTCGCTGGCGCAGTTTTCATAAGCATCCGTCAGATCCGCAATGAGATCCTCCTCCACAAGCTGCTGCAGCGTCTCCTTGTCTTCCACAATCATGACATCCGGCAGTTCCTCTGATGCGATTGCCATTTTCACGTTCGTCGTGTACTGCTCCTCGTTTTCTTCAAAAATATCCTCATTCTGAATGTTTAAGGTTTCCCTCAGATATCGGGTATACACATTGTCTTCATAAGTGTCTCCCGCCGGCATATTGGAATTGTTTTCCCCATTCATTTTGCCCAGCGTATAAGTCACCAGCAAAGGATATTTCCCGTAGGGAGTCGTCGCCGCCGTCTCCCACTCTTTTGCCTGCTCATCTGACAGTTCGGTTTCCCGGACCATATCCGGATCTGCAGCATCCGTCGCCGCCGTCCGGTCCGCATCAGACTGTGCGCATCCGGCCAGCAAACACACCACTATCATGCTGAAAACGATTCTTTTTTTCATATCAGTCCCCGCTTTACTTCCACAGGAAAGTGAATTTTCAGTTCTGTTCCCGTTCCGACCTCACTTTCCACCATTATGCCGTACTCTTCCCCATAATAAAGGCAAATGCGTTCATTGACGTTGCGCACCCCGTAGCCTTTCGATTCCATGGTCGGGATCTTGCGCGCAGTCTCCATATCCATTCCTGCCCCGTTATCTTTCACGGAGAACCAGACGCAGCCGCCCTCTTTCCATCCTCTGATTTCAATTTTCCCTCTGCCGTCCGTCTTCTTCTCAATTCCATGCATGATTGCATTCTCCACGATCGGCTGCAGGATCAGATTCAGAGATTCATATCCCAGAATTTCAGGTTCAATTTCCATCACATAATCGAAATCATGATCGTGCATCATATCCTGAATTTCCAGATACGCCTTCGTATTTTTCAGTTCGTCCTCCACCCGGATCGTGTTTTTTCCTTTATTTAAGGCCGTCCGGTAAAAAGTGGACATTGCCAGCGTCATCCTGCTGATATCTTCTTCCCCTGCCGCCAGCGCCTTCCAATTGATGATGGAAAGCGTATTGTAGAGAAAGTGCGGATTGATCTGCGCCTGTAGCGCCTTCATTTCCGATTCCTTCTGCGTAATCTTGCTCACATACACTTCTTCAATCAGCGTCCGGATCCGCCGGAGCATATTGCCGAACCCCCTGTAAAGAAGGCCGATTTCGTCTTTATCCTGGCTGGTTACTTCAACCTCAAGATTTCCGCTCTCCACTTCCTGCATAGTGGCAGTCAGGCGTTCCAGACGCTTGCTGATCATGATGGAAATAAACAGATAAGCCAATAGCGCGCAGCAGCACGACAGCAGCACTGTCAAAGCAATCATGCTGATTACCGGGCTCATTCCCCTTTCCGCGATTCTCAACGGCTGATACAGCCAGACCGTCCATCCGGCCTTCGTGGAATTCTCCGCTATAATCGTGTATTCCGAAGATGTCCCCTTTTCCTTTTCCGTCTTAAGACTGCCGTAGTCTAAAATATACTTTTTGTTGTCCTCCGAAAAACGGCTTCCGCTGTAAACCACCTTTCCGGATTCATCCGTAATAAAAACGCCGTATTCAGACGTCAGCGTCTGCTCATAGGGTCCAAAAAGCTGTCCATAATCCACTTCCATATATAATACACAGGGATTTCCGTCCTTCGTCTTCACCGGCATCCTCCGGGCGGAAAAAACCTCCCTGCTGTTTTCATCCACAAACCATTCTGTTCCTGAAGAAAGTATGACCGACTGATACCAGTCTTCTCCGGCAATTTCAGAAAGCGGCGCGATTGTCGTATCATGTTTAATCATTCCGTTATCCGTATAGATCGTCACCCGGCTGATATCCTTGTGGAAATAGCGCAACGTTTGTAAAATGGGATCCACTTCTTCCACGACCTGCAGATACTGCGCATAAGGGCTTTCATATTCATATTCCAGCGTTTTCGACAGGTTTGAGTTGAACGAAATATAATCGGAAAGATTGTCGTACACTTCAATTTTACTGTCCATTGTGGCGACAGACTGATACAGATAGGACTGAAGGTTGATTTTCTCCTTATCCGCCAGCACCTGTCTCATCTGAAAAAAGCTGTATAAAAACAGCACCATAACGGGCAAAAAGCAAAAACAGATATAAAAAAGGACAAGTTTATACCTAAGCTTAATGGAGTTGAACCACCGCTGTAACTTATTCATCTTCGTAATTTTCTCCCTGATCCCGGTATTTCTGCGGGCTGACGCCGAAATACTCCCGGAAACTCTGACAGAAATACGAAACGTTTGAATAACCTACCTTTTCACTGATCTGTACGATCTTTTCATGGGTGGATTCCAGCATTTCCCGCGCTTTTTCCATACGGCAGGCTTTGATGAACTTGCTCAGATTCTGTCCGGTTTCCTTCTTAAAAATCGTGCTCAGATAGCTGGGCGCCAGATACACT
The DNA here is from genome assembly GCA_030524745.1 of Eubacteriales bacterium. GTDB lineage: Bacteria > Bacillota > Clostridia > Lachnospirales > Lachnospiraceae > Gallintestinimicrobium. Next base: position 9,852 of record JAUNGC010000005.1, on the reverse strand, counting down.
TGCTCCGCCAGACGCTCTATGCTCAGTTCTTCGTCATAGTGACTGTATATATACCGCTTCACGGTTTCCACTTCCCGGTGCGCGCTGCCCGCGTCCTTTTCCGCGTTCTGCTCCAACAGCGAAACATTCTTTTCAATGATTTCCCTGATCCCTGACAGATCCGCCGTCCGGTAAAGCTTTTCCATCTCCGCATTCAGTTCTTTTTCTGTCTTTTCCGGAATCGCTTCATAAAGCAATTTCAGAATGCTGGTAAACATAAATTTCACATATACCTGGGAAAATCCCACATTCTGACTGAAATTGTGAAAAAGGCGGTCGCAATGCTCCCGCAGGCTCAGAATATCCTTAATGCGGATATCCTGTTTGATCTGCTTGACCAGCGTATCGTCGTCCAACTGCACATCCGCCGCATTCTCCGCTTCATTTTCCGCCATATAAACTCTGCTGTCCAGTTCATAGAACCGGTTCTCCATCAAAAGTTCCAGTTCCTGATAGCGAAGCGCGATCTGATTCCTGTCGCTGATGCCGGAAGACACCGCCACATAGCATTTGACGTCATCCGCGCATTTTTCCTGAATTGCCTCCTGCACTTTCCCTGCCAGTTCCTTCCAGTCCTTATACTCAGACCAGAAAAAGAGCACGCTCTGCTGCGGGCCTAAGTTCAGGTAATCATACGCCGCCCCGGACTGGTATATTTTCTCCTTGAGTTTCGCACTGTCCACGCTGCCGAAAAAGTCCGCGTTCAGTTCCACCAGCATCATCCGTTTATAGCGGTCCAGAAAATCCATTGAGAAATATCCGGTCGCCTTTTTCTCCAGTTCTGCGATATCCGCGCCGTTTAACACCGCGTTGAGCACGTACTCCTTAAAAAAGGAACTGCTCTTTTTTTTCCTGCTCTCTTCCTTCTTTCTTCCCTCTAAGGAATTTAAAATCTTCGCCATGGCATTTTTGAATTCCGCCGGATCCACGGGCTTTAATATGTACTCTGCCACGCCAAAACGCATTGCCTGTCTGGCATATTCAAATTCGCCGTACCCTGAGAAGACCATCGTTTTCAGTTTCGGATACCGCTTCGACACATGTTCCAGCAGTTCGATCCCGTTCATAAACGGCATTTTGACATCCGTCATCAGAATATCCGCTTCATTTTCTTCCAGCCAGGAAAGCGCTTCTTTCCCGTTGACTGCTTCCTCGATTTCAAACTCCTCCGGAATCTGCTTCAGCAAAAAGCGAATCCCGGTTCTCTCGATCTTCTCATCGTCTACGATTAATACCCTGTACATAAACTCCCCCTATGAGCAGATTGTTTCCAGTTTTTTGAGTATTTCATACCAGTCGGCTTCCTCCACGCTGTAATCCGCCGTTCTCTTTGCGTAAGAGTCCTGTTCCGGGCTGATATTGGAATGAATATAAAAGGTGCGCAGTCCCGCCGCCTGAGCGCCGCCGATATCCGTTGTCAGGTCGTTTCCGATCATCAGGCAGTTCTCCGCCTTCAAAGCATTCGCTTTTATCAGCGCATCGAAAAAACGGACGTCCGGTTTTCTGCAGCCATAATCGGAAGAAATATAGATCCCGTCAAAATAATCCTCCATTCCCAAGAGCCGCATTTCATATGCGGTAAACACCCGCTGCGCATTGCTCAAAAGCCACAGCCTGTGTCCGTCCTTTTTTAATTTCACCAGCGCCTCTTTCACTCCTGGATACAGACGGATATATTCCATGGAGAGAATGCGGAAAAACTGCGCCGCATTCTGCCCCAGCCGCTCCGTATCGCTGACAATCCCCTTTTTCTCGAACAGTTCGGCAAAAACCTTCTCAATCTGAAGTTCCGGAAAGCATTCATAATTTTGTCCGGCGTCCATATTCTGCCTGCAAGTGACCTCATCATAAGCTTCCCTGAGTTCCTGCGCCGTATAAGATGCGCCGTAAAAGCCGAAATAGAACGCGGTCTTCTCCCATACTTCAGGCATATCCGTATCCGTATGAATATCCACCAATGTGCCGTACAGGTCAAAAATCAAATCGTAGTATTTCATATTCCCTTCCTCTTTCGTCGATAATTAAAGATATTACTATTTTACCACTATATACCCCTGTTTCACAATCCCTACTTTCTCGCTTCGGGCAATCTTGTACGAAACAATTGATGGGAAAGCTGTTTTGCATTAAACGGAATCAACGGATAAATATAGCTTTGTCTGCTCACGGTCCGGTTCGTCACAATGCTGAAGACCAGAATCGCCACGCCCGCAATATATCCCCACACTCCGAAAATTGCCGTCAGGATCAGATTGATGATGCGCATGAACTTTAAGGCATATCCCATTTCCAGGCTGTTCTGGGTATAATTGGCCACGGCGACAAAGGCCATATACAGCATAACCTCGGAATTAAACCAGCCGCTTTTCACGGAAAATTCCCCCAGAACCAGCGCCGCCATGACCGAAAGCGGCGTGCTTAGCATGTTCGGCGTGTTCACCGCAGCCAGCTTTAAACCGTCCACCGCCAGTTCCAGAAGCAATAGCTGCCAGATCAGCGGAATATTGACCGTATCCTGTACCATAATAAATTCAAAGCCTTTCGGAATCCACTGAGGATATTCCATCAGCAAAAGAAAGGTTGGCGTCAGGAAATAAGTGATAATGGCGATCAGCATGCGGGACAGGCGCAGGTAAGTTCCCGTGACCGGCGGAAAATAATAGTCGTCCGCCTCTTCCACCACGTCAAAAAAGGACGTGGGCGTAATCATGGCGGACGGGGAATTGTCCACCAGAATGATGATATTTCCCTCCAGCACCTGGGCGGCGGCCGTATCCGGCCTCTCCGAATACTTAAACTTCGGAAAAGGATTATACCATCGCCGCTGATACAGACACTCCGCCAGACTTTCCTGATTTAAGGTCAGGGCATCCACCTGAAGGCTGTTGATCCGGTTCCTGATCTGCTCCAGAAAGGCTTTATCCACGCGATCATCCATATAGCAGAGAACGATATCCGTCTGGGAAGAGGTTCCCGCCTTGAGCATTTCCATCCGCAACTGGGGGCTGCGGATCCGTCTTCGAATCAGGGCCGTATTAAATACGATCGTCTCTACAAAACCGTCCTTGGAGCCCCGCATCACCTTATCCTTTTCCGGCTCGGATACGCTTCTGGCCGGATAGGTTCTGGCGTCGATCAGAATACATCTGTCATATCCGTCAATGAACATCGCCACCACGCCGGACATGACCGCATACTCAATTTCCGCCCAGTCATCCTTTAAATCCACTTCTCCGTAAGGCACAAGCTGTTTGCTCATCTCATGGGCATCTGCCGGCAGCTTATCCGCCGTAATATCCATAAAATACTGCAGAAGCTTCTGCATCATCTCATCCTTGCAGAAACCGTCGATCATGTAAATGCAGGCCTGCTTCCCGCCGACCTCCACCACCCGGTAAAGCACATCGAAGTTCGTCCCTACGCCGAGCCGCTCGTTCATATGCTTCATGCTCTCCGCCAGATTTACGTTCATTTTTTCCATATAAAAAACTCCCTTCCGGACCTTTTTGATTTATTGTGTCCGAAACAGGAGTTTTTATGCGAAACGGCAATTTCGCCTTATTTCGTTTGCCGAAAGATGTTCCGGGGTTGATTTTGTTTTATTGTTTTATCGTTTTTTCGCTTTTATCGCTTTTACCGCTTCCGTATGCCGGCCTGCAAACCATTTCCAGTTATCGCGCCTGTCACGATAGGAACAGCTGTGAAGCACGTCAACGCCCGGCAGTTCATTAAAGTTTTCATCCAGATACCACCAGTCGTAATAATCCTCCATGCCAAATCCCGTCTCGTCCGGTCCGTCAGAATCACACCAGGAGGACACCGTCACCACACCGTCGCTGTCCGCTTTTTCAATACTGTACAAACGTTTCCTGTCAAAAAACAAAAAACCGGCGTAGTACATTGCCACCCCGCTTACATTGCCGGAAAATGAATCGTCCAAAATGGAAGGAAGCCATATCTTCGGCGGATTCTTTCCGGCCATCCACTGATCGAGCCATTTTTTTGCATCGGCACAACCTCTTTGCGCCGCACGGCATGTCCATAGATTTGCCGCCGCCTCAAAAAAATTATGCTCTTCTTTTCTTTTTCTGAAATATTCTGCAAATTTCCACATGGCGTCCGCGTCGCCCTCGGCACATTCCGCCGCATATCTTTGAAAGTCCTCAGCCCTGATATGCCCGCCGTCCGGATATCCGGTCTTCACAGGCATCAACAGCGATCCGCCAAGCCTGTGAATCTTTTCAAACTCGTGATATGTTCTTTCCATTCTCAGTTCTGCCTCCCGCTCTTTCCGTTGAATATCCGGAAATGATTTCGCACATTATGCCATGAGCCGCTATTTTACCGCCTGCACACAAATATGCCGGTTTCCTTATGAATCAAAAACACGCCGTCCGGCTTCATCTTATCCCGTATCAGTTTCTTAAACCGCTCGCCTTTCCGGTCCAGAATCAGCGCGGCATTGCCCGGATAGGAGTAAACATAATCATAGACCGCATCGGCATCCTCCACCAGCAGATCGCAGGGATAATCTTCCCTGCAGATTTCCCGAAAGAACTTCTGCAGCTGTTCCGCCCCGTTCTGCAGGCAGAAGCGGTTGGTAATCCGGTCCAACGGCATTTCAATGGTCCCGTCAAACTCTGTGACCAGATCATGCAGTTCCTTCATGTGATGCAGACCGACTGTAGTACAGCAAAAAGTACCGTCCGTTTTCAAAAGCCCTCTGACCGTTTTCAGACAGGCTTCTCTGTTTTCCACGTGATAGAGCATGTGGTCGGCGATTATCTTATCAAATTCCTTCTCCTTTATATGGAGCTGATTGGCGTCCGCCACCTCGAAATGAACAGCAATTTTTCTGGCTCTTAATTCTTCTTCATAGGGTTCCAGCGTTTTCTTCGCCTGCGCGAGCATCCCTTCCGAATAATCGGTCAGAAAAAGCGACACTCCCTCCGGAAGCCTGTGAATATTGTCTCTCCATAAAAGCCCATTGCCGCATCCGATTTCCAGAATCTTATCCCCTTCCTTCAAATCCAGATGATCGTACACCCACTCCATCCAGCTATAGGGATTTGTATTATAGGAGTGAATCCGGATTCTGCGGTTTAAATTGTCATCCGTCCGATACTGCTCCGCCATTTTCTCTTCTTCCGTCAAAAGGCTCAGCAGCTTTAACATACTGTCCCACCGGTCCTCTTCGTTACACTCCTGCGCAAAATTCACGGTTTCAATCAGCGCATCCAGTTGTCTGCGCTTTTGCTGCAGCAGTTTTTCCTGACGGCATAAGTGTTCTTTCATTTTCACCCTGTCCTGGTTTTCACTTTGCAGCATGGTCCGGATCTGCTCCAGGGAAAAACCCAGATATTTAAACATCAGAATCTGCTGCAAAACGGCAAACGCTTCTTTATCGTACAGCCGATAGCCGCTTTCCGTGTATCCGGAAGGCGCAAGCAACCCCTTTTTGTCATAAAAGCGGATGGTTCTGGTTGATACGCCGGTCAGCCCGGCAATTTCCCCTGCGGTATAGTATTTTTTATCCTTATTCATATCAATCCTCATTCCGGAGCGTCAGCGACGGGGCCAATGCGACCGAAGTCGCATGAGAAATTCGCGAAGGCGATTTCTCTTCTGCCACTAAAGCGATTTGTGACGCTCCGGCACAAATCGCCAATCGAACTTGTTCGATTTGTGAAACAATAAGCTATCAAGCTTATTTTCCACACTATCGCTCCTGCCTGTATGATGGACTGCGCCGGCCGCAATCTGATTTGTCGGCAACTGCCGATAAATCTATCATAAAGCATGACGTAAGGAGAAGGTCAACCGGATTTTTGACAAATGTTTGAATTATCTCACGTACAGACCTACGCGGCCAGCGCATTCGCATTGACCTGCTCAATTACCCTGCGGATTCCCATCCATACAGACATATCCGTAAAAATTTCCACGATACTGCCCTGATCCGAAAAGGGCGCATCCTGTAAAACAGACAGATCTTTCATCATACCGTTATGCACAATATATTCCACAATCTGATTTACAAAATAAATCTGTCGGCTGTCCAGATATGTTTCATCCAGATATTCGGCAAAGGCTGCTTTTGCAGCCGCCATATCCAGGCCGACAATTTCCCGTACAAATTCCCCTAATGGTTTCTGTCCATACTCCGCTTCATAATCCGCTTTTGTTCCGACCTCGCTCCACAGAATTTTCTCCAGAACTTTAATATCTGCACTTGTCAGCATCACGTTACTTTTCAGCTTGGCGATCACCTCGTTATCTTGGTGTTGGCGCACGTAATATTCCGCCTTTGCCTTATAATTCTTTAAATCATCATTTTCCAGTTCTGATTCCTTCCAGTCCATTGACAATATTTCATCATTGAAATCCGTATAGTAGACCTGTCTTTCTACCGGAATATACTTAATCAGATCCCGTATGTTCCTGCGAATATGTTCCAGATCATCAATATCCGCATGCTCGACATAATCCGTATGCAAAATCTTATTAATCAACTCTGCCTGAGCCATGATTTCCGGAATGTTGGCAACGTTTGCAACATCCGATACTTTTTTAATCAACTCGTGACGCGCTCTCGTATATTTCCTTTCCGCCAAAAAAGCAAGTTCCAGTCCATACAGTAATGCGTCGAAACGCAGCGCTTTCGCATCATCTTTCTCCGGTTCGATAAGCGGCGCCAGTTCTTCACGAACAGCCAGAGTATCCGCATAAGTCAACGTTTGGTAATTTTCTTCATTGGAATACAGTTCCACATATTTCAGATGCTGCCTTACCGCAAAATTTTCCCGGTTTAATTCCCTTACCTTACCGGCCATATTCTCCACCAGAGATTTCCTATAGGCAATCAGCCGTTCGGTCTGATACTGCAGCTTTTGCAGTTCAAGCGTCATTTCAAACTTAAGACTGAAGATTGCCCCCTGCAAGGCGATCATATTGGCAGTCGGTTTTCCTTTATTCATTCGGAAGAATTCAAAATTGCCGCAAAAATCAAAAATATAAAACTTCCGTTTATCTTCTCCGTCCATCAATCCCGGGCAAAGACGGGTTCCCCGGCCAATCATCTGCCAGAATTTTGCTTTACTCATAACCTTTTTAAAAAAGACCAGATTCAAGACTTCCGGTACGTCGATACCGGTATCCAGCATATCAACGGAAATCGCAATCTGCGGCAGTTTCTTTGGATCAGAAAACTTATCAATCGCGCTCTGGGCATAGGTCATATAATTATCAATCACCATAGCGTATCCCGGCAGATGCGGATACTCCTTTCCGAACACCTCATAAATCTTTTCTGCATGCATATGATTTTTTGCAAAAATAATCGTTTTACCGATTTTATTTCCATAATCAATTTTTAAACCGCTGTTCATCAGCACATGCAGTACCTCACGGATCGTATCCTCATTAAAAATCCACTCATTCAGCGCCGCCGACCCGATACGTTCCGGCAATTCACCACTCTGATCCCCAAAAGTCTCTTCGTATGCTTCTTTCTCTTCATCCGATAATTCGTCATATACGATACCCTGTTCAATAAACTTCAGCTTTGTTTCAACCGACAAAAAATCTACAAGAAATCCGTCTTTCACCGCCTGTGATAGTTCATAGCCATAAGTAGGCACACCGTTTTCCAATTCAAATATTTCATAGGTATTTTTATCCACCTCATCCTTCGGCGTAGCCGTCAATCCTACCAGCGGCGCATCAAAATAGTTGAAAATATCCCGATACTTATTATAGATAGAACGATGCGCTTCATCACAGATCACCAAATCAAAATGTCCGCTGGTAAATAGTTTTCCCTCATCATCATGGATCGAATCAATACAGTTCATCATCGTCTGGTAAGTCGAAAAAACGCAATGCGCACTATAATTGTTTTTTTCTTCGCAAAGATTCACAACTGTTAAATCCGGCAGTAAATTCACAAAACTCCGCTTTGCCTGAGTCACCAGTGAATTTCGGTCTGCCAAAAATAAAATATTTTTCACCCAGCCATTCTGCAGCAACACATCACACAAAGCAATCACAGTACGTGTCTTTCCGCTGCCGGTTGCCATAACCAGAAGCGCTTTCCTGCGATTCTTTTTTCCAAAGCTATCGCAAACAGCTTTGATCGCTCCTTCCTGATAATAACGGCCTGCAATGTTTTTATTTATCGTAACGTTCTGAAGGCTTGTACGCATGGAATGTAAGTTGAACAATTTTTCCAGATCACGTTTTGAATAAATAGCTGCAACCTTACGTTCCGGATAATAATTATCATTGATTCTGGTATCAAAACCATTGGTCAGAAAGATCACCGGACGCCGCCTCTGCTTCTTCTCTATCAGATCTGCATACAATTCTGCCTGATGACGGCCTTTTGAAACATCAACGCAAGTGCGCTTTGCCTCAATGATTGCCAACACTCTGCCATCATCCCCATATAAGGCATAATCAGCGTATCCGACTTCCGATTTATTGGGCATTCCTGACAATTCCACCTCATTCAGCCAGTTTTTTCCCTCTATCCAGCCGGCATCCTCCAGCATAGCATCAATATATATTTTTCGTGTCTCATATTCCGAAATATCCAACGGCTTCGGCACATAATTAGGCTTTTGCTCTTTCCGGCGAGCAGTCAATTCCGCCTTCAGGGCCTCATTTTCCCTTATTAAGGATTCCATGTCCACATTCGTAACTGCCTGCGGGATATTTCTCAATTCCTGTGGTTTTTCTGCCAATAATTCCGCATCAAATTTACTTTCTTTGTAATTATCTGCATAACAGCAGGCAAGAAAGTCCATGAAAATATACAAATTCTCCAGACAAAGCATGGCCTGCTCTTTTGTAATCTTTTTTCCCGTATGCGCTGCATTATTTCCGATTTTCCGGATGAGATCCATCCGCCGCCAGAGATCGTTATCCACAATATCCCGAAATTCTTCCGTACTCATCAAACTGGCCAGCTTATCGTCCCACGGCTTTACAAGTGAACTGTCCACGGAATACATCCATTTAATCGCAAATTCCATCGCCCTTCGGCAATTTATGACGGATGTTCCCGCATCAATCGGCAGAATTTTTTCTGCAGCTATAGCGACATCAGCAAATCTTCTGAATTTCGGTTCGGATTTCAGGAAATCAAAGTTCGTCATAACAACCTCTCTTGTCTTAGCAGAATTCATGCTTGCCCTGCAAGCGCTTTAAAAGTTCCAATTTCTTTTACACTAACGCAAAGCATCATAAAAAGAATAATCCACAATTCCACTTATATGATCCAATGCGCCTTCAACAAGTTCTTTTACCATCAGACAACTTACATCAGGCAAGTGTACATTTTCTCCTGCTATGATTCCAAAATCCGCACTGGTCTGAAAACCTCTGGAATTATAGTTTTGAGGATTCCCTTCCACAAGAACAGCTGCAAATCCCAGTTCCTTCGCTTTTACAAATCCATACTCAATAAGATCTTTTGAAATATGCTGCCTTTGCAGATCAGTTTTCACGGCAACAGGCGTCAGAATGAGCAATTCATTCTCATACTTTCCCTCGATATGAAATCTTGAAAACATTGCATAACCCACAACAACATTTTTTTCATCCACCATAATAAGTTCCAATTCCGGAATGTAATACTTTTTGGTTCTTATTTCTTCCACAAGCTGACGCACAACCTTTCCTTCCTCAGGATTACTCCATTGTGCAAAAACTTCCTCCACTAATTCAAGAGCGGGAAGAAGATATTCCTTTTCCATAGATTTAATAATTCTTTCCATTTTTTCTCCTTAAATTTTGATTTGTCGGTCTGTT
>JAUNGC010000024.1 GCA_030524745.1 Eubacteriales bacterium | reverse complement strand
GTAACGCCTTTTTTTCTATGTTTAAATTAAAGAAACGAGAAATGTTTAAATTAAAGAAACGAGAAAAGGATTGTGCCGGGGGAATTATCATGATAAGATAAGGACAAGCATAAACTTTCGGGAAATCCAGGTCACGGACCGTCTTAATTCTATCATTCATTTCAGAAACTCTATGCTTAAAATTCACTTTTAACAGGCAGGAGTTGCTGAGAAGAAAGCGGCTTCCTGCATATGATCGCAGAAAGGAGCGGCTTTTTATGGAAGAAAAACGGAAAGTAGTGCGCAATCAAAAGGATACGGTGTTCCGGATGCTGTATCGGGACAAGAAGGAACTGCTGGCATTATATAATGCGTTGAATGGGACGGATTATCAGAATCCGGAGGAATTGGAAACCTATACGCTGGAAAATGCCATTTATATGGCGGTTAAGAATGATGTTTCTTTTCTGCTGGGATCTGAGTTAAATCTTTATGAACATCAGGCATCTTTTAGTCCGAATATGCCTTTGCGGGATCTGCTTTACATCTCGCGGCAACTGGAAAAATATATACGGACAAAAAGTTTATATTCTGCTGGCCTGACAAAGATTCCCGTTCCGAGGTTTGTTGTATTTTATAATGGAAGCCGCAAACAGCCGGAGAGACAGATATTGAAGCTGTCAGATGCATTTGAAAAGCCTGTAGATGATCCGGAACTGGAACTGAAAGTTCTGATGCTGAATATTAATGCTGGCAATAACAGCGAACTGATGGAAAAGTGCAGGACGTTGAAGGAATACAGTGAGTATGTGGCCTGTGTCCGCGCATATGCGGGGAAAGAAAAAATTGAAGATGCAGTTGAACATGCTGTCACGGAGTGTATTCAGAGGGGAATTCTCTCAGATTTCCTGACGGCGCAGCGATCGGAGGTAGTGGCGATGTCTATTTTTGAATACAACGAAGAAGAGGAAATGCGCAAGATCCGGGAAGCTGAATACGAGTTGGGACTGGAAGCCGGACGATCCGAGGGAAAAGCAGAGGCTATTCTTGTCCTGCTGGGGGATCTCGGAGAAGTTCCGAAAGAACTTCATGACCGGATTATACAGGTTCAGGATCAGGAGGTGCTGAGCGAATGGCTGAAGCTGGCTGCCAAAGCGGAATCAATAGAAGATTTTGTAAAAGGTATTCCTAAAGACTTTTGATAAGAACAAGTGTTGCCGCATGGCGTATTTTCGCCATGCGGCTTAATTATAAGGAGGTATTTGGTTGCTTTATGGGAAAATTTGCGGGGATGTAAGGCGGCATCGTTTATGGTAAGATAGCAGTATTATATGTAGTCAAGGTTTCGCTGGGGATCTGTATGGGAATTCCCGGATGATACGGCGCAAAAGAGGGACTGTTTATGAAATTTTTACTGGTCGCATTGAATGCAAAATACATCCATTCCAATCCTGCTCTCTATAGCCTGCGGTCCTACGCGGTGGCACGGGATTCTGAGGCGGAGAATGAGGTGGAACTGGCGGAATATACGATTAACCAGCAGCTGTCCGATATTCTGGCTGATATTTATAAAAGAAAGCCGGATGCCGCGGCATTCTCCTGTTACATCTGGAACTGGAATATGATGCAGGAACTGGTGACGGAGTTTCATAAAGTGATGCCCCAAATTCCCATCTGGCTGGGAGGACCGGAAGTTTCCTATAATGTGCCGGAGATTTTGGAGCAATATCCTTTTCTGACGGGGATTATGACGGGAGAAGGGGAAGAGACTTTCTTTCAACTGCTGCAGCATTACCGGAGACAGAGGGTGGGAGAAGACCCGGAGGCTATGCAGTTACAGCTTACGGCTTTCTGGCCGGGGGCGGCGGAGCACACGGGACTGCATGCGATTGCCGGTCTGGTATTTTGGGACCCTGTTTCGGGCGGGATTGTCCGGACACAGGAGAGGGCGTTAACTGATATCAGCGGCCTTCCCTTTATTTATGAAGATCTGGGCGCATTTGAAAACAGGATTCTCTATTATGAATCCAGCCGGGGATGTCCGTTTAACTGCAGCTATTGTCTTTCTTCCATTGATAAGAAGGTCAGGCTGCGCGATTTGTCTCTGGTGAAAAAGGAACTGCAGTTTTTCCTGGATGCGAAGGTGCCCCAGGTGAAGTTTGTGGACCGGACTTTTAACTGCAATCATGAACACGCACAGGAAATATGGCGCTATATTCTGGAACACGACAATGGCGTCACAAATTTCCATTTTGAAATATCGGCAGATTTGTTAAATGGGGAAGAATTGGCGCTGCTGTCTCAGATGCGCCCGGGACTGATGCAGTTGGAAATCGGTGTGCAGTCCACGAATCCGGATACGCTGCGGGAAATCAGACGATATGCCAATCTGGATAAACTGCGTCACACCGTGGTACGGATTCATGCGGAGCACAATATCCATATTCATCTGGATCTGATTGCGGGACTGCCCTTTGAAGATTTCGCCAGTTTTCAAAGGTCCTTTAACGATGTTTATTATATGCGCCCGGAGCAGTTGCAGCTTGGCTTTCTGAAGGTGCTCAAAGGTTCTTATATGGCAGAAATGGCGGAGAATTACGGCATTGCGTACACGTCCAAACCGCCTTATGAGGTGTTATATACGAAGTGGCTATCCTATGAAGAGGTGATCCGGCTGAAACGGATTGAGGAAATGGTGGAGTTGTATTATAATAGCAATCAGTTCTCTCATGTCCTGCCGGTATTGGAAAAACAGTTTCCGTCTCCTTTTGATATGTTTGCCGCGCTGGCGGATTTTTATGAAGAAAACGGTTATTTTGTGAATAGCCCGTCCCGCATGTACCGCTATCAGGTGCTGCTTGACTTTGCGGCGGCCGTGGATTTAGGGCGGGAAAATCTGTATCGGGAATTGCTCGTATACGATATGTATCTGCGGGAAAATCTCAAAAGCCGGCCGGTTTTTGCAAAAGATTTGTCCGGATGGCATGATAAAATCACGGATTTTTATAAAAAAGAAGAAACGGAACGAAATTATCTTCCGGATTATGAAGGGTACAACGCGAGACAGATGCAGCGCATGACCCACATAGAACTTTTTCGGTGGCCTGTGGAAAAACAGGCATGGGAACTTTTGGAACTGCATGACCGCATGTTTATGGGGATGCAGGAAACGGCGGTTTTATTTGACTATCGGACGCGTGATCCGCTGACGAATGATGCGCGGACTGTGGAAGTGGAGTTGTAGCGAAGCTTAAAAAAGCCGGATGGTTAATTTTTTTGCGGCATAGAGGTGAAAATGAAAGCACATACAAAAGAAATTCTGAATTTACTGGATGAGCATTACGGGACAGAATATATCTGCTATCTGAATCATGAAAACGCCTGGCAGCTTTTAATCGCCACAATTTTAAGCGCCCAGTGTACGGATGCGAGAGTGAATATCGTGACGAAGGATCTGTTTGTGAAGTATCCGTCCGTGGAAGCTTTCGCAAATGCGGACTTAAAAGAACTGGAGAGGGATATCCATTCCACCGGATTTTATCATAATAAAGCGAAAAATATTATCGCCTGCTGCAAGGACCTGGTGGAAAAATTCGGCGGAGAAGTGCCGTCTTCTCTGGAAGATCTGACCAGCCTGGCGGGAGTCGGGCGCAAGACGGCCAACGTGATTCGCGGAAATATTTTTCATGAGCCGAGCGTTGTGGTGGATACCCATGTAAAGCGGATTTCCAGAAAATTGGGGCTGACCCGGGAGGAAGATCCGGTCAAGGTGGAAATGGATCTGATGAAAGTGCTGCCGAAGGATCACTGGATTTTATATAACATTCAGATCATCACGCTGGGGCGTCAGATCTGTAAAGCGCCCACGCCGAAGTGTGAGGAATGTTTCCTGACGGAGCATTGTCCGGATTATCAGGCGCGGCAAAAGAAGGCAAAAAAAGCCGAAAAGAAAATGGTTTAGGCATATGGGAGGAGACATGGCGGAAGCAGTCGGAGATTATCTGTGCGTGGATCTGGAAACCACGGGACTCAGTCCGAAACTGGATAAGATCATAGAAATCGGCGCCGTGAAGGTGAAGAATGGGCAGATTGAGGATACTTTTCAAACTTTTGTCCATCCGGGAAGGGCTCTTTCGGAGCATGTTGTAAAGCTGACGGGGATTTCGGAAGCCGATCTGGCAGATGCGCCGCCAATCGGCGAGACGCTGCCGCGGTTTCTGGAATTTGCGCAGGAACTGCCATTGGTGGGACATCAACTGCTGTTTGATTATTCTTTTCTGAAACGCGCTGCTGTGAATGCGCGGCTTACCTTTGAGCGGAGCGGCGTCGATACGCTGAAGCTGTCCCGGAAGTTTTTGGCAGACCTGCCCAGCAGAAAACTTTCCGATCTGTGTGAGCATTACGGAATCAGGCTGCAGGCGCACCGGGCGCTGGAGGATGCGAAGGCGACTCATTTTCTGTATCAGAAACTATATGAAAATTTCTATGAGCAGAGTAAAGAGGAATTTTCTCCCCGCCCGCTTATTTATAAGGTGAAACGGGAAGGACCTGCGACCAAAGCGCAGAAGGAAAGGCTTGGGCGGCTGCTTTTACAGAACGGACTGACGGCGGATTATGAGATAGAACTGCTGACGAAAAATGAAGCAAGTCGTCTGATTGACAAAATACTTGCGTCATATGGAATCTTGCAAAACTCTGTGAAGTGAATTATAATAGGCAAAAGACGGCGCTATGGCGCCTGATATTTGGAAGCTGTAACGAAATGCGACAGAATACCGCGGAAGGCGGAGGAGGTCTCATGTTTAATTTTCATAACAAAAAGACGCAGAAGATTATATCGTCGGTAATTATTGTGATTTTGGTGTTGGCGATGGTGATACCGACTTTATTGTATTTTTTGTAAAGGAGTTTAAATGAAGAAAATCAGAAATGCGCTGGCAATGATGATAACGGCGGGATTTTGTTTCCTGTTTTTCGGGCAGCAGGCCTATGCGGCTCCGGATGATGTAATTCCGGAGGGCGTGACGGCGGGCGGAATCGATCTGTCCGGTATGACGCAGGATGAAGCTTCCCGTGCAATTGAGAATTATGTGGATTCTTTGGGGGAAATTCCCATACGGCTGCAGTCCGCGGAAGGCGACAGCGTTTCGGCGACGGCGGAGGAATTGGGAATCACCTGGAAGAATACGGAATTGGTGTCGGAAGCAGCGCAGCTTGGGAAAAAAGGGAATATTGTAGTCCGCTATAAAATGAAGCAGGATTTGAAGTACAAAGGGCGGGATTATGAAATTCAGCTTGATTTTGATCGGGCGCTGATTGAGAGTATTGTAGAAGAACGCTGCAGCAAGTTTAATGTGGAGGCGGTTGACGCCCATCTGAACCGGGTAAACGGCGTTTTTGAGGTGGAAGAAGGGCAGACAGGCTACGTTGTGGACAACAGCGCCTCTGCTGAGAATATTTATGCGTATATGACGACGCAGTGGGACCGGGCGGAGAGCAGCGTGGAACTTGTGATGGCCGTGGATGAACCGAAGGGAAAGGCGGAAGATCTTCTGAAGGTAAAGGATCTGCTCGGCACATTCACCACCAGCTATTCCACGTCAAGCGCAGACCGCAGCGGCAATGTCAGCAACGGATGCAGCAAGATTAACGGCACAACCATCTATCCCGGGGATACTTTTTCCACCTATGATGCGGTGAAGCCTTTTACGCAGGAAAACGGGTACTTCATGGCAGGATCCTATCTGAACGGGCAGGTTGTGGACAGCATCGGCGGCGGAATCTGTCAGGTGTCCACAACGCTGTATAACGCAGTGCTGCGTGCTGAACTGGATGTGACGGAACGGCATAATCATTCCATGATCGTCACCTATGTGGATCCTTCTGCCGATGCCGCGATTGCGGAATCTGCCGGAAAGGACTTTCAGTTTGTCAATAATACGGAATATCCGATTTACATAGAAGGCTATACGAAGGATAAGAAAATTACGTTTAACATCTATGGCGTGGAATCGAGGGATTCCAACCGAACGGTTACCTATGAAAGTGAAGTTCTGGAGACGAAGGTGCCGGATCACGATAATATCGTGGCGGATGCGTCCCGGCCGGTCGGTTATATTCAGACCAGTTCGGCGCATATCGGTTATAAGGCGCGGCTTTGGAAAGTAGTGAAGGAAAATGGAGTGGAAGTGAGCCGGGAGCAGATTAACAGCAGCAACTACCAGATGAGCCCGAAGACGGTGACGGTGGGGACGGCAACGGACAATCCGGAGTTCAGCCAGCAGATACAGGCGGCGATTGCCACAAACGATACGGCGACCATAAAGAATACAATTGCAAACATTAAGGCGATACAGGAAGCTATGGCGGCCCTGACGCCGGAACAGCTTGCGGAAATCGCGGCTGCGCAGCAGGCGGCAGCGGACGCGGAAGCGGGGAATTAAACCATTTCCGTTCCGGAAGTGCGGACGGATACAGAGGGATATAATAAGAGGTTTTTTATGAAACTTGGAAACGTGACGGGGGATATTTACGACCGTTCCATTCACAAAAAACTGAATAGCAGAAGAAGAGGAGTGGAAAATGGCGCGGCTTATGGGGAAGACTGCGCCGTTTTTTCCGTTGACTTCAATGCGGAAAAAGTGGCCGTCGCGCAGGCGCAGGCAGTTTACAGCGGAAAAGAATGCGGAAAGTATGCGGTCTATGCCGCGGTCAATCAGGCGGCTGTTTTCGGAGTGAGAAATCCCATAGGCGTTCTGCTGAATATTCTGCTTCCTGCAGAAACCGGTGAACAGGAACTTCGCCGGATCGTGGAGGATGCGCAGGCGGCGGCGGATGCACTGGGAACGGCCATAGCGGACGTAAAAGCCAGTGTGACTGCGGCGGTAAACGCTCCCGTACTGAGTGCAACGGCTGTCGGGACAACGGCCGGAATGTTCAAAAAGTCCGGGAAAATGGCGGAGAACGGACAGATCGTCATGACGAAATGGGCCGGACTGGAAGGCAGCGCTATTTTGGCGTCCCGTTGCTTTGACCGGCTTCGGGAGCGTTACCCTTCCCATTTGCTGGAAGAAGCGGCGGGATTTGGAAGAATGCTGTCGGTACTTCCGGAGGCCGCAGCCGCCGGGAAGTCCGGCGTCAGCGCGTTGTGCGCAGCGGCAGAGGGCGGGATTTTCCGCGCGCTCTGGACATTGGCGCAGCGCGCCGGGGTTGGACTGGAAATCGACTTAAAAAAGATTCCTATCCGGCAGGAAACGGTAGAAATCTGTAATTATCTGGATTTAAATCCATATGAACTGGCAGGCAACGGGAGTCTTTTGTGCATAACTGCACATGGCGAAACACTGCTGAAGGAATTGCAGCGGGAAAAAATTCCGGCTGCCATCATCGGAATGGCGACTGCGAACAATGACAAAGTCATTGTAAACGGAGAGGAGAAAAGATTCCTGGAACCGGCGAAGATGGATGAAATATATAAAATCCTGAAATAAAGCAGGACTGCAAAGCGGGCCGGATATGCTTCCGGCTATGAAACATATGGCCGCTTTGGCGGCAGAAACGAGGAAAAAATGAGAGAAGAATTGTTGAGAATTATTGAGAGAAACAGCCGTATCAATTTAAAGGAACTGGCCGTCATTCTCGGGGTGGAGGAGATTGACGTGGTGAACGAGATGGCCGCGATGGAAGCGGAAGGCATCATCTGCGGTTATCACACGCTGATCGACTGGGAAAAAACGAGCATCGAAAAGGTATCGGCGCTGATCGAGGTGCGCGTGACGCCACAGAGAGGGCAGGGATTTGACAATATTGCGGAGCGCATTTATAAATATCCGGAAGTGAATGCGGTATATCTGATCTCCGGCGGCTTTGACCTGCTGATTACGCTGGAGGGCAAATCCTTAAAAGAAGTGTCGGCATTTGTTTCCGATAAGCTTGCGCCGCTGGACAGCGTTTTGAGCACGGCGACTCATTTTATTCTGAAAAAATACAAAGACCACGGAACGATTCTGAGCAAAAAATATGAAGACCAGAGGGAGAAAATTACACCATGAGAAATCCAGTATCTGACAAAATTGTTGCGATTAAACCGTCAGGTATCCGGAAGTTTTTCGACATCGTGAGCGAGATGGAGGATGCGATCTCTCTCGGCGTGGGGGAACCTGACTTTGATACGCCCTGGCATATCAGGGATGAGGGAATTTATTCCCTGGAAAAGGGACGTACCTTTTATACGTCCAATGCAGGACTGAAAGAATTAAAAGTTGAAATCTGCCATTACTTAAAGCGCCGTTTCAATTTGGAATATGACTATAAGGATGAAGTGATCGTCACGGTAGGCGGCTCGGAAGCGATCGATATTGCGCTGCGCGCCATGATTAATCCGGGGGAAGAGGTTATCATTCCCCAGCCTTCCTATGTATCTTATGAGCCCTGCGCTGTGCTGGCGGATGCGGTTCCGGTCATCATCGATCTGAAAGCGGAAAATGAATTCCGGCTGACAGCAGAGGAACTGGAAGCGGCGATCACGGACAAAACAAAGGTCCTGATCCTGCCTTTCCCCAATAATCCTACCGGCGCGATCATGGAAAGAAAGGATTTGGAGGCGATTGCGAAGGTCATCATCGAACATGATATTTTTGTCATTTCCGATGAGATTTATGCGGAACTTTCCTACAATTCAGAGCGCCATGTTTCCATCGCGGAACTGCCGGGCATGCGGGAACGCACTGTCCTGATTAACGGCTTTTCAAAATCCTATGCGATGACCGGATGGCGTCTGGGGTATTGCTGCGCTCCTGCGGTTATCACGGAGCAAATGCTTAAAATTCATCAGTTTGCCATCATGTGTGCGCCGACTACCAGCCAGTATGCGGCGGTGGACGCGTTGAAAAACGGCGACGGCGATGTGGAAAAGATGCGGGAAGAGTATAACCAGCGGCGGCGTTACCTGATGCATGCGTTTAGAGAGATGGGGCTGCCCTGCTTTGAGCCTTACGGAGCATTTTATGTGTTTCCCTGTATCAAAGAATTCGGCATGACGAGCGACGAATTTGCGACGCGATTTCTGGAAGAGGAAAAGGTTGCGGTTGTGCCGGGAACCGCGTTTGGCGACTGCGGAGAAGGTTTCCTGCGTATCTCCTATGCGTATTCTCTGGATAACTTAAAAATTGCGATCGGGAGACTGGCAGATTTCGTCGGCAGACTGAAAGCGGAGAAAGAATCATGCTGAATATCGTTTTGCACCAGCCGGAAATTCCCCAGAATACGGGAAATATCGGGCGCACCTGTGTGGCCACCGGCGCGGTGCTTCATCTGATCGAACCGCTGGGATTTTCGCTGAATGAAAAGCAGTTGAAGCGCGCCGGAATGGACTACTGGGATAAGCTGGATGTGCGCCGTTATATCAACTTTGAAGACTTTCTGGAAAAGAATCCGGTGATCCTGCAGGAGAATGCCGGAGTAAAACTCTGGATGGCGACGACGAAAGCGAAGCATGTATACAGCGACGTGCAGATCGGACCGGACGACTATATCATGTTCGGGAAAGAGAGCGCGGGCATTCCGGAAGAAATTCTGGTGGAACACGAAGAAACCTGCATCCGCATTCCCATGCTGGATCAGATCCGGTCGCTGAATTTATCCAATTCCGTGGCGATTGTGCTGTATGAGGCACTGCGGCAGAATCAGTTCGCCGGACTGCAGGAAGCGGGAGAACTGCACCGGCTGCACTGGAAAAATTGAAAAAGGAAAAAGTAGAAAAGACAAGAGTTTCGACTGCGCTGATGTGCGGCGAACGCTTGTCTTTTTTAAATCGGCGAACGCTTGTCTTTTTTATATCATAATTGACAAATCAGGCCGCGGGAATTATGATAAAGATGTTCCGAATAATTTCCCTCAGCATTCGGCTGTGGTTGATTCTATTGTTCTTTTGCATGTTCAGACGGGAGTTTCTCCCGGTGTTTTCAAGTTGTTATGCCAGAATAGGGGAAAGTGTCGTTTGATGTAAGAGACATCTGTAAAGGAGGCATATCTTGGGTGTCACAGACCCAAAAGGAAAAGCGATTGTCGCGGACCCGATACATGTCTGCGACCTCGTAAATGGAGGACTTTTTCGGGGAAAACAGGTTTTAGACCCTGCAAAGATGGAGAAAGTCCCACCGACAGCAGCCATTATCTATCAGGATGGTAATGGCAAGGAAAAGAAGAAGGAACGGACAGCGGATGGTCTGTTCCGCTATGACGGGAGAGAACATTTTGCCTTGATTTCTCTCGAAAATCAGCATGACAGCAACTATATTATGCCGCTGAAAGATATGCTGATCAGCGCGCTGCTCTATGACCAGCAGGTTAAGGAGATCAAAAAAGAGAGAAAAGAGCAGGGAGAATGGAAAGACAGCGCTGAATTTTTAAGTGGTATACGGCGGGAAGACAAGTTGTCTCCTGTGTGCTGTATCGTTTTCTATCATGGAGAGAAGCCCTGGGAGGGCCCTACCAGACTGCATGATATGATAGAATTTCCCAAGGGATTGGAAAGGTTACGGGAATTTTGCCCCGATTTTAAAATCAATTTGATTGATTGGAAACATGTGAATCCGAACCATTTTAAAACCGGCTTGCGTCAGTTATTTGAACTTATGCCATATGCAGGAAACAAAAGAAAAATGAGAGAGTATATAAAAGAAAATAGTACCAGTTTTGCAGAACTGGATGACGAGAGTTGTGATTTGTTGGAAACTTTTCTTGGAATAGGTTGTCTGGATGGAGTACAGCGTAGAGATTTTCAGAGTGAAGAAGGAGGGCATAATATGTGCACTGCAATAAGGGAATGGCTTATGGACAGTAAGATGATAGGAAGGAATGAGGGAGAAAACCTTACCGTGATATCTTTCGTGCGGAGGAAAAAGAACCGCCAGCTTACAGCGGAGGAGATCGCGGATGATTTAGAAGAGCCTCTTGAGCGGATTTTACCGATTTTCCAAATGATATCGGATCATCCGGAATGGGATGACGGCGCAGTTTGCCGGGAAATTTACGGAGAGGAAGAGGTATTTTAAAACCTGTATAATTATGTAAAATGTAAAAGGGCGTTATCCTGCGACGCCCTTTTTACATGGAATCATTATATTTTATCTGCTTCGGTTCTTTTTCATGGAAATAATTACATCCCGGATGATATTCAACTCACTTTTGCTGCAATCAGCAAGTAAAACAGGCCAATCACCTGCTTTTATTTTCTCCATTTCCGGAAATACGATCATGTCAAACGATAAATCCAATGCTATCATCAGCTTTTCTAATACTTCGATGGAAGGTTTTCTGTGTTCGCTTTCCAGATGTTTCATGTGGGTGGGCGTAATATCCACAATTTCAGCCAGTTCTTCCTGAGAAAAACCTTTTTCCAACCGGGCTTTTCTGATGGCGTTGCCAAGGATTCCTCTTTGCATGTTTCAAATCCTGCTTTCTTCAAATTATTTTATATTAAAAACAATAGTTCTATAATTGAGCCTTGAAAATTAGCTTTAAGAGATATATAATATCTCTTAAAGAACTATAAAAATCTCTTAAAGAGTTTCATGCAAGTGAAGAGGGAAGTGGGAAATGAAAAGAATGAAGATATATATTTGGGGGTTGGCTATAGTTTTGTATTTTATCCTCTTTTTTGTTTATTTAACCTGGGAAAATAGACAATATTTTCCGCAAGGGCCAGCCTTTGTACAGACAAACGACTATCCGGCGGCATTTTCAGGTGGGAATTGATTTAATGGATAAAATCACTCCTCCGGGAGGATTTTATAAATACTTCATCATAAGGGCTCCGTCGTTCCTGGCAAAGCAGCGGGGCCGGATAAATAAAAGTTCCGCAGAATTAACAAGTGAAAAACAGGTGATGATAAGATGTTCGGATATTTACGTCCTTATAAAGATGAAATGCGATTAAAGGATATAAGAAAGTATTCTACCTATTACTGTGCTCTATGTAACCAGATTAGAAAAGATTATGGTTTTTTCTGGACCGCCTTTTTGAATTATGAGTCTGTTTATACTTTGCTATTTTTAGAATCATTTAAGGAATATCCGGAAAAAAGTCTTACACTAAGATGCCATTTGAATCCTTTTATGAAAAAGAAGCTTCAAATAAATGGTGACATTTTAGCATATTCGGCTTTTGTTAATATGGCGTTATTGGATTTAAAATTTGAGGATAATGAATATGATGGAAACAAATTGCCATGGCGGATATTAAAAAGGATATTGCATGGAAAAAAGCGGTATAAAGAAATGTCCGAGTCTCATAAGGGACTTTTGGAAAGCTTAAAAGACCAGGCCGATTTGTTACGGAGAAGAGAAAAGGAGAATAGTAACCTGGATTCCTGTGCAGATACAACAGGTAATATGCTGGTAGAAATCATTAAGTATTGGCTTCGAGATATCGAAACAGAAAGTGAAATGTACGGCACAGTTGTACAGTTGCATTTTCATGTGGGAAAATTGATATATACGCTGGATGCATACGAGGACTTTGAAAGCGACATCAGCAAAAATCAATTTAATCCAATCGTTTTTATAAGTCCGGAAAAAGGCCGTTTGGCTGCTTTGGAGAAAACGAGAAAAATTATGCTGTTATTAAAATTTTGTATAGCACAGGAAATAAAAAAAGTGGAAGTTGCTAAAAACAAAGAAATTATAGAGAATATATTAACTTTTGGAATAGAACATTCACTTATGAAGGCAGAGGAGAAAAGAACGCATGTACACAGAAGAAGCAATGAAGCAATTTAAAAACATCTGGAGCAAAGATGAGAATACTTTTCAGTATTGCATATCGCTACTTAAAAATAAACTGACGATGCTGGAGTATTATGAACTTAATTGTTATTACTATATTCAGAATGCAAATTTTGAAAAAGCGGTAGATTGTCTCTGCACCATGCAGGCAGATCCAAATCTGAAGATTCATATTGAACGCTCGGATAATGATGATTTTTTGAGTGATTTGATTTGCTGCATTGGAATAGATACTTGCTGTGAGGGTGTATGTGATGGATGCAATGACTGTTGTTGCTGTGAATTATGCGGTGAAACAACATGTGGCAATGTGTGCAGCTTATGTTGTACTCTATCTTGTGCGGGTGGGGTATTCTGCTGGATATGGGATTGTTGTTGTAAGGGAGTAACTGTAAACTTATAAGGAGGAAACATTAATGGACTTGAAACTGTATTTAGCGAAAGCATTGGAGTTGGAGAAAATAATATATACCTTAAATCGGGCGATTAGTTGGTTACAAACCCAGGAAAATGGAATAAATGTGACACCTAAGAACTACCCAGAACCTGAAGTGCCTCATCATTCCTCAGGTGCTGTAGATTTTATAGCAGACCTTTTCGGTGTACTACTAATAAGTTTGGTTTGCGCAATAGTAGGAATCCCCATTTTTTTCGTTTACGCCATTATTAGGGCATTTAGTGGTGGCGCAGAGTGGAGTGATCTCAAAATAATTATGATTGTATGCGGGGCCATTGGTTTTGTACTGTCTTTATTAATGATTTGGGGGGGCGGGGCGAGTGACTCTGGTGAAAAAGAGTCAGATTATGAGAGAAAATGCAGAGAATATAATGAATTAGTAAAAAAAGATAAGCAACGTATTAGTAGGGCGTTACAACAGAAAGAGAATATCCATTCTCAAATAGAAGTTCTGGTACAAAAGAGAAATATAATAAGACAAACATTGAATCAATTGTATCAGTTAAATGTAATTTATCCAAAATATCGAAATTTCATAGCGATTGCTACATTTTATGAGTATTTTGACTCGGGAAGATGTAATTCGCTGGAAGGGCACGAAGGCGCCTATAATATTTATGAAAATGAAATCCGGCTGAATGCAATATTAAGTAAATTAGATGATGTGATCAATCATCTGGAGGAAATCAAAAATAATCAGTATGCTATTTACAGTGCAATAAATGAGGGAAATAGAGTAGCAAAAAAATTATATGATAATTCCATGAGACTGATTGATAATACAAATGCAATAGAACAGAATACTTCGATTAGTGCATATGCAGATACAATTACTGCAAAAAATTCTGAAATATTAAAGTATATTGCAATATTTGACAGATTATAGATTACATAATTTTAGCGGGGAGCTGCTTACGACCACTAAAAAATCATAAGTAATTCCCCGCAATTGTTCTCAATCTTCGTCCTCATCCGCCACTGGTAGGGAGAAAATGAACTCACTCCCCACGCCTTCGGTGCTGATGACGTTGATATTTTCATTATGAGCCCGGATGATTTCCTTCGTGATGGAAAGCCCCAGGCCGGTGCCTTTTTTGTCCTTGCCGCGGGACAGGTCGGTTTTGTAAAAGCGGTCAAAGATGAGCCGCAAGCTGTCTTTTGGAATGCCGATGCCATGATCCTTGACGGAGACAAAAACCTTGCCGTGCTTTTCCGAGGTTTCGATCCTGATGGACGAATCGGCATGGGAAAATTTGATGGCGTTGTCGAGCAGGTTATATAGTACCTGCTCGATTTTGCTTTTATCGGCAAGCACGGGAAGCGTTTCGCCTGTGAGCACCAGATCAATGCCGATTTTCTTTTGGCGGCAGGTGCCCTCGAAGGATGCCGCTGTGGAGCGGATCACCTGATTGATGTCAAATTGCGTTTTTTCCAGCACGACGCCTTTCATATTCAGGTTGTTCAGCGTCAGCAGGCTGTTGGTCAGTTTGATCAGGCGGTCCGTTTCATTTAAAAGAATTCCCAGATACTTATTATACAGTTCGGCTGGTATGGTGCCGTCCTGCATCGCTTCCAGATAGCCTTTGATGGAAGTGAGCGGAGAGCGGAAGTCGTGGGAGACGTTGGCGATGAATTTCTTCTGGTTGTCTTCACTCCGGGCGATTTCGTTCGCCATGTAAGAGAGGGATGCGGCCAGATAGCCGATTTCATCTTCGCTGTCCACCTGCAGTTCGTAGTGCAGATTTCCCGCCGCATATTGTTCCGTGGCGGCGGTGATTTTCCGCAGCGGAAGATATACCATTTCCGTAAAAAAGATCAGAATGATGAGCGAAAGCAGGAAGAAGATCACCAGCATGATGTAGGAGATATTCAGCAGGCCCTCGCTGGAGGTGCGGATAGCGGAAAGGGTTGTATGGATGACCACATATCCCCGCACTTTATAGTTGGAAGTGATGGGGGCGAAAACGCTCAGCATGTCCTCGCCGAACCAGCCGAAGAAATTGCCGATCGTATAGTAGGAACCGGCTGTGACGGTGGGATCAAAGTTTTCCACAAGGGTTTCGTTTTCCACGTCCAGGGGCGCGTTTGTGGTCATGATCATGCGCCCGGAAGGATTGATGATCCATACTTCGGCGGAAAGATAAGTGCTCAGGGCGTCAAGCTGTGACTTGACCGTTTCCAGAGATATTTCATTGTTGTAAAGGTCGGAAGCGTAAGTATTGGCGATCAGGGTCGCTTCTTTATACAGGGCGTCCGCCTTTTCGCGTTTCAGATGTTCCGTTGTCATGCTGGAGCCGAAGGTGGCGACAACGAGAAAGCCAAAACAGCCGAAAATCAGGTAGGCCAGCAAAAATTTCAGGTAAAGGGTTTTGCGCATTTATCGTACCTCAAATTTGTAGCCGATGCCCCAGATGGTAGCGATTTTCCAGTTGGCATAGTCCTTGATTTTTTCCCTGAGACGCTTGATATGGACGTCCACCGTACGGGTGTCGCCGATATATTCATATCCCCAGATCTGGTCGAGCAGTTGTTCTCTGGAAAAAACGTGATTGGGAGAAGCCGCCAGGAAGTAAAGCAGTTCCAACTCTTTGGGCGGCATATCCACCGTATTTCCCAGATAAACGACGGAATAATTGGTTTTGTTGATGGTCAGTCCTTCATATTCCACGCATTCCACCGCCGGCTGGGCAGGAGTTACAACTGCCGGCTTATAGCGGCGCAAAACGGCTTTGACACGGGCCACCAGTTCTTTGGAATCGAAAGGTTTTTCAATATAATCGTCAGCCCCCAACTCCAGACCGAGTACCTTGTCGAAGATTTCACCTTTGGCGGAGAGCATAATGATCGGCACGCTGGAATGGCTGCGGACTTCCCGGCAGACCTGATAGCCGTCGATGCCGGGGAGCATCAGATCAAGCAGGATCAGATTCGGAGCAAAGGTTTTTACGGCCTGCAGCGCCGATTCGCCATCCCCCACAATCATGGTGTCGAAGCACTCCTTGGTGAGGTAAAGCGAGATCAGTTCCGCAATATTGGCGTCGTCGTCCACGATCAGTATTTTTTGTTTATTCGGCATGGTGTAACCTCCTTAATCTTTAAAGTTTGCAATTGTGACGCCCGCGTCGCCTTCGCCGTATTCGCCCAGACGATAGGATTTGACATATTTTACCCGCTTTAAATGCTGGTGGACGGCCTGGCGCAGGGCGCCGGTTCCTTTTCCGTGCACGATGCGGACGCTTTTTAAATGTGCCAGATAAGCGTCGTCCAGATATTTGTCTAAAACAGAAAGAGCTTCATCCACGGTTTTCCCCAGAAGATTGATCTCGGGAGAGATGGAAAAGGATTTGGCCATCCGCAGCTTTCCGTTGTTGGTCCGTTTCATGGAGGGAGTGGTGATCGTTTCCTCTTCGATCCTGACAAGATCCTTCACATTGACGGAGGAACGCATGATACCGCATTGCACGAAGAGATTGCCTCTTGCGTCCGGCAGCGTGCTGACCGTGCCCTTTAAGCCCATGGAAAGGATTTTGACGGAATCGCCCTTCTTGAGTTGTTCAGGCTTGAGCGCCGCCTTGACAGGTTCCTTTTTGCCGACGGAAAGGTTTGCGTTTTTTTCGTTGATTTTGCCGCGAAGCTGTTCGCGGGACTTTTCCAGATCCTTCATGGAAGCACCGGGACCTGCCTTTTGGAACATGCGGATCGTTTCGTCTGCAACGTCTTTTGCTTCCTTTAAGATATCCCTTGCCTTTTCGTTGGCTTCCCGGAGAATGCGGTCGCGCGCCTGGTCTATTTTTTCATTTTTTGCCTGAAGCTGCTGTTTTAAGGCTTCCACTTCTTTTTTATAGGCTTCAATCTCACGCTGTTCTTTTTCGATCGTGATGCGGCTCGCTTCCAGATCGGAAATGACGTCTTCAAAGTTGATATCCTGTTCCGTGATCTGTTCTCTGGCAGCCTCGATGATTTCGTCGGACAATCCCAGCTTTTTGGAAATGGCGAAAGCGTTGCTCTTGCCGGGAATGCCTAAAAGCAGCCGGTATGTGGGACGCAGCGTTTCCACGTCGAATTCGCAGCAGGCGTTTTCCACAAAATCGGTGGAAAGGGCATAGATCTTCAATTCGCTGTAATGGGTGGTGGCCATGGTGCGGATTCCCCGGTCGTGCAGGAAATTCAGAATGGCGATTGCCAGAGCGGCGCCCTCCGTCGGGTCCGTTCCGGCGCCCAGTTCGTCGAACAGACACAATGAATCCGCATCCGCATTTGCCAGAATCGATACGATGCGGGTCATATGGGAGGAAAAGGTGCTCAGACTCTGTTCGATGCTCTGCTCGTCGCCGATATCCGCAAAAACCTCCGTGAAGATGGACAGTTCCGAGCGGTCCAGCGCCGGGATATGCAGTCCTGCCTGCCCCATCAGAGCAAACAGGCCTACCGTCTTTAAGGAAACCGTTTTGCCGCCTGTATTGGGGCCGGTAATGATGAGAAGATCAAAATTTTTACCCAGTTCCATATCGATGGGAACCACCTTTTTCTTATCCAGAAGAGGATGGCGTCCCTGACGGATGCGGATATAATGATCGTCGTTGAAAATCGGCCGGGTCGCATTCAGATCCATGGCCAGAGCGGCTTTGGCAAAAATGAAGTCAAGCTGCGTCATGATCTTCTGGTTCTCTGCGATTTCCACCGTATGTTCGCCGGCCTGTGCGCTTAAATCTGCCAGGATGACGGCGATTTCCTTTTGCTCTTCGATTTCCAGTTCGCGCAGTTGATTGTTTAAGCTGACCACGGCGGCAGGCTCGATGAAAAAGGTGGAGCCGGTGGAAGACTGGTCGTGCACCATGCCGGGTACCTGGTTTTTGTAATCGGATTTGACAGGAATGCAGTAGCGGCCGTCGCGCGTCGTGATGACGGCGTCCTGCAGATAGCTTCTGGCGGAACCGTTCACCATGCTGTTTAACTGACTGTGAATTTTTTCACCGGTCAGAACCATGCTGCGGCGGATCCGCTTTAAGCCGGAACTGGCGTCGTCTGCTATCGTATCTTCGTCGAGAATACATCTGCGGATTTCCTGCGAAAGGGGAGTCAGCGGCTCCAGACAGTTAAAGTATTCCGTCAGGGAATCCGCTTGCGCTTCCTCCTTATCGGAACGCCCGTAATTTTTCACACGGGCGGTATTTTCCAAAAGTCCTGCGATGCGCAGTAGTTCTTCCATGGACAGCGCGCTTCCGATCTCGAGGGAACGCAGACACATACCCAGCGGTTTGTTGCTGCCGAAATTGAGGCTTCCTTTCTGAAAAATCCGGGTCAGGGCGTCCGCCGTTTCGGTTTGCGCCTGTTCAATTGTGCCGGCGTCCGTCATCGGCGTCAGACTGCGGCACAACTCCCGGCCCGGATCCGAGGTGGCCTTGTTTTCTAACATGCGGATGATTTTATCATATTCCAGTACGCGTAAAACTTTTGCGTTCATATTTCTCCTTATGAGGGTAATAAAGGTGTTGTGTTTTTGCTGCTGATTCTTTATTGCGGCGGTTTTTGTTGCCGGACCGCTGCCTTTATTATCATATCATAAAGAAGAAAAAACGGATAGCGTTTCTTTTTGTTTTGCTGTATACTAATTGATACAGTTGTAAGAATGCAGTGGTCCGAACCGTTGCTTACAATCAAAGGCAGAAAGGACTTTTGGATGGAAGAAAATAAGCAGAATCAGGATATAGAATTTATTAAGGAAAAAGTGAAGGAGCGTCCGCTGAACCGCAGGAAGCTGTTAAAGAGGACGATCGTGACGGCAAGCATGGCGGTTATTTTCGGCCTGATCGCCTGTTTCACATTTCTTGTATTGGAACCAGTCTTCACGAATCTTTTGTATCCCCAGGAAGAAACGCAGCAGGTGGAACTGAAGGAGGAAAGCATCAACGAAGAGATGCGTCCGGAAGACATGATTCTGGAAGAAGAGACGGAAAGCGAGGCGCCTGCGATCCAGCAGACTGTGGTGGAAAAAGTGGAAATCGAAATCAGCGATTACCAGCGGCTCTACCGGCTCATGTATGCGCTGGTGCAGCAGGCGTCCAATTCCATGGTGACGGTGACTGGCGTGGTGACGGACATGGACTGGTTTGATAACCCGTATGAAAACCAGGGGCAGGCGTCGGGACTGATTGTAGCGGAAAACGGAAAGGAACTTTTAATTCTGACGGAACTTGCTACAGTGAAGCAGGCGGATTCCGTGAAGACCACATTCAGCGACGGCACGCAGGCTGCGGCGCAATTGAAAGGAGCGGATGAAGAAACCGGTCTGGCCATTGTGAGCGTAGCGCTGGAAGAGATAGAGGAAACAACCAGGGAAAGTATAACGACTGCTGTGCTGGGCGGTTCAGGCAGCAGCCTTCTGGCGTCGCCGGTTATTGCAGCCGGCCGACCTTTGGGAAGATCGGCTTCTGTTGTTTATGGTATGGTAACGTCCACGGATACCTGGGCGAGCCTGGCGGACCAAAATGTGAGAATTCTGACGACGGATATGACAGGAAACAGCAATGCCAGCGGCGTATTGCTCAATCTGTCGGGACAGGTGGTCGGGATTATCCGTCCGGGCAGCAGCAAAAGTTCAACAAAGGAGACTGTTTTGTCCGCTTACGGAACTGCGGATTTGCGCAAAATTATCGAGAAACTTTCCAATGGTCAGGAAATCGCTCATATGGGAATTATAGGAACCGATGTGCCGCAGGAGGTAAGCGAGGAACTGGGCGTGCCGATAGGTGCCTATGTGACAGGTATCAGAATGGATTCTCCGGCAATGCAGGCAGGGATTCAGAGCGGCGATGTGATTGTGAAACTGGGCACCGTGGAGATTGCCTCCTTTTCGGACTATCAGGAAGCGATGATGAATTTGTCGCCGGATACTGCCGTCACGGTGGTGGTCATGCGGCAGGGACAGGACGCATATCAGGAAATGCCCATCGATGTGATTTTGGGGCGCTGATTGGGATAAAAAAAGAAAGGAATCGGACAGTACGATGAAATTTTTAAAAGATTATAAAGAAAGCGACCGCGTATTTGATATTTATCTTTGCAAACATAAGCAGTCTGCGGTGACAAAGAACGGAAAACCTTATGATACGGTGATTTTGCAGGACAAAACGGGAACGATTGACGCAAAGATCTGGGACCCCAATAATGCGGGCATCGACGATTTTGACAGCCTGGACTACATAGAGGTCTATGGAGACGTGACCAGCTTTCAGGGCGCGTTGCAGATCAACGTCAAACGCGTCCGCCGCTGCCGGGAAGGAGAATATGATCCGGCTAATTATCTGCCTGTCAGCAAAAAAGAAATTGCCGGAATGTATAAAGAACTTTTGGGGTATATCGGAAGCATTCAGAATGTGTATTTAAAGAAGCTTCTGGAATCTTTTTTCGTGGAGGACGAGGCGTTCATCCGGGCGTTTCAGAAATCCTCCGCGGCAAAAAGCGTGCATCACGGTTTTGTGGGCGGACTTCTGGAGCATACGCTGAGCGTGGTGAAGCTGTGCGATTATTTCTGCAAAACATATCCTTTGTTAAAGAGGGATCTGCTGCTGGCGGCGGCGATGTGCCACGATATCGGGAAAACGAAGGAAATTTCCCTTTTCCCACAGAACGATTATACGGATGACGGGCAGCTTTTGGGGCATATCGTGATGGGATCGGAAATGATCGGGGAAAAGGTGCGCAATATTCCGGGCTTTCCGGAAGTGCTGGCGGCACAGTTAAAGCATTGCATTCTGGCTCACCATGGGGAATATGAGTATGGCTCGCCCAAAAAGCCCGCCATTATGGAAGCGCTGGCGCTCAATCTGGCGGACAATGCGGACGCAAAGCTGGAAACCTTCACGGAAATTCTGGAAGGAACGACCGAACAGGGATGGCTTGGCTATAACCGGCTGTTTGAATCCAATCTGCGCATGACGCGAATGGAATAATGAGGAAAAAATGAACGTTTTGAAGAATCAGATTTATACCGTGACAATAACGGACATGGGAAGCGACGGCGAAGGCATCGGACATCTGGAGGACGGATATACCCTTTTCGTCAAGGACGCGGTCATCGGCGACGTGGTGAAGGCGCGGATTGTAAAGGCGAAGAAGGGATATGCTTTTGCGCGGCTGGAAGAAATCACAGAGCCTTCGGCGGACCGGGTGAAAACGGTCTGTTCCTTTGCACGTCAGTGCGGGGGCTGCCAGATCCAGGCGCTTTCCTATGAAAAGCAGATAGAGTTTAAAAACCGGAAGGTGAAAAATAATCTGATCCGCATCGGCGGTTTTGAGCCGGATTTTGTGGAGCGGCTCATGGAGGAGCCGGCAGGAATGGAAGAACCGTTCCATTACCGCAACAAAGCGCAGTTTCCCATAGGCACAGACAAAAGCGGCCGCCTGATAACGGGATTTTATGCGGGCCGGACCCATACGATTATTGAAAACAGGGATTGCGCGCTGGGCGCGGCGGAAAACCGGAAGATTCTGGATATTATTCTGGACTTCTGTGAGGAAAAAAAGATCCCCGCCTATGAGGAAACGACCGGAGAAGGACTGCTTCGCCATGTACTGATCCGCAAGGGCTTTTCCACGGGTCAGATCATGGTTTGCCTGATTGTGAACGGCGCGTCGCTGCCGGAGGAGGGCGTGCTGGCTGACCGCCTGTTTGAGCGGATTGCGGGCATGACCAGCTTTTCCTTAAACAGCAATACGGAGAATACCAATGTCATTATGGGTAAAAAAACGCGTTTGATTCGGGGACAGGAACGCATTGAAGATACGATCGGCGATCTGACTTTTTCCATTTCGCCTCTTTCCTTCTATCAGGTAAATCCCGTGCAGACGGAAAAAATATACGCGCAGGCGCTTTCCTATGCAGGACTGACCGGAGAGGAAACCGTCTGGGATCTTTACTGCGGCATCGGGACGATTTCTTTGTTTCTGGCGAAAAAGGCGAAGGCGGTATACGGCGTGGAGATCGTGCCCCAGGCGATCGAAGACGCGAAGCGGAATGCAGAACGCAATCAAATTTCAAATGCCCGTTTTTACGTGGGCAAGGCGGAAGAAGTGCTGCCTGAGAAATATGAGAAGGAAGGAATTTATGCCGATGTCATTGTGGTGGACCCGCCCCGAAAGGGCTGCGACGGGGCCTGCCTTTCCACGATGGCGCGCATGAAACCGAAACGGATCGTATATGTAAGCTGTGATTCCGCAACGCTGGCCAGGGATTTGAAGTATCTGTGCGGGAACGGCTATGAACTGGTAAAGGGAAGAATTTTTGATAATTTTCCCCAGTCCGTTCATGTGGAGACTGTGTGCCTTTTAAACAACCGGAAAACGGATTGAAAACTGAGGACGGAGTATTCAAAAATATGGTCCGATAATAGAGAGGACGTCCTATCCTGATATTGTGAATGGTTCCGGAAAGTGTTATAATCCTCGACAAAGAGGTGAAGGATATGCCCGAATCCAATATTACAAAAAATGCGCTTGCTGCATCCATGAAGAAGCTGATGTCGCAGAAACCTTTTGCCAGGATCAGCGTGGGGGATATTTGCGATGACTGCGGCATGAATCGGAAAAGCTTTTACTATCATTTTAAGGATAAGTATGATCTGGTGAACTGGATTTTTTATGTGGATTTTATCGGCAGGATCAACTGGGATTCCTACAAAAATGAGTGGAGTCTGCTGGACGATCTCTGCCGCTATTTTTACGCCGAAAGAACGTTTTATGAGAATGCGCTGCAGATTGAAGGACAGAATTCCTTTAAGGAATATTTTTTTGAAACGCTGCGGCCGGTCATTTTATATTATATGCAGAGCGCCTTTGCGGAAAGCGGAAAAAAGGATTTTTATGTGACTTTTTTCTGCGACGGTTTTCTTACGGCGATTATGCGGTGGCTGAAAGAAGGAACGCGGATTGGACCGGATGAATTTCTGGAGGATCTTCATGAAATCATCATCGTGTTGGCCAGGAAGGTGATAGACGATGCGCAGAAGGAGCAGCGGCCGGAATAAAAAGAATTTCAATTTCATTCATGGTAAATGATCTGATTGACTCTTTCTACGTCGGAATTCCATTCCAGAAGAATCGCGGGGAATTTTTGTTCCATCCTGGCGTTTAAGACAAAGTCGGCGGCTTTTTTTCTGCTTTCGGCGGAACAGCGTTTCCCGGAAATCAGGCATATTATGACGCTGCCGTAAGAGAGAAGTTTTTCCACAAGTCCTTCAGCGAAGCTGCCGTCAATGTTTTCCTCCTGATAATGGCAGGAAACCGCGAACAATGATTTTTGCTTCAGCAGTTCTGACGCAAGCCTTTCGCAGCCTGGCGATTCGCAGGGGAGCAGCGTCATCAGATTGGCGCAATTCTTTACTTCCGAAAGCTGCCTTTCGGTGAAATGGCAGTCCGTATCGGAAAGATCCAGCACAAAGACGCAGTCCGGAAATTTTTCAGACAGCCGGAATATGGAAACGTCGTCCAGGAGAGATTCGCGGACCCGGATAGCGTAGCAATATGTTCCGTTTTTTCTGTTTTCAGTAATAAGGGAAGAAATATCCTGCAGGGTCAGAGCGCCGTTCGCGCAGGGGTTCCATGAAAATGTGAGAAGCCAGGGAAGTTCGATTCCCGTTTCTGCTTTTCTTTGACGCAGCAGGGAAGCGCCGTAGGTCCAGCCGTTGTAGGCAGCATTAATGCCGAAGCGTTTGACTGCGGCGATTTCTGTGTTGGCCAGAAGCCGGTCGATCATATCATAATAAGGACTGTCTTCCCGGGCCAGAAGCCGTTGAAACAGGGAAAAAATTTCTGTTTGAAAGCGTCCCCTGGCAAACTGTTTTCCGAGATCCGCCATTCTGCGGACAGATCTGTGCGAATCCGCCTGCATATTTTTAATGCCCTGGTCGACAGCCAGTTCGATCAGCGCTCTGGTAACATCCTGTCTGTTCATTGTGGGCCTCCTGTCAGTTTATATACATTCTATAATACCATGTATTCTGAAAAAAAGGGACAAAGTTTTCTTTTTGTCCCAAAAAGTAACAAAATCCGGTTTTGTCCAAATTTGGGACAGGAAAAAATTTCTGACCGGTGAAGTATAAATTTCTTTCCGTTAAAATGGGAGCAAATCAGGAATGCGTCACTGTTACTCAAATGAAAAACGGGAGGAAATGTACAATGGATGTAAAACATGCGGCAACAAGGGCGACCTTTGGCGCTGCGATCGACGGCACTTTGAAATATGTGAATAAGGACCGGGAAAAGAATCTGCTGACGCTGGTGGATTTGTCGGAAAAATTTCTGGGAGATACTTTTCAGCCGGCCGTATTCGAGGGGGCAAGAAAGCTGATCGCAGAAAACGGGAAATGGATGCAGTATGTGAACCGGGCGCTGGACGAACTGGACCCCAACGTGGTAAAGATGAACGCGCTGAATCTTGGGTTTGAAGCCGGTTTTTCCGGCTTTAAGAAGACACGGAAAGCGCCGGAAAAGTACGGCTGCCAGATTCCATGGATCATTTTGATGGACCCTACCAGCGCATGTAATCTGCATTGTACCGGATGCTGGGCGGCGGAGTATGGAAACCGGATGAATCTGAGTTTTGAAGACATGGATTCCATCATCACGCAGGGAAAGGAACTGGGCATTCATTTTTATATGATGACCGGCGGGGAACCGCTGGTGCGCAAGGCGGACATCATCAGACTGTGTGAGAAACACAGGGACTGCGCATTCCACGCATTTACAAACGGTACACTGATTGACGAGGCTTTCTGTAAGGAAGTGCGCCGGGTGGGGAATCTCTCCTTTTCGCTGTCGCTGGAGGGCTTTGAAGAGGCTAACGACGGACGCCGCGGAGACGGTATTTTTCACAAGGTTTTGCAAGCGATGGATCTGATGAAGGAACAGGGGCTGCTTTTTGGAACTTCCATCTGTTATACGAGAAATAATGTGGAGGTCGTGACCTCTGATGAATTTCTGGACATGATTATCGAAAAAGGCTGCCGGTTCACCTGGTATTTCCATTATATGCCCGTTGGAAACGATGCGGCGCCCGATCTTCTGCCGACAAGGGCGCAGAGAGAATATATGTATCACAGAGTGCGCGAAATCCGTGCCATGGAGGGCGGAAAGCAGATCTTTGCTTTTGATTTCCAGAATGACGGAGAATTTGTGGGAGGCTGTATTGCGGGCGGCCGGTTTTACTGTCATATCAATCCCAACGGCGATGTGGAGCCATGCGTGTTCATCCATTATTCGGGCGCGAATATCCATGAGAAGAGTCTGCTGGAATGTCTGCAGCAGCCGCTTTTTTTGGAGTATCAGAAGGAACAGCCGTTTAACAGCAATCATCTTCGCCCCTGCCCGATGCTGGAAAATCCGGAATGCCTGCAAGAACTGGTAGCGCGCACCGGAGCGAAGTCCACGGATATGCAGTCGCCGGAATCCCCGGAGCATCTGTGCCAAAAATGCACAGCTTATGCTGCGTGCTGGCAGGAAACGGCGGACCGGATCTGGGCGCAGGATGGCGGCAGACGCGCAAAGAATCAGAAATCCCAATAAATCCTGTTGAAAGTAAAGATTCTCCATAGTAAAATGATAACAGGGGAAGAAATGGATGACGGTTCTGTTATGAACGCGGTCATATCGTTTGGAAAAGGGGAGGATCTTTATGCGTACAATCAGCAGGAAACAACTTACGGGAGAGGGGAAGCGTCTTGGCGTTGCGCTGGGAGGCGCTTTGGTTTATTCGGCAGGGGTCAATCTGTTTATCGTTCCGGCCGGGCTTTACAGCGGTGGAATGATGGGCGCGGCGCAGGTGATTCGTACCCTGCTTGTCAATTATCTGCATCTGCCGTTACACAATTTTGATATCGCCGGTTTGATTTATTATGCGGTTAATATTCCGGTGATGCTTCTGGCGATGAAGGACATCGGCAAGCAGTTTTTTGCAAAAACCGTTATTTGTGTTACGGCGACCACTGTATTTTTATCCGTCATTCCGGTCCCGTCAGCGCCGTTGCTTCCGGACGATATTTTGGCGAACAGCGTGATCGGCGCGATCGCGTGCGGTTTCGGCATGGGCGTTGCGCTGCGCAATGGCGGTTCGCTGGGAGGCATGGATATTGTGGGAATGCTGCTGATCAAGTGGAAACAGAATATCAGCGTGGGAAGGGTGAATCTGATTGCGAATGCGGTATTATACGGGATTTGTCTGTTCCTGTTCGACGTCAGTACGGTAATTTACTCTCTGATCTATGCGGCTGTCAGTTCCGCCTCTGTAGACCGCGTGCATTCACAAAATATCAATGTGCAGGTACAGATCATCACGAAGAAGGACGACCGTGAACTGGAAGGAGAGATTTTCAGGGAATTAAACCGCGGTATCACGCGTTTGGACAGTACCGGGGCTTATACGAATGAGAAGTCTAATATGCTCTTTATTCTGATTTCAAAATATGAGGTTGCCCGATTAAAGCAGATCGTACTGAAATATGATCCACAGGCGTTTATCGTGATGAATGAAGGCGTGACGGTGGTCGGACATTATTTAAAGAAGTTGTGATGATTTCCCCGGCGCAAGCATCCTTCTTGCACGGAGTGGATGTAGAGAAAACGACGGCAGTCAGAATTGAATGAATATAAAAAAGTCTCCCGGTGATGATGAAAAAACGGGAGACTTTTTGCGCTTTATTGTTCTTCCTGTTTGCCTTTCGCTTCGTTTTTGGGTTCACAGGTCAAATGCATGCCGAGTTTTTTGAAAATGCCTTCGTCCACGGACGAAAGGAGCACGGTGGAATGCACTTCACAACCTTTAAGAAGGGGAAGCGCAGCTAAGGCTCTGGCAGCGCCTTCATCAGTCGCCGCGCTTATGGAAAGCGCGATCAGAATTTCATCCGTGTGCAGTCTGGGATTGATACTGCCCAGATAATCCGTTTTCAGGGATTGAATGGGGCGGATTGCTTCAGGAGATACCAGATGCACTTCGTGATCGATACCGGCCAGTATTTTCAGCGAATTTAACAGGCAGGCGGAAGCGGCGCCTAAAAGCGCTGAGGTTTTTCCGGTTACGAGGGTGGAATCGGGCAATTCAATTGCCACGGCGGGAGCGCCGGTATTTTCTTCCCGCTCCATAGCGGCGGAGATTACTTTACGATCAGCGATTGTGATTCCGGCTTGTTTCATCAGAAGTTCCAGCTTGTACAAAACGGACTGGGAAGCGTTGCCGCGTTTTAAATCGCACAGACAGTTATAGTAACGGCGGATGATCTCCTGATGGGAGGCTTCTTTACAGATAGCGTCGTTGATGATGCAATTGCCCGCCATATTGACGCCCATATCGGTGGGAGATTTGTAAGGGCATTCGCCCAGAATCTGCTCAAAAATGGCGCTCAGAACGGGGAAAATTTCCACATCCCGGTTATAATTAACCGTAGTGACGCCGTAGGCCTCCAGGTGGAAGGGATCGATCATGTTGACGTCGTTCAAATCTGCCGTGGCCGCTTCATAGGCCAGATTGACCGGATGCTTGAGGGGCAGGTTCCAGATCGGAAATGTCTCAAACTTTGCATAACCGGCTTTGATGCCTCGTTTATGTTCATGGTAAAGCTGGGAAAGGCAGGTCGCCATTTTGCCGCTGCCGGGGCCCGGAGCGGTTACGACGACGAGGGGACGCGTTGTTTCGATATATTCGTTTCTGCCGTAACCTTCCTCGCTGACAATTTTATCCACATTTGTCGGATAGCCTTCGATCAGGTAATGGATATAGCAGCGGATACCGAGATTCTCCAGCTTTTTCTTAAACAGGTCCGCCGCGGGCTGCCCTGCGTACTGGGTGATGACAACGCTGCCTACCATCAGACCGATTTTGCGGAAGGCCTCCGCGAGGCGGATGACTTCAAGGTCATAAGTAAGACCGGAGTCGCGGCGGGTTTTGCTGCTTTCGAGAGCGCCGGCGCCGATCGCAAAGACAATTTCGGCATGGTCTTTCAGTTGCAGAAGCATTTTTAACTTGCTGTCAGGTTCAAAACCCGGCAAAACCCGGGAAGCGTGATAGTCGTCAAACAGCTTGCCGCCGAATTCCAGGTACAGTTTATCGCCGAACATGCCGATCCGTTCTCTGATGTGTTCGGACTGCATTTGCAGATATTTTTGATTGTCAAATCCGATGTTCATGTTTCTTACGTTGCTCCTTTGGGGGTACGGCAGCGGTGCTGCAAATGCCGCCGCTTTTGTTTCTTATTTTGTCATTTCTGATTATATAACGTATGGGCTTGAAAAATCTACCGTTTTGGTAAAAAAATAAGATTCTTTTGTCCGTGGCTTTTTCGCATGCGTTGTCCGGCAGATCCCGGACAGTTTCC
The DNA here is from genome assembly GCA_030524745.1 of Eubacteriales bacterium. Taxonomy (GTDB): domain Bacteria; phylum Bacillota; class Clostridia; order Lachnospirales; family Lachnospiraceae; genus Gallintestinimicrobium. The sequence continues at coordinate 32,228 of JAUNGC010000024.1, read as the reverse complement.
CCAAATAGCCGGCGCGATATTTCGGGAGAAATGAAGGCGCTTTGGGAAGTCAAACTGTGAAGACACAACAATTTCATGGTTTTTCTATTGATTTATCGCGGGGGAATGTCTATAATTATTAGAAACTTTGAAAATTTTTCGATCTGTTTCCGGTATGCGGAAACCGGTCTTAAGTAAGGAAAGGTTAAGCTGAATGGACAATAATATGAATTCTTATAACGGCGGTCCCGGAGGCGGCTCCGGGGGACCGGGTAACGGTCAGGGAGGCCCGGGCGGACCCGGAGGACCGGGACAGAATAATCCCAGACGGACCAGCCTGATACTGCTGGCAATTGCGGCGGTCATTACGCTTCTCTCCATGAGTTTTTTCATGAGAATGTTCAACAATGCGACAAATGAAGAAGTTTCGTACGACGAGTTTAAGCGCATGGTAACGGCGGGGGAAGTGGAAGAAGTTTCCTATGATGAAAATAAAATCTATATTAAGCCAAGGAGCGAGCAATCCAAAGGGATTCTGGGGACAATGCCCGCCATGACTTATTATACCGGCAAATCCGTATCGGATGACAAGCTGGAAGAATTCCTGGATGAAAGTAAGCAGGCGGGGAAACTGGAAAAATACGGGAAAGAGATTCCGGATAATTCGGGCTATCTGCTTACGCTGATTCTGACGTATGTTTTGCCGATTGTGGTGATGTGGGTATTGCTGAGTTTTCTGTTTAAACGCATGGGCGGCAGCGGCGGCCCCATGGGTGTGGGCAAGAGCAATGCAAAGGTCTATGTACAGAAGGAAACCGGCGTCACTTTTAAGGATGTGGCCGGAGAAGATGAGGCGAAGGAATCCTTGCAGGAAGTGGTGGATTTCCTGCACAATCCTCAGAAATATGTAAAAATCGGGGCAAAACTGCCCAAAGGCGCGCTGCTTGTCGGCCCGCCCGGAACCGGTAAAACGCTGTTGGCCAAGGCTGTAGCGGGGGAAGCGAAGGTACCTTTTTTCTCGCTGACTGGCTCTGATTTCATTGAGTTATATGTCGGCGTCGGCGCCTCCCGTGTGCGCGATCTGTTTAAGGAAGCGACGAAGAACGCGCCCTGCATCATTTTTATTGATGAAATCGATGCAATCGGACGGAGCCGCGATTCCAAGTACGGCGGCGGAAATGAAGAAAGAGAACAGACGCTGAACCAGCTTTTGTCTGAAATGGATGGATTTGATACTTCCAAGGGCATTTTAGTGCTCGGCGCGACCAACCGTCCGGAAATTCTGGACAAGGCTCTGCTTCGTCCCGGACGCTTTGACCGGCGGATCATCGTGGATAAACCGGATTTAAAGGGCCGCGTGGATATTCTGAAAGTGCATGCCAAGGATGTAAAGATGGACGAGACGGTGGACTTCGATGCGATTGCGCTGGCCACCAGCGGCGCGGTGGGATCCGATCTCGCCAATATGATAAATGAGGCGGCAATTAACGCGGTTAAGGAAGGCAGAGAATACGTCTGCCAAAAAGATCTCTTTGAAGCGGTGGAACAGGTGCTTGTAGGAAAAGAGAAAAAAGACCGCATTATGAGCAAGGAAGAGCGCCGTATTGTCTCCTACCATGAGGTGGGGCATGCGCTCATAGCCGCTCTGCAGAAAAACTCGGAGCCTGTGCAGAAGATTACGATTGTGCCGAGGACGATGGGCGCGCTCGGTTATGTCATGCACGTTCCGGAAGAGGAAAAGTATCTGAATACGCAGGCGGAAATTCATGATATGCTGGTGGGCTATCTGGGAGGACGCGCGGCAGAGGAGATCGTATTCGATACGGTGACAACGGGCGCGGCGAATGACATTGAGCAGGCTACCAAGCTGGCCCGGTCCATGGTGACGCGCTTTGGTATGAGTAAGAAATTCGGACTGATCGGACTGGAATCCATTGAAAGCCAGTATCTGGAAGGACGCAGCGTTTTAAACTGTTCCGACGCGACCGCTGCGCAGATCGATCAGGAAGTGATGAAGATTTTGAAGGAATGCTATCAGGAGGCGCTGGATCTGCTTTCTGCAAACCGCGAGGTGATGGATCAGCTTGCAGCATTCCTCATTGAGAAAGAGACGATTACCGGCAGGGAATTTATGAAAATTTACCGGGAAATCAAGGGCATTCCGGAACCGGCAGAAAAGGAAGCGGATACCAAAGGACGGGCAGAAAAAGATACGGCGGCGCAGCAAAGTAGCGTGTTGCCGGGAGAAAGCCAGCCGAAGCCCAGGACGATTGCCGGGCAGGTTATTGAAGAATCCTCTGAGAATGAAACGGGGAAGGCGGATGAAGAGAAAGCTTCAGAAGAAAAAGAACACTGGATGCCGCCGACGCCGGGACCGGAAGCACAAAACAGAGGTCCGGTCGGAAGATTTTCCGGCGCCTCTTTAGAGGACGAAGATAAGAAAGAAAAATGAGAAAGCGCCTGTTTACAGACATTATGGTGGGCAGGCGTACGTCGGACACAAAAGCGCGTAAAGACGCCGGAACCGTGGAAAATATAGTCTGCGGTTCCGGCGTTTTCTGGTTTACTCTCTGTTTTAAATGAAGGTTTCTCTTGTATTCTTTCATTATCTATGATAAGGTTAATTCATCCGAATACAGCGGCGGGGCGCCGCTGCTCTTATCTTTTCATGAAAAGCTGCCGTTTGGGAAACGGCGGGATATTCTTTTGCAGCATCGGACAGGAAACGATGGCTGCAGATCAACGGCTGAATCGGCCGACAATTTTTCAGTTTTGTTTATACAATTTCAAGGAGGAAGCTGCTTATGGTAAATTGTACCGCTTTAAAGGCTCATTTTCCGCTTATCCGCGAACGGAGCGAAATTATGCAGGAGATTCAGACAAATGACAAACTGTCACGGATATATGAAGAATGGAGTCTGAGACAACAGGAAGAGTTTTTGAACTTCTGCACAGGCGTGAGGGGAATGAAGATTTTGTATGATTCTTTTTTCAAAGAAGCCTTAAACAGTGAATATGATGTCAGCCGGCTGGAATTTTTCCTTTGCACGGTATTGAAAAAGAAAGTGAAGATTTTGCGGATTCTGCCCAATGATTCCACCAGGATTGCGGATGAGACCTCGTTGCTGATTACGGATATTGTGGTTGAACTGGAGGATGGTTCGCTTGCAAACGTGGAGATTCAGAAGATCGGCTACGCTTTTCCGGGGCCCAGATGCGCCTGTTATGGGGCCGACATGCTTTTGCGGCAGTATAAACGGGTACGGGGAGAGAAGGGAACATCCTTTTCCTATCATGATATCCGTAATGTGTATTTGATTGTGTTGTATGAGCAGAGCCCCGGAGAATTCAGGAATTTTCCGGATATTTATTATCATTATGGAAAGCAGAAGTTTGAAAGCGGTCTGGAACTGGATATGCTCCAGGAATATGTGATGATTCCGCTTGACATCTTTAAAAAGTGCATGCACAATAAAACTATTACAACGGATTTAGAGGCATGGCTGACGTTTTTGAGTGAGGACAGGCCGGAGAAAATTATTGAACTGATTACGGCGTATCCTGCGTTTAAAGCCATGTATGAAACCCTCTACAGCATGTGCCTGAATACGGAAAGGGTGATGGAGATGTTTTCAGAAGAATTGAGAATTCTGGATAGAAACACAGTACAGTATATGATGGATGAGCAGCAAAAGCAGGTGGAGGAACAGCGGAAACTGATAGAGGAACAAAATCAGCAGATAGAGGAACAAAATCAGCAGATAGATGTGCAAAGTCAGCAAATAGACGAGCAGAATCAGGAGTTGGCTGCGCAGCGCCGGCAGTTAGAGCAGCAGGCAGCAGAGATAGAGGAACTGAAAAAGAAGCTGGCAGAAGTAAAGAATTAAAAATGTGACGCAGTAAAAAGCTGGAGCGGCAGAAAACAGGCAGGATCGCAAATTGCATCAAAGCGCTGGAGTACGGAGAAAAAACTCCCGACTCCGGCGTTTTCGGTAAAAAAAGCGGGCGCTCAGATTTTTAGCGCAAATGGAAAGAACTGTTGCTGGATAAAGTTGCGGATTTCATTAGAATGGATTTCAAGGAGAATCGAGGTGAAAGCCGGATTTCGAAAGGAGAAAATGAAAAATGGATGTCGGAATGAAAATCAGTCAACTGAGAAAGCTTTCGGGGATGACACAGGAGCAACTGGCGGAAAAATTGAGCGTTTCGAGACAAACGATTTCAAAATGGGAAACGGGGATAACCTCTCCGGATCTGGAGAGTATTGTAAAAATCAGTAAAATTTTTCAGGTTTCATTGGATGAATTGCTGTTAGAAGGGAGAACGGCGGCGTCGGAGGAGAAATTGACGCTGGAGGATCTGGTGAAAATGAATCTTTATAATCGCAGAATGACGCTGTTGCTGATCAGCGGTCTGATTTTTTTAATGGTGAGCGTTATGACGGCGGTTTTCGTGACGGCAATCCGCAGCACCACAATCAGCACTCAATATATGTTATACAGATATATTGTTGTGGGAGAGTATGCCAATGCGCCCGTGGATTATGAAAAATTCTTTCTCCCCGCTATAGGAGCCGGAATCGTCGGAGCCGTTTTGTGTCTGGGCTATGCGATCGGAATAAAAACCGGCGGGAAGCTGCAGTTCAATAAAAAGGGAAAGCTTTGATGAGAGCGGAAATGCCGTAGTGGTAAATTTCCGGTATGGGGCATCATAATAGCAGATTCCCGGCTTTTTTTGATTGTGTGGAATCCTTTTTGACGTTATAATTAACATACCGCCGTGTGCGGCGGGGAGTAACGGAAGAAGAATTTTATGCGGAATGTGAATAGGGAGAAGAGAATCAACCATGTTCAACATTGAAGAGGAATTGAAAAAGCTGCCGGAAAAGCCCGGCGTATATATCATGCACGATGCTCAGGACAACATCATTTATGTGGGAAAGGCGATCCGGCTGCGCAGCCGGGTCCGTTCTTATTTCCGGGAAAAGATCAACCGTGGGCCTCAGATCGAAAAGATGGTGACGCAGATCGACCGGTTTGAGTATATTGTGACGGATTCCGAATTGGAAGCGCTGGTGCTGGAAAACAACCTGATTAAAGAGCACAATCCGAAATATAATACGTTATTGAAGGATGACAAAACATATCCTTATATCAAAGTGACGGTGGGAGAAGCATATCCGAAGGTGGTTTTTTCGCGGATCATGAAAAAGGATAAATCCCGCTATTTCGGGCCGTTTACGTCTGCGGCGGCGGTGAAGGATACCATTGAACTGCTGAATAAGCTGTTTAAGCTGCGGACCTGCAACCGGGTGCTTCCCAGGGATTGCGGACTGGACCGGCCCTGCCTGAATTACCATATCGGGCAATGTCAGGCGCCCTGTCAGGGGAGTATTACCCGGGAAGAATACCGGAAAAATGTGGACAAGGCGCTGGAATTCTTAAACGGAAATTACAGCATGATTCTGGATGATTTACAGGCAAAAATGGAAGAGGCGGCCCAGAATCTGGAATTTGAAGAGGCGGCCCGGTACAGAGACCTTTTTAACAGCGTGAAAACCGTTTCCCAGAAGCAGAAAATCACGGACAGCGACGGAGAGGATAAGGACATCATTGCGCTGGACAAAGACGGCGGCGAAGCCGTAGTGCAGGTATTTTTTGTACGCGGCGGCAAGTTGATCGGCAGGGAGCATTTTTATATGACCCATGTGGAGGATTCGGAGAAAGCCCAGATATTGCTGGACTTTGTGAAGCAGTTCTATGCGGGGACTCCCTTCGTGCCGCGGGAATTGATTCTGCAAAAGGAAATTGAAGATATTCCGATTCTGGAGGAATGGCTGAGTGCCCGTCGCGGCGGCAGGGTTTATATCCGGGTGCCGAAGAAAGGGCAGAAGGAAAAGCTGGTGGAACTGGCGGAGAAAAACGCCCGGCTGGTGCTGGAAAAAGACCGGGAACGGATCAAGAGGGAAGAAGCCAGGACGATCGGCGCGGTCAGGGAGATCGCAAAGCTTCTGGACTTACCTGTGCTGGACCGGATGGAAGCTTTTGATATTTCCAATATCAGCGGATTTGAAAACGTGGGTTCCATGGTCGTGTATGAGAAAGGAAAACCCAAGAGAAGCGATTACCGGAAGTTTAAAATAAAGACAGTGGCCGGACCGGACGACTATGCCTGCATGCGGGAGGTGCTCACCAGGCGTTTTGTGCACGGACTGGAAGAAGCCCAGGAACTGAAGGAAAGGCAGCTTTCAGGCGAATTCGGCAGCTTTACGAAGTTTCCCGATTTGCTTCTTATGGACGGCGGGCGGGGACAGGTGAACATCGCCTTGCAGGTGCTTGACGAATTGCATCTTTCCATACCGGTCTGCGGCATGGTGAAGGACGATAATCACCGGACGCGGGGATTGTATTATCACAATGTGGAAATTCCCATCGATAAAAGTTCTGAAAGCTTTAAACTGATCACCCGGATACAGGATGAAGCACACCGCTTTGCCATCGAATATCACCGCCTGCTGCGCGGGAAAGGGCAGGTGAAGAGCGTGCTGGATGAGATTCCGGGCATCGGACCGGCCCGGAGGAAGGCGCTCATGCGCGGCTTTTCCTCCATCGATGAAGTGCGCGGCGCGACAGTGGAGCAGTTATGTGAAAATACAGGAATTCCGGCGCACATCGCACAGGAAATATATGATTTTTTCCATAAACCGCAAGAGGGATTGTCGCAGAAAACAAATTATGATAAAATATAAGCCAAAACAGAACTTGAAAATATTTGGGAAGAAGGAGAGGGGTTATGGCGAGCATCAGCCTGACGAAAGTCATTGATAAGATGAAACTGGAAAACCTGACGCCGGAAATTGAGGTGAAGGGGATCCGGATCACGCAGCCGGACATTAACAGGCCTGCATTGCAGATGGCGGGATATTTTGAACATTTTGAAGCGACCCGCCTGCAAATTATCGGATTTGTGGAGTATTCCTATATCGGAAGTATGTCGGAAGAGCAGGAACGTAAGGTTTTGGAAGAACTTCTCTCTCATCCGATTCCCTGTCTGGTGTTTTGCCGGGAACTGCATCCCGATGAATTGTTCCGGAAGATTGCGATTGAGAAAGGAGTTCCGCTCCTGATGACGAAGAAGGCTACCAGTTCTTTCACGGCGGAGATTATTCGCTGGCTGAATGTGGAACTGGCTCCCTGCATATCTGTACATGGCGTTTTGGTGGATGTATACGGAGAAGGCGTGCTCATCACAGGAGAGAGCGGAATCGGTAAATCAGAAGCGGCGCTGGAACTGATTAAGAGAGGACACCGTCTGGTGACGGACGACGTCGTGGAGATCAGAAAGGTGAGCGAGAATTCGCTGGTGGGTACGGCTCCGGATATTACCAAGCACTTCATCGAACTGCGCGGTATTGGCATCATCGATGTAAAGGCGCTGTTCGGCGCATCCTGCGTAAGGGAGACGGCAAATATTGATCTGGTCATTCGGCTGGAGGACTGGGATAAGGATAAAGAGTACGACAGGCTTGGTCTGGAAGAGGAATATACGGACTACCTCGGCAACAAAGTTGTTTGCCATAATATTCCGATCAGACCCGGACGGAATCTGGCAATTATCTGTGAGTCTGCAGCGGTAAATCACCGTCAGAAGAAGATGGGCTATAACGCCGCACAGGAATTGTACACCCGCGTTCAGAATTCTCTGGCGCGCAGGAGAGAAGAGACCGACGATTAAAAAGGAATGGTTCGGGGCGCTGAACCGTTACAGGAAAAATATATCTGGGAGGAAATAAAACATGAGCAAGTATTGTTTTGGCGTGGATGTGGGCGGAACTACAGTGAAGCTGGGGCTGTTCAGCACAGAGGGAGATCTTTTGGAAAAATGGGAGATTCCTACCGTTACAGAGGACGGCGGAAAGGCCATTTTGCCTGATATTGCCAGAAGTATCCAGAAAATGATGGATGAACGTGAGATGGCAAGAGATGAAGTGGTAGGCGTTGGAATCGGCGCGCCGGGCCCCATCGATTCCGAAGGAACCGTATACGGCGCGGTGAATCTGGGCTGGGGGACGTTCAGCATCAAAAAGGAATTGCAGACATTGCTGAACGTACCTGTTGAAGCGGGAAATGACGCTAACGTGGCGGCTCTGGGAGAAATGTGGCAGGGCGGCGCGCGCGGCTATGAGAACGTCGTGATGGTGACGCTGGGAACCGGCGTTGGCGGCGGCATCATTGTGGGGAGCAGAATTCTTCCCGGCGCAACCGGCGCCGGCGGCGAGATCGGACATATGCATGTGAATGATAAAGAAGAAATTGCCTGCAACTGCGGCAATCACGGCTGCCTGGAGCAGTATGTATCCGCAACCGGCGTGGTGCGGCTGGCGAAAGAAAAGCTGGCGGAAAGCGACAGGCCGAGCGCGCTGCGCGATACGGAAGTGACGGCCAAAGATGTGTGGGATGCGGCGAAGAAGGCCGATCCGCTGGCGATGGAAGTGGCGGAGGACTTCGGATGGATTCTGGGTAAGGCTTTGGCTTCGGTGGCCTGCGTGGTCAATCCGGAAGTGTTTGTAATCGGCGGTGGCGTTTCCAAAGCGGGCGATATTCTGATTGACTATATCCAGAAAAATTATCAGAAATATGCATTTACAGGCTGCCGCGGCGCATTGTTTACGCTGGCGAAGCTGGGAAATGACGCGGGCATCTACGGCGCGGCCAGAATGGTATTGAAGTAAAAAGCGAAGAAGAAATAGAAGCGGCGGATTGTGGAAAGTCCTTTGCATGATGCATCAGGACAGCATAATCCGCCGTCAGCCTGCATAGGATAAGTAGCAGGCAGAAAGCAGTAAAAAAGGACCTGGTGAGAGAGTGTGAGCAAAGCATTAGAAGAATTTTTCAGAACAATTCTTCCGGAAGATCATATTTTGATGGAAGAGCCAATGGAACGGCATACGACTTTCCGGGTCGGCGGACCGGCAGCGTGTTTTATTACGGTGGACACGCGGGAACAACTGGCGAAGGTGTTTTCCTATCTGCAAAAAACGGGCTGGGATTTTTTTGTTGTCGGAAACGGCAGCAATCTTCTCGTATCGGACAAAGGTTACCGCGGCGTGATTGTCCGGTTGGGAGAGGACTTTAAACAGATCAGGGTAAACCAGGACAGACTGATTGCGGGAGCGGGAGCGATTCTGGCTGCCGCGGCGCAGGCGGCGCAGCAGGAAGGCCTGACCGGACTTGAATTTGCAGCGGGAATTCCCGGAACGCTGGGAGGCGCGGTGCGGATGAACGCAGGCGCTTACGGCGGAGAAATGGCTCAGATCGTGAATTCCGTGGAAGTCATGGGAATGGATGGGGAAATCCTGCAACTTGACCGGGAGACGATGGAGTTTGGCTATCGTACCAGCGCGATCAAAAACCGGCCCTACGTGGTATTGAGCGCGGAGATGAAGCTGAAAAGAGGAGACCGGGAAGACATAGCGCGCCTGATGCAGGAACTCGCCGGAAAGCGGAGGGAAAAACAGCCGCTGGAATATCCCAGCGCGGGCAGCACGTTCAAACGGCCGGAAGGGTATTTTGCAGGCAAGCTGATTATGGATGCGGGACTTCGGGGAAAAAGCTGCGGCGGCGCCCAGATATCAGAAAAACATTGCGGTTTCATCATCAACAAAGGAAATGCGACCGCGGCGGACGTCGCAAGATTAATTCGGGAAACTGTGGAAACCGTGCAGGATAAATTTGGAGTCACTCTGGAACCGGAAGTGATTTTTTTGGGAGACTTTTCAGGATGAGATTTGTGATTGTGACCGGTATGAGCGGCGGCGGAAAAAGCACCGCCATGCGCCTTTTGGAAGATATGGGATTTTATTGCGTGGACAACCTTCCGGTTCCGCTCATTGATAAATTTGTGGAATTGTTATCCACGCCAAACACGGAAATTTCAAAGGCGGCGCTGGGAATCGACGTGCGGACAGACCAGTCTTTCGCACAGACTTTGAAGATTCTCCGGACGATGCGTCAAAACGGCCTCGTATTTGAAGTGCTTTTCATGGACGCGTCCGATGCGGTGCTGCTGAAGCGCTATAAGGAAAGCCGCCGCATGCATCCTTTGTGTACGCCGGAGCAGAGCCGCGTGGAAGAGGGAATTGAGAAGGAACGCAGCGTCTTAAAGCAGATCAAAAAAGAAGCGGATTATGTGATCGACACCTCTAAGCTTCTCACAAGGGAACTGAAGGAAGAACTGGACCGGATTTTTGTGCGGAATGAGGAATATAACAGCCTCATGGTCAATATACTTTCTTTTGGATTTAAGAATGGCATTCCGGCTGACGCCGATCTGGTTTTTGACGTGCGTTTTCTGCCGAATCCGTTTTATATTGACGAGTTAAAATATCTTACGGGCAATGATCGGGGCGTGCAGGACTATGTGATGGGATTTTCGGAAGCCGGCGTTTTTCTGGACAAGCTGACGGATATGCTGCAATTTCTGATTCCGAATTATGTGAAGGAAGGAAAATACCAACTCGTCATTGCGATCGGATGTACCGGAGGAAAGCACAGGAGCGTTACTTTGGCGAATGAACTTTACGGAAGACTCAAGCGGCAGAATGCCGGTTATGGCGTGATTTTGAACCACAGGGATATATAGCCTCCTTAAAGGATAGGATTATGTCATTTTCAACAAAAATAAAAGAAGAACTGTATAGACATGTGAGTACGGCAAGGCATTGCCAGTTGGCTGAACTTGCGGCGATTTTGCACTTTTGCGGCAGCATAGGAAGCCTGGAAAGTGGCAATTTTTTACAAATAAAGGCAGAAAACGCCCTCGTTGTCAGAAAATGCTTTACATTATTGCAGAAAACGTTTAAGATGAGTACGGAAACGCAACTCAGTCAGGAAGGTCAGACCGGAGCCTGGATTCTCAGGATCAGGGATCAGGAACAGGCGAAAAAAATTCTGCAGGGGACTAAATTTCTGGACAGCGACGGGAATTTTTGTCACAGCGGCGGGGATTTTCCGGGCGGATTGCGGGAACCGGTCAACCGGATGGTGGTGAAGAACGCCTGCTGTCAGAGGGCTTTTCTGCGAGGGGCGTTTTTGTCTGCTGGATCCATGAGCGACCCGGAGAAGGGTTACCATCTGGAGATTGTCTGCAGCAATGAGCGGCAGGCAGAGCAGATCTGCGAACTTCTGTCTGGATTTGAGATTGAAGGGCGGATTGTGCAGAGAAAAAAATATTTTGTAGTTTATGTGAAGGAAGGATCCGGCATTTCGGATTTCCTGAATGTGACAGAAGCGCATGTGGCGCTGATGGAATTCGAAAATTCCCGCGTCGTCAGAGATGTGCGTAATACCGTTAACCGCCGTGTGAACTGCGAGACTGCCAATATTGCCAAGACGGTGACCGCAGCGGCAAGACAGACGGAAGATATTCTGTTTTTGCAGGAAAAATATGGTTTTGAGAACTTACCGGAAAGTTTACGCCAGATGGCTGAGGTGAGGCTGGAGCATCCGGACGCTCCGCTGAAGGAGCTGGGCGCATATCTGGATCCGCCTGTCGGCAAGTCGGGCGTAAATCACCGTTTGCGAAAGTTGTGCGAGTTGGCAGACAGCATGAGGTCATAAAAGGAGGAGAATTATGAAACAAAAAGCTGTGACGATTAAACTGGAACAGGGTCTTGAAGCCAGACCGGTAGCGATGCTTGTACAGGTGGCGAGTAAGCATAGCAGTTCCGTGTACCTGGAGGCGGAAGGAAAAAAGGTGAATGCGAAGAGCATTATGGGTATGATGAGTCTTGGCCTTGACAGTGGTGAAATGGTAACTGTGATTGCAGACGGCCCGGATGAAGAAGAAGCGGTTGCGGATATGGCAGATTATCTGTGCGGCAGAAATTGAGAATGGATGGAGGGGACATTGTGGGAACGTGATGTCCCCTCAGCTATATATAACGAAAGTCATAACAGTTCAGCCGAAGGCTGAACTGTTGCGGCAATAAGACGGGAGGCAGCAGCGATGGAAGAAAAGCGACTGCTTTTTATTTTTAATCCGAAGGCGGGAAAGGGGCAGATCCGGAATCATCTGCTCGATATTATAGACATTTTTGTAAAAGCGGGTTATGAGGTGACGGCCCGTCCGACCCAATATGCGGGCGAAGCGGCAGAAATTGCAGCGGAGGCGGCGAAAAAATATGATCTGGTGGTATGCAGCGGAGGAGACGGAACGCTGGACGAGGTGGTGACGGGAATCATGAAAACTGCGCCGCAGGTTCCGGTCGGCTATATTCCGGCGGGCAGTACAAACGATTTCGCCAACAGCCTGCGGATTCCCAAAAGCATGAAGCGGGCGGCAGAGGCGGCTGTTAGCGGGGAACTGTATGCCTGCGACGTCGGCGCCTTCAATGACAGCACATTCGTATATATCGCGGCGTTCGGCCTTTTTACGGACGTTTCCTATGAGACGCGTCAGGAGATGAAAAACGTGCTTGGCCACATGGCGTATATTCTGGAGGGCATGAAAAAACTGGCTGCCGTGAAATCTTATCATATGAAAATTACGACGCAGGATACGGTGATCGAGGATGATTTTTTATATGGCATGGTGACAAATTCCACATCTGTGGGAGGTTTCAGGGGAATTACCGGTAAATTCGTAAATCTGAGCGACGGCGTTTTTGAGGTGACGCTGGTGAAAAGACCGAAAAATCTGGAAGATCTTAACCAGATACTGGGGGCGCTGACCATGCGGGATATCGATGCCGCCCAGATGTACTGTTTTAAAACTTCCCGTATAAAATTTGAGACGGATGAGGAACTTGCCTGGACGCTGGACGGAGAGTTTGGCGGAAAGCATACGGAGGTGGTCATCGAAAACCGGAAACAGGCGCTGAAAATTATGACGCCGGCAACGGCTGAGGACCGCTGAATCTTCATAAGGGTTACGATTCGTCTCCCGCCAGGGACGTACGCCCTGATAAAGAAGGGAGTTTTATGAAAATTTTACCGCTGCCGTATTTCCTTTTTGAACGAGATGGGTTATAATAACAGCGGTTGGACAAAACAATATTCACATATGGAGGTAAATAACATGTTAGTATCTGCTACAGAAATGCTGAACAAAGCAAAAGCTGGCCACTATGCTGTAGGTCAGTTCAACATCAACAACCTTGAGTGGACAAAGGCTATTCTTTTAACAGCTCAGGAACTTAACTCCCCTGTTATCCTCGGCGTATCCGAAGGCGCAGGTAAGTATATGGGCGGTTACAAGACTGTTGTCGGCATGGTAAACGGTATGATGGAAGAGCAGAAGATCACTGTTCCGGTTGCGCTGCATCTGGATCATGGTTCTTATGAACACTGCTACAAATGTCTGGAAGCAGGCTTCTCTTCTATTATGTTCGACGGTTCTCACTATCCGATCGACGAGAACGTTGCGAAGACAACAGAACTGGTAAAAGCTGCTCATGAGAAGGGCGTTTCCATCGAAGCTGAAGTAGGTTCCATTGGCGGCGAAGAAGACGGTGTTATCGGTATGGGCGAATGCGCAGATCCCAACGAGTGCAAGGCAATCGCAGATCTCGGCGTTGACTTCCTGGCAGCAGGCATCGGCAACATTCACGGCAAATATCCTGCAAACTGGAAGGGCCTTTCCTTTGAAACTCTGGATGCAATCCAGCAGCTTACCGGTGATCTTCCGCTGGTTCTTCACGGCGGCACAGGCATTCCGGCTGATATGATCAAGAAAGCAATCTCTCTTGGCGTTGCGAAGATCAACGTGAATACAGAGTGCCAGTTATCCTTCGCAGCAGCTACCAGAAAGTACATTGAAGAAGGCAAGGATCAGCAGGGCAAGGGCTATGACCCTCGTAAGCTGTTAGCACCCGGTTTTGAAGCGATCAAGGCTACTGTAAAAGAGAAGATGGAACTGTTCGGTTCTGTTGGCAAGGCTTGATGATCCGGGAAAAAACGCATTTGTGCAGTACAAATGACTGCAGATAAATACAAACAGGAAAAAGGATCTTTCCGTCAGGGGAGGTCCTTTTTACGTCTCATTTTCAAGCTGATCGAACGGCGGACAGCGATGCATGGAAATGGAATTCCGGGAATAGAATGCTTATGAAAACGTAAAAAGGGGAATGGCAGCGTGCAGGAATTTGTGGTAGAAGTCATGAACCGTTTCGGCTATATGGGAATCTGTTTTCTGATTACGGTGGAAAATCTGTTTCCGCCGATTCCGTCGGAGATCATTCTGCCCTTCGGCGGATTTATGACCACCTATACCAATATGAGCGTCTGGGGCGTTATCTTTTTCTCCACGATCGGTTCCACGGTGGGAGCGCTGATTCTTTACAGGCTTGGCGCCTGCTTTACAATGCAGAAACTGGAACGGGCGCTCAACACGAAGGTGTGTAAAATACTGGGATTTAAAAAGGAAGATGTGCAGAAAACAGTCGTCTGGTTTGAAAAAAAGGGAAGGAAGGCCGTACTGTTCGGGCGGTGCGTGCCGATCATCCGCAGCCTGGTTTCCATTCCGGCAGGAATGGCGGGAATGGAACTGACAACATTTTTTGTTTATACGGTGGCAGGGAGCACGGCCTGGAATTTATTACTGGTTTCGTTGGGAGCGGCGCTGGGCGCGTCCTGGGGAATCGTACAGGAGTGGCTTTCGGGGTATTCCCAGGTGACGAAACTGCTATTGTGGGTGGGAATTGCTTTTTGGATTATACGCATAATCGGAAAAAGGGTGGCATCACAAAGCCGAAAAAGGCAAAGAAACCGTCACTGACGCGCGTTCATAGTTTGTTCATATTTCTTTAACGGAAAGTTTTTTCCCGGATCATGCTTTAGACACTTTCTTTTTCTATACTTAAACCATAAGATACAGCAAGAGCAGAAAATAAAAATAAGACAATTACTCAAACTTTTTAAATAGCTTTTTCATAATAAAATGCCAGGCAACAGCAGGTTGTCTGGCATCCTCCCTTTTACGGGGAGTTTTTTTATGTTATACTGATAAAATGATAGGAGAGCATTTCCGGTCCGGCAAAGAACATGACGGACTGTTGTCATGTTTTCTCTGTTATATTGAAAAGAAATGGAGGAAACGGGAATGCTCAATTGGGAAAATATAATTGCGCTGCGGATGCAGCGGCAGTGTCTGAAACATCATGCGGATCAAACAGAATATGAACAATTATACAGGGATCTGTCGCCGGGACTGAACGTTCACTGGCATGGATTCGGACAGCCGCCCTGTCTGGTGTACCGCACGGATTTTGACGATGTGGCTTTGAACGGAAAACGCCAGTTGAAGCGGGAACTTGTAAAGGGGCGGTTTCAGAATGGAAATATTGGATTTGTAGAAGCGCGGATGATGGAACTGTTCGCCTGCCTGTATCAAAAGCCTTACCGGCCGGCTCCGTACAGCGATCTTTTGCTGCATCTGATTGAGCGGGAAGGCCCCATGAATATCGAAGTGATGAAGGAGATGACAGGGCTTTTGGTCAAGCAGATCACCCCTGCCCTGCACCGCCTGCAGGAATCTTTTCTGGTATTTGAGGACCAGAACGACGGGGAATGGGACCGTGGCTGGTATTTGTTTGAAGAGATGTTTCCGGAAGCGGATCTGAACCGGTATACGCGTCAGCAGGCGCTGGAATGCGTGCTGCCGAGGCTGTTCTACCGTTTTGTATATTTAAATACGGAAAACGCCCGGCACTTTCTGGGACTGCCGAAGAAAGATGTAAAAGCCGCGCTGGAAAAGCTGGCGCAGGAAGAAAAGCTGGTTAGCTGGCAGAACGGGTGGCTTTTACCGGAAGACAAAGAAATCCTTCAGGGCGCGGATTTCGAACCGATGAAGGGAATTTTAGCGCTGCACCGGAATGACCCGCTGGTGAGGATCGACGAGTGGCATCTTAAGGAAGAATATAAAGGAAAAGAGAAAGGCTCTGAGGTCATGCAGTATTTGCTGATCGACGGACAGATCCGGGGAGCCGTGATGGGACATTTCCGCTACGGGCCGTATGATCTGCATGAGATCCGGGTCGATCTGCCGGAAGCCCAAATGCAGCTTCGCCGGGAAGAAATATGGGAAGCGGTGCGGGAAGTGAACGGAAAACGGGAGAACGAGGGTGAAATACCGTTTGCGCATTGCGCGGAGAATAAAGAAAAATTGCCGTAAGGAAGGGTTTTTGTAAGAAATTTATGCGTACAGAAGAAAAAACGTCGGTAAAAAACAGCATTGGAAGATTGGCCTTTGTGGCGGTTTCCGTACTGCTGCAGATGGCATGGATTTTGTTCCTGCTTATAAAACTGAATGCGTATTCCACCTGGATTTCTCTGCTGACCAGCATCCTTGCGCTGATCGTAGTGCTGAAACTCTATGGGGAGCGCACCAATGCGGCGTTTAAGATGCCGTGGATCATGGTCATCCTGGTGTTTCCGGTGATGGGCGTATGTCTGTATCTGCTGGTCGGTCATTCCAAGGTGACCAGGGGAATGCAGAAGCGGTTTGAAAGGATCGACGCCGAACTGGCGGATAAGCTCGTGCAGGATCCGGCAGTTGCAGCGCGGCTGGAAGACAAAGATCTGGCGGTTGCCAACCAGATGCGTTATATCCGGGATTACGGGAAATATCCTTTTTATCAGAACACGGATGTGGTCTATTACAGCGAGGCGGTGGAAGGGCTGGAAGCGCAGAAGGAAGAACTGCGCAAAGCGGAAAAATTTATCTTCATGGAATATCATGCGATTGAAGACGCGGAAGCTTTTCGGGGATTGAAGGAAATTCTCGCGGAAAAAGCGAAACAGGGGGTAGAGGTACGCCTGTTTTATGACGATATCGGCAGCATCGGTTTCATCAATAACGACTTCGTCAAGCGGATGGAAGCGGAAGGAATCCTGTGCCGGGTATTCAATCCGCTGATTCCGGTGCTGAATATGTTCATGAATAACCGCGACCACAGAAAAATTACGGTGATTGACGGAAGAGTCGGATTTACCGGAGGATACAATCTGGCCAATGAATATTTCAATCTGACGCATCCCTACGGGCAATGGAAGGATACCGGCGTGAAGCTGACCGGAGACGCGGTGCGCAGCCTGACGGTCATGTTTCTGGAAATGTGGAATGCGATCAAAAAAACGGATACGGATTATGAAAAATATTTTCCGGCTGTCTCTTATCAGGCAAAAGAAAAAGGATTTGCCGCGCCTTATGCGGACAGCCCTCTGGATGATGAACAGACCGGAGAGAACGTCTATATGAACGTCATCAAAAACGCCAGGAGATATGTGTATTTCACAACCCCTTATCTCATCATCACCGATGAGATGAACCGGGAACTGGGCCTGGCGGCGAAGAGAGGCGTGGATGTGCGCATTATCACGCCGGGCATTCCGGATAAAAAAGTGGTTTATGGGATGACGCGTTCTTATTATGCGGGACTTGTCAGAAACGGGGTGCGCATCTATGAATATACGCCGGGATTTTTGCACGCGAAGCAGTGTGTGAGCGATGACGCGGTGGCGACTGTGGGAACCATCAATCTGGACTACCGCAGCCTGTATCTCCATTTTGAAAACGGCGTTCTGCTTTATGACTGTGAGGCGGTGCGGGACGTAAAAGCGGATTTTGACCGGACCTTTCCGGTGTGCAGGGAAGTGACGGAACAGTATAAGAGCGGCAGACCGGCGGCGCTGCGGATCTGGCAGTGCATTCTGCGGCTGTTTGCGCCGCTGCTGTGAGGGCAGGCGCAGAATGGATAACGGCTGTCCGAGCAAAAAAAGTGCATGGCAATTATGGACGCCACGAAGGGGAAGCAATATGGAAATCAGAAAAAGCGAGGGGAATGAGTTACTGCAAAATCTGGATAAACTGCATTCCACAGAACTGGGAATCGGGCGGATCAGGAGAAATCTCTCTTTAGAAACAGAAGACGTTATCGGCTGGTGCCGGGAAAAGATACAAAGTCCCGGCGCGCTGATAAACAGGAAAGGAAAAAACTGGTACGTAACTGCAGATGGCTGCGTGATTACGGTTAATGCTTACAGTTATACGATCATTACGGCACATCTGCGTTCAGTTTAAAATGTTTTGTTCCATTATTTTTGAAACAATTTGATCGCAGTCATAATTGGGCGCAAAGGGGCATGCAACGTCGCAGATTCTGGTTACGGTTTTCAAATTCTCTTCCAGATCTTCAGCAATCTGTACGGGAGACTTGCCTTTGGATAGCTTTTTACAAACCAGTTGAACCAGTTTGCTTAGTTCCCCTTCTTCACGGCTCAGTTGCTTTTCATATTCAATATATCCCTTTTCATCATATTCTGTTAAAACCACTTCAATTACCTCCGCGCGGTGGGCTTTTAAAAACCCTGCGAGAATGCCGTCCCGAATACTGCTTTCAATTGCTTCATTGACAGCGTTCTCTAACGATAAATTTACCTGATTTTCCCGAATCCGTCCAATAAACTCCGCATATTCCCATAAGATGCTGCATTTGTCCATTAATGCGCGGTTATGTCCCCGGTTGATATTGAGCATAATGGCAGTTACCTCAATGCAAGGTTGGATTTCAGCGGTCTTGTCAAATAGATCAGATAGCCGGATTTCCAGCTTGTCCGGTTCCTCTTTTGTGCCGTTGTAAAAGACTACATATTGTGGAACGGGAAGCTTGACCGCTTTGCTGCCATATATATAGATTCTATTGGATTCTATATACTTACGGAAGGAATCTGCCAAATATAAAAATCCCCGCAGGCCCATGTTCGGATTAAAACTTGCCTGATGTTCATAAAGGTTCAGGACATCGTCGATAAGGAATGAAACGTCATTTTTCATTCCCAGATAAATGACATCCTCGTTCGTTGTGATGGTCAGGTCATCGGGGTTATCATAATTGCTTCCGCGTATAGCGTTGTAAAGCTGCAGAAGATTTTTCTTTTCTGAGAATATCAAACGAAATAAACGGTCTTTATGATTCCGGTTGACTGTAGGCTGGCGGCGACTTTGAAGGGAATGACCAGCCTTTCTCGTCGCCATGCTTTTCCCTGCATTGTTTCTTTTAGCTTTGCATTTCTTCATGGGTACCTTCTTTCTGATTATAACCAAAATGGCAAGCGATAACAAGCATTTATGGTCATCATTTAAAATGTGGAGTTTCCGGCGAAAATGCCGCCGATGATACAGAAAAACGGATTATCAATATAACCGATCATCTGTGCAGAATTGTCGTTCAATTCTGTGCTGCGAATGCACATGAATATTGAGTCTGATACGGTTAATGTAGCACAGCCGGATGAAAAATACAATTATTTTCCGGAAAAAAGTGAAACGCTTGACTTTGTGCCGAACGTATCCCTTATAGTCGGCGGGAACGTCGGTGGCGGAATCTTTTCAAATGTGCTATACTCGATCATGATAACAGCGGATAGCGCGTTCGGAAAGGCGGCTTAACATGGAACTTTTAGACATTGTTGACGAAAAGGGAAATCCCACTGGGAAGACGGTAGATCGGGAAACCGCACATGCGGAAGGAATCCGGCACAGGAGTTCCCATGTCTGGATCGTACGGGAAAAAGAGGGGGAACTGCAGATTTTATTGCAGAAACGGAGCGAAGAGAAGGATTCCTATCCCGGCTGTTACGATATATCCAGCGCAGGGCATATTCCCGCCGGGGTGGATTTCATTCCTTCTGCAATCCGGGAACTGAAGGAAGAACTGGGCTGCGATGCAGAGCCGGAGCAGCTTATCTATTGCGGGCAGCGGATATTTGCGTTCGATCGGATTTTTCACGGCAGGGAGTTTCATGACAATCAGGTGAGCAATGTCTATGCGCTTTGGCTGGACAGGGAACCGGAAGAATTTGTGCTGCAAAAAGAAGAGGTTTCCGAAGTGCGGTGGTTTGCGTTTGAGGACTGTGTGAAGCAGGTGGAGGAAAACCGAATCCCTAACTGCATTGTTTTAGAGGAACTGGAAATGGTGAGAAAAGGGTGCTCTCAGCGATAGGTGCCTATGTCAATAAGAGCCTATTGACATAGAAAAAAATGTGTCGTACAATAGCTGTGAATAAAAAGAAAAAAATTCATAGGTGGTCATATGGGAAAGGCGTTTACGGAAGAGGAGAAAGAAGCGATCCGCAGAAGACTTCAGGACGAGGGTTTGAAGCAGTTTAAAGAAAAAGGGCTGAAAAAGGTATCTGTCCGGGAGTTGACACAGGCTGTGGGAATTGCGCAGGGAGGCTTCTATACTTTTTATGAGAACAAGGAAGCGCTGCTGATAGACTGTGTGAACAGAAGAATAACAGAGAAAATAAAAGCGTTTATGGACAGTCCCATGGAGCAGTACAAAGAGGAAATGCAGGATCCGGTCCATTTTCTGGCAGAGAGAATGTACGCGACGGGAATCCGCCTGAAGGATAATCTGGTTTTTAACAATCTGATCAGCGATTCGGTTAACATCCTGCTTGGCGATTGCGATAATCTGGAACAGAACAGCGTCCGGGTAATCAAAGAACTGCTGATCCGGCTGATTGACTGGTGGAAAGCGCATGGTCTGACGGTGACGGTGGATACCGGAGGATTGCGCGCTTTTATGAAAGCGGCAGCAGTTTTGTTCATGAATGAGGAAATTATCGGAAAGCAGTATTTTCCGGAGATTTATTATGCGTTTGTATATGAAAATACAGCACGCTATTTTCAGGTGACAGGCACTTTTCAATCCTGACGGAGGTTCCAGATGTATATTCAGACATTTCAAAATATCGGCAAAAAGGATCTTGAGACGGCGGGCGGCAAAGGGGCGAACCTTGGAGAAATGACAGGAGCAGGCATTCCGGTTCCGCCGGGAGCGGTATTGACGGCGCAGGCATACCGGCGGTTCATGAAGCACAATGGGATTGACGTTTCCGGCAGGCCCGGTCAAATCCGCGCTGCAATCTGTGCGGCCGATATTCCCGAAGATGTGAAAGCGGAAATACTGGAGTTTTATCGAAGTATGGGAGAAGGGGCCAGGGTTGCGGTGCGCTCCTCTGCAACGGTGGAGGATCTTGAAGACGCCAGCTTTGCAGGACAGCAGGAGACTTTTCTGAATGTACAGGGAGAGGATATGCTCCTGGACTGCATCAAAGCCTGCTATGCTTCTCTGTGGGGAGAGCGGGCGGTCAGCTATCGGAAGGAAAAGGGATACGATTCACAGCCTGTGGCATTGGCAGTGGTGATTCAGCGCATGGTGGAAAGCGAGGTCGCCGGAGTGCTTTTTACACAGAATCCGTCGACCGGGGAAAAGTCCGAAATGCTGATCAATGCGTCCTATGGGCTTGGAGAATCTGTGGTTTTGGGGGCGGTCAGCCCGGATGAACTGGTCTGTTCAAGAGACGGACAGGTCATAAAGCAGGTGGTTGGCACGAAGGAAACCAAAGTGATTTACGGGGAAAAGCGGACTGTGACAGTGCCGGTGGAGGCAAAAGACAGAAGCAGACTGTCGCTTTCGCCGGATCAGATCAGAAAACTGGTGAGAAAAGGCGCAGAAATTGAAGCCCACTATCAGGCACCCATGGATATAGAATGGGCGTTTGCGGGAAACGAGCTTTACATCCTGCAGGCCAGAGCAATTACAGCGAAAGCGGAGAAGGCTTTTGAGGAAGCGTTGATGCCGCCCATCCGGCCGGTCAACAAAAAAATGAAAGCGGCGCTGTTGTTTATGCTGGAAAAGGAACCTTTTTCCTATGATCCTCTGGATTATGATTTTTCCATGATTCTCGGAAAGCAGAAGGCTGTCATTTTTGCGGAGGGCGGTATTTTGGTGGATAATGACTGCGGCATTGACAGAAACGGGTTCATGTCGTTGCCCACGGAGAAAATCAAATTGGGAAAGAACATCCTGCATCTTCCCGCCATGCTGAAGGACATGAAAAATCATCCGGAGAATGTCAGAAAGGCAAAGGCCGCGCTGGAAGAGGCCAAACCAAAAGCGGACAGGTTTGCCGGATTGGACTGTTCTCATATGGAGATGCCGGAATGCCTGGATGCGCTCACGAAGCTGCGTCAATTGATTACCGATACGGCTTACGCCAGGTTTTACGATGCGGTTTTTCCGGGATTTATGATGAACCGGGAACTTGAGAAATATTTGAAAAGGACGGACGAAAATCTTACGGCCTATAATCTGCTGTCGGGATTATCTTATAAAACCGCTGATATCAACCGGGATCTGGCGGCTTTGGCGGAGAAAATCAAATCGGACCATCCCATAAAGGATGCCGTACTTTCGGGGAAAAGCTATGAGGAGATCACGGAACAGTTTCCGAAAACCCGGGAGTGGTTTGGGGAGTTTTTCGGAAAACATGGTTATAAATCCGATTTCAATTGTTATTGCTTCAGAGGGCGGGCATGGGAAGAGGATAAGGACCGGTTTTTACAGGTGGTAAAGCCCCTTTTGTCATCAGAGAGGGAGAAGGAAATGTCCCTTGCGGAAGGGGAGGCGTATCATCAGGACCTTCTTGGGAAAATGACAGCCGGACTGAAGGAAAAACAAAAAAGAGAAGTTTTGCGGCGGGTGGAATATTACCGGTTTTATCATGTGTTCCGGGAAGAAACGCAGTACCTGTGGGAAACCTTCTTTTTTGCCTGCAGAAAAATTTTAAAGCGCACGGCGGAACTGTTCGGGGTGACAACGCAGGAACTTTTATATCTTTTCTGGGATGAACTGCAAACTGCCATGAAACGGGGCGCCTTGCTTTCGGAGGAACTCGATTTGATCGGCAGACGCAGGAATCTGCGCCCTACGGTAGAGGAATATTGGCGCAGGCAGCAGTGGGAAGCCCTCAAAGGAGATGAAGACGGTCTTAAAGGGATCAGCGGAAGCGCGGGGGAAGCCATCGGAGAAGTCTGCATCGTGACAAGTCCGGCTGAGTTTCACAAATTGAAAAAGGGGGACATTCTTGTCTGCCGTTATACAGATCCGGAATGGACGCCCCTGTTTACTTTGGCGGCGGCGGTGGTTTCCGATACCGGCGGAGTATTGTCCCATGCCGCAATCGTGGCAAGAGAATATCATATTCCGGCGGTCCTTGCCGCCGGATGCGCGACAACACAGTTGAAGGATGGAGACAGGGTATTTGTCAACGGCACGACGGGAGAGGTGCGCCGTATTTGAAAAAAAGGAGAAATGCTGCTGTGCAGCGGTGCGCCTGCAGCTTCATAAAAAATGGAAAATAATAGGAAAAAGGGCTGGAACGAAATGATCCAGCCCTTACGCTATATAGGTGTTTATCTTTCTTTCAGCTTCTGCGGTTCGGGATAATCTACGCCGAATGTTTCCACTGTCATGGTCTTAATTTTCTGCTCTTCTCTGGGTCTGTCGGACCAGTCGGTTTTCGTTTCAGCAATCGCGTTCACAACCTCGATTCCTTCGATTACTTTGCCGAAGGCTGCATATTCGCCGTCCAGATGCGGGGAGTCCTTGTGCATGATGAAAAACTGGCTGCCTGCGGAGTCGGGAATCATCGTGCGGGCCATGGAAAGAACGCCTGCGGTGTGTTTTAAGTTATTGGGAAAACCGTTGGAGGAAAATTCCCCCTTGATGCAGTAGCCGGGGCCGCCCATACCGGTGCCTTCAGGATCGCCGCCCTGAATCATGAAGCCTTTGATGACGCGGTGGAAAATAACGCCGTCGTAAAAATTTTTCTGAATCAGACTGATGAAGTTGTTGACGGATTCGGGAGCGATTTCGGGATAAAGTTCCGCTTTGATTATGCCGCCGTTTTCCATGGTTATTGTAACAATCGGATTCTGTGCCATAATAAGAACTTCCTTTCTTATTTAAATTGTATTATGATAAAGTCATCCGGCGGCATGATTCCTGCAGCGTATCAGATAAAACGCGCATGGATGCCTGGCCGGAACAGTTACTATTGTACTGGAAAAGTGGGAAGGCGTAAAGGATTCGGTTTGAAAAATAACAAAACTTTCATAAAAAAATGGGAGTTAAAACAGGATGGCGCGCAGGTCTGGCTGACGGACAGCGCGCAAAAAGCGGAAGCGCTTGCAAAAGACGGGGCATGCGTCGTCTATCTGATCACTCCGGAAAATAAAAATGACTTCTGCGGCGGCGTGGAATGGTGCGCAGAGACGCCGCAGGACAAAAACGCGGATGAAGACAGGGATGGAAGCGCGGCGGTTTTGCCGGAGGGAGCGCCCGGTTGGAAAGCGCAGCTTGCAGCGGCCGAAGAGACGGGACTGCCTGACTGGCTACCGGAAGAATTTTTACGGCGGGTGTGGCGGCGTAGCCGCAATCTGCCCTGGCATATTTGCGAGACGCCCCGGCTTGTTTTGCGCGAAATGACGGAAGCGGACCTGGATTTTTTATATGAAATGCAGAGAGACGAAGAGGCGGCCCGGTTTCTGGGCGGATTGAGTCATGATTGGGAAACGGAACGACAAAAGCTGGCGGCATACCGGCACAACGTGTACGGTTTTTACGGATTCGGCATCTGGCTAGTAGTGGAGAAGGAAAGCGGCAGGCCGGTGGGCATGGCAGGTCTGCAAATGCGGGACGGCTTTGAAACGCCGGAACTGGGATTTGCCATTGCGTCCCCATACAGGCGGAAGGGATATGCACAGGAGGCGTGCCGGGCAGTGCTTCAATATGCGAAAGAAGAACTGGAACTTGACCGGGTTCGCGCCGTGGTGGATCAGGATAATTTCAAATCCCGGCGGCTGTGTGAAAAACTGGGATTTACTGTGGATAACGTTGCGGAAACGGACGGCAGGATGTGTATATTTTACGAAATGGAGATAAGCGAGGCGGGGCATGAAGATTAAAGTGAACAAAAAGAGCGTTTCCGGAAAGAAAAGCGGCATTCGTCAGGTCGTTTATGAATACCCGAAATGTCCGGCAACGGTCAAAGAACTGCTGGAAGAGACGGTGAAGCTTTGCGTCGCGGATTATAACAGCCGGCGGGAAGCGGGGACGGATATTCTGCAGGTGTTTTCCGGAGCGGAGCTGGAAGACAGGGCGGCAGCGGGGAAAATTGCGTTCGGCGTAAACTATGGGACAGAGAGCGTGCAAGAGAAGGAAGCGGTTGAAAATGCGCTGCAATGCTTTGAAGACGGTATCGTTGCGGCGTTTGTGGATGGGGTACGGCTGGAAAAACCGGAAGACCCTTTGACAATAAAAGAGAACAGCGAAGTCACCTTTGTCCGGCTGACGATGCTGGCGGGCAGAATGTGGTGAAAGGAAAGAGGTGAGGAATAGCATGGAATACAACTGGAACACCAGAAAGAAACTGGCGGAAGAGTATGAAGAGGCGTGGAAGAAAGAAAATCGGCTGACGCTTCTTTTGCTGACGGCGGAGCAGAAAAAGATCCTGGAGGAAATGAAGGACTGGTCTGAATGGCAGACAAACCGGGAGAAGGCGCTGTATCAGGCTGCATGGCGCTTCGATGGAACGATGAAACCTTCTGCATATATGAAAAAGTATTACGGGCAGCTTGTGAAGTGTTGTGTACCGAAACAATGGCAGGATGATTTTTATACGATCATCGACAAATACAATCAGTTTCAGTATGCGGCGGGGATGTGGCGCAGAAGCATGCGCAGTCCCTCCTACAGGCCGTTCATGGTGCAGGTATTTTTGCTTTTGCAGACCTACCGCGCCTTTGGCATTTATCATGTTTCCATGGCGGATTATCTGAAAAATGAACTGCCCGGAGAACTTCTGGATTATAAGAAGACAGCCTATACACCGATGCGCATGTATTACTTTGACGATTGCCTTGCGGCCCGGATCGACGCGGGGGATGAGGAAGTGCGCCGGGCCATCCGGGAGATTATTTTTTCAGAGAACAATACGGCGGTGGTGACGACGGATATCATCCGGGCGATTGTAAAAAGTTCGGACGGACAGATGCATCAGATGCTGTGCGATTTTTTGCTGGCGGCGCGGCTGCAGGAGGGCGTGCGGCAGGCCATCTGTGAAAATGCGGACTGCGGCTGTATGGAAGCCTTCCTTCGGATCATCGATACGATCCGGGAAAATGATCTGCTTCGTTTTTCTGCGGTGAAGAGGGCGGTGGCGACCTGGACCGGGGTCTGCGGCATCGAGCATGTGGACCGGATTACGGAGAAGGTGTTTGCGGATATTGTGCAGGCGGCGCATGACCGCGGGCAGGCATATGCGATGACCAAAAGCAACGACTCTGTCCATATCATGATCGGCTTATGGGCGTTGGGCGCATGGAATGTTCAGGATGCGCTGGAGGTCATGGAGGGCTATATAAAAGACGGCAGCAGAAACCAGAAGCTGACTATGTCCTATTTTAACATAGGGCTGGGAAACGGATATTTTGCGTCGGTGACGGCGAAAAAAATGCTGGAGGCCTGTCCGGACGACTTTGAAATGGCGGCGGCGTTTCTGCCGACCTATATGCAGGGCTTTTCTTCGCTGGTCTGGAAGGCGGCGGACATGAAACGGGAAAAAGGAGTATACTGGCGGATTGTTGTAAACGATCTTTACATGAGCCGGGAAGAAGCTTACCGCCATTTTGAACTCCTGATGGGAATGTATCGGTCCATGCCGAAGAAAAAACTGGTATTTTCTCCCTGTATTTTTCCGTGGTACAGCACCGTTCTGACGAAGGGCGCGCTGGTCATCCGCATGGCGGTTCTGGCTTATGCGCTCCAGGATGACGCGCTGATTGACAGAATCTGCCCGGAACTCTCCGAAATCGGGGAAGGAAACGACGGAAGCACCTACAGCAGCCGCAGCCAGTATGTAGGCATGCTGCTGGAAAATCCTTCGACTAAAAAACAGAGGGATTGTCTGATCGGTTATGTGGCGGACCGGGAAACCATGTCCCGCAAGGCCGCTTATGAAATCGCAGATAAGCTGGAACTGACCGGGGAGGAATACCGGAAACTGGAAGGATTTTTGAAATATAAGGACGGCGGTATCCGCAAAAACGTGCTGACGCTTCTGGGAAAACAGGAAAAAGCGCAGCTTCTGGAAAGCGCGGGACGTCTGCTTTCGGAAAAATCAGAGGAAATGCATCTTGGAGCGCTGGATCTTTTGCGCAGCGTGAAAAAAGAGGGCGCCGAAGGAAAATGGGATAAGCAGATTTCGGACCTGCTGGCGGCAATGAGCGCGCCCACGCCCAAGGAAAAAATTCTGATTGACGAGATCAGGGGCAGCGGCAGCGCGGATGAAATCGTGCAGAAAAAAGGCTTTGGCCTGTATGATCCGTCAGTCAGCATGAAGGTTCCGGAGGAGAAGGCTGATCTTAAGACGGTGCAGGAGTTCTTCTGCCTGACGAAGAAAGAGTTGGACCGTATTTTCAATGCGCTCAACGCCTTTCTGGACGCCAACGGCAGGCGGGAATATCGGGATCTGGGGGGCGAGGAGTGTCTGCTGTGCAACGGCCTGCGCCGCGTGCAGAGAGAGGACGGCACAAAGCCTCTTTATGAATGTTACCCTTTTCCCGAATTGTGGCGGGAGTTTTATGATACCTGGATCAAAACGCCGCAGGTCTTATGGAATCTGTATTTCGCGGTCCTGCCGGGCATGCAGCCGCAGAGCATCGAGAACGTTGCGCTCTATGCAGTCTATGAAAAGAAGCTGTTTTCCGATTTGTCAGGGTATGCTCTGCCGGACCGCAAATATGCGCAGAACGGACTCTGGGGAAGCACGCTTCTGACGGTGCTGGAAATTATGCGCAGCATGGAACCGGAACCCGTTCCGGAAAATGTCGCAAAACAGGCGATTTTATATATCACGCAGGAAATGCCAAACGAGGCGCTCTGGTATCAGACGGCCCGGGGGACCTACAGCGGCAGGTCGGAACCGAAACGTTCTTTTCTGTACCCGTCAAAAGTGAATAAGCTGGTGGATGCTGTTGCAAAATGGAAGGACGACCGGGAATTTGAAGAAATGTTCTGGCTTTACTGCCGGCTGGATCAGAGGTTTGGCTTTTGCGGCGGGCAAAAAAACAGGACCGGCGTCACTTATGCCGTTTATGGAGGAACCGGCAGCGAGACAAAGCTGACCATGGCGGATTATGCGAAAGCTTATACGCTGGGCCTGATCGAAGCGGACAGCGTTTATCATGCCGCTTTTGATGTGATTGGCCTGCGGGCTGCGGTAAACCAGCTCGGTATTTTGATGAAGGAAAAGCTGTTTCCGTATGAAAAAACGCAGTACAGGGCGTTTTTGACGGATGGAGAGGTTGATCCGGAAAGCCCTGTTTTTAAAGCGGGAACCGATTTCTATTTACGGATTGTGGACACGATACTGGATGTGGAATTAAAGCGCGGCGATTCGCCCACCGTTTTTTCGGACAGCATCTGCGCGATCCGGAGAATTTACGGGGGAAAGCGGCTGATCGCCATTTTGACGGCGCTGGGAAAAGATTCCCTGGACCGGAAAACTTATTATGGCTTTTACGGGCGTTCAGACGGAAAACGGGAATGCTTAAGTCATTTGCTGCAGGCTTGCTGGCCGGATAAGGAAGACTCTTCCGAAAGGCTGGCCGAATTGTTAAAGGGCAGCGGCATCCGGGAGGAGCGGCTGATCGAGACGGCGATGTATGCGCCGCAGTGGCTGGATATCGTGGAAGGATATCTGGGCTGGAACGGATTGAAGTCCGGCTGTTATTATTTTATGGCCCATATGAATGAGCGCTTTGACGACCGGAAGGCGGCGATGATCGCAAAATATACGCCGCTGACAAAGGAGGAGTTAAACGACGGCGCCTTTGATGTGGACTGGTTTTGGGACGCCTACCGGGAACTTGGGGAAGCGCGTTTTCACAGGCTTTACAACGCGGCGAAGTATATTTCGGACGGAAGCAAGCATTCCAGAGCCAGAAAATATGCGGACGCGGCGCTGGAGAGGGTCGGTCTTGACCAACTGGAAGAAGCCATTGCTGAGAAAAGAAATAAGGACACGCTCATGAGTTACGGCGTCGTGCCCGTGAAGGGGACGGAAGATATTCTGCGCCGGTATGAGTTTTTGCAGAAATTCTTAAAGGAAAGCAGGCAGTTCGGCGCGCAGCGGCGCTCCAGCGAGGGGCGCGCGGTGGAAATGGCGATGAAAAATCTGGCCACCGCAGCGGGCTATTCGGATGTGACCCGGCTGACCCTCGCCATGGAAACGCAGTTGGTAAAAGCGAACGCGCATTATCTGGAAGGAATTACGGTCGGAGAGTATTGCTTTAAAATTGTGATCGACGCGTCGGGCAGCGCCGGGCTGGAGATTGCAAAAGGCAGCAAAAAGCAGAAGGCCGTGCCCGCGGCGCTGAAGAAAAACGAAGAGGTTCTGGCGATTTCCGAATTTAAAAAGAAGCTGAAACAGCAGTATTCCAGAACGGTGAAAATGTTTGAGCAGGGCATGGAAGAAAGCGAAGCCTATTCTTTCGGAGAACTGCGGAAGCTGTGTGAAAATCCGGTGGCAAAAGCGATTCTGGAAAGACTGGTCTGGGTCTGTGATCAGGGGATCGGCCTGCTGACAAAAAGCGGACTGACAGAGCCAGCGCAGCAGGCTGACGGTGTGCCGGCGGAGAAGGAACTGGACGAGGGCGCGCTTCTTCGGGTGGCGCATCCCTGGGATCTGTACCGGTCCGGCAAATGGCCCGCGTTCCAGCGGTATTTCTTCGATCTGTGCCAAAGAGAAAATGTCCGTCAGCCCTTCAAGCAGGTGTTCCGGGAGTTGTATGTGAAGCTTTCGGAGGAACAGGAGAAAGAGGTTTCCCTGATGTTTGCGGGAAATCAGATTCAGCCCCAGAAAACGGCGGCATGCTTAAAAGGACGCCGCTGGATCGCGGATGTGGAAGAGGGCTTGCAGAAGATTTATTATAAAGAAAATATTATTGCGGGAATTTATGCGCTGGCGGACTGGTTTTCACCTGCGGACGTGGAAGCGCCGACGCTGGAATATGTGGTGTTCTATGACCGCAAGACCTTTCGGCAGATGAAAATCCGGGAGGTGCCGGACATCATTTATTCCGAGGTGATGCGGGATGTGGATCTGGCGGTCAGCGTCGCTCATGCGGGCGGCGTGGACCCGGAGACCAGCCATTCCACAGTGGAAATGCGCAGGGTGATCGCGCAGTTTAATGTGGAACTGTTCGGGCTGAAAAATGTCACCTTTGAGAAAAGTCATGCCATCATCGAGGGCAGCAGGGCGCGATATAGCATCCATCTGGGCAGCGGCGTGATTCATCAACTCGGCGGGCATCAGATCAATGTGCTGCCGGTGCACAGCCAGTCCAGAGGAAAAATCTTTTTGCCGTTTCTGGATGAGGATCCCAAAACGGCGGAGATCATGTCGAAGATTCTGCTCTTTGCGCAGGATAAAAAAATAAAGGATCCCTACATCCTGAGTCAGATCGGCGGATAAGGGGGTGATTGCCCGGCAGGCTGTGTGCCCCGGGGGAGGCAGGTTGTCGGGCAATCGAGCCTTACAGCCGCAAAAATACGGAGGGGTTTGGCGATGCCCGGGCATAGAATCATGCGTCTACGCGTATTTGTTGATCAGGTCCTGCAATGCATCTTTGTGTTGGGGGAGCCATTTTTCGTAGGTGGTGTTTTGGGCGGCGATCATGCGGCCAAGGTCTGTAAGGAAGCGCGGAATGTCGGCGGCGGCGATGAGGCGGCCGGTTTCGGCGATTGTTTCCTGTCCCTGCAGGCTGCTGCCGCCGGTGAAGACGGCGAAGGCGGGTTTGGGTCCGGCGGGCGTTTGCTTCATGCCGCCCCGAAAGCCGATGGCGGCGGTCTGGTGGGCGGCGCAGGAAGAGGGACAGCCGGAAATGTGAATCCTGGGAAGGACGCCGTCTGCAAAGTTTTCCCGGCGGACGGCAGCGATACAGTCGCTGAGCAATGCCTGGGAATGGCCGATTCCCACCTGACAGGTATCCGCGCCGACGCAGGCGGTGGAGGTTTCAAAGCGCGTTTGCGCACCGTCGTCCGTGATTTTTAACAGCAGGTCGGCTTCGGCGGCATCGCAGTTGATCAGATAAAGCCCGCCTTCGGGTGTGAGACGGATTTCCACCTCTTCCATGGGCGCGATGGCGCGGCAAAGCTGCGCGGCCTTTATGGGAGAGAGAAAGCCGCCGATGGGCTGATAGGATACGGCATAAAGGCCGGGCTGTTTTTGTGGAAGGATGCGCTTATGGGAAGTGGTCCGTCCGTTTCCTTTTTTTGTGACAGAATGTTGGGGAATGGAAAGCGTCAGGCGTTCGACGGACAGCGCTTCGGAGAGTTTTTCCTGATAAGCCTGTATCAGCCCTTCCTGCCCCAGCGTGTCCTGTAAAAAGCGGCTTCTGGATTTTGCCCGGTTTTCGTAGTCGCCGTAAGCGGTGAAGGTGTCCACCATGGCTTTGATGTGGTAGAGAACGTCTGCGGGAGAAACGCCCTGCGCCATGCGGACGCCGAGACGCGGTTTGACGCCCAGGCCCCCGGCGGCGTAGACGTCGAAGGTATGGTCGGGATTGGCGGCAAAGCCCAGGTCGCGGAAGGTGGCGTGGGGCTCGTTTGCGGGGGAGGAAGAAAAGCAGACTTTCAGTTTGCGGGGAAATCGGACCGCTTTGATAAAGCCCATGAGATATTCGCCCGCCGCTTCCGCATAGGGCATCACGTCGAAATTCTCAGACAACGAGACGCCGGATAAAGGGGAGGCCATGACGTTGCGGGGAAAGTCTCCGCCGCCTCCCCGGGAGATCATGCCCGCCCGCCAGGCGGCTTCCATGATGTTGCAAAGTTCGTCCGCTTTTAAATCATGCAACTGTACGGACTGGCAGGAGGTGAGTTTGATTCTGCCGACGCAATATTTTTCGCAGGTGTCGACGATGAATTTCAGCCGTTCTTTCGTGAGCCGTCCGCCTGCCATGCGCAGGCGGAGCATGTGGGTTTGGCCGCCGCGCTGGGCGTAGCTGCCGAAGCCGCCGGAAAAAAGTTTGTATTCGGCGACGGAAAGTTCTCCCCGATGGAAGCGTAAGGTTTTTTCCCGAAATTGGGTTAGATCGGGAAAGTATTCGGTGAAGAGGTCGTTGGTCATATGGAATGGTCTCCTTTTTCGGAATATGGGCGGGATTTGTCAGAACCCGTTTCTGATTATTGTGCGCCGTTTTGGAAAAATGAATGCACTGTATGCGGCGGAAAATAATGAATATGCTGTAGAATATATGGGAGCATTCGGGGAAAGAAAATGACAGGAGCATTCCTGTAATTCAGAAATAATGCCAATTGAACAAAAAAGAACCTCAAG
>JAUNGC010000004.1 GCA_030524745.1 Eubacteriales bacterium | reverse complement strand
TTTTTTCAAGTGAATTTCCATCTTAAAAAGTGACATTTTCAAAAGTTATTGACATATTGCTTGCGCACATACATATTATTCGCGGCAATAATCTATTTATGCAGGCATCACAATGCCGATATGCCACACATAACCTGGCGGCGTATGGGGACTCCCCACGCCTTTTGCATAGTTCCCGCAAAAATAATAGGGATTATCCGATGAAAGAATGAATTTTCTCGTATTTTGATAAAGCGGATCCTCCTTCCGGCAATACCCCAGATAGGGCATATTGCCGGAAGGCTGAGGGAATTTGCGTCGTCCATCAGATTGTAGTTTCCAAATCCATCCGTTTCATAGGCATAAATCCTGCCGTATTTCGGATGATTCACGATGCCTTAATCCGATATACCATCCCGGATCTCCTCCTCCGAAATTATCGCACAGATTGACCGCTTCATTATCGGCAGCTTCCTGCAGGGCAATTTCTCCGGCAGCCTCCGCTTTGTGCAGATCCGTCTGATCCATCCCTGCAAACTTATCGTTCCAGAACTCCGCCTTACCGGTGACGGACACCGCTTCGTCTTCCGCCTCCTCTGTTCCAACAGCCGCTGCTGTCTCCGGTGAAACTTTCTGTTTTTTATGAGGATGGAGTAACCGTTTTACGCAGCGTTTCTGCCGCAAAAAAAGCGCGGAACTTCCTGTCTTATTTACCCTGACAGGAAATCCCGCGCTTTCTTCATCATCCGGCTATGCCGGCCGCGCTTCTTTTTTCAATTCCGGTTATTTTTGTCCCGGCTTTTGTTTCATAATATAATTCAGCAGTTCATCCGCCACTTCCTCTTTGCTCATGATCGAAAGCTGTATTGTATCCTCTTTGGAAAGCAGCGTTACGATATTGGTATCCGTGCCGAAGCCCGCTCCCTGCTGTTTTAAATTGTTGGCGACAATCAGATCCAGATTTTTCCGTTCCAGCTTTGCCCGGGAATTGGCAATCATATTCTCCGTTTCCATGGAAAATCCGCACAAGAACTGTCCCGGCTGTTTATGCGCGCCCAGATATCCCAGAATATCTTCGGTGCGTTCCAGTTCGATGCTCATATCGCCGTCTTTTTTCTTCACCTTCTGCTCCGCAACAGATTTCGGCCGGTAATCCGCCACCGCAGCCGCTTTAATGATGATATCCTGTTTCGCGGCGCATTCCTTCACGGCCTCCGCCATATCCTGCGCCGACTCAACGTCTATCGTATGCACGCCTGCGGGCGGCGCGATCGCGGTCTTTCCGCTCACCAGCGTCACCTCGGCGCCGCGCATCATGGCGGCTCTTGCGATGGCATATCCCATTTTTCCGGTGGAATGATTGCTGATATAGCGCACCGGATCAATCTTCTCTCTGGTGGGTCCCGCTGTCACCAGCACCTTCAGCCCCTCCATATCTTTGGGCTGCAGCGCTTTGATGATGTATTCCAAAAGCAGTTCCGGTTCCGGCATTTTTCCCTCTCCGGTATCGCCGCAGGCCAGATATCCGGTGGCGGGCGTGATCACTTCCATTCCGTAGTTCTGCAGAATTTTGATATTATTCTGCACAATCGGATTTTTGTACATACGGGTATTCATGGCAGGCGCAACGATCTTCGGACATTCGCAGGCCAGAAGCGTCGTGGTCAGCATATCGTCCGCAATGCCGCAGGCCGCCTTCGCAATTACATTCGCGGATGCCGGCGCGACCAGAAATACATCCGTCTGCTTTGCCAGCGACACATGTTCCACGCTGTATTGAAAGTTCCGGTCAAACGTATCGACCAGACATTTATTGCCCGTCAGAGTTTCAAACGTAATAGGATTGATAAAATTGGTGGCGTTGGACGTCATAATAACGGTAACGTCCGCCCCCCGCTTCTTTAACATACTGGCAAGCGACGCAATCTTATAAGCCGCGATGCTGCCCGTTACGCCAAGCACGATATGCTTTCCCTGTAACATACTGCCGTCCTTTCCGCCCCAGGTTCAGGCTGTAGGCTCCATATTTTTCCGGTAAATGATATTCAGCCCCTTCAGCGTCAACTCATTGTCATAGATAATCTCTTTTTTACAATAGGGGACGATGCAGCCCGCAAGGCCGCCGGTCGCCACGACCGGTATCTGACGTCCCATCTCTTCCCATATCCGTTCGATCATCCCGTCCATACAGGCGGCCTGCCCCATAATAATGCCGCTCTTCATACAGTCGATGGTATTTTTCCCGATCACCTTTCTGGGCGCTTCCAGACTGATCTTGGGCAGTTGGGAAGTACGGTTTACCAAAGACTCCAGCGAAACCTTCACACCTGGCAGAATCATGCCGCCGATATAGTTCTTTTTCTCATCCACCACGCTGATTGTCGTGGCCGTCCCCATATCAATCATAATGATAGGAGCGCCGTAATATTTCAGCCCTGCAACCGCGTTCACAATCAGATCGGCCCCTACCTGTCCCGGATTGTCCATTAAAATATTCAGTCCGGTTTTCACCCCCGGTCCCACGATCAGAGGAGAAACCTTCAGAAGCTTCTCCATGGACGCCTTCACAATATTCGTCAGGGGAGGCACAACGGAAGCGATGATGCATCCTGTGATCTCTTCCAATTTAATGTTATATAGTTCCAGAAGCGTTTTAAACTCCACCACATATTCCAGTTCCGTTTTGGAAATATCGGTGGAAGCGCGCTCCACAAAATATATTTTCTCCTGCTCGATACAGCCGATCACTATGTTGGTATTTCCGATATCCACTGCTAAAATCATTGTTCTTCCCCTGTCTTTCTCTGTGAATTCCTATTGATTATGCCTTAATAGGCTTTATCTGCAACAGAGCCATGCCCACGCCCGCAACCAGAATCGCCGCGACTGCCGCTTCCACGATGCCGTTAAAGGTGACAATCCCCATAATCACATCAATGACCGTGTCTCCGGCAATGCCGAGCGCCTGCGCATAAGCGTCCTTATACAGAATATAGATACCGCTCATGACAAACAGCGTATTGGTAAACGCGCCCGTAATTCCCGCATAAGCCAGCGCCACGCTCGCAGCGGTCTTTTTCTGTTCGAATACAGTCAGGATCACAAACAGCGCAATTCCCACAGCAAGACCGATCAGCGTTCCGATCATGCCGCTGTTGCCGCTCTCTATTAAATTGCTCAAAAAAGCTCTTAAGGAAACAAATAAAATGACGGATACAACCGCATTGATCACAACACGCCATACTTTCTGTTCGCTCTTTAACAGTCTGCGAATCAGGATATAGACAAAATACGGGATGATTCCGACTAAAATTCTCGGCACAAAGCAGATGTAGAGACTCTTAAATACGCCGGAAACACCGATGACGTTGGCCGCCAGAACCGGCGAAAACACAAATGCCGACGCGGTGGCTGCCTTGAAAGTGTTGTTGATAAAACTGGTTAATCCAAATACGAATCCTAAAAATGCACCTTTTTTCGGTCCTAAAAATAGCGCTCCAAGGATAACCGGGATGTGAATGATCGTTGCATTGATTACAACTAACGGGATATATCCCAGCGGTGTGAATGCCATTATGACAATAATGGCGGTGAACAGTGCAAGCAGCACAAATTCATAAGTTTTTTCGTTTTTCATGGTACGATTCCTCCTGTTATTATTCTCTTAGTGAGATACAATACGGTGTAATCATACCACATCGTTATTTTTCTGACAATAAAAATTTTTATCCGCCCCACGCGTCCGTTACGGCCGGAATCTCTCCACCATCCGTTGTTCCGGCGGCCTGTATGGTCTGGGCCGCAATTTTAACGTTCAGAGCGTATCCTTCTTTCGGCGCTTCCGTCAAAGGCGCGCAGTTTCTGATCAGAACCGCCGTTTCCCCGCCGCTTTCAACCGGCGCGGCATAGTAATAGAATCCATCGTCTCCCCTGCTCCAGCCGGAATCCGACAGATTCCATTCGATCGCATAGTCCGTTCCCGCCACGGGAGACTGTGAGAAGACCTCTCCGTCCGCATTCATCCACGTCACAACCACCGCGGCGCGGACATAAACCGAACATCCCGTATTACCGACGCCGACCAAAACATCTTTCTTTTCCTCTCCGTCAAAGTTCTCCCTGATGACCGGGTCAGAAGCGGTTTCCGCCAAAAACTCATTTTTAATTCCGCCGTTCCACTTCATATAAGCGAAAACTCCCAAAAAACCAACCGATGCGGCCAGCAAAAAAGCGAGCGCAAACATTCCTGCCAGACGGCGCACCGGCCTTTTTTTCTTTTAAGGCGCGGTTTTAGCCGGCACGATTTTGAACAATGTGATTTTGCGCGCTGTGATGCCATAGTGCTTTCCTCCCGCCTCTTCTTTCGAATCACGCAAAGCGCCGAAACAGTTGCTCTTTCCCGTATTTACGGCGCCGCTGCAGCCCGGAACCGGTTGTCTTTCGACGCCTCGCCTCCCAGCCATGTCGTATTTTTTCCAATATTTTTAAAGGTGACGGAATTTGCGCCGTCCTCCGTTACGATAACCGACTGAGAATCGGCGCCGTCGCATAGATACCGCCATGACCAGTCCGTGATCTCTGCCACCGCATATCTTCCCACGGGCAGATCCGTCACCGTCACGCTGCCGTTTCCGGTAATCGAAACGGTCAGATTGATGCCGGAAGCCAGTCCCCTTCCCGCGCCGATCACAGAAAACAGAAACGTCTGATTCTGATCCGCATCCGCCGCGCCTTCTTTATAAATTGTCAGATTGCCGATCTGCGGAACAAACAACGCATAATAATTGGAGACCTCCAAAGACAAATCTTCGGGCGTCAGTTTCTTGTTATCGTCAATCCAGTCAGGATCCACAGGCACGGTACATGCCGCGTCCGTATACCAGCCTTCAAAGCGGTATCCTTCCGCAGCTTCCGGCGTCGAACCGGCAACCCCCGAAACCCTTGAAACCATTTCCGACAGAGGACTCACACTGCCGAAATCGACCGCGCCCGGATAGTTGGAAACCGCAATATAGTTAATCGTATGCTGCTGGATCCGGTAATACACCGTAAAAATCTGGTGATCTTCCCGCAGCGTAAAAGTGCGGGGCGTATTCTGCGGGTCGATCAACTGATAGGTGGCGCTGTCTTCGGTCCCTTCCCCTATCGTCAGTTCCGGTACAGGCTCATGCGTGATCGTTTCTCCGAACTTTGCCTTTTCCTCAACGACCGGCTCCTCCAGCACATTGGAGGTTCCGTATTCCACATACTGAATCGTATAGCTTAAGAGATCTCTTCGATAATAAAGTTCCATTTCCAGGCCGTCCTGCGTCACAATTCCCGAAACGCCGGATTCCGATACCGTAATGTCCCCGGCATTTTTCTTTCCGGTCACATCCGTATCATAGGTAAAGCCGTCTATGATCATCGGTGGCACGAACACCTCCTGGTCCAGATCGCCGACGCCTTCAATATAGGCATATTCGCTATAGGAACCATCCAGTTCCTCCACCATATGACGGATCGCATAGATCGCATGCCCCGCATCCCTGGTATAATAAAAGGTAATGATATTCTCTTCTTCATCCGCCGCCAGAACGAGCCTTTTGTAAAACGCGTCCGGAATATAGCCCGAAATATATTCAAATTTCTCCGTCAGCACCGACTTGTCGGTTATGTCCGTTTTGGCAGGAATCAATTCCTCTCCCGTATCCTGCGCGACATAGCGCACCGTATAGCCGACCTCCGCTTTATAAACATACCGGAAGGTATATTGGTTCGCCTCCTCCATGCTCATCAGAACGGAATGCGAATTCGTCGCCGGATAATAGTGCGACCGGTATCCTTCGTTCAGTTCTTCTCCCGCCTTGGCCACAAAGGTTTTAGTGGCTCCCGCATAAGAATAACCGACGGTATCTTCCGCAACTTTATTGCCGTTCTCATCGCAATAATATATCGTATAAGGCACTACCGACGCGGATTGCCATTCCGCGAACAAATGCATGTCCGCATTCACCATCATCTCAGAAGCGCTGAACGCCTGTTTTTCTCCTTTTCCATTGATATAAAACCAGCCCTTGAAATCATACGAACCCGCGCCCAGAGCGGAAGAATCCGGATCCGGCACATCCGCCGCCGCGATGAAATCGCCATGCGCAACCGTCACGGTCTCTTTATATTCGCCGTCCAGCATTTTCTGATACGTATCGGAAAACGTAACGGTATGCTCCACGGGTCTCCAGTAAGCATACAGGGTCAACTCGGAATCCGGCATCGTCATCTGCGTATTTTCCATATCAATCCGGGTCCCCTGGCCTTCCGGAGCAAGATACCAGCCGTCAAATTCATATGCGCCCGGTTCCAGTGAAGACGGATAGGGCGGATTTGCGACGGCGGTTTCTCCGGCATAGTTTCTCAGTTCGTATTCATAGGGCGTCGTGGCGCTGAACACGGAATCGTTCTGGCTGGAAAAGGTCAGCGTATGGCTGTTGCGCGTATAGAAAAAACGTACGGTATGAGATTTCATTCCGTTTTCAAGATCCGGATTCTGAGAAGAATCCCTTGTTAAAAACGTAAAGCCTTCCAGCGCGGAAGCCGTCTGATTGTTCACGTCGGAATCATCATAGGTATTAAACGGCGCAACATATAATTTATACGCCACACCATCATAAAAATAGCTGCCCTCTTCCCCTTCCGCCGCCGGAACATATAGTTCATAGATAAACAGCTTGGGCACGCTCCAACTGATATCCGCCCCGTTTTCCCAGAAGCAGAGATACCGGACCGTGTCGGAATCCGCATGTTTATTCAAATCGTAAAGAATCTGAGAATCCAGTTTCTGATAAATTCCCTTAATCGTCTGATTTCCGTTCAGATTATCCTGGGTATACTTCACATAAGGTTCGCCGTTCCAGGCGCTGCGGTACGCTTCCATGCCGGACCAGTTTCCATGCGTATTCGCTTCGGTCCTCTTCACCGGTTCAAACACGGAAACCGGCCAGAGTCCGCTGATATCAGAACCGTATTTTGCGTCAAAGGACAGATAATAATACGTCACGCCATTATAGGTTTCCGATCCGAGCGTATACCCCCGGGCTTTTCCCCTGTCGTTGAGCGTCGGTTGACTTTCCACCTGCCCCCACACTCCGGAAACGCTGTTTTCCGCTTCCAGCATGGTCTGCTCATCCGCCGTATCCGCCCATCCAAAATAATAGGTGCTGCCGCCGACAACATAATATTGATTTTCGCCGTCTTCCACCTGACTTTTCGCATAAAAAAACTTCAGCGTATATTCTTTTCTCTTGTAAACAACGTTAAGCGTAGTGGAACCGTCCCCCTCTATATAAAGACATTTCATCGGGTTGCCGTTTGCGTCCGTCTCATCCAGAAACGCATTATTTCTTTCCGTCCGCTCGCTGTCGTAAACAAAGTAATCCGCCTCCGCATAGTAGGGCCGAGGCGTACCGCCGGGATATGTGTCCCCTTCCTTGCTGGAGAATTCAAAGCTTGAAAAATCCGTGCTTCGGATCCGTAAACCGGAAGTCGTTTCATATGTATGGGAAGAAATATAACTGAAGCCGTCGTCGTCCGCATTTTCTCCCCAGTAAACGACTGTAAAGGAGGCGGTTCCCGCAGTCCAGAGCGCCCGGTACGTTTTATTTCCGATGCCGACCGTTGCATCCGGTTCGTCCGCAATGCCGTCATAGCTGCCGTCCTCCGCCATCAGATCCCAGCCCGCAAATGTATAGCCCGTTCTCGTCGGTTCGCCGATAATCAGACTGGCGCCGTAACGGGCATAGACCGGCTCAACGCCATAGCCGCCGTTGCAGTCAAAATTATACAAATAGTAATTGCGGTCATAATAACATTCAAATTCCGTGCTTCCATCGGCGGCAACGACGTCCGGAAGATGAAAAAGCGCCGTAAAACCCGGAATTTCAATCTCAATCTTTTCGGAAGGATAGGATCCTGTCAGCGCGGATCCCCTGAATTTCAGACTGGCGTCCTCCGTATACAGATCGTTTAAAACATTCTGCAGAAAATAGTGAACCGTATAAGGGGACTCTGCCGGCTTATACACCACCGTCAATTCCACATCCGTATGCAGATTGGTATATTGCAACGCTACTGTGGAGGCATCCGTATATCCGCCATCCTCTTCTATAAACGGCGTATACCCGATATAAAGCGGAGACAAAACGCTTGCAGAAAATGAACTCCCATCCAGCAAGCTCGCCACATAGTCCTGGAAAATCGTCGTGCCGTCCTCCAGTTGATAATGAATGGTGATCGTTACCGTGTCAGTATCCGATTCTGCGGACGCCGCCGCTGCCGCCCTCTTCCGCTGCGCAGCGCTTTGTACAACAGTCTGCTCCGATACCGGCACAACCGTCACAGCCTCCTGCGTCTCCTGCCCCGAAGACAGATCCACCGTCACAAAAACCGGATCGCTGTAATAGAGCGTATCATTCTGCCGGGCAGAACAGCGAATCGCCGTTTTTACGCCGCTGCCGATGATATTTTTCACCAGCGCATATGACAGGCCGCACGCCGTGTCTGTCGCGTCGTAAATATCCACCCACTCGCCCGTATCCATTTTTAAAATCTGCCATGAATAAGCCGCGTTTCCGGACAATCCCTCCGCCGTCAGAGTCATCCTTTCATCCGTTTCCAAAAGCAGACTGCTGACCGGATCGTTGCCGCAATAGATGGTCAGGCCGCTTCCGCCGGGCAGGCCGGCCGCATTGACCGCCAGATTCCACAGGTTCACAGAAAAAACAGGGACCAGCAGCAAGACGGCAAATAATAAGACTATGATTTTCAGACTCAGCTTCTTCCTCATGTATTTCCTTCTCCTTCAGCGCCGCTGCTAAAAGCTTTCCATAAACACCTCTGCCGCCGTTTTTCCCTCTGCGGTCTGCGCCATATAACCATAAAAATCCAGGGAAAATCCGGCAGGATTTGTGATAAACTGACTGACAAAAACGGTATCATCCTGTAAAATCGGAAGCGCGTGCTGCGTAAATGTTTCATTCAGCACAGAGGCGTTCATTTTGTCCGCGCTATACACATAAACAGCGCCGCCGTGACTTCCCGTCACAGGTTC
Source organism: Eubacteriales bacterium (assembly GCA_030524745.1). Taxonomy (GTDB): domain Bacteria; phylum Bacillota; class Clostridia; order Lachnospirales; family Lachnospiraceae; genus Gallintestinimicrobium. Next base: position 139,781 of record JAUNGC010000004.1, on the reverse strand, counting down.
TCCGTTCTCCCCTTTCAGCGCTATCCAGTTTTCCGTCAGGCTATAGGTAATTCCTTCCGGACAGCCGTCGGCCACTTCTATATATAACCAGGCGTCAACTGCGCTCTTGTTGCCGATATACACCCAGGGATCCTTCGGAATATCCACGCCCGGCATAACGGTATACGCATTTTCCGTCACTGTCACGGTATCATCCAGCCGGTAGCTGCCGTCCGTCTGCTTTTCCGCTTTATGTTCGACCAGGTAAATCTCTTCCGCCAAATCCGCCGAAAAGGTAATATCCGCTTTCCATGAGATCGACCGGATATACCTGGCCCAGATGCCGGTCGCTAAAAGAGCCGGCATGAGCGCCGCCGCGCAAACTGCGGCAGCGATGCAATATTTTTTTCCACCGAAGCGTCTCTTCATCGACTTCTCCCTCAATCAATCTGCGTAAAATTGACCGCTATTTCAAAACTGTTGGATAACGCATGGTTCTGCGCGTCTGCAAGTTCATTATGAATCGCTTTGTCCGCCGCAAAAACCAGTTCCCGCTCCGCCAAAGAAGCGCCCGCATCTTCTGCAGCGGCCAGTTCTCCGGCCCGCAGAAAGGTCATGGTTTTTCCTTCATCTGAAAGGATGGGAGTTTCTCCGTTTAAGGTGACCGATACGCTGTCAGGCAGCGGCTTTTCAAACAGGAGAATCACGTCATAAGACACCGCCACTCCAGAGTCATTCCGCAAAAAAATCGTATATGCCGCCTCCGGGTCCGCATCTGAACAGTCTACGGAAAGAAGTTCCCTATCCCCCTTTGCAGACACGCGAAAGGAAGCGACTCCGGCAGCATCACTGCCGGCAGCTCCGCCGGTGTAGCGGGCAAGAAGTCCGGTAAGCGTCCAGAATGAACCGCCCACCAGCAAAATCAGCAAGGCCGCCAGACGCAGCGCATAGTTTCGTATTCTGTTTTGTTTTTTTGCCCCACTGCCGTTTCTCTTCATCCTTTATTCCCGTTCCTCTTTCAGCTTACGGATTTCATCCTTCAGCTTTTCCAACTCGCCGTCGTCCCTCTCCCGGTCCTTACGGTAAGAGAGTTCCATCAGAAAAACCGCCGCGATCAAAATTACCGCGATGCCCGGCGGAGATTTCACCGCATTTATCATAACGCCTGCTTTGGGAACGCGGCCGATCACTTTTCCCTTCACGCAGGATAGCGCGACCGGCTCGTCCGCAGCAAGATTCGCGTCGCCTTTTGTCTGAATCATCTCATGACCGATTCCGATCACGCGATGCACGATCAATTCCCCTTCGCTTTGAAACACAACGATATCGCCAGTCTCATAGGTTTCCGTTTCTTTTATCATAATCCAATCGTTCACCGACAGGGCCGGTTCCATGCTGCCCGAAAGTACCACGGCAGATCCGTAACCAAAGGGCATTGGCAATTCATTCCCCATAAGATTCCGGGCGTTCCACCGGTAAACGCCGGCGCCGATCACGAGGCTGAGGATCATCAGCAGGACAATACGGTATCCGGAAGGTTTTAAAAGCGCGCCTTTCTTTTTCATCTTTTCTTTCCTCTAAACCTGGCCGACAGACATATCACGATCACAATAACCGCAGCCGCCAGCAATGCCAGCCACAGCGCGGCGCCGTGTTCATCTCCGGTCCGCACGCCGCCGGGCACACCGAAAATGCCTGTCTGCGGGATTCCGCCGGACGCATCCGGATCCTCGCTGGCAGCCGCAAGGACACAGATCACGATCGTCAGCGTGATATCCTCCTGCACCGCCGAATTTCCAAGCAGCGTATCATAGGCGTCGTCTCCCTCAAACGGCCATTGCCATGTCAACGTATAACCGTTATAATGACCGGCGCCAAGCACCGCGGTATCGCTGACGCTGTTCAACTCCATAACGGGCGACCATTCGTCCCGGCTTCCGGCCAGATAATTTCCCTGATAATCGTTCACACGCACTTCAACCGGAATGGTCCTGTTTTCCCGGCCGAAATAAGCCTCCATTGTCATCGTATAGTCCACCGCGACGTTGCCGGTATTGGACAGACGAAAATCATACTCGTTTGCGGTGCCGGGCGCTATAAGCTTCTCCCCGTCCCCCGCCACGGTGATCTGATTATCCCCATTCTCATAGGAAATCCGGAAAATCTCCACTGCGGTCTGACTGCTCCAGACCTGTTTTTCATCCGAAACCGCAAAGCCCGCTTCTGCTGCGGATAAGCTGTTTTGTTCCGTCCGCACATTGGGCAGGGCAGTGTTTTGCTCATACAGGACCGCGGTATCGACAGATTCGGAAACCGCCACCGGAATGACCAGAGTAGCGTCTTCGGCCGCAAAAGAGGCAATCCGCCAAACACACACAACCGCCGTCAGAATCACCCCCAAAAGGAGTATAATCCCGGCAAAACCGGGTCCTCCCATCGCCATATTGGACTTTTTAACATTTCTACCGCTCATGAAACAGCCCCTTTGCGCAACATAAGTCTTTTGCTTTGACCGGCGCCGCTTCCATACAGCGGCGCCAGGCAAAACAAAAGTCCGGTATCAAAGGCTGCCGCCCGCCGGCCACACGGTCGGACAGCAGCTTATGTACGATAAAATAATCAGTCGATCTGGGTGACCGTTGTGGTTACTTCGATTTCAACCTTAGAAGCATTGCCCTCAGCAGCCTGATCCCCAAGATAAGTATCTTTTACATCATTGCCTTCAGAAACATAAAACGGCCATGCCCAGGAAACGGAAAGACTGTCGGCGGATACCGTTCTCAAATCAGTGTTCGGGGCGTAGTTTTTGGAATAACCCGCAATTTTTTGAGAAACCGCTGCGGAAAACTCTGCCGCCGAAGCATAGTCAAGCCCTTTTATCGTATCGTTGCCCACCGTAATCTCAAGCGGACAATAGTAATTGCCTTCCTCATCCGTCCAGCCGGTCAGGTCGAGTTTGGTCACCGCATAGGTCACCGCAACCGCCACTTCCGGCGTGCCGGACAGCGCCATTCCGACCATTTCGCCTTCGGTTCCGGGCGCAATCACATTTTCCGTTGATACTACGGAATTCGCAATGCCCGTGACAGTCTGGTCATCGGTCTCATAAGTCTTTGCAAACATGGAACCGTTGGCAGTGATCTCCACGCCAAACTTCGCCACCCTTGCGCTGTCGCTTCCGCTCTCGCTCGTCACATACTTGGCGAAGGTACCGCTGATGGCGCAGGTCGTCAAAAGGCAAAGTACCAACAGCCCGGAAGCAATTCTCATCATTTTGTTTTTCTTCATGACAAAACTCCTTTCTCAAAGTTCGCGGAGAATGCCGCGGCATTTATATCCATTCCCGGGCGTGGCTCCCGCGGAAAGAATGTACCTAAAAGGACTCCTCTTTTGTTCCCGTACCGGTCTTTTGGGCCTTCTCAGCCTTGAGCCGTTCCAGTTCGGCCAGCAGAGCCTCCGTATCCTGCTGCCTGCCCTTTTCATAAGCCCGGCGGCGGATCATATCGTAAAGGACGAGCAGTAAAAAGGGAACGATCACGCAGACGATCAGCCCCGGCGTGGTCTGCATAAACATGGCGACGTTGCCGGCGCCTGCAATTCTCCTCTGATAAACGCCCACCAGATTGGCAGCGGGGACGGCTTCGGCGTCTTCTGTGTTATTCGCATCGCCTTTCGTCCGGAATGCCAACCCGCCGTCCTGTTCCACACATTCCACTACCCGGTGCGTTACCACGCTCGTTCCGTTTCCCGCCGGATCAAAAAAGGAAATCACATCGCCGGCGCGGACTTCCCCGGCCGCAATCCTGCGGCAAATGATCAGATCGCCGCTTTGGATCTCAGGATACATGGAATCCGTCAGGACAATCATCGGCAAATAGCCGCCCACGCTGGGAACTTCGTCCTGATTTACATAGCTTTTGACAATCAATGTGACGTTTATGATGAGCACCGGAAGCAGAATCACGCACAGAACAATCCCGACCCCCGTCCATACCCGATTCAGAACGTCGCTTTTTTCCGCTTTTCTTCGCCCTTTTCTCTTTTTTCCCATAGTGTCTCCCCTTTTCTTCTTCCGCCAAAATGTCCTTCTGTTTATTATAACAAAACGCCCGTGACAAATTCGTGCATCCGCGCGGGTCCGCCCCAACCGTGCCGCTTTGCTTTTATTCCCGATTTTGTTTCTCTCTGGCCAGCAGCCGGCTCAGCGTTTCTTCTCCCCAGCCGTAATTCGTCATATATTCTCCCAAAAATTTCTGTTCTTCCCCGTTTTTCCCTTCCAGCCACCGGTAATAATCGCAGTCCACCTTAGTCCTGTCCAGGCTCCTGCCTCTGCTGTGCCGCAAAACGATTTCCCCGATTCCATATTCCTCCAGGGTGTTGTGAAGCCGCTGTATCACTTTCCGGCAAAGGCTCCGGTTGCTGTCGGTATCCGGCTTATCCTCCCACAAATAAGTCAGAATTTCCTCCGTCGTCACGATGCCGCCGGCCCTGTCCACCAAAAGAGCCAGCAGTTCTTTCGCTTTTCTGCTTTTAAATACCACCGGCCCGTCATCCACAAACACTTCAAACCTTCCGAAGGTCCGGATCAAAACGCGGGGGCCGTCCGCAAGGCCCGCCATTTTTTTTGCCCGCAGAATCGCCTTTTCCACATCCTCCCGGTTGAAAGGCTTCAGAAGATAGGCGCTGGCTTCCAGTTGAAACGCGTCGTAAGCATACTGTTTATATCCGGTCACATAGACCAGGGCGATCCCCGGATTCCGTTCTTTGAGTTTTCGCCCCAGCATAATCCCGTTGATCTGCGGCATTTCCACATCCAGCACGGCGAGTTCCACCCTTTCATGTGCGGCAAACGCCAAAGCATCCTGTCCGTTTTGGAATTTGCCCACAATCTCTATGTCTTCCATCCCCTCTGTTTCCATCTCAAAGGCGTCCATATTATTCGTTTCATCATCAACCAACATTATCTTCATTCATTCTCTCTCCCGCATTTCCCGTAAAAAAGACAGACACCGTCGTTCCACTTCCGGGACTGCTTTCTATCTTCATGCCGGACCCAGGCATCTTTTTCAGTTGTGCCCGGATATAGTTCAGTCCAACAGTCTTCTCCCTTTCCAGCTTTTCAACCTCAAAGCCTGCGCCGTCGTCCTCCACAATGACCAAATAGCCTCCCGGACGTTTCTTTCCCCGAATCCACACGGTTCCGCCGTCCGTTTTAACGGAAACGCCATGCTTGATTGCATTTTCCACCAGCAGTTCCACTGTCAGCGGCGGAAGAAGGAAGTCTGCGTCCTCCAGTTCATATATAACATTCAGCCGCTCTTTGAAACGCATTTTCTCAATGCTGACGTACGCGTTAATGTGTTCCAGTTCCTCCTCCCATGAAATGTATTCATTTCCGGTAAGAGAATCTATATTGGAACGCAGATATCTGGAAAAATCATAGAGCATGTCGTAGGCCGTCTGCGGTTCCTTCTTCACAAAATACCGGATCGAAGCCAACGTGTTATAAATAAAATGAGGATGAATCTGATCGAGCATAATACGGGATTTCGTTTCTTCCAGTTCCAGCTTCATCCGCAGTCTTTCCTGCTCCATATGGCTGATCCGATTCATCCCCACCAACATTTTTATGAGAATGGCGCAGCATAAAAGCATCAGCAAAGAATAGCCTATGACGACAGGCGCATACTCCGGCCTTTCCATCCAGGGAACCGGATACAGCGTCAGAAAATAGCTGAAGGCATAAATCAACAGAACAAAAAGCGCCGGCATTCCCCAATTTTTTTCCACCTTCTCCATTGACTTTTTCCATTCTTTTCCATATTTCCGGATAATCAGAACGATCAAAATCAGCACCAATATGTTGAGCCCCGCCCTCACGCCGTCATTCAAATGGAACATAACGGCCGTCCCGTTACAGAACAGAATCGTCATGAAGCCCACAACATCGATCAGGCAAAACACAAACCAGAAGCGCAGGTCCTTATGCTGCGCCATCATCCAGCATAAAACCAGCGAAGGTATGGTTTGCACAAATAGCGTCACCTGCCCGTCCGGCATATCCGTACCTGCAAAAAGCGCCGCGCTGACCACTGCCATAAACAGAACTGCCAAAACAGAAATTATTTTTTCTTTCTTTGCAGAAAACGGAAGAACTTCCACATGATAGAACATAGATACCAAAGTGATAAAAGAAATAATCGATACTACATGATTGATGCTCAAACTTCATCCCCCGTCCTGTTTATCCCCAGCGTCTGAATATTGCAATTTTAACATTATTTATTATTATACTTTCTTCGTGGAATGTGCGCCCTATACTAAAGTATAGGTTTTTTGAAAAAATTTTTATAAAAAGCGCCGGAAAAATCCCGGCGCAACAGAACGGATATTGAATTATTCCTCCTCATCTTCCATAAGGTCCACAACAAATTTGGCGTCGCTTACGGCTACGGCAAGCTGAAGTTTGTTCTGCAGATTCGTCTTCTGCAGCATATTGGATACGTGATATTTTACGGTAACGACCTCCATGTTCAGTTTTTCCGCAATCTTCGGATAAGAAAGCCCTCTCACAAGGCAACGCAGAACCCGCAGTTCCGCTTTGGTAAATTCAGTGCTTTTTGCCGTGCCGATCTCCACAACCGGCGGTTCGTCGGGAAAAATATGCGCGCCGGCCATGGTGCGGGATATGATGTCCGTCAGAATCTCCTCCCCCGTGTCCTTGTACCAGAGACTGTCCGCGTCGGCCCGCTTTGCCTGTTCCAAAACGTTTGAGTCGACCAGAGACGTCACGACCACAATCCTGATATCCGGATAGACCGCTTTGATCTTTTTTACCGCCGCCAGACCGTTTTCCCGATGCGCGGTCTGTACGTCCATCAGAATCAGATGAATCGCTTTCCTCTCGCAGATTTCAAACGCCTGCTCCGCGCCCTCAATGGAAGCGGCCAGCCGGAAATGGCCGTTTTTACTGATATATCCCTCCAAAATGCTCCTTATCATCTTCTGATCTTCCACGATCATAACGTTTTTCACAATCGTTCCTCCTCTGACGGCAAAGTCAGTGTAAGCGCAAAATAAGGATTGCTTTGCACTTCCATCCTGCCGCCCTCCCGTTCTATACGGCGGCGCAGTCCGGAAAGTCCGCCGCCTTCTTCCACCGTCTCTGCAGGCGCTTTGCCGTTATTGGTAATCACACAGGTCATTCCCTTTTCGTCCGGACGCAGCGCCGCGAAAACCTTACTTCCTCCCGCATGACGCACGCAGTTTGTCACACACTCCCGGACGGCAAGCGTCAGCAAATGCTTCCGGGATTCCTCCTTTGGCAGCGCTCCGTCCAGTATGATCTCAACGCCCAGTTCCCCGGCGCGGCTTTTGGCCGTTTCCCACTCGTCCGGAAGCGGCGGCATATGGTTGGCCCGGTCAAGCAGACTGACCGCATTCTCCCACAGGGCGGCGTTTTCACGGATAGCGGAAATGTCCTGCTGCTGCAAAAGCGCCTTTCTTGCGGAAAGAATACTATGTCCGATATCGTTGTGTACCCGCATCTTCATGGACAAAATCTCTTCCTCCCGCACGATTTCGTTCATGTTGTCCAAAATCCGCTTCATCTTCCGGTTGGCGTCGGCAAGCCGGGCGTTTTCCCGTTTTAACTCTTCCTGCTTCCCGTACAGTTCCGTGACGTTTGCCGCAATCATTTCCGTCACCGTGTCCTGATTCCGGTCCGTAACGACGCGTTCCGTAAAACGAAGAACGTCGCCGTCCGGAAAACGATACAGCCAGGCCGCCTCATCGAGACGTTTTACATGATCCGGCGGATTTTCAAGCGCCGTATGCAGTTCGTCCAGCGTCTGTATTTCACTGCCGAACAGCAGAACCCCCACCGACAGCATTTTGCGGTTGATCAGCCGCACTGCGCCGCGCGCGTCAAAAAAGCAGACTCCGTCGGGCAGATTATCAATCCCTTCCTCGATCGACCTGCGGGACAGGGAACGGTTCATTCTCCGCAGCATACCGGCGTAACTGACGGCGCTCCAGATCAGCAGCGTCCCCTCTACAATCCAGAAAACCGCCGCCGGGAGCGCCGCGAACGCTCCGCCTTCGGCCCCCTGGCTGACTGCGATCAGGACCGTACAGCCTGCCAGTTCCAAAAGAAACAAAAAAGCATGAAAAATACCGCATACATATCTGCGCTCCGCGGCTACCTCAATCACAAAAAACAACTGCAGCAACGACGCGGCGAACAAAAGCAGGATCAGCAGCGTTTGTTCCGGATTTCCACAATATGAAAAAGATGTCACCTGCCAGTACCTCCCATTTCCAGCGCCATGTTCAAATACCACAAATCATCTTCGTCCCGCCGCACGCTGACGCATGGAAAGATCCGGCATAGAGAAGTCAGATCATCTTTACCGTCGCTGCAGATAGTGAGCAGCAATCCGCCATTTTCCGATTCCACACGAAGCAAAAGGGTGGAAACCGTATCCATGCTCTTTTCTATGACCGCCTCAAAAATATCATATATCATATTGGCAGTTTCCGGCAGGAACTTTTCACAGTCCAAAATCCGTACACTGCAGTCCACACCATATAATTTCAGGTTTTCTGCCGATTCCTTTATGCTCAGAGCCAGTTCTGCCGCAGGAATATTCTGTTCCTGCCCGGCGACAAAAATGAGGTTGCTGCGGCGCTTGATATAGGTACCGATCATAACGATCTTGCCCAGCAGACGCTTCGCTTCGTTCAGATTCTGCGTCCGCCCAAGCTGCGCCGTCAGTTCCCGGAGCATACCGACCTGCCGGGCCGTCTGCGTCTCTACCAGATCATAGAGCCGGTTTTCTTCCTCCAAATGCAGCCGGTAAGCCTTTTGCCCGGACTCCGCTTTCAGAACATCTCCGGTATCGCGCAGTTCTTCCTGGGTGATTTCCAGCTTTTCACAAATCCTGAGCAGCCTGCCCACATCCTCCTGCCAATATATATGCCCTCCGCAGATTGCGGCTCCGAACAATCTGGTAGACCGATCCAGCATGACCGGCGCGGCGTCGGCCGCAGCCAGCGTCGGAGCCGGAACGCTTGTGGCGCTTCTCCCGGCGTACCGGACCTGATGCGCGCCATCCGCGATCTGCACTGCGAGGCCGGAGTTCCAAAGCAATTCGTCATAGCCGATATTCATCCGCAGCAGCCCGCTTTCAATCACACATTCCACCAGTGCGGCAATCATCAGGCAGCCCGTTGCCGTCATATCATTCAGATAGGTGTCCACAATACTGCCTTCCACAAAATACAAAATTCCGTATGCAATCAGAAACGTCAGACACAAAAAGGGAATTCCTGCGAGTTTCTTCCGTCCCGGAACCCGGCATTTAAACGCAAAGGCGGCCAGAATTCCCACGCTGCACAGCGCGATCAGCGCCATAATCAGATAATATCCGGCTTCATGGGTACAAACTTCATTTCTCCATGCTTCCCCCTCCGGGAAAGAAAAAACAAGCTGGTGCAAATCATTGGTCAGCACCAAAAGGAGCAGTCCGGCAGCGCTTCCAAACAGAACCGGTCCCCATTTTCCCGGCCTTGCGTCTTCTCCCTTGCCGACCATCAGAACCGTAACCAGGCTCAAAACGACGATCAGAATCTGCGGAATATAATAGGCATACCATAAATAGCGGACCACTGTGATATTATCTTCGAAGACAAAATGTTTACAGGTGCTCACAGCGATCCAGAAGATGAGAAGAATGCAGATTCCGTTCAGGCAGCGGCGCTGTGTTTTCTGTATGATGCCGCGGCAGGCGATCCTCCACCAGGTATAATACATTCCCATATAAAGGAAGCTGCGAATCATATTGCACGGCACGTACAGCGGATTTTCAGGCGGAACCGCCTTACAAAGCAAAGCAATTCCCACGCAGGCAGATGCGGCCGTCCAGACGCAAATGATGCGCCGCTCTATGCTGTACTTTTGAAACGCTCCGTACAAAAGCAGAATCAGCGCTTCGGACAGCATATAGGATATCGACAAAAACTCAAAGTTCCGGGGCAAAAACTGCTCGATCAGCCATACTACAATATTGACGAGCACCGCCGCCAGCAGGCACGCCCCGGTAATATAGGAGGTGATCCTTTTTTTGACAATCGAATCGCCCACAACAACCAGCATTCCCCCAAAATACAGAAACAGATAGATATAATACAGAACGTGAAGAGGCCCGTATTCTCTTACAAGCCTGGTTACGCCCTCCGTTATCTCAATGGAAACGGTTTTATAATATACCGTAAGATAGCCGGGACTTGCGGCGACTGCAAAGATTAAAACACTGACAGCGGCCAGCAGGCAGGGAAGCCATTTGGCGAACCTGATTCTGCACAGCTTTAAGATCATCATAAATATAAAAAACGGCAAAAAAACATTGCCGAAATATGCAATTCTGTTAGACAGCAGCGCCAGATTCAGCGTTTTGGATACTGACAGCAAAAAATAGCCGAAGTCGCATACAAAAACCGAAACGAACAACAGCAAAAGCCAGATATCTTTTTTTCTGTCAATTATCACGCAGACGCCCAACAGCGCCAGCGCAATCATGCTGGTTACGCCATAAGCCAAAGACATGATTTTCCTCCCGGTCGTGAATGGTTTACAGGAAAGCTACAGGCCCGTCCGCAAAAATCACCTGCGCCCTCTCCTGCGGACATGTAGTTCCGTATGGCATTTGTCGCATACGCTGCCGGCCGTGCCGGGCGTGAGCAGACTTCCGCAGTACCTGCACTTGCGGATATACTCTTTTTTATTTCTGGAGAGATAACGCATGATCGTCTCCTCCGTCTTTTCCCGTTCCCGCTCCAGCCTGTCGCCGTCGATTTCTTTTCCGAGACGGACGGAAAACTGATAGTACAGATCCAGCATTCTGTAGTAAGTCTCATACCGCATCAGGCCGGTATCCGAACACATCATCAACGCCGGGAAATGCAGCGACACATCTGCGGTATAGGTTTTGCAATAATAAAGCCACAGGGCGACAATATCGCTGTTTTTAATGTCGATGGAGCAGGTCAGCATGCGGTAAAGCATATGCTTGTCTTCAAACCCGTCTATCTCCTTCCGGTCCTTATATGCCTTTTCGTACAGAAATAACACTTCCTCTATGCTGATCTTCCGAAAAGGCGGTTCCGTCTCCACGGATTTCCAGATTTTCAATACGGTGTCCAACGGCTCGTCCATATCCAGAAGCACCTGCGGGAATCCAAGGCTCACATGGGCCACTTCCGGCTCTTCCCGGGAGAAAAGCGCGCGGATATACTCCAGCCCTTCCTCTCCCACTGCGTTCACATAGCCGGTATCATAAATTCCGTATCTTCCCGCACGGCCCGCGATCTGCCGGATTTCCGTAATGTTTAAAGGCCGCGTGCTCTTTCCGTCAAACTTGTCGGTCTGCACAAAAACAATTCTCTTAACCGGAAGGTTCAGGCCCATGCCGATCGCGTCTGTAGATACCACTACGGTCGTCTGCTTTGCGGAAAACAACTGAATCTGCCGCCGCCTGATTTCCGGCGGAAGGCTGCCGTAGATCACGCTCACCTTCATGCCGCTTCTCTCCAGGCGTCCCGCAATATCCAGCACCGCGCGCTTGGTAAAGACGATCAGCGCATCGCCTTCCTGCACGTCCTCCGGAAACCGGTAGGGAATCTCTTCGCATACCAGAGCGGTTTTTCTTTCATATTCCCTGCTCTCATAGCTGTCCCCGCACAGCGCGATCAGATGCGTGACCACTTTATGGGCAGCCGGGCTCATGCACACATGAATTTCAGGCGCCTGCACGCCGAGAATCGCCCGGGTCCAGGAATGCCCCCGTTCGGAATCGGCGATCATCTGCGCTTCGTCTATGACGGCCACATCGTATTTCTGATCGAGATCCAGCATTTCCACGGTGGAAGAAATGATCCTGCTGTCATCCTCATAAATGCGCTCCTCTCCTGTCAGCATGGTGCAGGGAATCTGCGCTTCCTTCATTTTTTCATACACTTCCAGCGCAAGCAGACGCAGCGGCCCCAGATAAACGCCGTTCTCCGCCCTCTTTAAACGTTCCAGCGCCTGATAGGTTTTCCCGCAGTTCGTCGGCCCGACATGCAAAATAAAATGGCGCTTCATCGCCCGCGCCTGCACAAACTCCGTTTCCGGCCTGACCGGAACCATATCGATGATCTGGTTTTTGATTTCCACATCCGCGTAGCTTTTTATCAGACTGCGAAGCGTTCTTTTGCAAATTTCAAAGGCTCTTTCTCTCCGCAAAAATTCCAGAAATTTTCCGGTAATCAGTTCCTGCTCCTCCGCCCGCATGACGGCAAGATCCAGGCGCACCAGTTCCGCCAGCAGATAATCCCTAATCTTCATCACCGCAATCTGGTTATTGTCACGAAACGCAAAAAAGGACATATTCCGGATCTGCCTGTGATATTCTTCCAAATGAGGCTGACTGAGTTTATTTACGTTCACTCTTCTCATTTCCGCCAGAAGGCTGTCGATTCTCTTCTCGTAGGTTTTCTTTCCGTCGTTGTTTTTCTTCCTGAACTTCACGGTACAGTCTTTATACTGTGAAAAATAAAACTGCACCAGCTTCTCTTTCTGTATCATCTGCACATCCCCGCCATGCCAAATTCTTTCTGAATGAAATTCCGGCCTATTGCACTGATTATAGCACACAATCCCCCGATTTCCTATCTCGATTTTCTCCATGCCTCAAATACGAAAAAACCCGAACAGCGCAAGCCGTTCGGGCATATCAGGGGCACAATTTCAAATATTTCCCGTCTATTTTCTTAATATTACCAGCTTATTGGAGAGGTTTCTGACAAAGCCCATCCGTCCCAGCAGACGGTAAACCGGATACAGTTCCTTCATTCCTTCTGTCAGGCTTATATCCTCTATCCATTTCAACTCCGGCGCTATCCTTTCAAGATCCCTGCCGTTTTTCAGTCCCCAGGTAAAGCGGGCTTTGCTGGCCTCGATCGATTTCTCCTTTATGTGCCGCATGACAAAAGGATTCATGGTCTCCATAATGATCTGTGCATGTTCAAACCGCCTGCATATGATGGAAAGAATTTTCGTCACATCCGCCTCAGTCAGATACATGACCAACCCTTCAATCAACACGAGCACGTTTCCTTTTGGATCCTCAATTTCCGCCGCCCATTTTTCATCCATAGCCGATTTTGCAATTGTAGAGATACGTCCCTGTTCATTCAGAACGCGCCGCCGGATATCGATCACCTCCGGCAGGTCCAGATTGTACCAGCGTACCAGTCCGTTATCCAGCCGGTAGAACCGGGTATCCAGTCCGCAGGCGATATTCACAACGGTTACATCCGGATTTTCCTCCAGGAAAGCGCCCACCAACCGATCCAGCAGAATGGTGCGGGCGATAACGCCGTCGCTCATGGCCGCATCCTTCTCCGCTTTAGAAAAGTCATAGTCCAGCCGCCCTACGATCTCTATCGCCTTTTTATCATAGAATTTGCTTCCCTTCTTCTGAGAATAGGACGCCCGGGCAAACAATGTCTGCAGCATGGTTTCCGGAACGCCCTGAATATTTACTGTTTCCATCCTTACGCCGTCCCCTCTCATCCTCTCTTCACTTCCTGTTTTGCTTTTTCAGCCGAATGTTGCGCGCCTTCTCTTCCGTATCATCCGATTCGTCGTACGCGTCGTAGGGCGCGTCCGGATCGTGAGGCTTTTGCCGGACCCAGGAGTTGCATACCTTGTCCCTGTGCGCAAAAGCGAAATCCAAATCATCGGTCCATCCTGTATGTCCGGTGATCACCATGGGACGAATTCCCCGCTCCCTCAGCCTGTTTTCCAACACAGCCAGGGAACGGACCGCCACCTTATTATTCTCAGCCAGCATATTGATAAAACTGTAACCGCCGTCCGCGCCAAACCACAGCGTATCCCCCGTAAAAAGATAGGTATCGTCAATGAGATACGCCATATGTCCCCAGGTATGCCCCGGGACGAGAAAGCACTCGATTTTAATGTCCCCAATATGGAAAATCTGTCCGTCCCTGAGCAGGACTTTGGAATTCTCAATTTTCACCATAGGCAGCCGATACAAACCGCAGATGACGCGGCGGCGCTTTTCGCCGGTCAGATAGCGGTTCTCTTCCTCGCACTCTCCTCTGTAAAGAATCGCCTCTTTTGTTAGTTCTGACTAACTTTTATTATATCCCTGATCACGACCGCTTGCAAGCCTAAAATGCATTCAGCTTCCACTCGATAGCCTCTTTTCTGCCCAACACAAAGTCCGCATAAATCCCTTTTTGTGTGATGAGTTCTTCATGTCTGCCCTGCTGAACCAGCTTTCCTTCATCGATCACCAGAATCTGGTCAGCGTTTCGCACCGTCTTTAAGCGATGGGCGATCATGAGGATGGTCTTGTTCCTCGTCAGTTCCTCGATGGCCTTCTGCAGTCTGTCCTCATTCTCCGGGTCCACATTAGCGGTCGCTTCATCCAGTATAATAATGGGCGCGTCCTTCAGCATGGCTCTGGCAATGCTGATCCGCTGCTTTTCACCGCCGGAGAGGGATGCGCCGCCCTCGCCGATCACCGTCTGATATCCGTCGGGAAGCGCCTCTATAAACTCATCACAGCAGGCTTTCTTCGCCGCCGCCACAACCTCCTCATGGGTAGCATCCGGTCTTCCGAACTTAATATTATTTTCAATGGTATCCGCAAAAAGATAAACATTCTGGAATACCATGCTGATCTGATCCATCAGTGTTTCCAGTGTATACTCCCGTATGTCCTGTCCTCCGATTTTGATACTCCCGCCGTTCACATCCCAGAATCGGGCGATCAGATTGCAAAGAGTGGTCTTCCCGGAACCGGACGGACCGATTACCGCCGTCGTGGTCTTATCCGGTATTTTCACGCTGATACCATGTAAAATTTCTTTGTTTTCATAGGAGAACCGCACATTCTCCAATAGAATGTCGTGACTTTTGGGGGACATTGCCCGGCCTTTTTCGTCCATCTGCTCCATATTTTCCGTTTCCAGCGTACGGTCAATGCTGGCCGACGACAGCCTCAGCATAGAAATACCCATACCAAACAGCTTGATCTGTCCAAACACGAGAAAAGACATTACGATGCACATAAGCGCTTTGGCTATGGGCATCGTTTGGTTGATCCAACACAAGACGGTTACGAAGATCATACAGATGCCGGCCGCCTGCAGAACAAGTTCCTGAAAAATGGTGTACGGCGTCATGAGTTTCTCCATGTCCAGATTGCTCTTCCGGTTAAATTCCAGCGCCTCCTGCAGCTTTTTATCCCCTTTACCGCTTAAATTGAAGGACTTGACCACTCCCATTCCCTGAACGTACTCAAGTACCGCCGCCGTAAGGGCGGTCTGAGATTTCTGCGTATTTGGCGCAATCGCCGCGGATTTCTTTTCCATCGCGGAAACCACCAGGAAGTAGAAAAAGATTCCCGCTGCCGCAATCAATCCGACCCTCCACTCAAACAGTAAAATCATCGCCGTAAAGACGACCGTCCCAATCACGCCTCCCATGATATTTACCAGCGTCATGGGAACGAGCATTTCCACATTTCCAAGCACCGTAGTACAGACTCCCGTCACTTCTCCCAGACTGTTCTCGTTAAAGAATCCCATCGGCACTCCTTTTAAGAGATTCCCGATTTTAATCCGCTCGTTTGCCGCCATAAAATAGCCCGCGTGGGTCTGCTGCATTTTGGAAACGCCGGCGGTAATGCCGTTTCCGATAATACTTACCAGCATAAATCCAAGCGCGGTCCATGCCGCTTTTGTTCCGCTCTGCCCCTGCGTCAATGCCACGATCACAAAATAAATAGCGCTGACCTCAAACATCCGAAAGACCGCATTGAAAAAGCTGACAGCCACAGATTTATTGATATTTGTTCGTTCTTTCCCGGCAAACTTCCATATTTTTCTGAAAGTCTCAATCATGCCACTTCACCGTCCTTTGCCCCAATATGCGCCTGCCACATGGATTCATACAACAGGCAGTTCTTCCTTAACTCTTCATGCGTTCCCTGCGCTTCAATCCGGCCGTCCTTTACGACAACGATTTTGTCCGCATCCTTGATGGTGGATAATCTGTGCGCAATGACAATGACCGTTTTCCCCTTCACCAGCTTCGCAATGGCCTTCTGCACCACCGCCTCGTTTTCGGGGTCAATGTAGGCCGTGGCTTCATCAAGTATTACAATTGGGGCGTCCTTTAACATCGCTCTCGCAATGGCGATGCGCTGCCGTTCTCCGCCGGAAAGATGTGCGCCGCCGCTGCCCACAACGGTGTCATAGCCGTTTTCCAGCGCGCGGATAAAGCTGTCGCAGCCTGCGGCCTTTGCCGCCGCCTCCACTTCCTCATCCGCAGCGGTCAGTCTGCCCATACGGATATTCTCGCGCACGCTTTCATCAAACAGATAATTATCCTGGGACACAAACGCCACCTCGTCATAAAGCTGTTTTAACGGAATTTCCTTTT
Source organism: Eubacteriales bacterium (assembly GCA_030524745.1). GTDB lineage: Bacteria > Bacillota > Clostridia > Lachnospirales > Lachnospiraceae > Gallintestinimicrobium. The sequence goes on along the minus strand of JAUNGC010000004.1, from coordinate 123,283 downwards.
CATCCACACCGCCGATGGTCACGCTTCCGTTTTTCACATCCCAGAATCCCGCGATCAGTTTTGCGATAGTGGATTTTCCGGAGCCGGAAGGTCCCACCAGCGCCGTCATGCTGCCGGCCGGAATGGACAGACTGATATCTTTCAAAATTTCCTTGTCCCCCTGATAGCCAAAGGACACATGAGAAAGGGCTATGTCCGCATTGGGAATGGAAACCGGACGGTTTCCGTGCCGCTGTTCTTCCGCGCCCAGCAGTTCATCCACGGCTCCCACTGTAGTTCCCACCTGCGCCAGGGTATCCACAAAGTTCATCGCCGCCATGAGCGGTCCGGCAATACCGAGTGATAAAATCACCGCGGTAATAAATGTATCCGCCGAAAGCGTTCCGTTTTGATAGAACAGCCATCCGGCCGGAAGAATAGTAATCAGCGTAGCCGGTACAACGGCGTATCCCATCGATGTGCCGAATATGCAGCTTTTCATCCAGTTATAGTAATACGACGCGTTTGCCATGACTTTATCGGAAAATCTGGCATAAGAAGCCTTCCCCTGGTTAAACGCCTTGATCACCTCAATGCCGCCGATATATTCCACGATAGTCCCGTTCATTTCCATCGTCGTTTTGACGGCTCCTTCATATTGTTTCTGATAGTTTCCCATGACGGACATCATAAACGCAAAACCGACCGGAATCGTTACCAGAGATAAAAGCGCCATCCTCCAATCCAGAACAAAGAGATAGAGCAGGATCAATACCGGTCCCGCCACATTGGCGGTCATTTCCGGAAAGAGATGCGCAAGCGTCGTCTCCATGCCGTCCACCTGGTCTACAATGATTTGTTTTATCTTGCCGCTTGGCATATCCATGACTGTTCCGAGCGGAAGATCCGGCAGCTTGGAAAGAATCTTCTGCCGTATGGTTTTTAAAATGGAAAAGGTCGCCCTGTGCGAAATGGAAAGCGCCATATTGTAAAGCAGCGTTCTTGCTATGTATCCTGCCAGACCAATCCCGAGCCATGGCAGATAAGCGGAAAGTTCCCTTTCTCCTGCCAACAGCTTTATAATCATTTGCGCCGCCGAAAAATATGGCAGCATTCCGAGTAAAACGCCGGCAAACGCGCTGATAATCGCCCCTATCAGGCTGCCGTGTTCCTCCTTTCCCCAACTCCATATTCTGAGCAGCGGGCTTTGCTTCTGCATGTCAATTACCTCCTCACTCAAGTTAGTATTTTCTAACGCTAAATTTTATGTTAAGGCTGCCAAACCGCGGATCAGGCAGCCCTTAACTCTTTTATGAATCGCTTTTCGTAATTGCCAAAAAACCCGCATGATGATAGGTTCCGAGCATATCAATATATTTTCTGGCATCCTCCCGATTTATCCCATGACGGACGACTTCAAATATCCCCTCAAAATAGGACGTGAAGACCATATGGAGCAGTTCTTTCGTCACCGCCCCTTCCATCTGCAATCCATAACCTGTGACCGCCATCCATTTATAGGTATATTCCTCCTCAATGGATACCAGCCAATCTACAAAATTATGAAATCTCGTGCCATAAGAAGCGTCCAGGAGCAGACGAAACGCATCTAAGTTATCATAAATATAATCTATGATGTTCAGCATCTCATTTGACGAATACTGTCCGACCTCGCGCCGCTGTGTTTCTTTATCAAAGGAATGGAAAGTTTCCTGAATGTTCTGAAACATTTCTTTCATGCCCCCGACCACAGGCTCCACAATGGCAGTGAACAGCCCTTCCTTATCTCCAAAACGGACATAGATGGAATTGGTGCTGGTTCCCGCTTTTTCAGCGATCGTGCGCAGGGACGCATCCGTATAGCCCTTTTCCAGAAATTCCTCCAACGCGCACGCCAGTATTTTCTCCTGAACGCCTTCCACCCGTTTTCTCATGTTACTACCTTCCCTTGTTTTTTTCATAACATCGTTTCATAACGATGTTTTTATTCTAGCAGGAAGTTTTTCATAAGTCAAGACCAAAAAGATTTTCAGCTTGCAGCAGCCAGCATATTTTCGATAAAGATTCCATATCCTCTGGTCGGATCATTGACCAGCACGTGCGTGACCGCCCCGATGATCTTTCCATCCTGGAGAATCGGCGACCCGCTCATTCCCTGAACAATTCCTCCCGTCTGTGCAAGAAGATCGGGATCTGTCACATGAAGTTCCAGACCGCGGTTGACATTGTCATGATCCAAATGAATCGCGGTAATTTCAATATCATATAATTGCGGCGTTATATTCCCGTCCACGCAGCAAAGAATCTGGGCGCTTCCCGCCTGCACATCCTGTTTTAACCCGATCGGAAGCGCCTCGCTCTGCAGTTCCTGCGCGATATCCTCATTTAATGTCCCGAATATTCCTCCCACCGAATTGGCCTCTACCGTTCCGATTTTATTATTGAGATTATAATCGATGACCCCTGTCAGTTCTCCCGGCGTTCCGTCCTGCCCTTTCTTGACAGAAACGATCTCCGTTTTATAAAGACTGCCGCTTTTTACCTCCATCAAAAGCGTGGTGTCCGTATCGTTAATGCCATGCCCCAGCGCGCCAAACGTATGATCCGCTTCCAGATAGGTCATCGTGCCGACGCCCTGTGCATTATCACGGATCCAGATCCCCAGCTTGTATTCCCCATTGAGATTTAATTCAGGCTTCACTTTTACATCGAATGTTTCCTCGTTTCTGCGTATTGTGAGAACCAGTTCGCTTCCGTCGCAGCCATTCACTTTTTCCATAAATTCTGTTTTGCTTCCGATCTCTTCCCCGTCCACCTTCAAAATATAATCGCCGGACTGCAAAACATGTTTGGCAGGTTCTTTGCGCGTGTGATCCTGTCCCTCAAACTCCCCCTCGGCAATCACCATAATTCCGTCCGTTTTCACGTAAATTCCAATGGGAACGCCGGCAGGAATCAGCATTTCATCCGGAATCACCTGTACGTCCACAGTTTTAAACGGAATAAAGCCAAACAGCTTCACATCCATTTTGTAATTCTGCATCTGATTTGCCACAAACGTTACCGGATTTCCAAAATTCACCTGTATGGATGCGTCCTCTTTCACGCTTTGCATCTGCATTCCCACCGCCGGCACAGCTTCCTCTTCCGCCGCCGCTCTGTCCAGATATACCTCTCCCTGAACGGGCAGATTCCACGCCAGTTCCTGACTCACGCCGGCTTTGATCCGGATTGAAGAAGGGATTTTCTCCCATGTACAATAAAGCCAGATTCCGCTCAAACACAATGTTGTCAGAATCAGCGCAATCGGCAAAATTATTTTTTTAACTGTCCCTTTTCCCACATCTTTACATCCTTTCTACGGATTTGCCTTTTTCCATTCCCGTTCTATACGCCGGGCACGCTCGAAACATTTTTCCGCTGCCCCGCCGGGCCTGCTCGAAACCTTCGGTTCCTCGCTTTGCGGCTGTCGCCGCATGTTTGAAAAAATCTGAACATTGCCTGGTGAGCAAACTCCCCGATCAATGTTCATCTTTTTCCAAACGCCCGGCTCATAGCTATAAAAAAAGAAGACATCGCACAATGTCCTCTTTAGTATGTTCGGTTCTATTTATTTTTTTCTGCCAATTCTTTCATTTCACGGGCATTTGCAAGCACATTTTCCGTAATTTGCACGGCTCCGGAAAGTCTTGCCAATTCCTGTAAACTTTCCTCGTAAGAAAGTTTGCTGATCGTTGTGGCGGTCGTTGCGTCCACCGCATTTTTTTCAATATAAAAATGATGGTCCGCCATCGCGGCAATCTGGGGCAGATGGGTGATGCAGATGATCTGATGGGTTCTGCTTAAAAGTCCCAGTTTTTCCGAAACCTTCCAGGCCGTTTTTCCGCTGATGCCCGCGTCAATTTCATCAAAAATGAAGGTTCCGATCGGTTCCTGTTTCGCCGTGATCGTTTTCAGCGCCAGCATGATACGGGACAATTCGCCGCCGCTTGCGATGGATGCCAGCGGTTTGACCGGCTCTCCGGGATTCGTGGAGATCATAAACACCGCATCGTCCAGACCTTCCGCGCTGCAGCGCTCTTTCCGCGTCAGAGATACGCAAAATTCCACATGCAGAAAGTTCAGATCCTGCAGCGCCGCCTGCATATCTTCCCGGAATTGCTCTGCGGCGTCCTTTCTGAGCCCTGAGAGTTCTTCCGCCAACGCAAGCATGGTTTTCTCCGCTTCCGAAAGCTGTTTTCGCTTTTCCAAAACCCACGCGTCCTGATTGAGCAGCCTGTCCACTTCGCTGCGGCGCCGGTCCGCATAGGCGAGAATTTCTTCGATTGTCCTGCCGTATTTATCTTTCAGGCGGTTTATTATATTTAACCGCTCTTCCGCGTTTTTAAACGTTTCTTCATCAAATTCAAAGTCGTTCAAATAATCGGAAATGCCGCGGTTAAAATCATTGAGCAGTTCGTCCACCTCATTTAACTGCCGGTAAAAATTCTCCAGTTCTTCGTCAAACGAAAGGATTCCGGAAAGTTCCCGCACGGCGCGCCCGATCGACTCGCCGGCGCCTTCCTGTCCGTCGTATCCGGTCAGGCTGTAGACCTGTCCGAGAGACTCCGCTATGCGCCTGCCGTTGACCATGCGGCGATAGTCCTTTTCCAGTTGTTCATCCTCTCCCGCCTGCAGCGCCGCATCCTCAATTTCTTCCAGTTCATACTGGGCCAGGGACAGTTCCCGTTTCCTGGACGCCTCGTCCAGTTCATTTTCTGCCAGTTCCCGTTCCAGCGCATTATAGCGCTGCCACGCTTTTTTGACCGCTTCCTTCTTTTCCGCCACCGCGCCCTGCGCGTAGCCGTCCAGTATTTCCAGATGCCGCTTTGTCTGCAGCAGCACCTGGCTGTCATGCTGTCCGTGAATATCGATCAAAAGCCCCGCCAGTTCCCGCAGCGTTTTCGCATTCACCGTCTCTCCGTTGACACGGCAAATGCTCCGCGCAGGCATCACCCGTCTCTGCAGAACGACCAGATCATCCTCCACCGGAATCTCCATCTCTTCCAGCTTCTTTCTGATCTCCTGTGACACTTCAAAATTCAATTCAATCAGAGCATATTCTGCACCTGTCCGTATCATATCCCGGTCCGCTTTCGCGCCCAGCGCCAAAGCCACGGATCCTAAAATCACAGATTTGCCGGCGCCGGTTTCGCCGGTCAGGATATTGAGTCCTGTCCCGAAGAAGACTTCCGTCTCCTGAATCAACGCCAGATTTTTCACATGTAAGCTTACTAACACGTTTTTTCCCTCTATTCTGTCACAGCCGCAAACGCCTGCGGCTGCCGTTCGCCGCTCGTTGCATAAACGTCTTCCTTCAACGAACTGACGCTCATTTTATCAGATCTTTGATTTTTCCCATCAGCACTTTTGTTTCTTCCACAGAACGAACCGCAATCATAATCGTATCGTCTCCCGCGATGCAGCCGACCACTTCCGGAAACTTCATCGAATCGACTGCCGCCGCTACCGCCATCGCCATACCGGAAACCGTGCGCATCACCAGAATATTCTGCGCCATATCCATGGAAACAAAACCGTCTCTCATCACACGAATGTACTTATCCGCATGTACATTGTTCTCCTGGGGCAGAAGCGCATATTTCTGCCGCCCGTCCCCCGTAGATACTTTGGACAGCTTCATCTGACGGATATCCCTGGAAATCGTAGCCTGCGTCACAGGAAATCCCGCATCCTTTAATTTCTCTGCAAGTTCTTCCTGCGTTTCGATATCGTAAAGGGATACCAGTTCTGCAATTTTCTGATGTCTGTTCTGCTTCATCTTTTTTATTATGCCTTTCTATTATCCTCGTAAAACGCCCGTTTCATTCGCCCCTGTATCCAACGCCGGACAAAAGTCACTCGCTCATCTTTCTGTTCAAAACGTCCAGAAAGCTTGTCTCTTTCAGTTTGATAATGGTAGTTACCATATTGCTGCGGGTGATATGTACCTCATCCCCGGGCGCCAGCCCCAGGTTCTGGTTTCCGTCAAAGCACACTTCCACCGGCTGCGCCGCCTTTCCTTCCCTTTCTCCGATGCGGATGACGATATTGTCCTCCGCCCGCAGAATCACGCTTCTGGTCTGCAGCGTATGGGCGCATACTGGCGTCAAAAGCGTCACCTTCGCGCTCGGTTCCACGATCGGTCCGCCGGCGGATAGATTATAGCCGGTGGAGCCGGTGGGCGTTGCGACAATGATTCCGTCCGCATGATACTCCTTTAACAGCTTTCCGTTAACATAGATCTGAAAGTAGAGCATCTGCAGCCGTCCGTTCCGGGTGATTGTGATGTCGTTCAGCGCCCGCGTTTCCAGAATCCTTTGCTGCTTCCGGATCACCTGTCCGGCCAAAAGCATCCGTTCCTCCAGCATGTAATCCCCGTCCACAAGCTGTTGAAGGGCAGGGATCAGGCTGCTCTGTTCCACTTCCGCCAGATACCCCAGCGTTCCCAGATTGATGCCCAGCAACGGGATTTTGCTCTCCACCGTATCCCGGGCTGCCCGGAGCAAGGTACCGTCTCCGCCCAGCACCAGCATTCCTTCCGCCCGCTCCTTCTCCTTCGCCAGAATCGCTTCCCATTCTTTTCCGGAAATCTCGTCCGCATATACGCTGACGGAGCAGCCCGCCGATTCCAGATACCGGCAAATTTCCTCTGTCCTTGCCAGTCCGGGATCCTTCCCTTTATTTGTGACAATCATAAAGTGCTTCATGATTCCTGCAGCCGCGAGTGGGCTTCCTCCACAATCTTTATCGCCAGCTTTTTCATGCTTTCCTGCCCCGAAATACCGGCGCCGTCCCTGCAAAGCTGCGCGAGGCGTTCCTCCGCCTCATGTTCCTCATCGGGCGCCTCGGCTCCGCCCGCTCTTTCATCCTTTTGTAACCAGATCAGATATTCTATATTTCCTTCCGGTCCTTTGATCGGAGAAAAGCTGAGTCCGAGAATTTCAAATCCCGTCAAATCCGCAAAATCCATGACCTTCCGAATCACTTCCAGATGCACCGACGGCTCCCTGACCACGCCTTTTTTCCCAACCTTTTCTCTTCCGGCCTCAAACTGGGGTTTAATCAGACAGACCATCTGTCCGCCCTGTTTTAACAGCTTCCTTGCCGGAACTAAAATCTTCGTCAGGGAAATGAAGGAAACGTCCACGGAAGCGAAATCCAGATCGTCCCCGATATCGGCTCTGGTCATATAGCGGAAATTCGTCTTTTCCATACAGACCACCCGCTCATCGTTCCGGAGTTTCCAGGCAAGCTGTCCATGTCCCACATCCACGGAATAAACCTTCGCCGCGCCGTTTTGCAGCATGCAGTCCGTAAAGCCGCCGGTCGAAGCGCCGATGTCCATACATACCCTGCCTTCCAGACAGATCGGAAAACATTTCATCGCCTTTTCCAGCTTCAGGCCGCCGCGGCTCACATATTTCAGAGAAGCACCCTTTACCGTAATCTGCACTTTGGTTTCGTCAAACATGGCGCCCGCCTTATCTTCTCTCTGGCCCTGTACGAACACGTCGCCCGCCATGATGACCGCTTTCGCCTTTTCTCTGGACTCCGCAAGCCCCTGCTTTACCAGCAGCACATCCAAACGTTCTTTCATTCCTGTATCAGATCCCTCATAAATTCATTCTATCCAAAATCGCCCGCTTTCTACGAAAGCGCCGCAGAAATTTTCTTTAAAACGGATTCTTCATCAATGCCGATTTCTTTTTTCAGAATATCCACATTTCCGTGCTCCACATATTCGTCCGGTATCGTGACCGTCAACACCTGAATCCCTAACTTCTCCCGGTCGACCAGTTCCCGCACCTTTTCTCCGAAGCCTCCGCTGGCCACATTTTCTTCCAACGTCACCAGCAGTTCGTGATTCCGGGCGAGCCTGCGCACCATGTCTTCATCGATGGGCTTTATGAACCGCGCGTTCACCAGCGTGCAGGACCTGCCCTGCGCCTTCAGGCTGTTGTACACGTTCACCGCCGTGCATACCATGCTGCCCGCCGCCATCAGCGCAATGCCGCTCTCCTCATAAATCATCTCGCTCTTGCCCATTTCGATCGGCGTACGCATTTCCTGCAGACCGTCATAGGCCGTTCCTCTGGGATAGCGAATCGCAATCGGCCCTTTAAAATCATAGGCGAATTTCATCATATCGGAAAGTTCCCACTTATTCTTGGGCGCCATCAGGTGCATGTTCGGAATCGAAGAAAGGAAGGACAAATCAAAAATCCCCTGATGGGTTTCTCCGTCGCTGCCCACCAGCCCCGCCCGGTCAATCGCAAAAATCACCGGAAGATTCTGCAGACAGACGTCGTGCAAAATCTGATCATAAGCGCGCTGCAGGAAAGAGGAGTAAATCGCCACAACCGGATGCAGACCGCCGACCGCCAGTCCCGCCGCAAACGTCACCGCGTGTTCTTCCGCAATCCCCACATCGAAAAACCGTTCCGGGTAGAGATTCCGGAACCGCTTTAACCCGGTTCCGTCCGGCATCGCCGCCGTGATCGCCACCACATCCTCATGGCGGGCCGCCAGCTTCACCATGACTGTGGAAAAGACGTCGGTATAGTTGGCTTTCGTCTTCTTCTTTAACGGCACGCCTGTGGCCACGTCAAAAGGCTCCGCCCCGTGGAATCTGGCCGGATGTTTTTCCGCAGGCCCATATCCTTTGCCCTTCTGGGTCAGAATATGAATCAGCACACAGTTTTTGCGTCTCTTCGCTTCCCGGATCACGCGGACAAGGCCGTTCACGTCATGTCCGTCCACCGGCCCTAAATAGGTGATGCCCAGATCTTCAAACCACATGCCCGGAATGACAAGCTGCTTTAAGCTGTTCTTCACGCGCCGCACGCCGGTCACAACGCCGTCTCCGTACTTGGTTTTGCGGACCGCGTCATAAATATTGTCCTTCACATCCAGATATTTGTTGGAAGTGCGGATGTTGCTCAGATATTTGGAAACGCCGCCCACGTTCTCAGAAATGGACATGTTGTTATCATTCAAAATGATGATATAATTGGTCTCCATCCTGGCCGCGTTGTTCAAAGCTTCATAGGCCATGCCGCCCGTCAGCGCGCCGTCCCCGATGACCGATACCACCGTATTGGTTCCGCCCTGAATATCCCGCGCCCGCACCAGCCCAAGCCCGGCTGAAATGGAGGTGGAACTGTGTCCCGTATCAAAACAGTCGCAATCGCTTTCCTTGCGTTTCGGGAATCCGCTCATACCGCCGTATTTGCGCAGCGTATCAAAGCCGTCCCTTCGGCCCGTCAAAAGCTTATGGGTATAGGACTGATGCCCCACATCCCACACAATCTTATCCTCCGGAAGATTCAGGGCAAGATGCAACGCCATCGTCAGTTCCACCGCTCCTAAGTTGGAGCCGAGATGGCCGCCTGTCACGCTGATCTTCTCGATCAGAAACTGCCTGATTTCTTCCGCCAGAAGCGGATAATCCCTGGGTTCTATTTTCTTAATATCATTCGTCTGCTGTATCTGTTCCAGAAGCATAGGCGCCTCCTTGCATTTATTTCACACGGGTAATCAAATTTGCAACAAGCTGCTCTAAAAATTCATTGCGGGTGCCAAAAGACTGCAGACCTGCAAGCGCCTCCTCCGACAGCCTGCGCACATCCTCTTTTGATTTCTCCAGTCCGTTCAGACTGACATATGTCACTTTATGATTCTTCTCATCGCTGCCGGCAGGTTTGCCCAGCACTTCCAGAGAACTGGTCACATCCAGAATATCGTCCTGAATCTGGAAGGCGATTCCGATATTCTCCGCGATCCGTTCCATCCGGCGGATCTCTCCCTCCGACGCGCCGGCCAGCACAGCCCCGATCATCAGCGCGCTTTCCATCAGCGCCGCAGTCTTGTTCTTATGAATATAAAGAAGCAACTCTTCCGTCACGTCTGAAGACTCCAGCTTTTCCGCGCAGATGTCCGCACACTGTCCGCCCACCATGCCGGATATGCCCGACTTCTGCGAAAGAATCTGCATCGCTTTTCCCACCGCCTCATAAAGGGAAAGCGCGTTCGCCATCCGGTCCGGACCGTCCTCATAACCGGATTCTGACCGGACCATGGAAAAAGCTTTGGACGCCGTCTCAAAAGCGTAGTTTAACAGAGCGTCCCCCGCCAGAACCGCCATTCCTTCCCCGTACACGCACCAGGTCGTTTTGCGTCCCCGGCGGTATTCGTCGTTGTCCATGGCCGGCAGATCATCGTGCACAAGAGAATAATTATGAATCATTTCCAGCGCAGCCATGAACGGCTCCACGATTCCGGATTTCCCGCCGAACAAGGTATAGCTTTCCTTCATCATGACCGGGCGCAGCCGCTTTCCGCCGCCCAGCACGCTGTAATTCATGGCTTCCATCACAGGCTTCGCAAATCCGGACTCCTCCGGCAGATATTGTTTTAAAACCCGTTCCGCTTCTTCCACCCGCGCCGCCAGCGTTTCCTCAAAATTCATCCAGTTTTCCCTCCCCGTTTAAAACCAGTACCTTTTTCTCCACCTTATCGATGCTGTCATTGCAATATTTTAAGAGTTGCATGCCCTGCTGGTATACGGCAAAAGACTCCTCCAGAGAAATATTCTCATCCTCCAGCGCCTTTGTCACCTGTTCCAGTTGTGCAAACGCCTCCTCCAACGTCATCCGTTCTTCTGCCATTGCCATTCTTCCTTTTCTTTCACTTCGGCCACAATCCGGCCGTTCTTCACATGAATGGTGAGAAGTTCCCCTTCCCCAATCCGGTTCACATCCGTCACCGTATTGCCTTCCTGATCCGATACATGGGAAAATCCCTGGTTGAGTTTTTCCAGGGGGGAAAGGCCCTTTAATTTCTCCACATAGAGCAAAAACTGATGGCGGCTGTCCGCAATCCGTTTCTGCATCCGGCCGGAAAGCTTCTCCTCCATCTGGACTAAATAATTCCGCTTCTCCCTGATCTGACTGGCAGGACTTAAATACTGCAATTGCATCTGATAGCGCCGAAGCTGCATCCTGTTTTGCTCCAGCTTCTGTTTCATCCGTCTCGTCAGTCCGGCAGACGCCTCGTCCAACTGCGCCTTCAGCAAGCTGTAATCATAAACCGCCAGTTCCGCGCCCGCGGAAGGCGTCGGCGCCCTAAGATCCGCCACGTAATCCGCAATCGTGGTATCCGTTTCGTGACCGACCGCAGAAATGACGGGCACACTGCAGTCAAAAATGGCCTGCGCCACAGCTTCTTCATTGAAGGCCCACAAATCTTCGATGGATCCGCCGCCGCGCCCCACGATCATCACATCCACGCCCAGCGCCTCTAACGCCCGGATTCCTTTGACGATGCTCTCCGGAGCCTGTTCCCCCTGCACGATAGCGGGGTACAGAATGATCTGCACATAGGGATTTCTCCGGGTCGCAATATTGATAATATCTCTCACGGCGGCGCCGGTAGGCGCCGTCACCACGCCCAGCCTGTGGATGAACCGGGGAATGGGCTGTTTGTACTCCGGCGCAAAAAGCCCTCTCTCCTGCAGGTCCCGCTTCAACTGCTCGAATCTTTCATAAAGAAGACCTGCGCCGTCCGGGAAAATCTGCCGCGCATAGAGTTGGTATTTTCCGTCCCTCTCATAGACGTCAATCGTGCCGGCGGCGACGACCTGCTGCCCTTCCCGCATATGAAATTTCAGTCCGCTCCGGTTTCCGGCAAACATGACACAGGAAATCGCACCCTTCGCATCCTTCAGCGTAAAATAAATATGCCCTGAAGAATGATACTTGCAATTGCTCACTTCGCCTTTCACCAGAATGGACTGGAGTAAAAAGTCCTGGGTAAACATATTCTTGATATAAGAATTTACCTGGGCTACCGTATAAACATTTTTCATGCTTCCACTCACGCAAACTTTGCCAGGATACCGTTTACAAAACCGGAAGATCCGTCCTGTCCGAATTTCTTGGCCAGTTCCACCGCTTCATTGATCGCCACGCCCTCCGGCACTTCCTCGTCGTACCGGATCTCATAAACGGCGAGCCGGATGATGGTAAGATCCACCTTTCCCATGCGGTCCGTGCTCCATCCCTTCGCCGTCTTGTTAATCAGTTCATCAATTTCGGGCAGCTTCTCCGCAATCTTCTCATATTTTCCCCGGATATACGCGATATCCTTCTCGGACGCCGTATTCTCCTCATCCTCGAAAAAAAGAGTGCATTGCTCGGTCATCTCGCTTTGCGCGTTGAATTCCACCCGGAACAACAATTTAAAAATCTGCTCTCTCAGTTCTCTTCTGTTCATCGCTTCTCCTGGCAACTCTATTTTCCGGCATTCATATTCACGCCGGCAATCCGGATATTCACATCCGTCACCTTAAGACCCGTCATATTCTCGATCGCATTCTTCACACGTTCCTGCACCTTGCGGCTGGTCCCCGGAATATTATAACCATACTCCATCAATACGGTCAGTTCCACCTTCACGCTGGAACCGATCACTTCCACCTTCACGCCCTTGGTCAGGCTCTTCACGCCGACCTTGCTCATCAACTCGTTGGAAATATTGCCGGCCATTGCGGAAACGCCGTCAACTTCCGTGGCCGCCAGAGATGCGATCATGGCAACCACTTCATCGGCGATCTGTACGGTGCCGATATTTTCGTCTTCCTGTAATACATACGTATTTTTGCTCAGTTCCTTTTCCATGCTGTTGCCTCCTTCACTCTTATCGGAACAGTTCGGCGCAGCCGAATTGTTCCCTATTATCCCGTAACAAACAATTCAGACAATTGCCACTCTATCTTGCATTATAACAAAATCAACTGCATTTGCCTAGTATTTTTCGTCGCTGCCGCCTGATAAAATGGGGATTTGCTCTGTCACCCAGACTGCGACAGCCAGAAGCAGAAAGTTCCCTGGACGGGAGAATCCGCATAGGCTACCGTACCGTTTGTATCTGGCAGATAATCAAAAATCTTCTGCTGCTCTATGAGAAGCCGGTATACTTCCCGGTAGACTTCCTCATCGGCGCACTGAAACGTCACCGTTTCCGCACCGCTTTGCCCCGCCCGGCTGAAGATGGCGGCAAGCTTCTCCTCATCGGCGGATTCCAGATACAGGCCTTCATGGCGGTAATACTGCGCAGAAACCGCCGTACAAACGGGCAGATTCTGTTCTTCGCCCAACTGATGCGTCTTCGTAATCTGCTCTGTGGTCACGCAGAAATAATCATAATTGACCGCCGGATAGTCCGCCCCTGATAAAGCGTCCCCCTCTTCCTTCTGATAGGACGCATCTCCCCAGGTCGGATCCGCATAATACCATTCGCCGTCAAGCTGCAGCATGTCCCATGCGTGACCGCCTCCGTTCACCCGGCCGGTTACCAGAAGCGCCGGGATGCCGGCCCTCTGGCACAAAAGCTGCAGCGCTTTGGCGTACCCCTGGCAGACGGATCTGCCGTTTAGGAAAACGGAGCAGATGTTCTGACTGTCGGCGCATCCCAACTCATATTCCGTCTTCAAAATCAATAAATCATACAGATATTTGACCTTTTCGTAATCATCCGCATCCGCTTCCAGTCCGGAAAGCCACTCGCCGATCACGTCCTCTAAAAGACCGCTTCTTCTGACAATCTCTTCTTCTTCCATCGTATAGTCGCCGGAAAACGTGATCTTTTTCAGCGCATCCCCCAGCTTGTAGGTCGTGCTCGTATATCCGTCCACATAAAAGATTTCCGGATGATCTGCCAGCACGCAATGGAACACGGGCTCCAACAATTCCTGCTTCAGCGTGGAAAGTTCCGTCTCACTCTCCCGCTGCGTTAAGGAGCGCAGCATTTCTTCATAAAGCTGCCGCTCTTCCTGCGTAGCAAGCGTTTCATAGGCATACAAAAAGATTCCGTCCTCTTTCTTAGTCCGCTCTTCCCCGCCGCGCATTTGAGTTTCCGGTTCAGGATCCGCCTCCGAAAGGCCGTCCGAAAACGCATCCGCCTCCGCGGCCGTCTCCGTCCTGAAAACAGCGTCCGGCGCATCCATCCTGCCGCAGGACGTCAGAAAAACGATGGCCATCAGCCAGACAATACTCTTCCATTTTCTGATCATATCAATTCTCTTCATTTATTTTGAGAAAAATGCTCCGCTCAGTTCCGTCCAAACTCTGAAAGCGCCAGTCCCTTATTCCGGTCAAGCACCATACCGACGCTCCAGGAATTGACAAACAGGAGAAGCGGATTATCCTTCAAATCCTTCACTTTCTTCATATCCGAGGTGCCCACCAGCTTCGTCAGATCCACCTCGTCCTTATTCTCAATCCAGCGGATATGCTCGTACGGCAAAGGTTCCAGCTTAATGTCCACATTATATTCATTCTCCAGCCGGAACTTAAGCACGTCGAACTGCAAAACGCCTACCACGCCGACGATGATCTCTTCCATACCGGTGTTGAACTCCTGAAAAATCTGGATCGCGCCCTCCTGGGCGATCTGGCTGATTCCTTTGATGAACTGCTTTCTCTTCATGGTATCCACCTGACGCACCCGGGCAAAATGCTCCGGCGCAAAGGTCGGAATCCCTTCATAAGTAAACTGCTCCTTCGGCATGCACAGCGTATCCCCGATAGAAAATACGCCGGGATCAAACACGCCGATGATATCTCCCGCATAAGCCTCCGACAAAATCTTTCTGTCGTTCGCCATGATCTGCTGCGGCTGGGAAAGGCGCATCACCCGGTTTCCCTGAACGTGCTTCACTTCCATATCCGCATCGAACTTCCCGGAACAGATCCGCATGAAGGCCACCCTGTCTCTGTGCGCCTTATTCATGTTCGCCTGAATCTTGAACACAAAAGCGGAAAACTGGTTGTCCACCGGATCTATAACGCCGCAGTCCGCCCTTCTTGGCAGCGGCGTCGTCGTCATTTTCAGAAAATGCTGCAAAAAGTCCTCCACGCCGAAATTCGTCAGCGCGGAACCGAAAAATACCGGCGTCAGCGTTCCCGCCTGCACCTCCCCCAGATCAAACTCCGCGCTGGCGCCGTCCAGCAGTTCAATTTCCTCAAGCAGCTTGTCCTTCAGATTCTCTCCCACAAAACCTGTAAGCTTGTCCAATTCCTCCAGCGCAATTTCCGTCGACTCGCCCTCTTTGGTTCCCTTTTCCGTATCGGAATAGGTGATCACACACCGTTTTTCCCGGTCATACACGCCCTTGAAACTTTTGCCGGAACCGATCGGCCAGTTCATCGGGCAGGTCGCAATCCCCAGTTCCTTTTCAATGTCATCCAGAAGGTCAAATGTATCGTTAGCGTCCCGGTCCATCTTATTGATGAATGTAAAAATCGGAATCTTGCGCATTACACAGACTTTAAACAGCTTTCTCGTCTGCGCTTCCACGCCCTTGCTGGCATCGATCACCATGACCGCAGAATCCGCCGCCATCAGCGTCCTGTACGTGTCTTCCGAGAAATCCTGATGCCCCGGCGTATCCAGTATGTTAATGCAATAGCCGTCATATTCAAACTGCAGCACGGAAGAGGTGACGGAAATACCTCTCTGCTTCTCGATCTCCATCCAGTCGGAAACCGCATGCCTTGCCGTCGCTTTTCCCTTGACGCTTCCCGCAAGATTAATCGCGCCGCCATACAGCAAAAACTTCTCCGTCAGCGTCGTCTTTCCGGCGTCCGGATGGGAGATAATGGCAAATGTTCTTCTTCTGTTGATTTCTTCCTTCAGGTTACTCACTCTGATTTCCTCCGATATATCGTCTGTCCTATTTTCCCGCTTTCAGGGCGGGCTTCGTAAAAGCTGCTTTTTCTCCGGCAGCGTTAAAGCATGGAATCCCCTTGAAAGGCCGGTTTTATTCCAAAATAATCCAAAACGGTCGCCGCAATATCCGCAAAGGTTTCCCGCGTCCCGAGATTTTTCGCCCTCACGCCCGGCCCGGCCATCACAAACGGCGTATATTCTCTCGTGTGATCCGTGGTTTTTGTATAGGAAGGATCGCATCCGTGATCTGCCGTAATCATCAGAATATCCTCTTCTTTCAGCAAAGACAGCATCCCGGGCAGCTTCCCGTCAAAATAGGAGAGCGCTTTGGCATATCCGTCGATATCCCTTCGATGCCCGTACAGCATATCATAATCCACAAGATTGACAAAGCAAAGCCCCTCGAACTCCTTCTTCATATATTCCATGGTCTTTGCAATGCCGTCCTCATTGCCGGTGGTGGTCACATATTCCGTAATCCCTTTCCCCGCAAAAATATCCCGGATTTTACCGACGCCGATCACCGTTTTACCGGCGTCCTGCAGTTGATCCAGCATCGTGGTGCCCGGCGGCAGAAGGGAATAATCATGCCGTCTGGGCGTTCTGGTATAATGACCGCTCTCTCCGGTAAAAGGCCGCGCGATCACCCGGCCCACGCCATGCTCTCCGCAAAGCTGCTGCCGCGCGATTTCACAGTCGCGGTAGAGTTCTTCAAGGCTCACCACCTCCTCATGAGCGGCGATCTGAAATACGCTGTCCGCCGACGTATAAACGATGAGTTTGCCCGTCTTTACATGCTCATCTCCATAATCCTGAATCACAGCCGTGCCGGAATAAGGCCGGTTGCACAAAATCCCTCTTCCGACAGCCTGGCTGAAACGCTCCAGAACCTCTTTTGGAAATCCGTCCGGATAAGTGGGCAGGGGCTTCGGAGAATAAATTCCCGCAATCTCCCAATGCCCAATCGTCGTGTCCTTCCCCCTGGAAGCCTCCTTCATCCGGGCAATTCTGCCGGTAAATTCACCTTCTCTCTCATGCCAGTCAACTCCGTCCATATGAAACAGACCCAGTTTCGCCATATTCGGCATATGGAAATAGGGACTGGATGCGGCCGCTTTGAGGGTATTGGTTCCTGCATCCCCATAGGCGGCGGCATCCGGCATCTCCCCGATTCCCACGCTGTCCAAAACAATCAAAAATACTCTTTTCACGTTTGTATCTCCTAACTGTACAGATAGCAATAGTGTACCACACTCTTTTCATTTTAGCACGCTTTTTTGAAAACGTTGGGATAACGTTGGGATAATTCGGGACCGCGCCTGTAACGGTCCGGCGCAGCCGAACTGCTGCCCACCCTTTTTCAGTTGCCCGAAAGCGGGTTGATGACGATATTCTCTGCTGCAATCTGCGTCTTTCTTGATACGATATCCTCAATCTGCGCGCACTGTGCGTCCGTCAGCGTGGAAATCCCCACCACCACATCGGCGCTGTCATCCGTAATCGTGACGACGGCGTCCGCAAAGCCTTTGGCCTCCAGCAGGATTTCAGCCGCAGTCTCCCGCTCCGCGATATCTGTCAGCGCGATCATATTGTTCACAGCTTCCTGCTTCTGGTCCTCCGCTATGTTTGCGTTATTGATGATTTCCAGAAGCGTTTCTTTATTTTTCGCCCGCGTCTGCTCCTTTAAAAGCTTCGCTCCCGAAAGTGTGGAAACTCCCGCCGAACTGGTATATACCGCTTCTCCCGGCGTCTCGCCGTCCGGCACTTCCACCTCCTGACTGACTGCGCCGGTATCATCAGCCGCTTCCGCCATCCCCTCGTCCACATAGTCCGATACGACGGAGACATTGGCCTGATCCACCATCTGCATATCCGCATCCAGATAATTATCCGCCGCCAAAGCCTCGTCGTCCGAATCCAGGCTCGGAATATCGTACGCGATATCTTCCTCCGAAAGATCCAGGAGCGCCGCCATATCGTCCTCTGATGTCTGCACCCCTGCACTCACCAATTCCTCTTCCCCGATCTTTGTTCCTGCAAAATTCAGGTAACCTGCTACAGCGATCATAATCGCCAGGGCTGTAATCATGATCTGGTTGCGTTTGAACATGTTTTTCAATTTCTGCTCCCTCTGCTTTCCTCATTCATCTTCGATAACGGCATTGCTTACGGAGCCGTCACCATCTTAGCTACTTTTATTTTATGAGCCTCTATTCCAAATAATGCCTCAATCACATCGGTAATATTCTTCTGTACTGTGCCGGAGTCACCCCCCTGCGCCAGCACAGTCACCCCCTCCACTCGCGCCGCCAGCGTCTGCTTCACATAAGGAACCTGATTCCCTGCCTGGTCCGTCGTATAAACGGTGTCTTCCTCCAGATCCTCCGATACCACGCTGCGGCTGCCGCCCGCCGAATCGCTTTCATTCGTTTGGGAACGGCTGGCCGGACTGTCCTTTTCCACCACCTGCTCCTGTGTGGATGCAAAGGTAATCATCACCCGCACCTCTCCCACGCCGTCCATGCAGGCCAAAAACGCCTCCAGCCTTTTCTCCAGCGCTTCTTCCTGTAAAAAATCTCCCTGTCCGGTATCTGAATCCATCATATCATTTCCAGAGTCCAATAAACCGGACTCTGTGTTCGCTTTTTCTTTTTTTTCCGTCGGAAGAGCGATCACCATGATCAGAATTCCCAGAAGTCCCAACACAATCATGTTTTCCCTGGTCATTCTCTTTTTGCACCATGTCCGCAATTTACTGAAGTTCAATCACCTCCACCTCCTTTTCCCCCATTCCCAGCGCGCCGGCAAAAAGGCCTTCCAGATCTTCCCGCCGCTTTCCCTTCCGCGCCCCCGCATCCGCTCTCGCTGCGACGTCTTCCCCGGTATCGCCGCCCAGTTCAATCGTTCCGATCTTCACAGGATCAACCGCGACGCTGTTTTCTTCCGCCCCATTTGCTTTCACCTCTATGATGATGCTGCCGTCCCCCACGCGCACGTCCGTGACCTTTACGCCCGCCTGTTGTGCCTGACCGGCAATCCGCTCTTCCACCGATAATACAAGCCCGTTCTCCACCAGATCGTCCTGTTCCTGAGAAATCCCCTCTATTTTTGCGGAAAACATCTCGTTCTGCGCTTCCAGGACGTCCGCCGTCTCGGTAAAAAAGCCGGCAAGATCTTCGTTCCCGAAAGAAAGAATCGGGACCGCAAGCTGGGAGAGCACCACAAGCGCAACCACCATTTTCCCGTATTTATCGTACTTTTTTCCGGGGAAGATCAGCAAAATAATTCTGGCGGCCACAAGAAACAGGGCCGTTCCTTTCAGTACGTCAAAAATCCGGCTCAAACTCTCCATTTTCCTATCCCCTTCCCACCAGACAGGTAATAATCGCCGCCAGAATAAAAAAGCACGCCGCGCCGCATCCAGCCAGCCGCAATGAAAGAAAAACCGCGTCGGCCGTGCGGAGAATCGACGCTGTCAGCCTTTTATCAGCCGCCACTCCCACCAGAGCGCCGCTCACTTTCAATAAAACGCCATACAACAGCAGTTCTCCGAAGGGCACCGCCACCAGCGCGACCAGCAGCAGCAGCACAAAAACCCCGAGTCCGTTTTTCACCAGTATAGCGGAACCGATGAGAAGCTGCGTCGTTCCTTCCGCCAGATCCCCCAGTCCGGGGATCACGGAAATGACCTTCTGGGCCGCGCCGCGCTTGAGCGAATCCAGAGCCGGCGCTACCATGGACTGCAGAAAGCCAAATCCCGTCACTGCGGCGAGACAGAATTTTGACGCAGCCAAAATCCCTTTCTCCAACAATTCCATCAGCGGCGCCAGCTTTCCTTCCTCCCACACCCCGTTCATCAAAAGCAGCAGCATGAAAACGGGCATGAGCGGCATACAGATGTGCAGAATAAAATTTTCCACCAGAAAAATGATGAACAGCGCCAATTCATAATAGCCCGCCGCCGTCACGGTTCCGGCAGCCGGTCCCAGGCTTAAGCATAGAGCCGGCAAAACGAGAGCGGAAAACTGGGTCATTCCTTCCAGCACCCTGAGCGCAGTCTGATAGCACTGGTAAAAAATTTTCAGTAATACGGCCAGCAGAAGCAGATAAAAAATGGTATGCGCGATCTCCGCAATCTGCCGGTTTTCAAATCCTGTCATAAAACCGGAAATGAGCACGGACAGCATTCCCAGAAGCAATATGGTCGCCAGAAGCCCCTTCATCCCGGCCGCTTCCGAAAGTAAATTCCCAAATATCCCCTGCCAGATCATCGACAGCGCTTCTTTCCAGTTCCCCGCAAGAATCTGATCAAACATGCCGGACAGATTCCAGGTAAACTCAGGGAAAAATCTATCCAGATTCTCCATCATCTCCGTCATATCCAACTGTTCCAGATAATGCTCCATGTTCACCCCACAAATCCGGCGATCGTTTCAATCAGCGCCAAAAACACGGGCATTCCCGCAAATAATATTGCGATCTTTCCAAACAACTCTATCTGCGCGGCAATCGCGCCGAAACCGCTGTCCCGGCATATACCCGCCACAAATTCACAGATCCAGGTAATGCCCACCACCTTAAAAAGAATCGTAAAGTAGCGGTTTCCGGAAGAAATATGTCCAAACAGGGTTTCCATCTGCGTTTTCACCTGTCCCATATAGGCGGCAGTATAAAAAAAGATCAGCAGGCAGATTCCCATACCGATGTAAATGCTGTATTCCTGCTTTCCGCTCTTAAACTGAATCCCCAAAAGCACCCCTAAAAGAGCGATCGCCCCCACTTTCACAAATGACAAACCGCCGCACCTCCTCACAGGGAAAACAACGTTTGAACCGTCGTAAACAGATCATAAATATAAGGTACGATCCAGCTCAATACCAGGATCAGCGCAGCCAGCGACAGCAAAAAGGCGTGTTCTTCCCTTCCGCTATGCTTTAAGACCTGGCTCAATATCGTCACCAGGACGCCTATTGCCGCTATTTTAAAAATCAGACTGATCTCCATGTTCTTTAAAGTACCTTTCTTTTTATTCATTTCCAATCACAAAAGCAGAATCGCCGCCAGAAAGCCGCAGGCCAGACAAAAGGCCATCGTGATCCTGTCTTCTTCCCTGCGCCTTTTTCCGGCCTGCCGCGCCGCTTCCTGAAGCGTCCGGGCAAATTCCGTCACCGCCGTCTGTTGTCTTAGCCCGTCCAAAAACCAGACGGCGTCAGGAAAGGAAAGCACCAGATCTTTTTCCGGCACGCGCAGTTTGGTTTCCGACAGCAGCATGCGCATTTCCTCCTGCCAGACCTCCCGAATATCCTGTCCGCTCCCGTCAAAAAGCCGGCCGCCGATCCGGACCAGCACAGGTCCTATGCCAAAATCCGCAGGTCCTTTCAGCTTTTCTCCTGTTTCCATAAAAATTTCGGGCAGTGAAATCCTGCTGTAGGAAATCTCTCCTGCAATCAGCGAAAAAGTTCTTGCCAGCGCTTCCAACTGCCGGATTCTGCACGCTCTCTCCATACAAATGCAGCCCCCCGCGCCGGCTGCTCCTACGACGATGAGACAGGCCCCGATCAGCTTCAGCATGGCAGATGGCCGGTGAGAATTTCTCCGGTCCCGTTTCTGACCTGCTCCACCCAAAAATTTCCGTCCCGCTTTTCCAGAATCAGAAAACGTCCGAACGTCCGGCTCTCAAACAGCGGTTTTAAAAAACGCTTTCGACAAGCTTCCTCCCAGCATGCGCCGTGAATGGTGGCCATCACGCTGCAGCCGCACTTCAAAACCTGCTCCAGCGCATGCACGTCCGCTTCGCTTCCCAATTCATCCACAGCCACCACTTCCGGCGCCATGGAACGAAGCAGCATCATCATTCCTTCCGCCTTCGGACAACCGTCCAGCACGTCCGTCCTTCTTCCCACATCGTTTCCGGGAATCCCCTGAAAACATCCCGCGATTTCGGAACGCTCATCCACCAGCCCCACCGTCCGTCCCCGCGCCAGTTCGTTCCCGTCGGATATCAGACGGATCGCATCCCGCAAAAGCGTCGTTTTTCCGCACCCGGGCGGGGAAATAATCAGCGTATTCTGAAGTTTTCCCTCTTCATACAGCCAGGGCATGACCGCCGCTGCCGCCCCTTTTATTTCATGCGCAATCCGGATATTCAGACTGGATATGTAACGGACGTTTTTCACGCTTCCGTCCGGATTCAGAATCACTTCGCCCGCAATACCGACCCGGAATCCCCCGTCCGCGCTGATATACCCTTTGCTCATTTCCTCTTCATAGGCGTACAGCGAATAACGGCAAATATGCTTTAAAATCTGGCCCAGTTCCTCTTTCGGCAAACATCGGGCAGCCTCTTCGTCCTTCGTCAGCCGCCCCGATTCCTCCAGATACCACTCTCCGCTTCTTAGATAAACCATGATTGGCCGCTGCGCCCGCAGCCTGATTTCCTGCAATTCGTTTCCTGTCCCGGCTGCGTATTTCCACTTAAAACGCAGATGCTCCGGAAACAGCCGGATGATTTCCTCCTGAAGCTGCATTTCGATTCCTCCCGCCAGATCAGACTTTTCCACCCGCCGTTTCGGCGTTGTCCATATAATTCAATATATTGTTCTTTTTTCCCGCATATACATGAAAATTTTTATAGCGGGCCTGCCTGACCGGAACAGTCCGGCCTCCCGGAAGGATCACAATTTTCCTCCGGCGTCTGCATAATGTGCGCTTCCCAGTCCCCGGAAAACAGCACCAGCAATTCGTGGGCAAGCAGCGGAAACGCCGCCAGTCCCGTCAGGTAAAGCCATTCTGTCCGGTCCAGTCTTGCGGTCCCGAACGCGCCCACTAAGAAAGGAAGTTCCGTCACCGCAAACTGCAGCGCAAATCCCGCTATGCAGGCCAGAATCATCATCCGGTTTTCCAGATGATTCATGAAAAAAAACGATTTATGGACATCCCGCATTCCCACGGCATGGAACAATTGGGACATTCCCAGCACCGTAAAGGCATAGGTCTGGGCGCGGGACACCACCGCCTCCTGCATAAGCAGCGGCGCGATCTGTTCCAGTGAAAAGGGAAGTCCCTGCGCCCGCAGGATCTGCCAGGGGACCGTAAAAAAAGCCGTCAGACTGATGCCCGCAATCAGAACGCCGTAAAACACCGTTCTGGACAATCCGCCCTGCGCAAACAGACTTTCCTTCGCCTTTCTGGGCGGACGCCGCATCAGGCTTTCCCCATCGTTTTGGTCCACGCCCAGCGCCAGCGCCGGCAGGGAATCCGTGATGAGATTGATCCACAGAATATGCGCCGACTTCAAGGGGGAAGAAAGCCCTAAAAGCACCGCCACAAACATCGTCATGATTTCTCCCAGATTGGACGAGAGCAGGAAAATCACCGACTTTCTGATATTTTCATAAACGCCTCTTCCCTCTTCAATCGCTTTTTCAATGGTGGCGAAATTGTCGTCCGTCAGAATCATGTCGGAAGCCTGGCGCGCCACGTCCGTTCCGTTTTTTCCCATGGCCACGCCCACATCCGCCGCTTTTAAAGACGGCGCATCGTTCACGCCGTCGCCCGTCATGGCGACGATATTCCCGTCCTTCTGAAAGCCTTTCACGATCTGCACCTTATTGGCCGGAGAAACCCGCGCGAACACTCTCACCTTCTTGAGTTTCCGGGAAAGTTCCTCTTCTGCCAGACCGGACAGTTCCTCTCCCGTCATACATTCGTCTATCCGGTTCACGATGCCCAGTTGTTTGCCGATTGCAAAAGCCGTTTCCACATGATCTCCGGTAATCATTACCGTGGAGACGCCCGCCTGCCGGAAGGTTTGAACCGCGCCCACGGCTTCCGGCCGGATCGGGTCCTGCATGCCTACCAGTCCCAGAAAGGTCAGATTTTTTTCTTCCCGCCTGCCGGCGTCGCTGCCACAGGCCAGCGCCAGCGTGCGCAGCGCCAGGGACGCCATCTGCCCGACGGCGCTCTCGATCTGCTGCCTGTGGGTCTTTGTCAGAGGGACCGCCTTCCCATTTAATAAAACGGAACTGCAGCCCGACAATACCCGGTCCGGCGCGCCCTTCGTATACATCATGCGTTCCGTCTTTCCCCTGTGAAAAGTGGACATCATTTTCCGGTCGGAATCAAAGGCGATTTCCGCATATCTGGGCATATCCGCCTCCAGTTCTTCTCTGGTCATGCCATAACGATTAGACAGATCCAAAAGGGCCAGTTCCGTGGGGTCTCCGATGCGCTCTTCTTTGATCGTCGCGTCATTACACAATGTCATTGCATAGAAAAAATGCTTCAGTTCCGATACTTTCAGCTTCTGCGCTTCCTGCATTTTCTGGTCCGCAAAGCAGGCCGTTACCGTCATCTTGTTCTGCGTCAGCGTCCCCGTTTTATCGGAACAGACCACATTGACGGCTCCCAGCGTTTCCACGGAAGGAAGCCTTCTGATAATTGTGTTGACCTTCACCATCCGGGTTACGGAAAGCGCCAGACACAGCGTTACCACGGCCGGAAGCCCCTCCGGCACCGCCGCCACCGCGAGGGAAATCGCCGTCAGAAGCATATCAAACACATTCCTCTTCTGAATGATGGCGATTCCGAAAAGCGCGGCGCAGATTCCCAGCGACAGAAAACTCAATATCTTTCCCAATTCGCCCAGCTTCTTTTGCAGCGGCGTCAGTTCTTCTTCGCTTTCCCGCATCATGTCCGCAATCCGGCCGATTTCCGTATCCATCCCTGCGGCAGTCACAACGCCGTATCCTCTTCCTCCCGTGACGATTGTGGACATATATGCCATATTTTTCCGGTCTCCCAGCGGGACTTCTCCTTTGCCCGGGCTATCCTGCCAGGCAGCGTCCTTCATGACCGGCACCGCCTCCCCTGTCAGGGTGGACTCCTCCACCTGCAGGTTGTCCGTTTTCAGAAGGCGCAGATCCGCCGGCACCTGGCGTCCCGCTTCCAGACAGACCAGATCGCCTAAAACAAGATCCGCCGCCTCGATCTCCCGCTCTGCCCCGTCCCGTATCACGCAGGCTTTCGGCTGCGTCAGCTTTTTTAAGGAATCCAGCGCCTTTTGCGCCTTTCCCTCCTGCACCATGCCCACAAAAGCGTTCAGACCGACAACCGCCAGAATGATGACCGCGTCGCTGACTTCATGCAGCAGCAAAGATATGGCGGCCGCCGCCAGCAGCACATAAATCAGCGGATCGTTGAGTTGTTCCACAAAAGAGGCAATCCGGCTCTTTTTCGGACCATCCAGCAGTTGATTAGGGCCGTTTTCTTCCAGACGCTTTTTTGCTTCTGCGGACGAAAGCCCGCGTTTTCCATCGCATTGTAATATTTCACAGGTTTCTTTTGCCGTCTTTTGCTCGAACATTTCCTCCCACTCCTTGTCCCGATATTGCGCACGCCCCGCCGTTTTCGCCTTCGCATACCGCAGGGCCTGTACACTGATATAAACTATGTGGGAGAACGCAGAATTATGATACGAAAAATCTGCGCGATAAGGCAGAGCGCAAAAAAAAGAACCGGATTTCTCCGATTCTCTTTTCTTCTCTTTCTTCAGCGCCCCAGGGCCACTATATTATCTGTAATATATGTCTCGACAGTTTCCTTGGCAATGTCCAGCGCATAGGCCAGTTCTTCGTAAAGCCGCTCCTCCGCCTGGTGAAAATACCGTTCGTCCACTGCTGTCATCTTTTTTCCCTGCCGTACTCTGATCTGCTTTCTCTGATACAGCAGCTTGATAATCTTCACCAGTTCCCTGCCGTCGCAGGTACGCAGCGCTTCTTTATACTGTGCTTCCCGTTCCCGTTCATTCACACTCCAGACGCATTCAATATCCGGAATTTCACTGATCAGTTCCCTGGCCTCCTCTTTTGTCATAACGGGCCGCATAACGCTTCCTTCATGATCAACGGGAACATAAATCACCGCGTCATGACCAAACATAGGCTTCAACGTGTAATATAATTTGTGCCGGTCTGCCATGGACATGGAAATCGTACCGATATCCGTTATCCTGCAAACGCCATGTCTTCCGTATACGACAATATCATTCACCTGAAACATTGCTCATCTCTCCTATTATTTCAGAAAATCCCCTACCGGAGAAGTGTTATACTGCTTGATGATCTCAATGATCACAGAGCCGTCTTCCTGCTTCTCTTCTTTCAGAATCTTATACTGTGTCCGGCTCCGTTCAAGCTGCATCTTATAGCGGGCAACCTCTTCGTTTACCGTCTTAACCGCATATTCATGCCCGAAATCCTCCTTTAACATGAAATGCAGAATCTGGTGGATACACGCCGCTTTTACTCGTTTCATTTCCTCCTGCCTCCTTCTTGTAAGCTTCGACCGCTTTACATTTCTTATTTTAACATTATTTTTTTCTTTATGTAAGTTTTTTTGTGCATTTTATACAATTTTTGTGAGATATTACCCAGATACGCGCGCATTTTTTTGTCTAATCTGAGCAAAAAAAGAGTGTGCCAACGCACACACTCTCCTTTATGCCCCCATCATCATCTTCCAGGCCCAATAAATCACACCCAGCACCCAGCTTGTAAAAATGCCGTACAGAATCACCGGCCCGGCGATCGTAAATATTTTGCATCCTACGCCAAAAACCTGTCCTTCTTTTTTAAACTCAATCGCAGGCGCCGCCACGGAATTGGCAAAACCGGTGATCGGCACCAGCGCGCCCGCGCCGCCCCACTTTGTGATCCTCGGATAAATATTAAACCCGGTAAGAATCACGGAGGTCAGCACCAACAGCAACGAGCAGACGCTTCCTGCCGTTTCTTTATCCAGTCCCATGGAGCCTGCATAGTTTAAGATCCCCTGTCCGATCATACAGATGATTCCGCCGGTGATAAACGCATGCAGCATCTGCATGGGCAGACTGTGAGTGGGCGTTACCTTTTTGACATATTCCTGATATTGCTTCTGTTTCCTCTCATCCATGTTTCATAACTCCCTTCTTTTACAGCGCCGCTTCAAAAACACGGTATGCAAAGTATACCAGACTGCCTGCCAGCTTTCCCACCGCGATCGCCAGAACCATGAGTCCCAGCCCGTGTCTGTATCCGATTCTTCTTGTCAGAATGGGAATGGAATCCAGCATTTCCGCGATCGCCAGCGCCAGGCATCCTACAAAGATCCCCGCAAACAGGCCAAAAAGCGCCACGAGCGTCATTGCAAGCATTTTCCAGACGGTATCTGTCGCTTCTCCTAAAATCTGCCGCTGCCGGATCCATTCTCCCAGATATCCGTAATCCGCAAATACGCTGAAAAAGTCGCCGGTAAGCGTTCCAAGCACCACCATTTCTTCGTATAAAAAAACTTTTCCCGCCGTGTGCGTTTTCCCCGCGAAACGGGGAACCAGACCTACGGCAAGAAGAACGGTGAAAACGCCGGCCGACACAAGAACTCCGGCGCTGATCCCCACAACTCCCAATACTATCTGCTGCCAAACCATCTGCGGTCTCCTTCGCATTTTTCTTTCATTATGCATTATGCATCAAAAAGCAGAAAATCATTCATTCTCATCTTCCCTCCGTTTTTTAAACATGAAAAAACGGCTATCGAAGTCTTATCCGCTCCGATAGCCGTCGTTCCTCTTTTTTTAATTCCATTCTGCCGTGAGCACATGTTCCCCGTTCATGGTGACCTGCGTATTCTCCGTGATCTCACTGCCACTGTAATACCAGCCCAGAAACTCGCTTCCCTCTTTATAGGGAACGGGTAATTCTCCATAGGTCTCTCCAAACGTGACCATCTTAAAATCAGGCTGTTCCCCGTCGTCAAAAATTCCGCCGTTCCGGTCAAATTTCACCATGATCTGCGCCGGCGCCCATTTCGCCACCAACGTCAGATCCCCCTCAATTTTATCCACGGCAAAATTCCAGCCGGCTTCCTCATTGCTCTCAAGATACCAGCCTTCGAAGGTGTAGCCCGGCCTGACGGGCGTTTCCGGTTCGCTCACCAGGCTGCCGTGACGCAGTTTCTGACTCTCCACTTCGCTGCCGCCCCGGCTGTCAAAGGTCACATAAAAGCCGCCGTTTACGGCGAAGTATGCGGTCATTGCGACGATCGCCACAATCACAATACCGATGAATCCGTCCAGCAGGCGGATCGGTACATCCTTGCTTCCATAAATCCCCCGGCCAAACCAGCGTTTTTTCACCATGGGATTTTCCTGCGGTCCCTTTTGCGATTCATCCTGCACTCCTTTTTGAGGCTCTTTTTTTTCTTCCTTTATTTCCATATTATTTTCTCACAAGATACTTTCTCATATCGATCGCGCAGGCAACCAGGATGATCAGACCTTTGATCACATACTGCATGTTCATGTTGATGGAAAGGAAATTCAGCGCAACGAAGATGATACGAAGCAAAAATACGCCCATTACTACGCCGCTGATCTTACCGGTGCCTCCGACAAAGGATACGCCGCCGATAACGCAGGCCGCAATCGCGTCGCACTCATAGTTTAATCCGGTCGTTGCAGAGTTGGAACCGATACGCGCAGATTCAATAAATCCCGTTACGCCGTACATCATTCCCGCCAGAGTATGAACCATGATAGTGGTTTTCATAACATTGACGCCGGATACATTTGCCGCTTCCGGATTGGAACCGACTGCAAACATATTTTTACCAAATGTAGTTTTATTCCAGATAAACCACATGATAACAACCACGATCAGGCCATACCAGACATAATTCGGAATCGCCACGCCGCCGATGGACAAAATGCTGCCCGTTACGAATTTCTTGAAGGAATCATCCAGACCGGACAGGGGCTGTCCGTTGTTGCCGTTAATCATGATGTACATCAGTAAAACGCCGTTCACGATCAACTGCGTCGCCAGCGTCACAATGAAGGGATGAAGCTGGAACTTCGCCACGAAAAAGCCGTTGACCCATCCAACAATACCACCTACGACGATGACCGCTAAAATCACCACCGGAATCGGCAAAGGATTCATGTTCGGAAACATCTTAGACGCATAAGTCATGGACTGTAAAAGCGACGCGCTGATGCAGGCGGTCAGACCAACCACACGCCCGGCGGAAAGGTCGGTACCCGTCAGCACAATACATCCCGCGATACCGCAGGCGATCGGCAGATTGGCCGCCGACAGACTGACGATATTTACAATGGAATTGATGGACAAAAACCTATTATTCTGCAGAAACGTATAGATGACCGCAAGAATCAGCAGCACATACAGCGCATTGTTGAGCGCGGTTTCTTTCCAGAAGGTTTTCTTATCTTTGGAATCCAGGTTTTTATAATTTTGAAATTTTGATTTTACATTTGCGATTGCATTCATATATCCAAAACCCCCTTTACACATACTTCGCAGCGAGAGTCATAATCTCCTCCTGCGTGGTATTTCTTGCATCCACCTCTCCGGCCAGCCGTCCGCCGGACATGACGAGAATACGGTCGCAGATACCCAAAAGTTCAGGCATTTCCGAAGATACCACCATGACGATCTTGCCCTTGTTGGCAAGGTCGATAATCAACTGGTAGATCTCATATTTCGCGCCTACGTCAATGCCCCTTGTCGGCTCATCCAGGAGCAGCACTTCCGGTTCCGTCAGAAGCCATCTGCTTAAAATAACTTTCTGCTGATTGCCGCCGGATAGGGAGCGGATTTTCGTCTTCTGCCCCGGCGTCTTTGTGCGCATCGTATCTATGCCCCACTGCGTATCCTGCGCCATGGATTTGTCGCTCAGCACAAGACCGCCCTTCAAATGCTTTTTCAGACTGGAAATCACCGTATTCTCGCAGATATTTAAAATTCCGAAAATACCGGTTGCACGGCGTTCCTCCGTCAGCATGGCGAAACCGTTTTTGATGGATTCCCGCGCATTCCTGTTTCTTACCGTTTTTCCATCCAGCCGGATCGTGCCGCCTTTGCGGGTTGCAATGCCGAAAATATTCTCCAGCGTCTCCGTGCGGCCGCTGCCGTCCAGACCTGCAAGTCCTACAATTTCTCCCCTTCTGACCTGGAAAGAAACGTCCTTTAACAGAGAATATTGCGCCGTCAGATGTTCCACTT
The DNA here is from genome assembly GCA_030524745.1 of Eubacteriales bacterium. Classification (GTDB taxonomy): domain Bacteria; phylum Bacillota; class Clostridia; order Lachnospirales; family Lachnospiraceae; genus Gallintestinimicrobium. The sequence continues at coordinate 93,470 of JAUNGC010000004.1, read as the reverse complement.
CCAGCGCTACCTCGCCGGGCTTATTGGTCTTTGGCGGGAACTGGTTTTTGAGTTCACGGCCAACCATCAGACGAATGATCTCTTCCGTCGTCAGTTCCGCTGCCGGGCGGGTCGCCACCCAGGTGCCGTCGCGCATGACGGTCACCTCATCCGCAATCCGCAAAATCTCCGCCATCTTATGCGATATGTAAATAATGCCGCAGCCGTTGTCGCGCAGCATATTAATAATCTTGAATAAGTGCTCCACTTCCTGTTCTGTCAGTGAAGAGGTCGGTTCGTCAAACACAATCACTTTGGAGTGGAAGGAAACCGCTTTGGCGATCTCCGCCATCTGTCTCTGGGATACGGGCATTGTGCTCATAATTCTTCTGGGATCCACTTCAATGCCCAGTTCCGCAAAAACCTCCATCGTATCCTGATACATCTTTTTCTCATCGATCATGACGCCGCCCTTTTTCGGGTAGCGTCCCAGCCAGATATTGTCCATGACGTTTCTTTTCAACGCCTGATTCAACTCCTGATGAACCATTGCGACGCCGTTTTCCAGCGCTTCCTTGGAATTTTTGAAATTGACTTCCTTTCCTTCCAGAAATATCTGTCCGCTGTTCTTCTGGTACATACCAAAAAGACACTTCATGAGGGTGGATTTTCCCGCGCCGTTTTCTCCCATCAGCGCATGAACAGTTCCGCGCTTCACTGTGAGGGATACGTGATCCAACGCTTTGACGCCCGGAAATTCTTTACAGATATCTTTCATTTCAAGCAAAACTTCCTGCCCCATAAATGAATGTCCCCCTTTCCTGCAAAAATAACGCAACCTGCGCGTTTTATGTTTCTCTTTATAAAACAGGAGAAGCTTCTCCTGTTTTATAAAGAAAACGGCTGCCGCTGCTGGCAGCCGTTTTGAATGTTATTCACTTATGAAACGTATCTTCATTCCCCTGTGTAAGTTGCATAAGGGATATAGATCTTGTTCGCTACGTTAGGAGAAATGTTGAAGTCCTCGGTATCCGCCATAACTTCCTTGCCTGCTCCTACGTTCTTTACCAGGTAAGCGATACCGCTTGCCATACCTTCTGCATCCTGTTTGATCGTACCGGTCATCTTGCCGTCAGCGATGAGCTGTTTTGCAGCGTCTGTTGCGTCTACGCCGAATACGGGGATTGTGGTGCAATCTTCTGTTCCCAGATTATAGCCTTTGTCATTCAGAGCGGAAATAACGCCTTCTGCCATGCCGTCGTTGTTGCAGATCACGATTTCGATCATGTTGCCGTTTTCTTCGCTGTACTGCGCCAGGTTTGTTACCATATAGTTGTTTGCAGCGGTTGCGCTCCAGTTACCATCCTGGTCTACCTGATAGCAATCAGAATTGGAAGCGTCGAAATATTCCAATGCGGGCTTGCCTGCCTCTTCCAGAATTGCGTTTGCATCTTCTACGGAATACTGAGTACGATAAATCGCTTCTACGTTACCCAACTGGCCCATCATCATCGCATAGCTGATCACGCCGTCGCCGTTTAAGTCGATCGCATCATAGTTTTCCAACAGATATTCGCCGATCAACTGGCCCTGCATATGGCCCGCTTCCGGAGCGTCTGTTCCTACGAAAGCGCACTTATCATAGCTGCCCAGAACAGTGCCTTCATCATCGTCTGTCTCAACGGCTCTGTTGAAGAAGATCACCGGAATGTCCGCTGCGCTGGCTTTGTCCACGATCGCCTGAGAAGCGTCCACGGAACCGGATGTTACGATGTTCACTACCAGCAGATTGCATCCCTGTACAATCGCGGTGTCAATCTGTTCGTTCTGTGTGGTCTGATTGGAATTGCCGTCATAATTCTGGAATGTGATTCCTGCTGCGGTCAGTTCCGCATCCAGCGCGGTACGAACGCTTGTGATGTATGTATCACTGTAGGTATAATAGAAAACGCCCACATTCAGATCAACCGCATCCGCCGCATCCACAACTGCATCCGCTACGGATTCCGCTTCGTCAGCCGCCTGGTCTTCCGCATCCTGTGTGGTCTCTGCCGGAGCAGGATCCGCCGCTGCAGGCGCGTCGCTGCCGCACGCTGTCATGCCGACCACCATAGCCGCTGCCATCATCAGTGCCAAAACTTTCTTTTTCATAATACTTTGCCCTCCTTGCAAAATGCGGACACGCTTTGCGTAACCGCTGCTATAATAAAAAAGTCCTGTGAAGTTTCCATTTCTTTCCGCTTCACAAGACAAGTATATCGGTTATGATCAAAAATGTAAATATATTTTTCCACAATCGTTGTACAATTTTCAATAATTTTCCCTGAAATCCTTCTTCCCTTTGTGCACAAGTTATGAGGTTTTTTTACCCAAAATAGTTGATTTCTACACCATACGCGTTATTTTGCACAAAATCCGCTTTTTTTCTTGTCCACTCTGTTTAGCCACGCCGTTCAATCGAATGTAAAAAGAATTTTCTGGCAGTCCTCTGAAAACATATTTTCCCGGGTAACCAGCGTTGTTTCCGTATCCACTCTCGCATTCCCCGGCTTCTTACCGGACAGCAGTTGATAGGCGGTCTCTATGCCGAGATATCCCATCGCATAAGGATTCTGTACAATAAGAGCATCCACCTCTCCCGTTTCCAGCATGCCGACGCTGACTACGTTGGAATCAAAAGCCACCACGGTCGTCTGTTCCTTTAAATCCAGATCCCGGATCGCCCAGCCCACCCCCAGGCTCGTCCACTCGTTGAAGGTCGCCACCACATTGATTTCCGGATGCTCTTCCAAAAGCTGTATCATTCCCCGGCGCGCATCTTCCGTCGTGGAAAGCACGTTGATCGTTTCTATGAATTTCACCCTGGGATCCTGCTCCACCACTTCCCGAAATCCCAGTTCTCTCTGCTGTCCGTTTGCGGTTTTTTCATCGAAATTAACGATTCCCACATACAACGTCTCCTCCGCGCAGGATAAAGCGGCCTCCCCCGCCATTCTGCCCGCAGCATAGTTGTCCGTGCTGATTCTGCAGCTTACCGCGTCGCTGTTTACATCGCTGTCGATCACGACCACTTCCACCCCGTTTTGCACCGCCTCGTCAACGGCGGACGCATTCGCGTTAAAATCCACAGCGGAAAAAACGATGGCGTCCGCGCCGCTTTCCACCGCCTGACGGATCATGTCATTCTGCGCTTCGTAATCCTCTTCCGTATCCGGTCCCTGTACCGTCAGCTTCACATTGTATTCCGTTCCCGCCGCATTCGCCCCGGCAAATACGGTTTTCCAGAATGCAGATTCCGTGGACTTGGCAATGACCGCAATCTCATAGGCTTCCTGCACCTTCATGCTTCCCATGCCGGCCGCGCCCGCTATCAGACAGCCCGTGAGCAGAATCACCGCAAAAGCTGCCTTAAGCATTCTGCTATGCTTCATGAATTTCCTCCTTCACCTTCGGCATTGTGATGATGACTTTCGTCCCCACATCCTGCTCGCTCTCGATTTTCAGTCCGTACTGCTCTCCGAAGTAGATCCGGATCCTGTCGTTCACATTCTTAATGCCAATCCCCGTATTGTCGCCCGGTTCCCGGTTTAAGATGCTGCGGCACTGTTCCGCCGACATGCCCACGCCGTTATCCTCCACCGTAAAAATCACGGCGTCCTCTTCCATATAGATTCTGATCCGGATCAGCCCCTCGTCGATCATCCGGTTCAGCCCGTGATAAATCGCATTTTCAATGATCGGCTGCAACGTGATTTTATTGCAATAGTAAGGAAGACATTCCTCATCCACTTCAAAGGAATACCGGAACTGGTTTTTATACCGGAAATTCTGAATCATCAGATAGCTTCTGGCATGCTCCACTTCCTTCTCAATGGGAATCAGTTCGTGCCCTTTGCTGATGCTGATTCTGAACAGTCTTGCCAGCGCGTTTACCATTTCCACGGCTTCCTTCGTTCTGCTCTCCTCGCACATCCAGGCAATGGAATCCAGCGTATTATACAAAAAGTGGGGATTGATCTGCGCCTGCAGCGCACGCAGTTCGGTCTTTCTTAAGGAAATCTCTTCATTGCGCACCTTCGTCATCAGTTCCTGAATCTGCACCACCATATGGCCGAAGGAATCGGAAAGCGCTTCCACTTCGCTCGTTCCCTTTATCGGATAATAAGTAAAACCCGACGCATCCTTTTCAAACGCTTCCATCGCTTTTGCCAGCCCCTTCATCGGTCTGGAAATCACCCGGGACAATACCAGACTGCTGACAAACGTAATCGCAAGCACAGCCAGAAGCAGTGTAATAATCAGCGCCGCCACACTTGCCATCCGGTCATATACCATCTCGTCCACAAAGCTGATGCCCACAATTCTCCAGCCGCTGTCCGGCAGGGTCAATATCGTATAAATCATCTCTCCCTGCGTAAAACTGCCGTCTTCTTTTTGAGCCAGTTCCTTTGTTTTTTCCTCCTTTAAACCGGAAAAAATGAGCTGCTGCTGCGGATGATAGATGATGTTTCCCGCTTCATCCATAATAAAACAATACCCATGATGGCCAATCCCCACATCATCCACATAACCTGCGATTTGGGAAAACCTGGTGTCCATCACCAGAACGCGTTCTTCTCCCTCCGCCGTCTTCACCAGTTTACAAACAGAGACCACCCACGGATAATAATCGGCAAGCAAACTCTCCACATGGGGATTGGAAATAAAAATACGATCCCCGTCCTTCACTTTTTCCGCAATTTCTTCTCCATAGGATAAATTGACCAGCGGCGATTCCTTCACCCGCTGCCGGCCGCTCCACATTTCATCCAGTTCTCCCGTCGCAGGATCGTAACTCATGACCGCCACCACATCCGTGCGGACGGATACCAGCGCATTCATATCTGCGTCCCGGCTCTGCGAATTTCTGGAAAAAATCCCCTCTACAAGACGCAGTCCTTCTCCGATATCCTCCGTAAAATTGTGCATGATGTTGGAAGCCTGCACCACGGCATGATCGCTGCTGATTACCGCATTCTGTCTGGCGGCGCGGCTGTAAACCGCCAGAAATGCAGCAAGTCCCACGCCCATGGCAATCGCCGTAATTCCAACCACCAGCATTATCATAACCGCCGAACTGGATATCCTTCTTTTCTTTTCCCGCACCCGTTCCTTTTTATTCATATGCTCTCCACGCCCGTATTCATCTGCTGGCGCAGCATATTCGGGGATACGCCGGCAAACTTTTTAAAACAATAACTGAAATAATGCTGATCGTTATAACCGCAGGCTTCGGAAATTTCCCTGACTTTTAAAGAAGTATGTAAAAGCTGCTCCCGCGCCGCTTCCATCCGTTTCTGTGTGAGATAGTCCACAAAACTCTTCCCTGTTCGTTTCTTAATCAGCGCGCTCAGGTAATTGGGACTGACGCCGATTCTGCCTGCAACAAAAACCAGCGAAATATCCGGATTGGAAAACTCCTCTCCGATCAGAGCAAGCGCCCTGTCGCAGGCGTCCATTCTGCTTTTGTTTTTCTCCCGCAGAATCTGATCCGCGGCTGACAGGCACAGCTTTTTAAACTGCTCCATCGCCTCCGGAAACGTCCGGTCCAGAAGCGGGGCCCTCTCCACAAACATTTCCCGCGAAAAATGATTGATCTCCATATCGTCCGAAACGGCATACATAATCCGGCATACGCTGGAGGTCAGTTCCAGCAGAAGAAAATTCACTTTTTCTCTTCTGGCTCCTTCCAGTTGTCCAAACTGGTCCTCCAAAAAAGCAGAAAGCGCTTCCTTGCTGCCGCTTCTGATCAGTGTCTCCACCTGCGCGCTGATCTGCAGCACCTCTTCCATATCCGCGCCGCCAAACGGTTCCTCGTCCGAAATATAACAACTGCTGCTTCTGGTGCGGTTCGCATACCGCATGGCATTCACCGATTCCCGATAGGCTTCGTGCAGACTGCAAAGGGCCGTCACCTCTCTGCTCACGCCGATGCAGCAGTGCAGGTCCAGAATCCGCTCTATGCTCTGCAGAATCTCGTCCGCCAGAATATGCAAATATTTGTCAAAGGACGCATGGGTCGCAGACAATATCGCCACAATCCTGTCTTCCACATAAAAACTCCTGTAACGGACATATTTTTTCAGAATGCTGTCCGCCGCATGCACATGCCCCGGCTCCGTACAGATATTTCCTTCCTTGTCAAAAAGCGCGGCGGAAAGCACGACAAAATGATTCGCGCTGTTTTCCGCCTGAATCAGACCGCAGGTTTCCGCTTTCCTGATCAGCCTTTCTTCTCTGCCCTTCTCCGGCTGCCTTTGCAAAGGATCCAGCAAAAGGGGCAGCAAAAATTCCCCTCCGTCCGGATTTTCCTTGGGATACTGGGAAAAATCCCGGAAGAGGGAATCGATCTTTTTTCTGATATTGATCAGTTCCGCCGTCAGGTCCGCCATCGTGATCGGCTTTAGCAGATAACTGATAATATTGTACTGAATGGCCTGCTGGGCATAAGTAAAGTCATCATAACCGCTCAAGAAGGCGATCTGCGTAGCCGGACGGATCTCCCGTACCTGTCTTGCCAGTTCTATTCCCGAAATGAAAGGCATACGGATGTCCGTCAATAAAAGGTCCGGTTCCAGACGCCCCACAAGTTCCAGCGCTTCAATGCCGTTTTCCGCCTCGCCGATTACCTCAAATCCGATTTCATTCCAGTCGATTCGTCTGATAATCGCTTTCCTGAGTTCCTCTTCATCGTCTGCCACTACGATTGTATACATCTTCATCCACCCCGTTTTTCCTGCCGGACTTTCCAAACGTTACGGTCCGTTCCAACCGCTGCCGCTAGTCCACATCCAGCATTTTTCCTTCTCTGTCCGCCGTTTCCACCAGCGTATCGTTCACTTCCTTTTCATAGATGCGCATTTCCACTTCAATCGGCGTCGGATCCTTCGTAATGCGTCTGCCGCCGATATGATTAAAAAATACGATGATTCCCAACGCCAGACCGATGGAATAAGAAATTTCCAGAATTGTCACGCCGTCGGAAGCCTGTCCCGTAATCATTTCGTACACCCGGCTGAAGGTCTTAATGATTCCCACATCATTATGAAACGCCATAATCGTAAAAGCAGCCCCAAAAAAGCAGATGCCGCACACAAAGCAGATTTTTGCCGCCTGCATTGCGCCCTTATACTTATTTGTCTTTACAAGTTCCAGCACAACTTCCGCTTCTCCGATATTTTCCACTTCCAGATTCGGATATTCCTTCTGCAGCATTTCGATCAGCTTCATCACGCAGACGACTTTTCTTCCGCCGTCTTCCTTTTTCAGCGTCACAATCTTTTCCGCTTTGATCCGATTTAACAGGTTCTGATCCCTGCAATACAGCTTTCCCAGATCCTTAAACCGCACCTCCTGCGTCTGTATTTCCACATTTCTCTCCAGTTTCAGATAAAGCGTTTCCTTCTGCATCAGCCCACCTCGCCTTTTTATGTAAAGTATGGCTCATCTGAAACAATTTTATGTCATCTTTCCGGCAATTACCCGTTCAGACTATCGGACGTCCCGCACTTCCTCCAAAATGCCGTGCACCAGAAAGCGTTCCTCTCCTCCCGCGTTCCCGTGACAGGTGGATAAAGTCAGCATCGGCATATTTTCCGGAATTTCCCGGGTACAGCTATGAATCGCTTTTTTCAGAATAAGGCTTCTGTACTCCTCGTAGCTTTCCTCTGTCTGCGGAAGATAATAACTGTCGCTTCCGTCCACCGTTACATAATAACTGACGATCAGATACTTATAACTCTTTTCCTTTGTATAATAGAAAATATAGGGCGTTTCCGCGCATAGCGAATCGTCCCTCTGGAAATTTTTCAGCTTGCCGAACATGCTGCCGTTTTTCATATTATGTCCGTAAACCAGCGTATTATAGTCCGTCAACTGCGGATTCGCGCCGCTGTCCATAAAAATAGCGCCCGACGTATTCTCTTTCTTCTCAAACGTATGCGTCAGATAGTATTCGTTATCCGTTCCCTGTACGACAGGATAGTCAATATTCAGAACCGGAATATAAATCCATCCCGTAATATCGCCGTTTACCCCGCCGAGCGCATCGAAATCAATCGCATATTCCGGAAAATAATCCGCATCCGCGTCTTCCCGCTCTGCCTCCTGCGTCTCTCCGGCTTTTTCCTCTTGCGTTGAAGTCAGTTCTTCCGGCACAACCGTCACATATTTGTCCCGCAAGGCATCGTAAGCGTCGCTCCCCGCCTTATATTCCATAAAAATTCCAATCAGTTGAAAAGCGCTGACGCACAAAACCACAATCGCTACCGCCAAAATAATAATTTCAACCGGATGAAAACGTCTCCCGCTCTTTCTTTTCTTTCGTCCGCTCTTTTTTCTCTTATCCATTTTACCTGTACTCCTGTCGCCACACGGCGTTCGCTGATCGTGTCCCTTCTCAACCGCTTCGCTTGTTGAGAAGTAGCGCATATCAGCTCACCACACGGCGTTCGCTGATCGTGTCCCTTCTCAACCGCTTCGCTTGTTGAGAAGTAGCGCATATCAGCTCACCACACGGCGTTCGCTGATATGCTTCATTTTACCCTATTCACAGCGCAACCGCAATCATTTTATCATCCCGGCTTTTATTCTGCTGTCTTATTGTGGCTTTCCTGTGCCCGGTCTGTGTGGTGGCTGGCAAAAGGGGGTTCAGGCTTCCCGTCCGGGCGTCCTTCCCGACGCAGGCGGGCATTTGAAGCCATGACTTATATCCGAAACGTGAAAATTCCCCAAAGTTTTGGAACGTTCCTGCCGTATGGCGCGCACTGTCTGAGCGGCCTGACACAGATTCGCATGAATCTGTGGCGGGCTGCGAGTTTGCGCGGCATGCGGCGGTTTGAAACGGGCCAAAACTTTGGGCAGAATTTTCCGTTTCGGATATCGGAATGGCGAAAATGCCTGCCTGCGCCGGGAAGGACGCCCGGACGGGAAGCCTGAACCCCCGGCCCCTCCCTCCATACAAGCCGGGCGCAGCCAAAGTCCCCGCATCTCACGGCTCCCGGCAGGCGCATTCCCGCATGCGGATCAGAATTCTTTTTTCCAGCCGGCTCACCTGCACCTGGCTGATTCCCAGCGCTTTGGCGATCTGCGTCTGGGTGCGGTCCTCGTAATAACGCATCCTGATCAGCGTCCGCTCCTTCTCCGGCAGTTCTTCCATCAATTGTTTGAGCAGCAGTTTGTCTAAAAGCCGGTTTTTTTCCGTATCCTCCCACTGTCCGTCCGGGCTCTGGGCCGCAACCTTATCCAGCAGCACGATTTCCTTCCCATCCCCTTCATAGACCGTCCGGGAAAGGGATTCCACTTCCGTGGCCGCTCCCACCGCCATCACCGCGTCTTCATAAGGAATTCCCGCTTTTTCGCAAAGTTCGTGTAAAGTCGGCTCTCTTGTGTTCTCCGCCAGAAAAGCCGTTTTTGCCAGATGCAGCTTATAGTTGGCGTCCTTTAAAGAGCGGCTCACCTTCACCATTCCGTCGTCCCGCAAAAACCGCTTGATTTCCCCGGCGATCAACGGCACCGCATAGGTTGAAAATTTCACATCATAATTTAAATCAAAGTGGTCGATCGCCTTCATCAGTCCGATCGTTCCAGTCTGGAAAAGATCCTCCAGGTCGTACCCTCTTCCCGTAAACCGTTTCACAATATGATGCACCAGTCCCAGGTTTTTTTCGATCAGTATGTCTCTGGCTTCGGCGTCCCCCGCCTGCGCCTTTGCAATCAATACTGATACTTCTTCCATCGGCTAGTCCTCGTCAGATACCCAGGAATTGTTTCCCAGCTTTTTTTCCATAATAACCGTCGTTCCTTTTCCGGGCGCGGACTCCACCTCCAGGCCGTCCATAAAAGCTTCCATAAAGGCAAAGCCCATGCCGGACCGCTCCAGATCCGGCCTTGTGGTAAAAAGCGGTTCCATCGCCCGCTCCACATTTTCAATTCCTTTTCCCCGGTCCTCTATTTCCATATGTAACAGATCGTTGTCAATGCCGCACCGGATGACGATTGTTCCGCCCTTTTCCTCATAAGCGTGAATGACGGCGTTTGTGACCGCCTCCGAGACGGCCGTCTTCACATCCGAAATCTCCTCCACCGTCGGATTTAAGGGCGTAATAAACGCCGCTACCGCCACCCGCGCAAATCCTTCATTCTCCGCCAATGCTTCCAGTTCAATTTTCATATTGTTTCCCATCGTATCCCTCCTACTCCATAATCTCCACAAAATTCATCAGCCCGGACATTTTCAAAATTCTCTGAATCCTGCTGTCCGCATGTATCACATAGACCTTTCCTCCAAAACAGGATATCTTTCTGTACCGGCCGGCCAGCACGCCGATTCCCGAACTGTCCATAAATTTTGTGTCCGAGAAGTCAAATACAACATGTTCCACGTCGTTATCCAGAATCATACTGTCCGCCCTTCTGGAAATCTCTGTGCTGCTGTGATGATCCACCTCCTCCGGAAGCCTTATCATCAGATAGTGATCAATGATTTTCAATTTTTCTTCCATATTTCCCTCTCATTCCGCCGCGCAAACGGCTTATCATACCGGATTGAAAAAATTTCTTTTTCGATCCGCTTCTCCCAGACGCACAAAAGAGAACACAGAAATCTTCCATGTTCTCTTCCGTAAAATCACTTTATTGAATTGCCCCAAATTCCGGCTTTGGCGTCCCGTATGGCCGCCGCCAAAAAATTACCGCATTATTCCGAAAGCTGATCGATATATTTCTGCGACTGTCTCGCTTTTTCCGTATTCGGGAAAAGTTCAATCACGCTCTCGTAAGTTTCAATCGCCAGCTTCTTATTTCCTTTCTCTTTATACGCATTTCCCAGCGCATAAAGCGCTTCGCTGTTTTCGGCGTCATAACTGACCGCTTTTTTCAGATTTTCAATAGCCGTATCATAGTCCGTTGCCTGATAGGCCTTATACCCGATGTCATAATAAGACTCTGCCAGATCGGTTCCCGTATTCTCCAAAAGCTTTGCATAAAGATTGCGCGCAGCCTCCGAAGTGTCTTCATTTTCCATCGTATCCCGGTCGATCTGCTCAATGATGGCGGACAGGGCTTCCATATCGTCAGGCGTCGTGATATAGGTATAAGCCGCATTTAACAGCGCCTCCACCGTACTCATCTGTCCGTCCTTGCTCGCCAGCGCTTCCGTCTGGGATCTTAAGTCCGTATTTTCCCTGGTCAGCGTATCCACCTGTTTGGTCAGGCTGTCAATCTCCGTATTCTTCCGGTCGATTTCTTCCCCTACCGCCACCAGATTGTTATTTAAGTCTTCCTTTGCCGACTGCACTCTGGCCGGAAGAATCAAAAACCAGGAAACCGCCACGCCGACGGAAAGTCCCGCCAGGAGCGTCCAGAGCCAGTTCATATTTTTCTTTGGCTCAATCATGTTAACCGGCTGGATAATCATTTCATTTCCGCTCTGGTACTTAACGATTTCATCCGCTTTGGAAGGCTTTCTGGAAAACTTACTCTCCTCTTCCACATGGAGCGCGCTTTCCACTTCCTTCATATAGCGCAGCGCCATCGTATTATTCTTATCAATTCTCAGGCAGCGCACCAATTCTTTGCGCGCCTTTGTCCATTCATTCGCATCGATATACAAAAGCGCCAGCAGCAAATGGGCCTGCACATAATTGGGATTATCCGATAACAGCTTCTTTAGCTGAATGACCGCCAGATCCTTGCTGTTCTGATAGCAATAATTCAGCGCCTGGTTAAATTTTCTGCTCTTCTGGCTGATCGCCTCCAACTGGGTCGGACTTTTCTGTATCGCATCGATATAATCATCCGCCACATTTTTCTCCGGACGCAGGTTCTTGCTGATTACCCACTCGCTGAGAGCCGCGACCGGCTCGCCCATTTCAAAATAGACCAGTCCCAGCAGGTTTCTCGCCTCAATATGATATTTGTTGAACTTCAGACACTGTTTCAGGCTGTCGACCGCGCCGGAAAGATCCCTGACTCCCGCTTTTTCCAGACCGTCATTATAATAATAATTGGAAAAACTGATCAGCTTCTTGAAATTGGATACATCCGCGCCGCAGTTTGTGCAGAAGTCCTTTTCCGTAAGCTGCGCTCCACAATTGTAACACTGCATAAAACCACTCCTTAATTTTCCTTCTGCGCCTTTTCTTCATGCTCCTTTACCATCTGTACCAGAATATCCGTAAAGTCCGTTAAATTGTGGTTTATGATAACATCTTCCGCCTCGTCGATCTCAAGGCTGGGATGAAATTTCTTCAATTCGTCTTCAAAATTAATCATGGCTTACCTCCGCGTTCTTCTCTTTCCCATAACGTTTCACTTCTCCCGCCAGATACAGGGAACCCACAATGTAAACTCTGGTGTCTTCCTCCTTCTGCCGCAAAACCGAAGCGAAAGCATGCGCAGCATCTTCAAAAACAAAATCCATCTCCGGACGCCCCTGCGCAAACAAATCTGTCAATTCCCGTTTTGTCAGGCTCCGTTTGCTCTCAAGCAGCGTTCCAGTCACCCGTTTAAACAATCCTGACTGTTGCAAAACAGAAGCCATCTCTTCAACCGACTTGTCCGCACACGCGCCGAACACCAGCCAGCGCCGCCCGTCATAACCGTCCCTTGACACGCTTTCCACAAAAGCGCGGATTCCGTCCGGATTATGCGCTCCGTCCAGAAAAATATCCGGCGCGATTTCCTCCATTCTGGCTTCCCACCGCATCCGGGACAGGCCCTGCCGTATCTGGTCAACCGTTACCGGAAAAAGGTGCGTTAACTGTTCCAGCGTCCGGACCGCCAACGCCGCATTCTCAGTCTGATACAGCGCCGTCGTGTCCAGTCGGGCTTCAATATCTCTATCATACGCAGACTGCAGAAAAAAATCAATGTAATTTTTCCTTAATTTTGAGAAAGCGATCTCCCTTTTCGACACGGTCACCAGCGGAATCGACAATTCCTGCGCTTTTCCGGCAAAAACCCGGGTCACGGCTTCATCCGTCTCAAAGCAGACGGCCGGCGTTCCTTTTTTCAGTATGCCGGCCTTCTCCCCGGCAATCTGAACCGCCGTATTTCCCAGATATTCGCAGTGGTCCAGCCCAATGCGCGTGATCACCGCCGCCGCCGGACGGCTGACCACATTGGTTACATCCAGTCTTCCGCCGATTCCCGCTTCCAGCAGGATACAGTCCGGCTGTTTTTCTTCCATCCACAACAGGAAAACAAAAAACAACGTCTCAAAAAAGGTCGGCTGATAGGAGCCGTTTTCATAAACTTTCAGCCGGTCCTGCAGCTTTTCCAGATGTCGGGCAAATTCCGGTCCCGCAATCTGTTCATTTTCATATACAAAGCGTTCCCGGATATCCACAAGATGGGGAGACGTGAACATTCCCGTCCGATATCCCGCTTCGCTTAATATGCTGTTGATATATGCGCAGACAGATCCCTTCCCGTTCGTTCCCGCCACATGAATCACGGGATATGCGCTCCCCGGTTCCCCCATCCATTCATAAAACGCCTTTGTCACTTCAAAAGGATTCTTTTTCGTATGCAGAGGCAATTCAAGAACATATTTTTCTGCCGATTCCCAGGTTAACTGCATCATATCGCTTTTCTCCGTTTTTTCCGTCCTCTTTACACAATACGGCGGCAAAGCTGTCAAGCTTTACCGCCTGTAATCTCTCCGCGTCAGCGTAAGACCATTTATGATGCTGCCCGCCGCAGACGACGGATCCGTTTACTTTCTCAACTGAGACAGGCGCTCTTTTACCTGCTCCATCATCTTTGTATATTTTTCAAGCTTACCGCGTTCTTCCGCTATTTTCGCTTCCGGCGCTTTGCTCATGAATTTTTCATTGTTGAGCATGCCGTTGACGCGGGCCAGTTCTCCGCCGAGGCGTTTTTCCTCTTTTTCCAGACGTTCGATTTCCTTTTGGATATCCACAAGTTCCGCAAAAGGAATATACAGCGTCGCGTTTGCGATCACCACGGAAACCGCGTCCTCTGCAATGCCGCTCTTGTCGCTCTGCATGGTCACATCAGATGCGCCCGCAAGGGAAGCGAAGAACAGCTTGCCCTCCGTGAAAATGTCCAGCATTTCCTGCTTTCCGCTGACCACAAATATATGCGCCTTTTTGCCGGGCCCAACGTTCATGTCGGTGCGCACGTTGCGGATGCCGCGAACCGCTTCTTTGATTATCTCAATCTCCTGCTCTTCCTTCGGGAAGCTTCTTTCCTCCTGATATACCGGCCAGGAAGAAATCATGATGGATTCCTCTTCGGACTGCAGGGTGCAGAAAATCTCTTCCGTAATGAAAGGCATATAGGGATGCAGAAGCTTTAACGCATCGATAAGCACGGTCTTTAAGGTCCACAAAGCCGCTCCCTGACTTTCCGCATCATCCGTCGCATACAGTCTGGGCTTCACCATCTCGATATACCAGTCGCAGAACTCGTCCCAGATGAAGTCGTAAACCTTCTGCACCGCGATGCCCAGTTCATAGCTTTCCATGTTGTCGGTCACTTCTTTGACCACATTGTTTAAACGGGAAAGAATCCACTTATCCACAGGCTGCAGATGTTTTTTCGCAGCTTCGGAAATCTCTTTTCCTTCCATATTCATCATGATGAAGCGGGAAGCGTTCCATACCTTGTTTGCGAAGTTTCTGCTGGCTTCCACCCTCTCCATGTAAAAGCGCATATCGTTGCCGGGCGCATTGCCTGTAATCAGCGTCAGGCGCAGCGCATCCGCGCCGTATTTGTCGATGATCTCCAGCGGATCGATGCCGTTTCCGAGGGACTTGCTCATCTTGCGCCCCTGAGAGTCTCTCACAAGGCCGTGGAACAACACCGTATGGAAGGGCTTTTCTCCCATCTGCTCATAGCCGGAGAAAATCATGCGGATGACCCAGAAGAAAATGATATCGTATCCGGTCACAAGCACGTCCGTGGGATAAAAATACTTCAAGTCCTCCGTCTGCTTTGGCCATCCCAAAGTGGAGAAGGGCCACAGCGCGGAAGAAAACCAGGTATCCAGCGTATCGGGATCCTGCTCAAAATGCGTACATCCGCACTTCGGACAAACCGCAGGCATTTCCTTCGCCACTACAGTCTCGCCGCACTCCTGACAGTAATAAGCGGGAATCCGGTGTCCCCACCAGAGCTGTCTGGAAATGCACCAGTCCTTGATATTGTCAGTCCAGTTGTAATAGGTCTTTTCCATGCGTTCCGGAATCAGCTTGATTTCGCCGTCCTGCACTGCCTTCACAGCGGGCTTGATCAGTTCGTCCATTTTCACAAACCACTGCTTTTTAATCATCGGCTCAATCGTCGTGCCGCAGCGGTCGTGGGTGCCGACATTATGAGAATAGTCCTCGATGTAAACCAGCAGTCCCATCTCATCCAGTTCTTTGACAATGGCCTTTCTCGCTTCATAGCGGTCCATGCCGTTATACTTGCCGCCATTTTCGTTGATGGTCGCATCGTCGTTTAAAATGTTGATTTCCGACAGGTTATGACGCTTGCCGACCTCAAAGTCGTTAGGGTCATGGCCGGGCGTAATCTTTACGACGCCGGTACCGAATTCCATATCCACATAGGAGTCCGCCACAATCGGAATTTCCCGGTTCACAATAGGAAGCAGAAGCTTTCTGCCCACCAGATTCGTATATCTTTCATCCTCGGGATTGACTGCGACAGCAGTATCGCCCAGCATGGTCTCCGGACGGGTGGTCGCAAACTCCAGAAATTCCGTCGTGCTCACCGTGCCGTCTTCATTGATCAGCGGATATTTGATGTGCCAGAAATGGCCTGCCTGCTCCTCGTATACCACCTCCGCATCGGAAATGGAGGTCTTACATACCGGACACCAGTTGCCGATCCGGTTGCCTTTATAAATCCAGCCTTTTTCATGCATCTTGCAGAACACTTCGGTAACGGCCTGATTACAGCCCTCGTCCATGGTGAACCGCTCTCTGTCCCAGTCGCAGGAAGAGCCCAGCTTCTTTAACTGGTTGATGATGCGGCCGCCGTATTCCTTCTTCCACTCCCATGCTTTCTCCAGAAAGCCGTCTCTGCCCAGATCGTGCTTGTCGATGCCTTCTTTTTTCAGATTTTCAATAATTTTCACTTCTGTCGCAATGCTGGCATGATCGGTGCCGGGCTGCCAGAGGGCGTTGTAGCCCTGCATCCGTTTGAAACGGATCAGAATATCCTGCATGGTGTTATCCAGCGCATGTCCCATGTGGAGTTGTCCGGTGATATTCGGAGGGGGAATCACGATGGTAAAGGGTTTTCTGGAATAATCTACTTCGGCATGGAAATATTTCTTTTCCATCCACTTCTGATAAAGTCGGTCCTCAATGCCATGAGGATCATAGGTCTTTGCAAGTTCTCTGCTCATGTGTGCTCCTTTCTGCGGATCGTTGTTCTTCTGATATGATATAGCAGCATCCGCGTTCGACTCGTTGTTCTTCCGATATGGCAGTTCCTCTTGAAGCTTTCCGGCTCTGCCATATCGCGCGCTCACCTTCGGCTCGCTGTACGCGCAGTCGTCGAATGCGGATGCAAGCATCCCCATTCGACTCGTTGTTCGCGCAAAATCGCCCTTTGGCGATCTTGCATCACCAAAGGGCGTCATTGTATACGCGGTACCACCTTTGTTCACTGTTGTCTGCGCTCTGTGCGCCAAAAACAGCCTCATTTTATACTTTCGATATTCCGAAAGCTGCTGTCCGGTAACGGGGATCGGCCGTGAAAACTTACTTTACCGGAGCAAAAACGGATCTGCAGCATGCTGCCTGTCCGACTTCACTCTGGTGTTCAGCTTTCCGATTCAGAAGCTACCTTCCACATTCTGTTGCCGAAACGTCCTTGCAGCCGGTGAGACGCTCTCTCTGTCAGCCAGGGGATGTGTACTCCTCTTCTTCATTATCTTTTCCTTTTTATCACTATAATGAATCGAAAAATATTTGTCAAGCGCAAAACCGAAAAAGCTAACCGGAATAAACGCGACAAGCGGCCGTCGATCTTTGCGCCGTGTGCTTGTCGCTTCTGTCCGGAGCCTGCCGCCCTGTCCTGCCCGGCGTTGGGAGACGCACAGGTATTTGCAGCCATGACTTATATTCAAATCGGTGAAATTCCCCAAAACGTCAGAACGTTCCTGTGAGCCGATGCGTATTGTCTGAGCGTCAAAGCCTGGCTTTGACGCGAGTTCGCGCAACGGCTCACAGTTTGGAACGGGCTGGCGCTTTGGCTGGAAATTCCCGATTTGAGTATCGGAATGGCAAAAATACCTGTGCGCCTCCCAACGCCGGGCAGGACAGGGCGGCAGGCTCCGGACAGAAGCGACTGGCATATAGCGCAAAGACCGATGGCCGCTTGATGCATTTATCCTGAAAATCAAACTTTAGCACCTTGTATTTATTTCTGATTCATGCTAGGATAACAACAAGCATAAATTTCTAAGAATCCGATCCATTCTTTATTTCTTTACTGCGAACGACAATATTGAGTATGTGTTCGCATTTCATTTCAGGAACTCTATGCTTACCAATTTCCAATGACAGGCAGGAGAGCTGGGATGAACGCTGCTCCTGTCACGTAACTACAGAAAGGAGCAGCCTATGGCAGAACAATTAAGTGTGATGAGAAAGTACAAAGATACGATATTCCGTATGTTGTACAAAGACAAAAAGGAACTTTTGCAGCTTTATAACGCATTGAATGAAACATTCTATGATAATCCGGACGATCTGGAAGTCTATACGCTGGAAAGTGCGATTTTCATGAATGTAAAGAATGACGTTTCGTTTCTGTTGGATTCGACTTTAAATCTTTATGAACAACAGTCCTCTTTTAATCCCAATATGCCTTTGCGGGATTTGATTTACGTTGCGAGGCAATTGGAAAAATATTTCAGAAATGAATCGATATATTCGTCAAAATTGATAAAGATTCCGGTTCCCAGATTTGTGGTGTTTTACACTGGTACAAAAGATCAGCCGGAAAGACAGATTTTAAAATTATCAGATGCATTTCAAAAAGAAGTGACTGTACCCGAATTGGAACTGAAAGTTTTGATGCTCAACATCAATTCAGGAAAAAATAAAGAACTTTTAGAGAAGTGCAGAACCTTAAAAAAATATTGCATTTATGTGGATCGCGTCAGAAGATATGCAAAAGAGATGAGAATTGATGAAGCTGTAAAACGTACAGTTAATAAATGTATACAGGAAGGAATTCTTGCAGAATTTTTGCTGACGCAGAAAGCGGAGGTAATGGCAATGTCGATTTTTGAATACAATGAAGAAATTGAACTCAAAAAGATCCGTGAAGACGAGTTTGAACTCGGAAGGGAAGCCGGAATTGGAGTTTTGATAGATATTTGCATGGAATTTAAACTCTCCAGACAAGAAACCATGATGAAATTAATGGAAAAGTTTTCTCTTTCACAGCAAAATGCAGAAGAATATATGGAAAGATTTTGGAAAGCTTATCAGCCCAAATAGTACGTGCCATGCCCGCGTTCGCGGGATTTGGCGGCGTTTTTCAAAATCCTATTGATTTTTAAACACAATTCTGCTTTACTTATAGAGGAAACTTTCACCACCAAAATCCATACAATACAGCGAGGTAAAGATATGAGTGTTGAAGTAATGAAACCCATAAAAGAAGGAAAAGTCCGTGAGATCTATGACAACGGCGACAGCCTGATTATGGTTGCGACTGACCGCATCAGTTGCTTTGACGTAATTTTAAAGAACACCATTACCAAGAAGGGAACCATGCTGACCCAGATGTCAAAATTCTGGTTCAACATGACCAACGATATCCTTCCTAATCACATGATTTCCACTGATGTGAAGGACATGCCCGAATTTTTCCGCCAGCCCGCCTATGACGGCAACAGCATGCTGTGCAAAAAGCTGGAAATGCTGCCCGTAGAATGTATCGTTCGCGGCTATATCACCGGAAGCGGTTGGGCGAGTTACCAGAAGGACGGTACCGTATGCGGCATTCGTCTTCCGGAAGGCCTTAAGGAAGCCGACAAACTCCCTGAACCAATTTATACCCCTTCCACCAAGGCGGAAATCGGCGATCATGACGAGAATATTTCCTATGAGCAAAGCGTCGAATATCTGGAAAAGAGATTTCCCGGCAAAGGCAGCGAATACGCTTCCAAACTGCGCGATTATACGATCACACTTTACAAGAAGTGCGCGGATTATGCGCTCAGCCGCGGCATCATTATCGCGGACACCAAGTTTGAATTCGGTCTGGATGAAGACGGCAACATCGTTCTGGGCGACGAAATGCTCACACCCGACAGTTCCCGTTTCTGGCCTGCAGACGGCTATGAACCCGGACACGGTCAGCCTTCCTTTGACAAGCAGTTTGCCCGCGACTGGCTGAAAGAAAATCCCGGCAACGACTGGACGCTTCCTCAGGACGTTGCGGACAAAACCATCGCAAAATATCTGCAGGGCTACGAACTTCTGACAGGGGAAAAACTCTGATTCAGAACTTGCAGCGCTGCGTTCAGGAAATTTCAGAACGGTAATAAAATCTGCCATAAAAAGAGAAACAGGCGCATTCCCTCTTCCGGACATCAGTCGGGGGCTGCAGCGCCTGTTTCTTTTTTTATCTTTTTGGGCCACGCAGGATACTGATTTCAGAGCCAATCCGTTTCTGGAATAATTCCCATCTCTTCCAACTTTTCATAAGCCATTTCTACCACATCATCATAAACCTGTTCCGGTTCATGACAGTCAGAACCGACATAAACATCGATCTTTGCAGTTTTCACTTTTTGCCAGAACCTTTCATACGGATACGGATAACGTTCACCGTCCGCATACATCTGCTTCTTTCTGCGAAAACCGTTCGCATTATATTCCAGAGGAAAATGGTACCGGAGCGCGCCTTCAATCAGAATATCGCAGGCCCGCTCGCAATGAATATCCCACGCAAAATCATTGATAAATATCAGGTCCGGATGCGCCACATAGCGGAAATATCCGGTCTTCATGGCTTCTACCACGCTGCGGCTGTAATCTTCACATAATATGGGATCTTTAATTTGATAGGCATTGACCAGACCGCCCTGTGCTGCCGGAAAGTAATGCTGTCCCAGCAGCAAATATTCGCACCTGTCATCGGCAAGCAGTTCCTCATAATATTTCCGGTCCTCTTTGAAATATTCGCCTTCAAATCCGCAGAATATTTTCAGTATTCCTTTCATTTCCTCTTTTAAATCCCGGATTTCCCGGAGATAGTCCTCCATTTCCGAATAGGGCATACGCAGTCCGAAACGATCGTCCGGAAACGGAAGATGATCTGAAATGCCCAGTCTCACCAGTCCCTTCCTGATCGCCTCTTCCGCATACGACCGGGCAGGTCCCCGCGCATGTCTGCAGCGTTCACAATGCCCATGATAATTTACCCGTTCCAATTCCTTATGCATCTTATATCACAATCCTTTGAAAATTCATTCCAGCCGCAGTTCTTTTTGTCTCCTTCGCAAAACGGTCCAAAATACCCGGCAGATATTATCAGTATAACACAGCTTTCCTGTTGAATCACAAAAAAACCGGAATAAAGAAATCGGATGCTGCTTCCATTCTTTATCCCGGATTTTTTATTATTAATTAATACGAATCAGAATCTGCGGATTCGTTTCAGCGCTTCCACCGTGTTTTCGTGAGTTCCAAACGCCGTCAGGCGGAAAAAGCCTTCCCCGCTCGCGCCAAAGCCAGAGCCTGGCGTGCCGACCACCTGCACCTCGTTTAAGAGTCTGTCAAAGAACTCCCAGGAAGTTAACTGATCCGGCGTTTTCAGCCAGATATAGGGCGCGTTGACGCCGCCGTAAGCCGTAAATCCGGCTTCCTTCAGGCCTTCCCGGATGATACGGGCATTTTCCATGTAATAAGCGACCTGCGCCTTTAACTTTTTCTTTCCTTCCTCGGAATAAACCGCCTCTCCGGCCCTCTGCACGATGTAAGGAGCGCCGTTATATTTGGTGCCATGTCTTCTGTTCCAAAGATCGTGCAGACTCGCTCCTCCGGCTTTTAAATCCTTCGGAATCACCGTATAGCCCAGGCGCAGTCCGGTAAATCCCGCATTCTTGGAAAAGCTGTGCATTTCTATTGCACAGGTTCTGGCGCCGCTGCACTCGTAAATGCTGTGCGGAACATCCTCTTCGGAAATGTAGGCTTCATATGCCGCGTCATAGAGGATTACGGAACCGTTCCGGTTCGCATAGTCCACCCATTCCTGCAGCGCATCCTTTTTGATCGCCGCCCCGGTGGGATTGTTGGGGAAACACAGATAAATGAGATCCGGCACCTCTTCCGGAAGCGAAGGGGCAAATCCGTTTTCTTCCGTACAGGGCATGTAAATCAGCCCGTCAAAGCCGCCGGCAGCAGAATTGTACATTCCCGTTCTTCCCGCCATCACGTTTGTGTCCACGTAAACCGGATAAACCGGATCGCATACCGCCACACGGTTTGAAATCCCGAAGATTTCCTGAATATTCCCTACGTCGCATTTCGCGCCGTCGGAAACAAAAATTTCATCCGCCGCAATGTCGCAGCCCCTTGCCTGATAATCGTTAACCGCAATGGCATTGCGCAGAAAATCATAGCCCTGCTCCGGGCCGTAACCGCGAAATCCCTCTGCCGTTCCCATTTCCGCCACAGCCTTCTGCAGCGCTTCAATAATCACAGGCGCCAGCGGCTGCGTCACGTCTCCAATGCCCAGGCGAATGACATCCGCTTCCGGATTCGCTTCCTTATAAGCCGCTACTTTCTTTGCAATTGTGGAAAAAAGATAACTTCCCTGCAATTTTAAATAATTTTCATTGATTGTAAACATTTTTTGCCTCTTTTCCTTCAGCGTCAAACGCCCTTTTCAGCCGTCATATATCAACAGCAAAATCATCTGGGCGGTTTCCACCATATTTGTGCCGGAGTCCATACTGCACTTCTGGATATAGCGGAACGCTTCCTGCTCCGTCATATTGTTTCTTTCCATCAACACCCATTTTGCATTATTGATATAATTCTGTTCCTGCTCTGATCTCTTTTTGGGGATCAGCTTTTTCCGCTTCAGACGCCGTTCCAGTTGTCCGAGCATCATTTCTACCGTGCTCACAAGGTCATAAGGTCTGATCGGATAAGTCAGCGACATCATTCCGGAAGGACAGTTTCCCACTTCCGAAGTAGAAGTCAGCAAAAGCATTTCAAAATATTCCGGCAGATAACCCGCCAGTTGGGAATAATGCATATCAGGCAGCCGATAACTGCATATCACCACACCGCTGTCTAACTGATGCACATTGGACAAAACCATGGAAGCAGTCGTACAGAGTGCAGCAGTGGCCAATCCATGACGGTTTAAAATATCACGGATATGTTTTGCGTCCTCCAGTTTAGGCAAAACAATAATGATACTGCTCATTCTGCCTCCCGCTTCAAGTCCGATACAAATATTTATCTACTTCCCATTCCGATACCTGCGACATATATTCGTTCCATTCCGCCTTTTTGGCATCGGTATAAAGCTGCACAAAATCGCCGCCCAGCACATTTTTCATAAAAGCGTCCTGCTCCATATAAGCGACAGCTTCCCGCAGCGTCTCCGGAAGCTGTCCCACGCCTGCCGCCGCCTTTTCTTCCGGCGTGCGCTCTTCGAAGCGATATGCCGCTTCCGCGCCGGGATCCAGCCTTCTCTCAATGCCGTCCATCCCTGCTGCCAAACAGACCGCCAGCGTCAGATACGGATTGGCGGAAGGATCCGGAAATCTCAGTTCAATGCTCGTTTCCTCTCCCTTCAGAGACGGAATCCGAATTAATGTATTCTGGACTCTGGTCGTCCAGATAATGTCTCTGGGCGCTTCAAACCCTGACATCAGTCTTTTATAGGAATTTACCAGCGGATTGGTAATCGCGCACATAGCCTTCACGTGCGCCATAATGCCGCCCATAAACCATCTCGCTTCCTGACTTATGCCGGCCTCGTCGGACGGATCCGAAAAGAGATTTTTTCCGTCCTTAAAAAGAGAAATGTTCATATGCATGCCTGATCCCGCCACCCCCGGCTTGGGCTTCGGCATAAATGTGGCATGCAGGCCAAATCTCTTTGCAATGGAACGAACGGCGGTTCTGAATGTCACAATGCTGTCGGCAGTTTTCATTGCCTCCGCATATTTAAAATCAATCTCATGCTGCGCCGGCGCAATCTCATGATGGGAGGACTCTATTTCAAATCCCATTTCTTCCAGCGTCAGCACCATATCCCTTCTCGCGTTTTCTCCCAGATCCAAAGGACTGATATCCATGTATCCGGCCTGCTCATGGGTCGTAGTCGTGGGAATCCCGTTTTCATCCGTATGAAACAGGAAAAATTCACATTCCGGATCCACAAAAAACGTGTAGCCCTTCGCTTCCGCCTCCTTCAGAACCTTTTTCAGAATTGTGCGGGAATTTACGTTGAGCGGCGTACCGTCCGCTCTGCAGACATCACACAAAAGTCTTGCCACCTTTCCCTGCTGCGGTCTCCAGGGAAGCATCACAAAAGTATCCAGATCAGGATACAGATACATGTCCTCTTCCCCTTTCCGCAGATTACCATACATGGAAGAACCGTCGAACACATACTTATTTTCCATTGCCCGTTCCAGTTGATTCGCCGTCACAGCAATGTTTTTCAGGGTACCGAACATATCCGTAAACTGCAGACGGATAAATTCCACGTCTTCTTCTTCCACCAGTCGTAAAATCTCAGCTTTCGTCTTCATTTAAACTCTCCCTCAACTATTGAAATGTACCGGAACAAGCGCCTCTTCTACAAATTTGTATATCCCATCAGCGATTCGTCGACCGCTTTGGCCGCTTCCCTGCCTTCCGCGATCGCCCAGACTACGAGGGACTGGCCTCTGTGCATGTCTCCGGCTGTGAAAATGCGCTCTACGCTGGTCTGATAAGCGCCGGGCTTTGTTTCCACGTTTGTTCTTGCATCATATTTTACACCAAAGCTGTCCGCCACGTAAACCTCTGATCCTAAGAAACCTGCCGCAATCAGCACAAGATCTACCGGAATTTCCTTTTCGGTTCCTTCCACGGGCGCCATGCTCATCCGTCCGGTCTTTTCATCCTTTTTGGGCGTAAGACTGACGATTTTGGCCGCGCACACATTTCCCTCTTTATTCTTCTTAAATTCGGTCACTGTGGTCTGATAAATTCTGGGATCATGACCAAACTGATCGATGGATTCCTCCTGGCCGTAATCGGTTTTTAAAACCTTCGGCCATTCGGGCCAGGGATTGCTTTCCGCTCTCTGTTCGGGCGCTTTGGGCATCATTTCAAGCTGCACGACGCTCGCCGCTCCCAGACGAATGGAAGTGCCCACGCAGTCGTTGCCGGTATCGCCGCCGCCGATGACCAGCACTTTTTTCCCTTTCGCCAGTTCATAGGGAACCGTATGAAAGTCGCTGTCCAGAAGGGTCTTTGTCACGCTTTTTAAGAAATCGACCGCAAAGTAAATTCCCTTCGCGTCCCGTCCGGGCACCTTGATATCCCTGGGATTTGACGCGCCGCAGGCCAGAATCACCCGGTCATATTTTTGTAACAGTTCTTTTCCGGTAATGTCTTTTCCCACATTCACATTGCAGATAAACTCGACGCCCGCTTCCTTCATCAGTTCGATCCGTCTGTCAATGACGCTTTTTTCCAGCTTCATATTCGGAATGCCGTAGCGCAAAAGGCCGCCCGCTCTGTCGCTTCTTTCATAAACGGTCACGCTGTGGCCCCGGCGATTTAACTGCTGCGCCGCTGCCAGTCCCGCGGGGCCGCTGCCAATCACGGCAACCGTCTTTCCGGTGCGGACTTTGGGCGCATCCGCCTTTACCAGGCCGTTTGCATAGGCGTATTCGATAACCGCCCGCTCATTTTCCTTCGTGCTCACCGGCTCCGCGTGCAGGCCGCAGGTGCAGGCCGCTTCGCACAGCGCCGGGCAGACTCTGGACGTAAATTCCGGAAAGCAGTGGGTTTTGGAAAGCCTGATATAAGCCTGCTCCCAATTGCCATGGTACACCAGATCATTGATTTCCGGCACCAGATTGTGCAGCGGACAGCCGGACGCCATGCCCGCGATCATCATGCCCGCCTGGCAGAAGGGCACGCCGCACTCCATGCAGCGCGCGCCCTGCAGGCGCTGCTCTTCTTCGGAGAGTTCTCCGTGAAATTCATTGAAATTCCTGATTCTTTCGGCAGGCGCGACGACCGGCCCATTTTTTCGTTCGTATTCCAAAAATCCTGTCGGTTTTCCCATTACTTTTCCTTTCCGCCTATGCTTTCATAAAAGGCTTCAATCTGCGCTTCCTGCCGGCTCATGCCCTGTTCCTCAAACTGCGAAGACAGTTGCATCAGTCTCTTATAATCGCCGGGGATGATCTTTTTAAACTTCGGCAGATATTCCTTAAAATGCTCCAGCACCTCTTTGCCCTTAGCAGATCCGGTATGCGCTACGTGCGCTTCGATCATGGATCTTAATTCTTCCTGATCGTATTTCGTCTCCACCTTCTCCATGAGCACCATTTCCTTGTTCAGGTTCCGGTACAGACAGTTCTTTTCATCCAGCACATAGGCGATACCGCCGCTCATGCCCGCCGCAAAATTCTTCCCGGTAGGCCCCAGCACCACCGCGCGTCCGCCGGTCATATATTCGCAGCCGTGTTCGCCCACGCCTTCCACCACCGCGGTCGCGCCGCTGTTGCGGACGCAGAAACGTTCGCCTGCTACGCCTGCGATATAAGCTTCGCCGCTGGTCGCGCCATAGAGCGCCACATTGCCGATGATGATATTCTCATGAGGCACAAATTTCGCCTTCGCAGGGGCGTACACCACCAGCTTGCCGCCGGATAAGCCCTTGCCGAAATAGTCGTTGGAATCGCCGCACAGAGAAAGGGTCAGACCTTTCGGTAAAAACGCGCCGAAACTCTGTCCGCCCGCGCCCTCACAGTTGATCGTGATGGTATCCGCCGGCAATCCTTCCGGATGCTGTCTGGTAATCTCCGCGCCCAGCAGCGTGCCGAAGGTTCTGTCGATATTGGTCAGCTTTACATTATATTCTTTCCTGATTCCGTTCGCTATGGCGTTCTGCAGATCCCGCTTCTTTAACAGAACCGCTTCGTCCTTGGTCGTTTCCAGTTTGAAATCATAGACGCATGCCGGATCGAATACGCAAAGTTTTCTGTCCGTTACGGGAGCGGGATTTAAGATGCGGCTCAAATCCACCTTCGCTTCCTGTCCCTTCAGATCGTCCTTCTTCTTCAATAAATCCGTGCGGCCTACCATTTCATCCACGGTGCGCACGCCCAGCTTCGCCATATATTCCCGCAACTGCTGCGCGACAAAACGCATGAAGTTTTCCACATATTCCGGCTTGCCGATGAAGCGTTTGCGAAGCTCCGGATTCTGGGTTGCAATGCCCATCGGGCAGGTATCCAGGTTGCAGACCCGCATCATGACGCAGCCCAGCGTCACAAGGGGCGCGGTTGCAAATCCGAATTCTTCTGCGCCCAGAAGCGCCGCGATCGCCACATCCTTACCGCTCATCAGCTTGCCGTCCGTCTCAACCACAACGCGGTTGCGAAGGCCGTTTGCCAGAAGCGTCTGATGCGTTTCCGCCAGACCCAGTTCCCAGGGCAGGCCCGCATTGTGAATGGAACTGATAGGCGCCGCGCCCGTACCGCCGTCGTAACCGGAAATCAGGATGACCTGTGCGCCGGCCTTCGCCACGCCTGCGGCAACGGTTCCCACGCCCGCTTCGGAAACCAGCTTTACGGAAATGCGGGCATATTTATTTGCATTTTTCAGGTCGTAAATCAACTGCGCCAGATCCTCGATGGAATAAATATCGTGATGCGGCGGCGGAGAAATCAGGCTCACGCCGGGCGTGGAATGGCGGGTTTTTGCGATCCAGGGATAAACCTTTTTCGCAGGCAGATGGCCACCCTCGCCGGGTTTTGCCCCCTGCGCCATTTTGATCTGAATTTCCTTTGCGCTCACCAGATAGCGGCTGGTCACGCCGAAACGTCCGCTGGCCACCTGCTTGATCGCAGAACTTCTGTCATGATCCGTGCCTGCGGATTCCAGACGTTCATCGCTTTCGCCGCCCTCGCCGCTGTTGGACTTCCCGTGCAGCCGGTTCATGGCAACCGCCAGCGCCTCATGGGCCTCTTCGGAAATGGAGCCGTAAGACATAGCGCCGGTCTTAAAGCGTTTCACAATCTCTTCCACGCTCTCCACCTCTTCGATCGGCACGCCCTCTTCGGGATAGTTAAAGTCCATCAGACTTCTTAAATATCCTGTATTTTCTCCATCGATCAGTTTTGTATACTCCACAAATTTATTGTAATCGCCTTCTTTTGTCGACTGCTGCAGCAAATGAATCGTCTGGGGATTGTAGCGGTGCTCCTCGCCCTGGCTGCGCATTTTATGCCGTCCCAGAGAAGTCAGCGTCAGATCCGTGGAAAGCCCCAGCGGATCAAAAGCTTTGGAGTGCTGCGCGTCGGTCTGCGCCGCAATATCCTGCAGCGTGATGCCGCCCACACGGCTCACCGTGCCTGTAAAGTAGCGGTCGATCACATCCTGGGAAATGCCGATCGCTTCAAATATCTTGCTGCCCTGATAGGACTGGATCGTGGAAATTCCCATCTTGGACGCAATCTTGACAATGCCCTGTACGATAGCGTGGTCGTAGTCCGCCACTGCCGCATAATAATCTTTATTCACCAGTCCGTCTTCCACCAGTTCGGCAATGGTGGAATGCGCCAGATAAGGGTTCACCGCGCTTGCGCCGTAGCCCAGCAGAGCCGCAAAGTGATGAACCTCGCGGGGTTCTCCTGATTCCAGAATAATGGATAGGGCCGTACATTTTTTCGTCTGCACCAGATGTTTATGCACTGCGGAAACCGCCAGCAGCGAAGGAATCGCCACATGGTTTTCATCCACGCCTCTGTCGGAAAGAACAAGAATGTTCGCGCCTTCCCGGTATGCCTTATCCACTTCCACAAACAGGTGGTCCAGCACTCTCTCCATCGGCGTGCTCTTATAGAAAATGATCGGCACGATGGCGACCTTAAAGCCCGGCTTATTGATGGATTTGATTTTAAGCATATCCAGATCCGTCAGAATCGGATTGTTGATTTTTAACACCTGGCAGTTTTCCGGCTTTTCTTCCAGAAGATTGCCGTTTTTGCCCACATATACGGTGGTGGAGGTCACGATTTTTTCCCGCACCGCATCGATGGGCGGATTGGTCACCTGCGCGAATAACTGTTTAAAATAGTAAAACAGGGGTTGATATTCTTTGGATAAAACCGCGATCGGCGTGTCCACGCCCATTGCGCCGATCTGCTCCGAGCCGTTTAAAGCCATGGTGCAGATACCGTTTCTGTATTCCTCATACGCATAACCGAAAGCCTTCTGCAGACGGGCGCGCTGTTCTCTTGTAAAAGAAGGAATTTTCTCATTGGGGATCTTCAGTTCCGAAAGTTCCACCAGGTTGGAATCCAGCCATTCGCCGTAAGGCTCCTTTTTCGCATACTGCTCCTTGATCTCTTCATCGGAAAGCACGCGGCCTTTCACCGTATCCACCAGCAGCATTTTGCCGGGATGCAGGCGCTCTTTTTTGAGAATGTGTTCCGCAGGCAGTTCCAGCACGCCCACTTCGGACGAAAGAATCAGTCTGTCGTCATCGGTGATATAATAACGGGAAGGACGAAGACCGTTGCGGTCCAGCACCGCGCCCATCAGATCCCCGTCGGAAAACAGAATGGAGGCGGGGCCGTCCCAGGGCTCCATCATGGTCGCATAATACTGGTAAAAATCCCTTCCCTCCTGGGAAATCGTGTCGTTGTGGGACCAGGGCTCGGGAATCGTAATCATCGCCGCCAAAGGAAGTTCCATGCCGCTCATCACCAGAAATTCCAGCGTATTGTCCAGCATCGCAGAGTCGGAGCCGTTGGTATTCACCACCGGCAGCACCTTTGTCATATCGTCCGCAGAAAACTTCGGCGCGCGCATGGTCTCTTCTCTCGCCAGCATCTTGTCCGCATTGCCTTTGATGGTATTGATTTCCCCGTTGTGTACGATGAAGCGGTTCGGATGAGCTCGCTCCCAACTCGGATTGGTATTGGTGGAAAAACGGGAATGCACAATGGCAATGGCGGAATCATAATCCGGATCCTGCAGATCCTTAAAGAAAGTGCGCAACTGTCCTACCAGAAACATTCCCTTATAAACGATGGTTCTGCTGGACAGGGACGGCACATAAGTGTTGTCGTTACTTTGTTCAAAAACGCGGCGCACCACATAGAGTTTGCGGTCAAAATCCAGTCCCTTTTCAATCTGGGCAGGCTTTTTCACAAAGGCCTGATAAATGACCGGCATGCATTCTCTTGCCTTGTGCCCCAAAACCTCCGGCGCAATTGCGACCTCTCTCCAGCCCAGAAACTCCATGCCTTCTTTTTCCACGATGATCTCAAACATCTTTCTGGCCTGGCTGCGCTTCAACTCATTCTGCGGAAAGAAAAACATGCCGACGCCGTATTCTCTCTCCCCGCCGATCGCAATGCCGCACTCTTTGCAGACCCTGGAAAAGAAACGATGAGAAATCTGGGTCAGAATACCGACGCCGTCCCCGGTTTTTCCTTCCGCATCCTTCCCCGCGCGATGTTCCAGATTTTCCACAATTTTAAGAGCGTCCGCCACGATCTGATGGCTCTTCTTACCTTTTATATTGACAACCGCGCCGATACCGCAGTTGTCGTGCTCAAATGTCGGGCTGTAAAGGCCCTGCTGTACCTGTGTCTGATTCATCATATTTCCTCCTTGCTCTGGACAGCATAAGCAGCAGCGCTGCCTGCATCTTCATATTCGACCGCCGCCGCAATCAGCCCTTTAAAAAGAGGATGGGCGAGGTTGGGTCTGGATTTAAATTCCGGATGCGCCTGTGTGGCAACAAAAAACGGATGATCCTTTAATTCTATCATTTCCACAATGCGTCCGTCCGGCGATAATCCGGAAAGGATCATGCCGTTTTCGGTCAGCATATCGCGGTAATCATTGTTCACTTCATAACGGTGCCGGTGGCGCTCAGAAATCTCTTTCTTTCCATAAAGCTGTTCCGCAAGGGTTCCCTCTTTGAGCACGCAGGGATACGCGCCGAGCCTGAGCGTCCCGCCCAGATTTACGACGCCGTTCTGTTCCGGCATCAGAGCGATCACCGGATCGGGCGTGTCAGGATCCAGTTCAATGGACGCGGCTCCCGAAAGTCCCGCCGCATTTCTGGCAAATTCCACGATCGCAAGCTGCATGCCCAAACATATTCCAAGAAAAGGAATTTTATTCTTCCGCGCATAACCGATCGCTAAAATTTTTCCTTCCGTTCCCCGCTGTCCAAAGCCGCCGGGCACCAGAACGCCGTCCACATCGTGCAGATATTCTCCCAGATTTTCCGGAGTCAGTTCTTCCGCGTCGATCCAGCGGATATTCACCTGCGCCCGGTTCGCAATGCCGCCGTGGCGCAGGGCTTCCGCAACGCTTAAGTATGCGTCGTGCAGCGCCACATATTTCCCTACCAGCGCGATCGTCACGGCCTTTTTGGAATGGTGCAGATCTTCCACCATGTTCTTCCAATCGCTTAAATCGGGTTCCGGACAGGGGATATTCAGACATTCGCACACCGCCTGCGCGAGTTGCTCTTCTTCCATCATTAAGGGGACTTCATACAGGGAAGGCGCGTCCAGATTCTGCAGCACATGTTCCTTTTTCACGTTGCAGAAAAGCGCGATCTTTTCTTTCATCTTATCATCCACCGGATAATCGCTGCGGCAAACCAGAATGTCCGGCCAGATTCCCATGCTCTGTAGGGATTTTACGCTCATCTGAGTGGGCTTTGTTTTCATCTCTCCCGAAGCCTTCAGATAAGGGATCAGCGTCACCTGAATCAGAATCGCATTCTCATGTCCCTGTTCATGCTGAAACTGGCGGATCGCCTCCAAAAAAGGCTGGCTTTCAATGTCTCCCACCGTGCCGCCCACCTCTATGATGGAAATGGTCTCTTCGTCCTGCGACTTTGCCCGGTAGAAACGGGACTTGATCTCATTCGTGATATGAGGAATGACCTGTACCGTGCCGCCGCCGTAGTCCCCGTGCCGTTCCTTATTTAAAACGGACCAGTAAATCTTTCCTGTCGTCACATTGGAATTGCGGTCCAGGCTCTCATCGATGAACCGCTCATAATGTCCCAGATCCAGATCGGTTTCCGTGCCGTCATCCGTGACGTACACTTCGCCGTGCTGGATCGGATTCATCGTGCCCGGGTCCACATTAATATAGGGATCAAACTTCTGCATCGTCACATGGTAACCTCTCGCTTTCAGAAGCCGGCCCAACGATGCCGCAGTGATCCCTTTTCCCAGACCGGAAACAACGCCCCCGGTCACAAACACGTACTTAACAGCCATACTCTCTCCTCCTTTGGTTTGCACGATAAAGCAGTCATGAAATGCTTCGCTGTTTTCTATCGTGCAAAAAAGGCGTCAAAAACCCCTGCCGAAGCAGGTTTTCTGACGCCCTTGTCAACCCTGTACTCTTCATATAACTTTTTTCATGCGTTATAGTTTAAACTATCCGAAGAGATTTGTAAAGTCTTTTTTTCTTCTTTCGCATCAAACGCCTGCGATTCCAATTGCATGCATATAGGCATCCGAACCATACGCGCAAATCACAGTAAGTTTTTTGCCGCTGACAAAGACCTTACAATTTGTAACGCTATTCACCGTGTCAAGTTTTAATTCCATCATCCCCTGCGGCGTATCCAGATAAAGAATATCCTGCGTGGATTTGCTTCCTACTGTTCCGGTCACGGTGGCCGGTGAGGAAGTATCGACTGTGACAGTTTTGGAATCCCCTTTTACTCCTGTAATGCTGACCGCATGCAAATAGGCATCCGATCCGCGATAATAAGAAACTGTCAGTTGATTGCCGCTTGTCAGCACCATTCCCTGTCTCGTATCCGTATTGTTGTCAATCACAAACTGCATCTCTCCGCCGCTGGTAGACAGGCACAGAAGATTTTCTTTCGTGTTCTTTGTCACCTTACCGGTAACGGAGCCGGTGGCTGTCTGGACATTCGACGGATCAGCCGGTGCAGGCGTAATCGCCGAAGCCGCGCTGGTTGCTGCCGATGCGGAGGTATCCGCCGTATCGGAAATGCGAATTGCATGCATATAAGCATCCGATCCGCGCGCACAGGTGATCTGATAGGCTTTTCCCACGATCAGCACCGAGCAGCCGCTCACATCGGTAGTGGTATCCAGTTTGATCTGCATTTCCCCCTGCGGCGTCTTAAAATACAGAATATCGCCTTTTGTTTTCTTATCGATCGTTCCCGTTACAACTGCGGATGCAGACGTGTCGACTGTAACCGACGACGTCTGCGTGTTGCTGGTAATTTTTACCGCGTGCAGATATCCGTCCGTTCCGGAAGATACGGAAACGCTGATTTTGGTATCCGGAAGCAATATCTTGCAGGCGCTGGTATCCGTTGTGCTGTCCAGCTTAATCTGCATCTTCCCTTCATTCGTGGTGAGATACAGCAGATCGGAAGTGGTCTCAGAAGAAACGGTCCCCTGCACCGTCGCTATCACCTCCGCCGCCTGCGCCTTCAATCGCCCCGTCGGGAAAAGAAACATTCCAAATATCAGACCAATCAATAAACACAATTTCACAATTCTATATTTCTTCATGCCGCTACCTCTCATTCTTATGTGAAAAAACTCCTCCATACATTATGTAAAGCTACATACGATTTTATCATACAATATTTGTTCGGATAAAACAAGAGATTCCTGTCAAAATCACCAAGCTTTACGCTGTTCCGGATCTTCGGCGTTTTTTTAACAGCCGGGCTTCCCATTCGGACACACCAATTCGGACACATTGTTGACGCACAGCCGCCGGAAAGGGTAAAATATATATGAAATCATCCGCAGCGCAAGATGCAATATAAAAGGAGTACAGCAAACATGAAACCAATCATTCGCAAAGAAAATGTTAAAACGCTGTTTGAATCAAAGTTTATCAGGGTCTTCGATCTGCAATATGAAGCGGGAAAGCATTACTATGACGCGACCAGACGGCCTCTGGACCGCATTATGGCGGCAAAATCAGACGAGGAATTTCGCGCTTCGCTTCCCGACGCCGTCACATGCGTGGTAATCCTGCAGATGAAAGACGCGGCGCCCAGGCTGCTTTTGACAAAAGAATTCCGTTATCCCACCGGTCAGTTCCTGTTAAGCCCTCCGGCCGGACTTCTGGACCCTGCAGATGAAGCGCAGACGGATCCCATCCTTTCTGCCGCCAGAAGAGAAATCAGGGAAGAAACAGGTCTGGATCTGGCAGAAAACGACGTTCTTTCGATCATCAATCCGCTGTTGTTTTCTTCTCCCGGCATGACGGATGAAAGCAACGCGCTTGTATGCGCTGTCGTTCATCCTGAGGATTCCTCCTCTCTTTCACAGGCGGGCGCCGTGGGAAGCGAACGTTTCGACGGCTTTTGCCTTCTTTCCGTGCAGGAGGCAGAACAAATCCTGAAAGCGGGAAAAGATCCGGAAGGAATTTTCTATTCGGTTTATACCTGGGCCGCTCTTATGTATTTTGTATCCGGTTTATGGAGGTAAGGAATGCTGTATCACTAAGATCAGCATACCGTATTGTCCTCTGTGGAAACTGACGATCTGGTCCCCGGAAAAAAGTTTTCTGGACAGGCGAAATAAATTATCGGCCGGAATTCATTAACATTCCGGCCGATCTATTATTTTGACAGGATTCTTTTCACTTTTTTCACAGTTCTGCGTAAAATCGATTTCCCGTTTCTTTCTTCCATAGCTTGTTCGTTCTTTCTTTTCGCATATTCACATTTACACAGTAAATAAACCCCTCTTGCATCTCTCCTCAGAATGTGCGCTTTTACCTTTCTTTCAAAATCCGTCGCGGCCTCAAACGACGCAAACAGGCATTGCGCACGTTCTGTGATAATCGCTCGCTGCAAATCCTTTTGAAATATCCCCTCGTCAATTGCATGAATGCCGAACTGCGCAAGGATCGTTTCAATGAATACTCTTGAATAATAATTGTTTTCATAATCCGTATCGAAGACACAAATTCCATCCAGAAGAGTTTTGTAATCCTCTTTTCCTCTAAGAACTATATCAAAAACTTGGCTATCATATTTACCGGAAAATACGCTGTTCCCCAGTACATAATAATATTCATTTTGAGGAATATAGAAAAAGGTTTCGGCCCATTTTAAAAAGGCGACCTGAAAAAGCCTGTCCTCCCAACGGTTCCGTGACTCATCAAAACGAACTTTATGGCTATTGATAACGCTTCTTTTCCATAATTTGTTCCATACAAAATTATGAATGAACAATTCTTTCCGCGAATCGATATTTACCATTACCGGAAGAATATTCTTTACTATGTATTCACGATCCAGCAATATGTTCTTCTCAAGAGCTATAGATTCGCCTTCATATTTCTTTCCATCCTTCTCGAAATATACACCGTGATCAAACATAACCACATCAGGAGAACTTCGCTTAATGACATCTGCACACTTGGAATATAAATCCGGCTCAATAAAATCATCTGAGTCTATAAAATGGATATAATCACCCATTGCCGCATCTATTCCAGTATTTCTTGCATTGGACACACCCTCATTACTTTTATGAAAAGTTCTTATCCGTTTATCTTTATAAGAATTTATAATATCCCAACTACTATCTGTGGAACCGTCGTCAACAATAATCAGTTCAAAAAATTCATAATCCGATGCCAGCACACTGTTCAGGCAACGCGCTAACGTTTTTTCCCGATTATAAACAGGAATAATTACACTAATTTCAGGTCTGTCTGTCTGTCTGTCTGTCTGTCAAGATTATATTCTCCTTTTTTTGCATGTCAAATTTAAAGATTCTTATTCTTCTAGGTATAAAAAGAGGGCAGTCGCATTAGCTAAAATTTCTAGCTGAACGGCAGCCCTCTTTCCGCTTTTCCTATTCTTTTTCAGACGACTCTGAACAAAATTCTTCCAAGGTTTTCCTGCGTTCCGTCCCTTATTTTACAGTCACAGAGGTGATATGAGGATTTACGCCCTCGTACCAGTACAGGAAACCTTCCAGGTCAATCACATCGCCGATATTGAGCGCTTCTACCGCTTTGTAAACATCCGTGTCCTCACCGCACAGATAAGACTCCACCGTAAAAGTATAGGTCTCGCCGTTTAAGGAAACGTTGAAGTACAGATCGTCGCCTTTCTGTCCGGAACCATCCCATGCATACAAAAACGCCACATCGTTTCCGTCCGCGTCCTGACCGGCAGCTTCCACAGTCAGACCTTTAAAGGATACGAATTCATTCTGGTGGCTGATCAGTTCATCCGTTCCCAGAAGAGGCGTAACATCCCTCGCTTCGGCGATATAACTTCCTTCTTCAAATTCAAAAGTCGCATCAATGATCTCAACTTCACCGGCCCATTCCGACTTATATCCGGTCACTTTGATCTTGGTTCCGGGTGTCAGCTTCTTGCTGTCTTCTTCGGAGCAGGCCATATTGTACAGGAAATAAGCGCCGTCCTTATCCTGGCTGTAAACGGTAATCGTATTGTCCCACCAACTCTGTGTTGCCTGCACATAAGTCTCAACCACAACTTCCGACTCAAGATCTGCGGCAATGTATTCATCATAAGTCATAACGCCTTCGGATTTCACATCCGCAGTATCATCGCCGCCGGCGCTTTCATTCGCGGCTCCGCAGCCAACACAGGCAAGCACGAGCACGAAGGTTAAAAGTAACGATGTCAGCTTTTTCATTTTCTTCTCCTCTTCAAACTCTTTTGTAATAAGTAGTTTATGAATCAACTTCGAGATAATTATACACGAAATTCCAAAGATGTCAATAACCCCGCCCGACAATCCGCCGCCTGTTCTTTCCCGGGTAAAGCGGTGAAAATATCTTTTATTTTTTCTTCCGCCTCATCTGTACCGCCGCATACAGAAGAATCAGCGCCCAGGCTCCAACAAGCGCCGACAGCAAAATGACCGCGGTTTCGGGAAGCGGCCCCAGATCGGCCTTTCCGGAAACGGCCGCGCCGCCCTGGCTGCCGGGCTGGTCCAGACGATACAGAGAAGTGATATCGCTATACAGCTTTTCCATATATGCGCCGTCAATTACCTGTCCCCTTCTGACGGATTTTACCGTGTTTTCGATAAGTTGTCCCGCTGCATCCCGGAGAGAAGCCGAACCGTTGAACACCGGCGTCACAAAGGTGTTGCTGATATTATCGAGCAGCAACCGGGCCGCCTGTATTTTAACTTCATAATGGGCGCTGTTGTCTTCTCCGCTGCGGGCCAGATAGTCCTGATATTCCGCCGATTCCTGCGCCTTTTTGGTTACCGGCACATACCCTTCCGTTTCCGAATAGGCGATCTGAACATCATTTGTCAGCAAATACTGGGCGAACAGCCAGGAAGCGAGCACCTCCTGGGAATCACTTTTATTGAAAATGCAGACGGATGGTCCCTGAGAAATCATTTTCGGGTTCTCCGGATCAAACTGCGGAATCGGCATGACCGCCGTTTCAAATTCCACGACTTTATCCGCGCTGATATCCAGAAGCGGCGCATTCGTTCCCATCCAGGTCGCGCCCGCCGTGGAATCGATCGCAAAAATGCACTGCCCCGCATTTAAAAAGTTGGCGGGGTAGCTGGAAATTTTAAAAGTGGAAAAGGCTTCGCTTTCCGCATGCTCCGCTATCGTATAGAGCAATTCCTCCGTGGTATCGTTAAACAGCAGCAGTTCTCCGCTGTCGGTGGAATATCCGGCGCCCTTTTGCGCAAGCATCTGGATCATCATATTATCCGTCGATTTATAAATAAAAGGGATCAGCACCTTCTGTCCGTTCACCAGATAATTCCCGTCCGCATCCTTGGCCATGGCCGCTTCGGAAACTTCCCAGACAAAATCCCAGGTCAGCGCGTCCGGCAACGCATAGCCCAAAGCTTCCACATAGGTTTTGTTGATATAGCAGGCTTCCGTGGAACGCATATACGGAATCGCATAATAATGGCCGCCAAAGGAGCATTCCTCCAGAAACTGCGGTATAATCTCATCCGCCGCAGGCGAATCAAATCTGACTTTGCTTCCGCCCAGACCATATTTTTCATCGGCAAACAGATCTTCCAGCGGAACAACCTGATTCACTCCTGTCAGATAGGTTGCGATATGATCCGGGTACGTGATGCAGACATTCGGCGTCGTATTCGTCGCAATGTTTGTGATCACGTCATTATAAATTTTACTGTAATCCGTATACAGGCGCAGATTCACGGTAATATTGGGATATATCTTTTCAAAATCAGCGATCGCCTTCTCATAGATCGCCGTCTGCGTCTTGTTCGTATCGTTTTTCGCCCAAAAGGTAATTTCATACTCCGCAGATTCGTCGAATTCCTCCGGTATTTCAAAGGCATTCAGACCCTTTGAGCCATGACATCCGCTCAGCATGAGCATGCAGCCAGCGATAAAAAGCGCCGAAAGGAGAACCATGATCCTGCTTTTTGGTAATCTGCTCCTCTTCATCCCTTTGTCCCCCCTCTTGACACGCCTTCCATGATTTTTCTGCGGAATATCAAAAACAGAATAATCAGCGGAACGGAAATCACCACGACGGCCGCCATCATCGCCGGAATGTTTTCACGGCCGAAGCCGTTTTCCCGGATTTCCTGGATTCCGTTGGAAACCAGATAATAATTTTCATCATCCGTAATCAGTCGTGGCCATACATAGGAATTCCAGCATTCGATCACCTTCAGAATCGTAATCGTAATCAGCGTCGGCTTTGAAATCGGAATCATCACCCGCAGCAGATATTTCAGATCGGAGGTGCCGTCCACCTTTGCCGCATAATACAGACTGTCCGGAATCTGCTCAAAATTCTCTTTCAGCAGATAAATGTAAAAGACCGACGTAACCGACGGCAGAATCAATCCCGGAAAGGTATTTCTCAGATTCAGGTTCGTGATCGTCACAAAATTGGTGATGATGACCAATTCGTTAGGAATCATCATCAGGGAAAGAAAAATCACGAACGCGATATTTTTCCCCTTAAATTCCAGTCTCGCAAAGGCAAAAGCCGCCAGCGTAATCACCACCAGCATAACGGCCGTGGTTATCACGGTGAAAATTGCGGTATTGGCAAAATACCTCGCCAACGGCACGGCGGTAAAGGCGTCCGCATAATTTTGCAGCGTCGGAGATAACGTAAAGAATTTCGGGATATATTCCGAATTGTAAGAACTATAGCTTTTTACCGAAGTCAAAACCATCCAGTAAAAAGGAAACAGCACAATCACGGCCCAGAGCGTCAAAAGCGTGTAAGTGACCGCCCCCGCAGTTGTCTTGCGGGCCTTCGCCTTCTTTTCAATTTTTCCATAATCAATCGTATTTTCCATACCATCTCTCCATGCCGAAGCAAATAAATATTCATACCGCTTCCTCAATAATGAACATTTTTCTTACTGATAAGCAAATTAATACAGGTGATCGTGAGCACAATGGCAAACAGAATAATCGCCGCCGCAGACGCATAAGACGGATAACCGCCGCTGTCGCCGTACAGCATATCATAAACATATCCGACGATCGTGTTCATTTCCGCCGCATTCAAATCGGTGCCGAATAAGGCCACCGCGTCGCTGTATGCCTTGAATGCGCCGATAAATCCCGTGATGACCAGATAAAAGATCATGGGTGAAATCATCGGCAGGGTGATCCGCCCGAAGATCCGAAGCTTTGACGTGCCGTCCACCCGGGCCGCATTGTAATAATCCTGATTGACAGAAGAAAG
Source organism: Eubacteriales bacterium (assembly GCA_030524745.1). Classification (GTDB taxonomy): domain Bacteria; phylum Bacillota; class Clostridia; order Lachnospirales; family Lachnospiraceae; genus Gallintestinimicrobium. The sequence continues at coordinate 54,494 of JAUNGC010000004.1, read as the reverse complement.
CGCGCTGGTCAGAATCAGAATCTTAAACGGCATGACCACCCAGATGGTATAAAAACACAGGACGAACATTTTCGCCCAGTAGGGTCCGTCGATAAAGTCAACGCTGCTTCCTCCAAACCAGTTGATGAGCAGATTGACAAGGCCGTCCGAATATGCGGTCTTTTTAAACAAAATCATAAATACCAGGCCGACTGCCAGCGTATTTGTCACATAGGGCAGGAAATAAACCGTCTGGTACAGTTCCCGCAGCGGTTTGACAGAACTTAAGCCCACCGAAATAAGCAGCGCGATTCCCGTGGACAGCGGCACCGTGATGATGACCAGTATAAATGTATTTTTCACCGCCTGCAAAAAGTAAGGATCATGCAATACATAAGAATAGTTATAAAAACCCGTGCCGAAGTAGGTCTGGGATGCGGAATTATACCCCTCCTCAAAGGAATAAACGAAAACATCGATCAGCGGATATACCATAAAAAATCCCAGAAAAAGAATCGCCGGTAAAAGATACAGCCAGCCCTTTAAGCTGCTGACATCCAGTTTTGTCCTTTTCATATCAGTGCTCCCTCCGCCTTTCATGCAAGCGTCTCAAATTCCAGTTTCTCTTCCGTTTCCCTGTTGAAAATATGCACCTTGGAAGGCTTGAGCGCAAACCGGACGCAGACTTCCCCGATACTCACTTTGTTTTCCGTTCCGACAATCGCGCGGACTGTGGGATTCAGGGAAGCTTTGTTTGTAGAGACCACGCTGATATCGCGTCCCATCACCTCCACGCCGCTCAAATTACAGCTAAGCGGTCCGTCTTCCTTAAGGATAAAACCCTCCGGCCTGATCCCCACATATACCTTCTGATCGGCAATACCCTTTATCTCCAGGACAGCATCTTCCCCGATATATAATTTGTGATTCCTGACTTCTCCGTCAAAGACATTGATCGGAGGCGTTCCGAGAAACTTTGCGACAAACAGATTAACCGGACTGTCATAAACCTCCTGCGGCTTGCCGATCTGCTGCACAACGCCCTCCTTCATCACCACAATCATATCGGAAATGCTCATCGCCTCCTCCTGATCGTGGGTGACAAAAATCGTGGTGATCCTCGTTTCTCTCTGAATCCGCCTGATCTCCTCCCTCGTCTGGAGCCGCAGGCGGGCGTCCAGGTTGGAAAGCGGCTCGTCCAGCAAAAGCACCCGCGGCATTTTCACCAGCGCGCGGGCGATCGCCACGCGCTGCTGCTGTCCGCCGGAAAGTTCGCCCGGCTTTCTGTCCATCAGTTCTTCAATCTGAACAAGCTTTGCCGCTTCGTAAACTTTCTTCAGCATCTCCTCTTTGGACAGCTTATCTTTGCCCTTCAGGTTCTGCAGCGGGAACATAATATTTTTCTTTACCGTCAAATGAGGATACAGCGCGTAGTTCTGAAATACAAGCCCGATTCCTCTGTTTTCCGGCGGCAGATTGGTAACGTCATCCTCTCCAAAAAAAATCTGCCCGCCGGTCGGTTTTAACAGGCCGCTGATTAAGTTGAGCGTCGTGCTCTTGCCGCAGCCGGAAGAACCAAGCAGCCCGATCAGCTTCCCGTCCGGAATTGTAAAATTAAAATCGTTGACAGCAATCACGTCGTCATGATTTTTCCTGTCACGACTCGGAAATTTTTTCGTCAGATTCCGCAATATAACTTCCATGCCATATTCCTCCTCATAAATCCATCGGGTCCCTTCGCAAACGCTTCGCCGATCGAGCAGTTCCTGCTCGATTGATGCGGCAGTCGCCGACTGAACATGCAAGCATGTTCGTTCGGCTCGTTGCCCGCGCATTTTGCGAAGTAGCGCATATGAACTCTCCTCCGGTTCGTTCATATGCTTCATTATAATGAATAAGGCGGGAAATGTCCAGATTTTGCCTGCTTTGCTGCCAGGAATAAAATCGGGAAAGTAATTGAAGCAAACGGTTCTCTTACGAAAACGATTGGTAATCGCAGCAGTCATATGTTAAAATAATTGCATGTAATGGGACGATAAATCGGAATTTATGGGAGGATATGTAATGATAATACAAATTTTATTAGAGGGACTCGGTCTTGGGCTATTGTTGGTTTTGGTCTGTGCATTCGGCATCCGCAGAGGTGCCGTAGGAATGGTTCATCTCTATGACTCTACGGTGCAGGTACGTTGTGTGGAACTGGGACTGACAAGTAATGATAGAATCAGACGAAACAGCACTATTTTCAAAGTGGTGTGTGTTCCTGTCTATATTGTCTACGTTCTTGTGTGTGTATATGTAATTAATGATGCGCGGGGATTTGCGAGCGGATTTTGGCAGTTGTTTTTCATCCTATCGGTGATGAATCTCGTTGACCGCTTTTTAATTGATGGCTTTTGGGTTGAGCATACGAGAGCGTGGACCATACCGGGTACAGAGGACTTGAAACCCTATATTCCAGCCGCTGTCAAGCGCAGAAAGTGGTTTTTTGGAACACTGGGACTGGCGATAATCGCTGCGATACTGTCTGGCGTGATGACGCTCTTTTTGCGTTGAGGTGTTTGTATCATTAAAACTGTGCCGGTGCGTATCATTGTTGTTTATGTTGAACGCATTAGAAGTCGATAATTTCCCGTTTATAGAACTCATAAAAAAGGAATTTTAAAATGATTATCAGAGCATATCAATCAACAGATTGTAAAGAACTGGCAGAACTTTTTTATAACACAGTTCATACAGTAAACGCAAAAGATTATACAAAGGAACAATTAAATGTATGGGCGACAGGACAGGTAGATTTGACAAAGTGGAATCAGTCATTTCAAGAGCATTTCAGCATTGTTGCGGTCGATGATGACATTATTGTAGGATTTGGGGATATAGATAAGACAGGCTATCTGGATCACCTATTTGTTCATTCTGATTATCAGAGAAAAGGAATTGCTACCGCTATATGTAATCAGTTAGAGTCAGCAGTTCAAGAGAGCATTGTTACTCATGCTTCTATTACAGCAAGACCTTTTTTTGAAAAAAGGGGATATAAAGTTATAAAAGAACAGCAAGTAGAGCGACAAGGAATCTTTCTAACGAACTTTGTTATGATAAAGACCTGAAAAATCTTTATTTGAATGATGAGCTGCTCAAAACCGGCGGGCACATGACGCAGCCTTATTGGATCCAGCTATAAATAAATATGCAGAAAACATGAATAAAGAAACAGGGAGACGCAAATGAATACGCCAACGCTTGAAACGGGACGGTTGATATTAAGAAAATTTACAGAAAATGACATGGAAGCAATGTACAAAATTTACAGCGACGAAGAAGTCAATCAATTCCTGCCGTGGTTTCCGTTAAGAAGCCTCCAGGAAACACAACTGTTTTTTGCCGGGAAATATGCTCCGAAATATGCGATGCCGCAGGCGTATGCTTATGCCGTTTGCCTGAAAAAAGATAACGTTCCTATCGGTTATATCAATGTGGCTATGGAAGAACACCATGATCTTGGCTACGGACTGCGCAAAGAGTTCTGGCATCAGGGCATTATGACAGAAGCCGGAAAAGCGGTAATCGCACAAGTGAAACGTGACGGACTGCCTTATATCACAGCGACTCATGACCGAAACAATCCCCGAAGCGGAGGCGTGATGAAAAACATCGGTATGAAATATCAGTATTCGTATGAAGAACGGTGGCAGCCTAAAGACATATCAGTCACTTTTCGCATGTATCAATTAAATCTCGACGGGCACGACGACCGGGTTTATTCCAAATACCGGGATAACGCTGATGTCCATTTTGTCGAAACCGGCCTATAACCGAAGTCAGTTATACAGATAATTACGGGGGAAACATCTTTTTTACCCTGCGGGATCCTGACGGATCATCAGAAGAACTGCGTTTCGGATTTGTTATTGTAACTCCGGACAAGCGCGGAAAAGGCTATGGAAAAGAGATGCTTCAACTGGGACTGAAGTTTGTTTTTGAAATATATGGCGCCAAAAGAGCCTCCCTGGGTGTTTTTGAAAATAATCTTCCTGCCTATTACTGCTATAAAGCCGCCGGTTTTGGCGACATCAATTCCGATATTGCCGAAACCTGCCGTATTTTGGGCGAAGAATGGAAATGCAAAGAACTGATGCTGGAAAATATGGTAAAGTATGTTGATTTTTGGAAAAAGATGCCTCGACAAATTTTTTTCAAAAAAGGTATTGACAACAGAAAAAATTGCGTGTATGATGCGAAGCATAAAGCAAAGGCGCTTTGGAGAACTTCTCCGAAGTGCCTTTTTTTGTGGAATAAAACCATCACTCATTTTTTATTCCGCATTCATACTGAGCAGGGCATATCTGAAAGGAGAGAAAATTTTATGGCAAAAAGTATTCCGGAAATTTACGGCAGCCTGGTCTTCAACGACAAGGTAATGCGCGAAAAACTTCCCAAGGACGTTTACAAAGCGCTTCGCAAAACGATCGAAAATAATACCCATCTGGAACTGGATGTAGCGAACTCCGTTGCAGTGGCGATGAAAGAATGGGCCGTAGAGAACGGCGCGACGCATTTCACGCACTGGTTCCAGCCGATGACAGGCTTCACCGCTGAAAAGCATGACAGCTTCATCTCCCCCATCGGCAACGGCGAAATCATCATGGACTTCTCCGGCAAGGAACTGGTAAAGGGCGAACCCGATGCTTCCAGCTTTCCCTCCGGCGGTTTAAGAGCAACCTTTGAAGCGAGAGGCTACACCGCATGGGATCCTACCTCTCCCGCCTTCATTAAAGACCGTACCTTATATATTCCCACCGCATTCTGTTCCTATACGGGCGAAGCGCTGGATAAGAAAACGCCTCTCCTTCGCTCCATGGAAGCATTAAATAAGGAAGCGGTGAAAGTTTTAAATCTGATCGGACACACCGATGTCACCAGCGTATCCACCACGATCGGACCCGAACAGGAATATTTCCTTGTGGATAAAGCGCTGTATGAGCAGAGAAAAGACCTGATCTTCACAGGAAGAACGCTGCTGGGCGCTATGCCTCCTAAAGGTCAGGAAATGGAAGATCACTACTTCGGCGCAATCAAACCCCGCGTATCCGCTTACATGCACGATCTGGACGAAGAACTCTGGAAGCTTGGCATTCCCGCAAAGACAAAGCATAACGAAGTGGCTCCGGCGCAGCATGAACTGGCTCCGATCTTCGATACTGCAAACGTCGCTGTGGATCACAACCAGTTGACCATGGAAATTATGAAAAAAGTTGCTGACAAACACGGTCTGGTGTGTCTGCTGCATGAAAAGCCTTTCGAAGGCATCAACGGCTCCGGCAAACATAACAACTGGTCCATGATTACCAATACCGGCGTGAACCTTTTGGATCCCGGCCGCACTCCTGCCGAAAACACCCAGTTCCTCGTATTTTTGATGGCCGTTATCAAAGCCGTTGATGAGTATGCGGATCTGATGCGTATTTCCGTGGCAAGCGCAGGCAACGATCACAGACTTGGCGCAAATGAAGCGCCCCCGGCAATCATCTCCATTTTCCTGGGCGACGAACTGACCGCAGTTCTTGATTCCATTGAGAACGATACTTTCTTCGGAAAACAGCAGAAGATCCAGATGGAAACGGGCGCGACCGTACTGCCCCACTTCTTTAAAGATAATACCGACAGAAACCGTACTTCACCGTTTGCTTTCACCGGCAATAAGTTTGAATTCAGAAGCCTTGGTTCTTCCGTTTCTGTTGCAACGCCCAATATCGTACTCAATACGGCCGTGGCGGAAGCGCTCAGCCAGTTCTATGATGAGTTAAAGGACACTCCTCTTGAAAATATGGACGCAGCGGTACATGAACTTGTAAAACGGGCAATTCTGAAACATAAAAAAGTTATTTTCAACGGCAACGGCTATACCGATGAATGGGTTGCAGAAGCAGAAAAACGCGGTCTTTACAATCTGAAGTCCACGCCGGAAGCCCTTCCCCGTTTCGTCGCGGAAGAAAGCATTGATCTGTTTACCAAACATCATATTTTCACCAAGACGGAAATCTTATCCAGATATGAAATTCTGCTGGAGAACTACTGCAAGACGCTTCATATCGAAGCAAAGACTCTGCAGGATATGATCCGCCGCGATTTCCTGCCCGCACTGATGACATACACAGACGAAATTTCCTGCTCCATCAGCGGTAAAAAGGCAGTGGTTGCAGATTTGCCCTGCACGGCGGAATGTAAGCTTCTGACCAAACTTTCCGGCTATTATGAAGATATTTACAGCGCCGAGGAGACTCTGGAAGCTGATACCGCAAAAGCCGAAGCGATGACCGACATGCAGGAAGCCGCATATTTCTACCATGAGACAATCCTCGCTGATATGGCGGCAATCCGCAGCGTGGCTGACGCGGCGGAAGAATATCTGCCTGATGAAATCCTTCCTTATCCGAACTACGAACAGTTGCTGTTCTCTGTATGAGGTGAGAATAAATACCGGAAGGAATTAAGAAATCATGTCCATTCAGGCATTGGAAGACGATAAATTAAAGGAAGAATGCGGCGTGTTCGGGATTTTTAATCCCGACGGCAGCGCCGCTGCCCCTTCCGTATATTACGGTTTATGCGCGTTGCAGCACAGAGGACAGGAAGCCAGCGGCATCGCCGTATGCGATACATATGGACCAAAGGGCAATATCACCTGGCACAAGGACATGGGACTGGTAAGCGAGGTCTTTCGTCCCGATACGCTTGATACGCTCAAAGGCAATATCGGCATCGGCCATGTGCGCTACTCCACAACAGGAGCCAGCACCGCGGAAAATGCACAGCCGCTCGTTTTAAATTACTTAAAAGGGACTCTCGCTCTTGCCCACAACGGCAACATCACAAACGCCGGCGGGCTTCGCCGGGAATTGCAGGAAAACGGCGCGATTTTTCATACCACCACCGACTCTGAAGTCGTCGCTTTTTATATCGCGCGGGAACGCACCCATACTTCCTGTGTGGAGGATGCGATTTTGCAGACGTCCCGTAAATTAAAAGGCGGTTATGCGCTCGTCATCATGAGCCCCCGAAAGCTGATCGGCGTCCGGGATCCTCTGGGATTGAAGCCTTTGTGTCTGGGCAGGCGCGGCGGCAGTTACATTCTTGCATCGGAAAGCTGTGCTCTCACCGCCGTGGATGCGGAATTTATCCGCGATATCATGCCCGGAGAAATCATTACGATTACGAAGGATGGCATCCATTCCGACTATCGTCTCACGCAGGATAAGCGTGCGCACTGTATTTTTGAATATATCTACTTCGCCCGGCTGGATTCCACGCTGGACGGCATTCATGTATATGACGCAAGGGTCCGCGCCGGAAAGGCTCTCGCAGCCTCTTATCCGGCAGACGCAGACCTCGTCACCGGAGTTCCCGACTCCGGACTTGCAGCAGCAACGGGCTATGCCCAGGCCTCCGGCCTGCCCTTCGCCCTTGCCTTTCACAAAAACAGTTACGTGGGAAGGACTTTCATCAAACCCACCCAAAAAGAAAGGGAATCAGCGGTACATTTAAAGCTGAGCGTTCTGGAAAGCGTTGTGAAGGATAAAAGAATTGTCCTGATCGACGACTCCATCGTCCGCGGCACCACAATAGCCGGCCTCATCAACATGCTGAAGCAGGCCGGCGCCAGAGAGGTACATGTCCGCATCAGTTCCCCACCCTTCCTGTATCCATGTTACTACGGAACCGACGTTCCCAGTAACGACCAGTTGATTGCTTCTTCCCACACAACTGATGAAATCTGTGCCGAAATCGGCGCAGACTCCCTCGGTTATATGAAAATCGAAGATTTCAGACAAATGACCGGGGATTTACCACTTTGTAAAGCATGTTTTGACAGTCATTACCCTGTATAACTCTCCCCTTTGACTGTCAGACATTCTTTAAGCGGACCCAGCCAGCTTCCCTGGCTGGCCCGCAACCATAAAAATTATGCTACACCCTAAACGGAAACAACGCAAAGGCGCGCTCTTCTTTCCCAAAAAGAGAACGCGTCTTTTGTTGTTTGTAAATTTTCTTGAGGAGGAAAAAATTATGACAGAAGAAATTATGAATGCCGTAAGCGGCGAAGTATTCGGCGTCTGGTTTTTGATCGGCGCAGCGTTGGTATTCTGGATGCAGGCCGGTTTCGCCATGGTGGAAACGGGCTTTACCAGAGCCAAAAACGCAGGCAACATTCTGATGAAGAACCTGATGGACTTCTGTATCGGCACTGTAGTTTTCATTTTGATCGGTTTCGGCCTGCTGTTGGGAGAAGACATGGTCGGCCTGATCGGCAAACCCGGCTTTGACATTTTCACAGCCTATGAAAGCTTCGACTGGTCCAACTTCGTATTCAACCTGGTATTCTGTGCGACCACGGCGACCATCGTTTCCGGAGCAATGGCGGAAAGAACAAAATTCCTTTCCTACTGCATCTACTCCGCAGTGATCTCCGCATTGATCTATCCCATCGAAGCGCACTGGATCTGGGGCGGCGGCTGGCTTTCCCAACTCGGCTTCCATGACTTTGCAGGCTCCTGCGCGATCCACATGGTCGGCGGCATCAGCGCGCTGATCGGTGCAAAGCTGTTAGGGCCCCGTATCGGCAAATTTGAAAAGGATAAAGAAGGTAAAATCACAAAAGTTAACGCATTTCCCGGTCATAACCTTCCCATCGGCTGTCTCGGCGTATTTATCCTGTGGCTTGGCTGGTACGGCTTCAACGGTGCTGCATGTACCAGTGTAGACCAGTTAGGTTCCGTATTTGTTACTACTACCGTTGCTCCCGCTATTGCAACTGTCGTATGCATGATTTTCACCTGGATCAAATACGGCAAGCCCGATGTTTCCATGTGCTTAAACGCTTCTTTGGCAGGTCTGGTTGCAATTACGGCTCCCTGTGACGTGACAGACGTTTTCGGCGCTACCGTCATCGGCGCTGTTGCAGGTTTGCTGGTTGTATTCGGCGTCTGGTTCCTGGATTATAAGCTTCACGTTGACGATCCTGTAGGCGCTGTAGCCGTTCACTGCTTAAACGGTATCTGGGGTACCATCGCAACCGGTTTATTCGCTACCACATCCGCTCCCGGAAATGATTCCGTAGTCGGCCTGTTCTATGGCGGCGGCTTCAAACAGCTTGGCCTTCAGCTTCTCGGTTTTGTGGCCGTAGCGGCATGGACTGCTGTTACGATAACGATCGCATTCCTTATCATCAAAAAGCTTGTAGGCCTTCGCGTGAGCGAGGATGAAGAAATTCAGGGCCTGGATCCTACGGAACATGGTCTCGCTTCCGCATACTCCGGCTTTGCAATCATGGATATTTCCAACACCATGACCATGGAAGTGAACGAGAACACAAGCCTTGGCACTTCCGATTACGAAACGGCTTCCGATGTGCAGAAAGCGGCTGCCGTACCGGTCGTAAAGACCACCTCCGATGCAGAAACCGGTATCCACAAGGTAGTCATCATCACCAAACTCTCCCGCTACGACAAGATCAAGAAAGCCATGAACGATCTGGGCGTAACCGGCATGACCGTAACACAGGTTATGGGCTGCGGTATCCAGAAGGGTTCCGGCGAAATGTATCGTGGTGTTGAAGTTGACGCTACTCTGCTCCCGAAGGTTAAGATCGAAGTTGTCATCAGCAACATCTCTGTTGACAGCGTAATCGAAACCGCAAAGAAAGTTCTCTACACCGGCCATATCGGCGACGGCAAGATCTTTGTATACAATGTCGGCAGAGTTGTGAAGATCCGCACCGGCGAAGAAGATTTCGCAGCGTTGCAGGATGTGGAGTAAATCCCTGCTTTCCTTAAGACAATCAGGTTTTCCTGGGTAAACTTTCCATATTTCATTGAAGAATGAAACAGCCGGGCTTTTCAAAGGCCCGGCTGTTTCTATGCTTCTTTTATTTAAGAGGATTCAGTTTCGCAATCAACGCTTCCTGTAAAAGTCTTGAAAAGTTAATTCCGGCTTTTTCCGCCTCTGCATTGAGCCAATAAGGTATCGTACAGTTCTTTCTTACCGCCCGGTTATCAAGGGATTTTCGATATTCCGCAAAATCAACATCTACCAATGTCAGAAGCCCATCCGAAAAATCGAATTCGCCATCCGCCTCACTTTTTGCTTTTTCCAGGGCCTCTGCATAATCAGATGCCGCAGGCAGTTCCTTCTGCATGTCCTCGCAATCAATTCCTTTCAATCCGATCGCATCTCTTGCCATGGAAATCGCGTCAGATAAGTCCTTCCCCTCTGTATATATCTCCAGATCCGGAATATACACCAGATAATCCGCTCCGCTCTCTTTTATAAAAACAGGATATACCCTTGTCACTTTCATTCCTCCATCCCTATCAACTACTTCAAATTCCACTTCTTCAGAATCCTTTTTGCCGTTATTTCATTGATCTCATTATGTCTTGGCACCTGCTCTGTATCACTTCCTCTTTTATATGTATCATGATTTCCACCATGTTCTTTAAACCGGAAACCTGCTGCTTCCAGTTTTTGAATTAAAACCCTTCGCTTCAATGTTATTCCTTTCTCATTTCATATTATGCGCATTTTATGCGTATTGTCAACATAAAAATAAAGTTTTCCCATCTGCACGTAACAACTCAGTGTTGCTGAACCGTTATAACTGCTCTTTTCCGTAAAAAGTGGAATGAATGGCGATTGATCACCGATATCTGCCTGCCAGAAGTTCCAGAAATGAATGAATAAATTTTTCCAAACAGTTCAAACTGCCCGATCTATTCTTATCATATCCATGATAGATCCGGAAGTCAATGAAAAAATAAAACGCAAAGAAAGGAACTCTTCTGCTTCACTTAACAGAAAATGTTCCTTCTTTACCAACATCTTTATACCTTCTTTTTTGACTTTCTAAAGCTTCTTCGCCATCCGGAAGGCCAGAATTCCCAGCGGAACCGTGACTGCAAGGCTTAAAACATCCGCAATCGCCTGCGTCGCCGCCACGCCCGTTTCCCGAAACAAAAGGGGCGCAATGACTGCCACCGGAATAAAGCAATACCCCTGCCGCGCCGTACTCAAAAGCAGGGCGTTTTTCGCTTTTCCGACGCCCGCATAAAACATATTCACGATGGACCCCCAGGCATGAAACGGCATGGCGATACACTGCAGTTGAATACACAGAATGCCGATTCTGAGCACTTCGGCATCCGCCTCGCTGTTAAAAATATAAACAACCTTTCCGGCCGTCACAAACAGCACCGCGCCCATCACGACAGCTCCGACAAGGGAGGTCATCACGGAAAACGACAGGCTTTCCTGTACGCGCTTCGCCTGCTTTGCGCCCCAGTTATATCCCACAACCGGCTGATAGCCCTGGCCGAATCCCAAAATAATGGCAAAGGGAAATTCCATGACTCTGTTGGCCACGGAAAGCGCCGCCAGCGCCGCCGTCGAAAAGCCGCCCGCAACCCGGTTCATGACAACCGACGCTGCGACCTGCAGCGCGGTTCTGAAAAACGAAGTGGAACCGATCGCCAGCACTTCTTTCACGTCATGCGCCACAAATTTGATCTTTTGAAGGGAAATCGCAACCGCGCTCTTTTTTCTCGCATACAGATAAAGCAGGATAAAGAAGCTGATATACTTGAAAATCGCCGTTGCCATGGACGCTCCCGCGACGCCCAGGTTCAGCCCATAGATGAAAAGCGGATCCAAAAAACAGTTCAGAATGCCGCCGAAGCCGATTCCCACCATCGCATAGGTCGCGCTGCCCTCGCTTCGCATACTCATATTGAGAATAAAACTTCCGATCAGGGCCGGAGCCGCATATAACACATAGGTCGCATACTGAATGGAATATTCGGCGCAATCCGGCGTCGCCCCCAGCCAATAAACCATAGGGTTAATCAGCAGCCTGCCGATCGCCATAAAGACGACGGCCAGAACCACCCCCGAATAGAAAGAAGTGGACAATACGCGTTCCGCATCCTCATCCCTTTTTACGCCCAGCAGCCTTGAAATATAGCTGCTCGCCCCGGTGGCAATCAGAGCGCCAAGCAGCGAGATCGTGCGTTCCAGCGAACCGTTTACCCCGACGGCCGCCGTCGCATTGGTCCCCAGCGTGCTGACAAAGAATGTGTCCACCAGATTATAAATCGTGGTAATCAATTGCGCCACAATCGTCGGCACCGCCATTTTAAATATTACGCTTCTGATGTTCTCTTCCAGCATCATCTGCTTTTTCTGTACTTTCACAGCATTACTCATTTCCTGATACATCCCTCCAATCATAAAAGGGGCCGCCACACCCTTCGATTCATTTATCGCCCCAGTGCGGCAACCCCTTTTTCAACCTCAAATGATTCGATTACTCAGCCACGTATTCTGCTGCCTGTTTTTCCATTTCCTCCAGAACATCACGGATGCCTGCGCTCTCCAGCGCTGCTGTCAACTCTGCAATGGACGCGTCCACATCATCTACCAGGCCGTTGACAAGCGGATCAAAGTAGGTGCCCAGCACCGCTTCCACCGCCGCATACTGCGAACTGACATTGTCAGATACAAAGTTGAAGCTGTCATAAGGATGATCTTCCGTGAGATTATTGTTCCAGGTCTCCTTCATTTCATCACATGCGTCATCCACTGCTGTCCTGTTCTCAATATATTCCGTTCTCTGGATCGTGTAATTTCCCCAGCCGATATTAACGTCGATGATCCAGCCTGAGTTGTCCAGAATCTTATACTGATCGTCGCCGACTGCTTCCCAGTGTTTTCCTTCGATACCCAGCATAGCGGTATCATACAGTTCCTGATTCGTATACAGTTCGTTGAGAACCATCATCGCACGTTCTTTATTCTTGCTGTTGACGTTAATGCCGATTCCTTCATTTGTATAAGGAAGGATTTTCTTCGGATGGTCTGCATCCGGATCCACCAGAATTACATTCCAGTCCGGATTCTCTTCATTCGCCTGGTTTGCATAGGTTCTGCAGACATCGATACCGCCGGTCATGGTTGCCGCTTTGCCTGTCAGCAGGCCGGTCTGCTATTCATCGTTGGTATTTAACACATCTTTGGACCAGACGCCTGCATCCGCCATTTCCTTAGCCAGCTTGCAGTATTCAGCAAAACCGTCCCAATCCAGCATATAATTCAGGGTCAGATCTCCGGAATCCAGCACATTGTATGTCACCAGTTCTCCGTCAAGGGGCGCGCCGTTAATCGCATATAATCCCGACTGGCGGCAATACTCAAGCCAGGGCGTCTCGCGGCATCCATAAATTCCATCCGCCGCACATGCCATATAGAAGTCCACCAATTCATCCCATTTTGTGATCTGCCCAATTTCCCCTGAGGAAAACAGCAGCGAATACTTGGTATCCTGCTCGCCCCAGCCGAGATATTCCACATTCAAAGTCGCGTTCAGCTTTTCTTCCAGAGTCTCGTTGATTTTTGCCCAGACTTCATCGAAGTCCTCATTCTTATCGCCCACCAGATACAATTTCAGATCCACATGCTCCGACGTGTCAATGGCGGTCTCCGTCGCTTCTCCGGCCGTATCCGCTTCCGCCGCGGCCTCGTCTGCCGCGCTGCTTTCCGCCGTATCCGCAGACGCAGTGCCGGTGCTGCCGGAATTCCCGCAGCCTGTCAGTAATCCCGCTGTCATCACTGTTCCCAGCAATAATGCCATTACTTTTTTCATTGCTCTTCTTTTCATACAAACCTCCTGTTGAATCTTCTATTATTTATAATGAAACCGCCTGCGCATCAACGGTCATTATCCTTTTACGGCGCCGATCGTGACGCCCTGTACGAAGCGGCAACACGACCTGAAACAGCGTTCTGACCTCGCCGCAGCCGTCGATCTTCGCCGCATCGATCAGAGAATCCGGCACCGCCATAATGTAACTCTTCATGATCAGAAGATTATAGACGGAAAAGAGCAGCGGTAAAAAGAGCGCCAGATAGCTGTCTTTGAGTCCTAACGTCTGCGTATATAAAATGAAGGTCGGCACCAATCCTCCGTTAAACAATGTCGTAAAGTAAAAGAAGAAGGAAAACGCATTTCTCCATTCAAAGTCTTTTCTCGCCAGCACATATGCCGTCATCGTCTGAATCAGCAGCCCGAACACCGTTCCTGCCAGCGTCAGAAGAAAGGTGACCAGATACGCGCGTACCACGATCATCGGCTTCTGAAAAACCGTCTGATAAGCCTCCACTGAAAAATCCTGCGGCAATATGGAAAACCCGTTCTTTAAAATCGCCGATTCGGAAGAAAACGATCCTGAAACAACCATAATAAAGGGAATCAGACACAACAGCGCTATGATTGTGCAAAAAAGATAGGCGATGATATTTAAGGCGATCACTTCTTTGCCCGCTTTTACTTTACCCAAATGATCCTTACTTTTCATAATTTTCCTCGTTTCAGAACAAACTGTAATCTCTGTCGTAGAGACTTACCAGTTTATTGGCAATCAATATGGAGATAAAACACAGCACCGACTGATATAAGCCCATAGCCGCCGACATGCCGAAGTCGCTGCTGCTGATCAGAGTACGCGTGGTCAGCGTATCGATCACATCCGTATAGTTGTATAACAGGCCGTTGTTTCCCACCAGGTTATAAAACAGATCAAAATTTCCTTTGAAAATAAATGTGATGACGGCGCGCTTTTCGCCATCCGCTCCGGCGCGTCATCCGTCTCGGTCAACCGCGCTTTTCTGCCTTTTTCAAAAAATGTGGAAGCAGTCAGAAAGCTGACCGCCATTGCCCACGGCTGCGGCGCAGCCGTAGAAGCCAGACTGGAAGGAAACGGTCCGGAAGACGAAACGGACGCTTCCTCCCTCACCTCCCCCTCCGGCGCGCTCCGGTTGATACGGGAAACAAATGCAGATTGCCTTGCCATCAGCATTCACACCCCGGATGCCTCCGGCCTGATGCAGATCGACTTTGACCGCCTTTTTCGGATCAGGCAGGCGGTCGGCGCTTATCCGCTGACGCTCCACGGCGCGCTGGGCATCCCCGCCAAACAACTGCAAAAAGCCTGTCACGCAGGCATCGCCAAGGTTAATTTTTCAAAGGACATAAAAATCGCCGCCGCGCAGGCAGTCAAAACCGATGAGATGGAAAATGTTTTTGCTCTCGCCAAAAACGGTATTAAAGAAAGGCTGTCGGAACTCATTTTGCTCTGCGGCAGCGACAGGAAAGGAACATACTGATGATCGACGAAAAGAAATATAAAGATACTCCTGCAGACTGGGGCGTCCGGTGTGAGTTCTGCCCCATCCCCGGCTTCGTCCGGGGCGCGCTTTACGAGCCTCTCATTCCGAATGAAAAGAGCCACATCGGCATTCTTATGATGCATTCCCATTCCGATTACCTCACCCATGACGTATGCGAAATGGCGCGCTTGGGCTATCGCGTTTTATGCGCAAAGGTAAGCGACCCGAACCAGATTCTGGACCGGCGGATTCTGGAAGTGAAAGCCGCGCTCTGCGCGCTGCGCGAACATCCCGGCGTGGAAAAGGTCGTTTTATGGGGGCACAGCGGCGGCGCCACTTTACTGTCCGCCTACCAGAAAATCGCGGAAAACGGCGTTTCTTCCTGTCAGGGACCGGAGAAAATTCACAAATGCTGCGACGCCCTTTCCGGCATGCCCGCCGCAGACGGCATCATGCTGATCGACGCCAACTGGGGAAATGCGGTCATGACATTGCTGAGCATGGATCCCGCGGTCACGGATGAAAACGGCTCCAAACCGCTTGACAGCAGCTTAAATCTTTTCAATCCTCAAAACGGCTTTACGCTTGAGGGGTCTTCTTTTGATCCGGCATTTACCGCCAGATTCCAGAAAGCCCAGGGGGAACGCATGAACCGGCTGATCGAAGCTGCGCGCACCCGCTCAGAACGCCTTGAAAAGGGCGAATCCTTCTTCTGCGATGACGAACCCCTTGTGATTATCGGCGCCGCCCAGGGCTTTATGAACAACAAATTGTTCGCCCAGGATACCCGCCTGCTTTCCCACACCAAAAAGGCATGGCCCCTCATCCACGCCGACGGCAGCATTACGGAAGAAATCATTTACAGTATCCGCAAACCCGCCAACAACGAATCCTTCACCCACTCCCTGTATGAAGGCGCCTTATGCACCACCGTCCGCAATTTTCTGGCCGAATACGCGGTGCGTACCCTGCCCGGATACGGCTATGACGCCGACAGCATGAAGGGAATTGACTGGTCTTCCACCTACAGCACCCCTGTCGGAAATATGGAAGACATAAAAGTTCCCGCTCTCATTATGGGCATGACCGCCGGATGGGAATACATCGCTTCCGAATCCATCTACGAACATTCCGGAAGCCGGGATAAACAGTTGGCCTTTGTAGAAGGCGCCGATCATCTTTACAGAAGCGCAGTCGAATGCGAATCCTATCCCGGACAATATGGCGACACATTCCATACGCTTCTTTCCTACGTTGACCGATGGCTCAGCGCGCCGGGACGCTTTTCCGAATAACGGCACGGCGCTTTGACCGGAGCTGTCCCTTTTCAACACCGGAACGTCATTTTTGTTCCCGTTTGTCCTTTTTTGACCAATTTTGTTTTGCTTTTCCTTGACATTCCGGCATGTTTGTGTATACTTTAATTGTATGTGCGCCAAACAGCGCTCATCCAGGCAAACTACATAAAAACATAAGCAATGGCGCTTTTATCACCCTCTGATAGCTGCGCCTTCATTTTTTTAACAGGAGGTTCATACCATGTGCGGAATTGCAGGATATATTGGAAAGAATCAGGCCGCGCCCATCATTTTAGACGGCCTTGCCCGGTTGGAATACAGGGGATACGACTCGGCCGGAGTGGCGGTTTTTGACGGGGAAAAAATTCATATGGAAAAGGCGATGGGACGTCTCCGCGTTCTGGATGAACTGACCCGTCACGGCGCATCCATGCCGGGATTTTGCGGCATCGGCCATACGCGCTGGGCAACCCACGGCTGTCCCTCCGACACAAACGCGCATCCTCATATGAACGAGGAAAACACAATCGCCGTGGTTCACAACGGCATTATCGAAAACTACGGCAAACTCAAACAACGCCTGGAAAAGAAGGGCTATAATTTCGTTTCTGAAACGGATACGGAAGTTCTTGCCCACATGCTGACGGAATATTACCATGGAAATCCCGTGGAAGCCATCGAAAAAGTCATGCATCGCGTGGAAGGTTCCTATGCTCTCGGTATCATGTTTTTAGATCATCCCCACCACATCTATGCAGCCAGAAAAGACAGTCCCCTCATCGTCGGCATCAATGACAGCGGAAAGTTTATCGCTTCCGACGTGCCGGCCATCCTGCACTACACCCGCAGCGTCTACTACATGGAAAACGAGGAAATCGTCTGCCTTTCCAACGAACATACCCGATTTTTCAACATTGACGGCGAATCCATTGAAAAGGAACCCGTCACAATCGACTGGGATATTCACGCCGCGGAAAAAGGCGGCTATGAACACTTCATGCTCAAGGAAATCCACGAACAGCCCAGGGCCATCCGGGATACCATTTCTCCCCGGATCAAAAACGGAGATATCGTACTGGAAGAATTGGGACTGTCCGATGAAGAAATCAAGGGCCTGCGCAAAATCTCCATCGTCGCCTGCGGCTCCGCATACCATACGGGCGTAACCGGAAAATATGTGCTGGAGCAGCTTGCCCGGATTCCCGTAGAGACGGATCTGGCCAGCGAATACCGTTACCGCAATCCGATCTATGATCCGGACAGTCTGGTCGTCATCGTCAGCCAGTCCGGCGAAACCGCAGACTCCCTTGCGGCTCTGCGCGACGCCAAAACGCACGGCTGCAAGGTTCTCGCCATCGTAAACGTGGTGGGAAGTTCCATCGCCCGGGAAGCGGATGCGGTTCTCTATACCTGGGCCGGACCGGAAATTTCCGTTGCCACCACCAAAGCCTACAGTTGTCAGTTGGCCGCGTTCTATCTGCTGGCCATGAAGTTTGCAAAGGTTCGCGGCACGATCACCGAAGCTGAATTCTCCGCCCTGCTGGACGCCCTGCAATGTCTGCCCGATCAGGTGGAAACGCTCCTGTCCCAGAAGGAAAAGATCCAGTTTTTCGCCAATCATTATCTGGCGACAGAGCACATTTTCTTCATGGGGCGCGGCATCGACTATGCGATTTCTCTGGAAGGTTCCTTAAAACTGAAAGAAATCTCCTACATCCACTCCGAAGCTTACGCCGCCGGAGAATTGAAACACGGAACCATTTCCCTGATGGAAGACGGTACCCTTGTGGTAGCCCTCGCCACCCAGGACGATCTGTATCCCAAGACAATCAGCAACATCGTAGAGGTGAAGACCCGCGGCGCTTTCGTCATGGCGCTTACTACCATGAAACACAAAGACATGGAAAACTGCGCCGACTACGTGTTATATGTGCCCGAAACGAACAAAGCGTTCATGGGTTCCCTTGCCATCATCCCGCTGCAGCTTTTCGCCTACTACGTTTCTCTCGGACGCGGTCTGGATGTGGATAAACCGAGAAACCTGGCCAAATCCGTAACGGTGGAATAATACGTTCATAGGAATAAACACATATCGTAATAAATGAAGAGGAGAGAGCAATCCGCTCTCTCCTCACATTTTCCTTTTTATCAAAGCAATTTTTCCCGTCTGGGATTGAGTCCTTTCCATCCCGCCGGACTTCATCCCAGCGCTTCGCTCACCAGTCTGTTCACCAGCGCGCCGTCCGCTTTGCCTTTCACCTTCGGCATCAATACTTTCATCACCTTCCCTTTATCCCTGCCGGAAGACTCCGTAATGCCAAGTTCCTTAAGCGCATCCTGAATTGCTGCGCGGATTGCCTCTTCCGACATTTCCTCCGGCGCGAATTCCTGCAAAACCGCCAGTCTGTTTCTGCACTGTTCTTTGATATCCTCTCTGTCAGCCGGAGCCAGTTCCATCGTCTCCTTTGTCTGCTTGATTTCTTTTTTCACCACTTCAAATTCTTCCGCTTCCGTCAAATCCGACCGTTTATCGATCGCCTTATTTTTCAGTGCGGATAACAGCATGGATAAAGAATCCTTTCGTTCCTTATCCTTGTTTTTCATGGCCGCCACCATGGCTGCTCTTACCTCATCGATCATACTCATTTTAAAATTCCTCCTTATAAAATTTCTCTGCAGAAACAGCAGGTATAGTCTTTCTGATTATGATGCTCTGCGATGAGATTTTCCGCACCGCAGTAGCCGCATTTCACCAGACGCATTCCCCTCGGAACGCTGTCCCCGTCGCAATAGCGCTGCGCCGCCGGACGTCCGCCGGTTTCCCGGCTCAGGCGCATGGCCTCCCGTCTGGCTTCTTCGGCATGTTCCTTTTCATCCTCCAATGCCTTTAACCTCAGGTATTCCGTCGTGGAAATCTCTTCCGTTTTTGCCGTCTGCCCTCCGGCAGCCGTTTTCGTCCGTTCCGATCCCGTCCCGGAATGGACGGCCTTCTGCACCGCTTTTTTCATATTCTTTTCATATTCTGCAATTCCTTTGTGGGAAACGTTATCCTTTTTCGTCTGATTTACGCCTTTGGATCCGTAACCGTTTTGCCCGTCCGACTGTCTCTTCTGCACGCTTTTCGCAATAATCACGATAATAATAATCCAGAAAATCAAACCAACCATTATGCTCTTCTCTCCTTACTGTATTGTACGATCAGCAGTTCTACGCTCATCACATCGTTCATTTTCCCTGTTTTGACCGCTTCATCCGCTTCCACGCAGGCCGTCAGGGCTTCCTGCAATTCCTCCATGGAAAAACGGGAGGCCTGGGAAACATACTTTTTCACAATAAAACCGTGCAGTCCTGTTTTTTCTGCGATCCGCTTATCATCATATCCCTTTTTCTTCAGTTCCTTCACCTGCATCAGAAGATTAAACTGCCTCCCGATCAGAAACAGAATCCGCATGGGCGGCTCCTTTAAGGAAAGAAGATCATAATACAGTTTCAGCGCCTGCCTCTGGCGGCGCAGCGCAATCGCTTCCACCATATCGAAGATCTGATTGCTCACCTGGCGGATGCAGACGGCGTCGATATCTTCTTCCGTCACCACATCCCGCCCCAGCGTATAACAGAACACCTTTTCCAGCTCCCGGTAGATATTTTCCATATCCGTTCCTGTTTTCTGCAAAAAGTAGTTCAAAGCCGGCTCTGCAATTTTCTTCCCTTCTTTTTTCAGCAAAACCAGAATCCATTTCTTCAAAGTGGCTTCATTCTGCCTGGCAAATTCTACCGGCCTGCCCACGTCCTTGACCGCCTTGAACATTTTGCCGCGCTTATCCACCTCCGATTCCACAAACACAAACCATGCCGTCGGCGCAATCCCGCGCAGATATTCCGCCAACTGATCGGCAGACTTTTTAAAAAAACCGCTGTTTTCCACAAAAATCACACGGCGTTCCGCGAAAAAGGGCATCGTCTCCGCCAGGTCGATCAATTCCGGCGGACTGGTATCCTTTCCTTCAAAATAGTGATAATTCATGGTGTCGTCCACCGCAACCAGGGCCGCTTTTAACTTATCTCTGTACTGCAGCCTCAAGTAGGTTTCTTCCCCATACAGAAGGTACACCTGCTTTAAATTTCCGCTCTTCAAATCATTCAGTAATTGCTGCACAAATCATGCCTCCCATACAGTCGCATCCGGCCGCGCCCGCCGCCTTATTCAGTTTACCACACTTCCCGGGGCCATACCAGCCTGCGTTTCCGCTTTTCTCAAAAAATATCCGCGCTATTCTGAAAAAGTCTCAATCCGCATTTGCGCATCATCGACCCGCACGGTGACCGCCCCGGACTTTGCCGTAACATAATAAGGGATTCCCAGTTTTTCCAGACGTTCCAGCGTCTGCGGCGCCGGATGTCCGTAGCTGTTATTTTTGCCGCAGGAAATCAAAACCGCCCGGGGCGATACGGCCCTCAAAAACGCTTCCGAGGAGGAAGTGGCCGAACCATGGTGCCCCGCGTCCAGCAGATCACAGTCCAGCATCTCCTCTCCGTAATTCCGGAGCAGCCATTCTTCTCCGTTTTCCTCCAGATCCCCTGTAAAGAGGGCCGAAAAATTTTCGTACGTCAGTTTTATCACAAGCGAGGATTCATTTCGTTCTGCCGCATATTCTCCCGCATAGGGATGCAGGCATTCCAGCTTCACCTTTCCGTCCTGTAAAGACTGTCCCGCGCAGACGAATTCCACGCCGATCCCATACCGCCCGGCAAGGGCAAGCAGTTTTGTCCGCATTTCATCCTGCAGCGCAGTGTCCGGCAAAAAGATCCGTCCGATTTTTACATGATCCCTTTTGGCCCAGTCCAGTATATCCTCCAGCGCATTCACATGGTCTTCATCCCAATGGGTGATGAAAATACCTTCCAGCTTCCGCACGCCGCTGTATTCCAGAAACGGAATAATCTGATACTGCCCTGTTTCACTTTTCGAACTGCTTCCTGCATCCAGCAGATAAGCATGATGTCCTGGCGTCTCCACATACAGGCATTCTCCCTGTCCCACATCCACCATGGTGATCTGTAGCTGTCCCGGCGGGCGGATCATAAAAACCAGCGTCAAAAGCAGCGCCGTCAGCAGGCGGGGCATAGGCGGAAGCTTTTTTCCCCACGCGAGCAGCGCTGCCAGGCCCAGTCCGAAAACCAATATCTGCCACCAGGCGGGCGAGCCCGTGTGAAGGCTGCTGCCGGGAAGCAGCAAAACCGCCTGACAGATTTTTTCATACAGAAAGAAAATACCAGTGGCAGGCAGCGCAAGCAGTTTAAAAACGGACATAGCCCCTGCAATCCGTCCGAAGGTCCATCCCGCCGCCACAAACAACAACAGGTACGGCAGCAAAACGCCCATCAGCGGAATCACAATCAGATTCGCCAGAAGCGACCAAGGATTCCATTTGTAAAAGTGCAGCAACATGACCGGAAGCATGACCAACGTAATGCCAACGCCTGAGGTCAGACCGCGAAACGCCTTTTCTTTCCATTTCCGCCATCTTCCATCCGCCCGCCGCGACCCGGCGATCCCCCGGTCCTGCAGCATCGGTACCGCCGTTGCCGCACCCGCTACCGCCAAAAAGGAAAGGCCGAATCCGGCGTCCAGCAAATAACGGGGATTTCCCGTCAGGATGACGCAGGCAGCGGCCGCCAGCGAAGTCGGTATATCCGACGTTCTCCCGCATACCTTTGCCAGTACCAAAAAGAAAAACATGATAACAGCCCGCCGCGTGGAAACGCTCATTCCCGCCATTTCTCCGTAGAGAAGCAGAAGCAGAAAGGAAAACGCCGACGCCGCCCATAACGGCATCCGGATCCGGCGCAGCAAATAAAATACCGCCATTCCGATAAACGTGATATGCAATCCGGAAATCGCCAGCAAATGCGCGATCCCGGCATCCTGATACAATTCCTTTATTTTAGCGTCAATCTCCCTTTTCCTGCCAAGGACCATCGCAGCCGCCAGCGCTCCGTCCTTTTCTCCCAGCGTTTCCCGTAAAAAGACGGCGGCGCCGTACTGAAGCTGATACAGAAAATTTCTGATTTTATCGTATTCCTCGCTCTGTGCCAGAAGTTCGGCTTTTCTCAGTGAAAAAAGATATCCCTGTCCTTCATAATAGGCCGCCGCGTCAAATTCTCCCGGATTTGTCGCTTCCAAAAAAGGAGTCAGAATGCCGCTCACTTTGACAAAACTTCCCACAGCCGGCAGACCTTCTCCGCCGCCTTTTAAATAACAGAGCACAGCATCCTGTTCGATGTTTATTTTGTAATCGTGATTCAGTTGGGGAGATTCCCATGAAATAGCTTCTTCAGAATCCGTCAGCATTGAAATCTGCCGTAAGATAAAAGACATGTTTTCCTGCGACCCGTCCGCAGGTTGATAAAGCCCTGTGGCGTTTCCGACAAGCACCACCTGCCTGCCCGACCAGACATCCCATCCGCCCTGCTCTGGCGATGCCTGACCGTTTTCATCCCGGACGGATCCCTGATCCGCCCGGTCCTTTGCCGGTCCGCTCCCCGTAATTTCCGGCAGTCCCAGAACAATTCCCAGGTAAACTGCCAGAAAAAGCAACAGACCGGTACATAATGGTCTCCTGATTTTCATTTATGTTCCGTCATCATTCTGTGTCCCGTAAACCAGATCCAGATTCCGGTCAAAAACGGTGGAAAGATTGAAAACTTCCCTGTAAACCAGATCCGTTTCCCCGTTCACCGCTATCTGAACCTTATTCACATTCGATAACTCCACCAGAGAATTGACGATGGAGTAGATCACCACATCCCCCGTCACATTATACATTTGCGTCATGAAGCCATCGTCCAGATTCACATAGCAGGTACCGTCCTTCACTGTGACACTGAGTATTTTGGTCGCCGGATTGATGACCGGCCACGCGCCTTCCATATCCTGCGGCGGTCCTGCCACAAGCTGTTCCACTACCAGCTTTTCCATGGAAATATTGCTGTTGTAGACGCATACGACGCTGCTTTCCACCAGCCGGTCTCCCGTCTCGTTTGCAAAATACAGCTTCAGCCGCACCTTCTCATAGGAGTTGATTTCGTTTCCCGCATTGTCGATGAACATGTCCGCCGTCATAGGTCCCACCGTGCCGCCCAGGCTGTCCGTTAAGGCTTCCCCGTTCACCGTCATCGCCACATGATCGATTCCCTGTATCTGGGTAAACGTCCGCACCAGCGCAGCCCTGATCAGCACCTCCGTCGTCGCCTGAATCCTGCGATATTCCTCGCTGACGTCCAAAATAAGTTGTTTATCCACAATCTCCCAGCCTTCAATGGTATAGCCGTTTATGGGCGTCCGCAGGGAAAGTTCAACCGGATTTTCCGTCAGCGCTTCGATAATTTCTTCCACCTGCATATTCTCACTGTCGCTCTGCAGTTCATACATCACGGGCGTAATTTTCGTTTCCGCCTTATTGATATAATAAACGGATACTTCCTTTTCATTCTGCGGGCTGTCCGCGCTTCCGCAGCCGGCCGGAAAGACAAGGCACAGCCCAAGCAGGACGAGCGCCCACAGCTTTTTGCATGCCGCAAAACGGAAGCGGAATTGTACTCTATGATCTGTCATCACGCATTCCTCCCGCCTTGATATAAGTGAGCGGTATCTTCACCGTAAAACAGGTGCCTTCTCCTTCCACGCTGCTCACCTTAATGGAACCTCTGTGCAGCAGCACGGCGTTCCGCGTAATGGAAAGTCCCAGACCGGTGCCGCCGATCTCTCTGGAATGGGATTTGTCCACCCGGTAAAACCGCTCAAAAATATGCTCATAATCGGCCTCTCCGATTCCGATGCCGGAATCGGAAATTTCCACCGTAAAAAACTGATGATCCGCATCCAGAAGCACTTTTACCCATCCATGCTCCTTATTGTATTTGATTGCATTTTCCACCAGATTCGTAAAAATCTGGGAAATTTTGACTTCGTCCACCTCGGCAGTCACAGGCCGTATGCTCTCAAATACCACTTCCACGTCCCTTTTTCTGGCGATAGGGCGCAGCCGTTTCAGCGTGGTTTCCAGCAGACCGTTGATATCCACCGTGCTGATATCCATTTTCGCTTCCGTCTTATCCAGCTTTACAAGGGACAAAAGATCGTTGATGATCTTATTCTCCCGTTCAATTTCCTCCGTAATATCCTGCATGAACTCCCGATAAAGTTCCACCGGCACATCGGGCTGCCCGTTTAAGGAATCCGCCAGCACCTTGACGGATGTCATCGGCGTCTTTAACTCATGGGAGACATTGGCAACGAACTCCTGCCGGGAATCGTTAAGAACCTTCATCCTGGCAAGCAGTTGATTAAAAGCGTCCACAATATGTTCCGTTTCGATATAATCCGGCACGGAAATCGGCTCGTCCGTATATCCGTCCTTCACCTCGCTGATCGCCTGGGTCACACGATTGAAGGGCCTGATCAGAATATGGGAAAAGAAAAATACGATTCCCACGATAATGATCGCCATCACAATCTCTAAAATGAGCGCCTTCCGGCTCAGAATCTCCAGCGTCGTCACAATGCTGTCCGTCGACGCGCTGGCAAGAATAACCCCTTTTACTTTGGAAGTTTCTTCTCCATCCACTGTGACCTGCTCCGCGATCGGAATCGTCATTTCAATATAGCCGTTCTTTTTATCATGCCGGGACGTGCTCTCTCCTTTAAAGCATTTGATGACTTCCTCCGATATCATCGTTTTCCCTTCGCTTATAGCGTAGGTATCCTTCACGACCCGGAAGTTAGCGTTAATAATCAGCACCCGGCCGTCATAAAGATTGGACATCTGCTCCAGTTCCGCATTGATGACGTCCGAGGAAGTATCCTGCAGATAGTTATAGTTGAGCAGATGGTTTGCGATAATTTTGTATTGGGTCGTAACGTCGGATACGCGCAGCGTCACCGCCCGTTCTTCATAATTCTGCAGAATGCCGATCCGCATAATGATGCTGGGCACGATTCCGATAATCAGCATCAGAACAAAAATATACACCTTCAGGCTTCGAAAGATCGGAACCTTGTGAATCAGTCTGCCCAAAAAATCTTTTTTCTCAAAGTGCATGCCTGAAAATTCTCCTGATGGTTGCCGGGGTTTGCTTATGCGCGGAAGAAGTACCCGACGCCCCATTTGGTGTGAACGTAGCGGGGATCGCTGGGGTTGGTTTCAATCTTTTCACGCAGACGGCGGATATGGACGTCCACGGTGCGGACGTCGCCCGGATAATCGGCTCCCCAGATGAGATTTAAAAGCTTCTCTCTGCTATATACCTTGTTCGGGTTCTTAATCAGAAGTTCCAGAACATCAAACTCCTTAGCGGTGAGATTCACTTCTTTGCCGGATATGGTCACACGGCGGCTGTCCGGATCCATGCGCATATCGCCGCTTTCAATGATATTGCTTTCCTGTCTGACAGCAGTCCGGTTAGCGGTCCGGCGCATAATCGCTTTGATTCTGGCTTTTACTTCCAGAATATTAAACGGCTTTGTAATATAGTCGTCCGCCCCGTATTCCAGACCCATAATTTTATCCATGTCATCGCTTTTTGCGGTGAGCATGACGATGGGAACGCCTGAAAATTCCCGAATCTGCTGGCACACTTCCGTGCCGCTCATTTTAGGTAACATAATATCCAAAAGGATGATATCAAATTCCGTCTCATGCGCAAGGCGCAACGCTTCTTCGCCATCGTAAGCACAGGTTACTTCCATACCATCCTGTTCCAGACTGAAACGAATTCCTTTTACAATCAGCTTCTCATCATCAACAACCAGAACTTTTTTCGCCATTTTTCCTCTCATTCCGCCGCCTGCGCGGTCCATTATGAAAACAGTTCGGACAGACCTGAACCGTTTCCGCCAAAAGCCCTTACAATCGCCTGCGGCGACCGGCTTTCCAAACACCCGTTGTTTCTATACGGTTATCTTTTCTTTTAGCTTGTCAAAAGCGGCCTGCTTGATCCCGCTCACCCTCATGATATCTTCAATGCAGGTGAAGGGTCCGTTTGTTTCCCGAAACGCAATGATGGCCGCCGCGCGGCTGTCGCCGATCCCCGGAAGCGTCTTTAAAGCCGCAGCATCCGCAGTATTCAAATTCACCTTGCTGCTGTTCTCCTGCTCCGGCTGATCCGCCGAAACTCCGGCCTGCGGATACAGGCCCCCGCCGTTCTCATTCTGAATGCCCGCGCTGCGCTCCTGCTCCTGATTCTGCGCGCTTTCTTCCTTCGTCGCTATGTAAATCTGACATCCGTCTGCCACTGTCTGAGCCAGATTACACGCCGCCTGATCTGCTTCTTCCAAAAAGCCGTCCGCGGCTTCCACCGCATCCATTATACGGCTTCCTTCCGGCAGTTCATAAACGCCCGGATTTCTCACGGCTCCGCAAATATGTACGACGCACACCATCGGCTGACTTACCGTTTCCGCCTGATCCGTCTCCGTATCCACGTCCGTCGTTTCCGTTGCTTCGCTCTCGGACATTGTTCCCATTTCTTCCAGAAAATATTCCTCTGCGCCGCGATTCCCGCAGCCGCAAAAAATCAGCGCGCCCAGAAGCATCACCGCCGCAATGCCGAAGCGGTTTTGATTTCTTTGTTTCAATTGCACGTGTTCCCCCTTTATTCCATGATAAAAGGGCCCCCTGACACCGCATTTTCATTGTATGCCAGAAAGGGAAAATTGACAAGACCAAACTTATCCCGAACAGGCGAAACGCATCCGCCTGCCGTCCGGCACCATGCTGTGTGCCTGTCAGTTCCGTCCGGGGACCGCCGCCCCTGTCCTGTCCGCCGTTGGTCCCTGCGCTGCGCCCCCAAAGACAGACCGGGCGGTGGCCCCGGAAGCATGCTCAGCATCGGAACGGGCGCGGCGCAGGGACCGGCGGCGGGCGGGTAAGCGTCCCCGGAGAACGGCTCCCGCGTCACTTCCATTTGAAGATCACGATTCCCGCCACCGCCAGCCCCATCCCGACCGCCTTTCTCCACTCCCAGGGCTGTTTTTCCGTCCCGAACATGCCGAACAGTTCAATCAGATAAGCCGCCGCGATCTGCGCCACCACGATGAACAGCACCGCCTTTGCGGGTCCCAGCGCCTCCATGCTCTTAATCACCGTCCAGGTAATGGCCGCGCCCATCACGCCGCCCAGCAGCATATATTTGGGTTCCACTTTAAAAACGCCCAGCAGACTGGAGCGGTCTGCGGCCGCCCAGACCGCCATACAGACCAGAAAAGCGGTAAACTGCACGAAGGCGTTTGCGGTCCAGACGGAAGATGATTTTGTTACCTGCGTGTTAAATACCCCCTGCACGCTCATCAATATACCCGATAAAATTGCAATCAAAAATCCGATCATAATCCGGCCTCCTTATGTAACTGTCCGGTATTTTCCCGGCAGTTACGCTTCTTTTTCTAAGAAGTATGCCTTATGATCGGATTTTTTATTCCTTTCGCAGGACTCAGTCCATGCCTTCATCCACATAGTCCCTCTCCGTTTCGGTGGGAACTTCAATATACTCTTCCTCCACATATTCCGTGCCGGTCACCTGGGTCATGATCTGTTCTGACAAATCCTTTAAAATATCGGAAACATTTTCTCCCAGCCAGATCTTCGTATAAGCAATTTCCATCCGCACCCAGAAATTTGCCGTGCTCATCAGCTTCGGCATCGGAATCGAACCGGAATATTCCTCCACAAATCCCTGCATCCCCGTCACATCGGAAGACACATTCAGCCTTGCCGGCGTCCGTCCGCTTCGCGCAAACATCTTGTCGGCTCCCGTATCCGCCAGCCATGCCGCAAACGCATTCGCCAGATCCTTCTTCTCACTGTAGCCGTTCACCGCAATCGCGCTCGTCACGGACAGTCCCCTCGTCTGCACTTCTTCATTGACGTCGGGCAGCGGCACCACCTGATACTCATATGGAAATCCGCCCTGGGCCTTCGTCTCTGCGATGCGGTTTAAAATATCCGTCGTCGCCACCGTAAAGACCAGTTTTCCGTCCAGAAAATCCTGCACCACGGCGGCGTAGCTTGAAGTTTCCGCATCGATGGAAAAGAACTGGTTCAGATCCTGATACGCTTTCAGTCCCTTAACCGCTTCCAGATTATAAATATCCATCTGACTGACGTCGTCCCCGCAGGCGCCGCCCACGTTGATATAATTTCCGGCGAAAAAATAATTATAAAAAATATCGGATACGTCCCATTTAAAAACGGCTTCCACGGTTTCCGGCGCGTTATAGGTTTCCGCAAAGGAAAGAATGTCGTCTATCGTCCCGGGAATCAATTCCGCTTCGCTCACCTCAAGTTCCGCTGCGGCCTGCTCCAGGTAGGTTTTGTTATAGACCAGCGCGCTGGTTTCAAAATACAGCGGATAGGCCACGGTTTTTCCCTGATAGCAGACCGCATCCAGCGCCGCCTTCGGGAAATTTGCTTCCGAAACCACGCCGCCGGCATCGTCAATTTCCTCCGCTAATCCGGCCAGATACGCCTTTTCCAGACTCTCATTTCCTACTATATACAAATCCGGCGCATTCTCATTGTTTAAGGAAGCGTCGTTGACCGCTTCCAGATATTCCAGCCCCGAAGTCAGCACCGGAACAACGCGCACGTCATATTCTTCCAGATAATCCAGCGCCACGCTCGCCAGGTAATCTTCCAGCGCTTCATCCGTGTACCAGAGCATTATCGTCGGCCGCACCAGCAGCGCATTTTCCGGAATCAGATCGGGAACGGCTTTACTCTGTACCGCCACAAAAACCACCGCGCCAAGCGCGGCCAGAATTCCGGCCGCTGCAAAAAGCCTCTTCTTCAGCCCCATAAAAACTCCTTTTCCTCTTCAGCCAGATTCCGCTCTTCCCAACCGCCAAACGACGGATAACCGGAAAATTTTGCCCGGTCAGCCCTTCTGATATTGCGCCAGACAGCTTTCCAGAATGGAAATCATTTCGTCCACATCCGCTTTCCCAATCACCAGCGGCGGTACAAAGCGGATGATATCCGCGCCCGCATTTATCAGAATCAGCCCCTTATCCAGCGCTGCGTTGATCACCGGCGCAACAGGTCCGTCAAATACCAGCCCCTGCATCAGTCCGCTGCCCCTTCTGGTCTGAATAAAATCATATTTCGCAACGAGACAATCCAGCTTTTCTTCCAGATAAGCGGATATTTGCCTCACATTCTCTATTATATTGTTCTTTTCAAATAAATCAAGCACTTTGCAAACGGCGGCGCAGACAAACGGATTGCCGCCGTAGGTTGTTCCGTGATCGCCCGCTTTTAAGGAATTCTGTCCGACCTTTTCCGTCATCAGAAAAGCGCCTACGGGCACGCCGCAGCCCAGCGCTTTTGCCGTCGTCATGATATCCGGCTTTATGCCGTATTTCTGCCAGGCATACATATAACCGGTCCGTCCCATACCGCACTGAATTTCATCCAGAATCAGGAGAATATCCTTTTCGTCGCACAATTCCCTGATTTTCTGTAAAAACTCCTGCTCTGCGGGATAGATGCCGCCTTCGCCCTGCACGGTTTCCAGAATAATTGCGCAGGTTTTCTCATTGACACAGGAAAGCACGCTGTCAAAATCGTTCATATCCGCAAACCGGATATTGCCGATGCCCGGCTCAAAAGCTTCCCGGTACTTCGGATTTCCGGTCACCGACAAAGCGCCCATCGTTCTGCCGTGAAAAGAATGGTTCATGGCGATGATCTCATGATCCGTCTTTCCATCCTTCAAATAGGCATACTTGCGCGCCGCTTTGATCGCGCCCTCCACCGCTTCCGCTCCGCTGTTGGTAAAAAATACCCGGTCCATACCGGACACTTCCTTCAGCTTTTTTGCCGCCTCCACCGCGGGAACATTATAGTAATAATTGGAAGTATGGAGCAGCTTATCGATCTGCTCCTTCAGCGCATCGTTGTATTCCTGATTATTGTAGCCCAATGCGAACACCGCGATTCCCGACACGAAGTCCAGATACTTTTTTCCTTCCATATCGTATAAATATACGCCGTCGCCTCTGTCCAATACCACCTGATACCGGTTATAGGTATGTAAAAGGGCGCTTTCCGCATCTTCTATATAATTCTGCATCAATTCAGCCATCTTTCAGCCCTCCGCTCAATTTTGCTTCGTTTCGCCCTTTCCCGGCGCACCCGGCAGCGGTTCATCGTCACTCACAATTGCGGTTCCGACCCCGTTATCCGTAAAAATTTCCAGCAGCAGACAATGGGGAATCCTTCCGTCCAGAATATGCACTTTATGCACGCCATTTTTCACGGCCGACGTACAGTTCGCCAGCTTGGGAAGCATGCCCCCGCCGATATAACCTTCCGAAATCAGTTCGTCAGCTTCGCTCGCGGTGATCCTGGAGATAAAAGATTCTTTATCGTCAAAATCCCTGTAAAGCCCTTCCACATCGGTCAGAAAAACAAGTTTATCGGCGCCCACCGCTTTTGCGACCGCACATGCCGCATCATCCGCATTGATATTGTAAGTATCGCCGTTTTCATCCATGCCCACAGGCGACACGATGGGCAGATAATCGTTGTCGATCAGATCCAGCAAAATCTTGGGATTTACCTTTGTCACATCTCCCACAAAACCGATATCCTGCCCCGCGGAATATTTCTTTTCCACCTGCAAAAGCGCGCCGTCCTTGCCGCTGATGCCCGCCGCCAGAACGCCAAGCTGCTGTACCATGGAAACCAGATTCTTATTCACACGTCCCAAAACCATCTCCGCAATTTCCATCGTCTCTTCGTCGGTCACGCGCAGGCCGTTGATAAACTTCGCTTCTTTGCCGACTTTGCCGACCCAATTGCTGATCGCCTTACCGCCGCCGTGCACGATGATCGGTTTAAAGCCGACCAGTTTCAAAAGGGTCACGTCCTGAATCACGCTTCTCTGCAAATCCTCATTGCTCATGGCGGAACCGCCGTATTTCACCACAATGATCTTGCGGTTGAATTTCTGTATATAAGGAAGCGCCTCAATCAGCACCTCCGCCTTCTTCATGATCTGCTCCATTTCCGGTTTTTCCATCTCGCTTCATTCTCCTCCGTCGTCTCTGCAAACTTCCGCCAAACGTTCCCTTTTTGGCGAAGCCTCCGCCGCCTTTACGCTTCCTGGCACCGTTAACTTCTGTAATCCGCATTAATTTTCACATAGTCATAGGTCAGATCACAGCCCCAGGCCGTCGCTTCTTCGCCGCCCATCTTCATATCCACAAAGGCCGTCACCTCAGGGCAGGACAGGATCTTCGTCGCCTCTTCCTCGCTGTAGTCGGCTGCAACGCCATCCTGAAAAATCAGCATCTTTCCCGCGCTGCTTTCCAGATACAATTCTATTTTTTCCGGATCAAACTGCACGCCGGAATAGCCAAGCGCGCACAAAATTCTTCCCCAATTGGCGTCGTGTCCGAAAATCGCCGCCTTTGTCAGACTGGAAGTGATGACGGATTTTGCCAGCTTCTTCGCATTCTCCTTTGTATCCGCATGAACGACCTTCGTTTCAAACAGGGCCGTAGCGCCCTCGCCGTCTCCGGCAATCTTCTTTGACAATGTCTCATTGACCGCATGCAGCGCCTGTAAAAAAGCGTCATAGTCCGCATTTTTTTCCACAATTTCCGCATTGCCCGCCTGCCCGTTTGCCAGCACCAGCAGGGTATCGTTGGTGGAAGTATCCCCGTCCACGGAAACCATATTGAAAGTGTCCTGCACATCCGCGCTTAACGCTTCCTGCAAAAGTTCCTTTGAAATATTCACATCCGTCGTCACAAAGGCGAGCATGGTGCACATATTGGGATGAATCATGCCCGAGCCCTTGCACATGCCGCCCAGAGTCACGGTTTTCCCGCCGATCTGCGTCTGCACCGCCACCTGTTTGGAAACCGTGTCCGTGGTCATGATCGCTTCTGCCGCCAGCGTTCCTGCCTCCAAAGTGGATTCCAGCACGCCGGCCAGTTCCTTCGCGCCCGCTTCCAGCTTTTCAATAGGAAGCTGCATGCCGATAACGCCGGTGGAACAGACAAGCACGCTGTCCGCCGTTATTCCCAGCGCGTCCGCCGCCGCCTGCGCCGTCTTTTCGCAGTATTCCATTCCCAGCTTTCCGGTGCAGGCATTGGCGATGCCGGAATTGACCACCACAGCCTGCGCCGCCCCGCTCTTTGTCACCACATTTTTATCCCATAAAACCGGGGCCGCCTTCACCACGTTGCTGGTAAACACGCCTGCCGCCCTGCAGGGCGTTTCGCTGTATACCATCGCCATATCTTTTCTGTTCTGATATTTCACACCCGCTTCCACGCCCGCTGCCAAAAAACCCTTCGCCGCGGTCACGCCGCCTGTGATAAATTCCATAGCTGTTCTCCCTTCGTATCGCTTCTTTCGGCGCGCGGCCGTTTATCCGCAGATAAAACCTTATTTTTCCGGCCGCCGTACATATCGCTTATACCGCATACAAGCCGGCGCTTTCTTCCGCGCCGACTTGTATAAATATACATCATAATTGAATAATATGCAATAGCTATGCATTAAATTTTTCAATATTTTTTGTGTTCAATACAAAATCATAATAATTTAAATCTTCCCGTTTTGTCCAGCCGATGCACTTCCAAAACGCATTTCCAATATCATTTTTGGTAAAAGCGATCAGGGAAACTTTGCTGATTTCTTCCTCCTTAAGCGCCTTCATACACGCCACCACCATCGCCTTTCCGATGCCGTGCATCCGGTATTCCTCCTGTACGCATACATGATACAGGCATCCCCTTCTGCCGTCATGACCGCATAAAATCGCGCCCACCACTTTGCCGTCCATCTCCGCCACCACGCTGGTCGTAGGATTCCGCCGCAGAAACCGCGCCACGCCCTCCCGGGAATCATCGATACTGCGGATGGAAAACCCTTTGATTGTCATCCACAGTTCATATACCCTATCATAATCCTCAATCTGCATCGTTCTAACGGTAAACATGGCTTCCTCCCGCTCTCATATTCTTTGACAGTTTACGCCCATATTCCGGGGCTGTCAAGAATATTATCGGGAAGAACCCCACTGCGGAACGCTTTCATGACAACGACCTTCTTTACAGCAAAATCAACATTCTGCAAATAATCACATATAACGTACTCACAAGTGTTCCAAGCAAGTAGTATTCTGCAAATTTTTCATCCTTCGCAATTTTATCGTATCTCGCAATTGACTTTGCTGTGAGCACAAATCCCAGCGCTGCAAATTGATCCTTTGATAAAAATATAAGCATGATCAGTCTCTCCACAGTACCGATTTTTCTTCCTGCTTTATTATCTGCCTTGATAATTTCACTGTCTGTCTTGGGCCTATATTCGCTAAGAAATTTCTGTATAAAAATATTTGCCGGTATATGGATCAACAGGATCGATAACATCCATCTTCCGATTGTCTCCGCATCAAAATGAAATGTATCTGATATACTTACAATAAACTTTACATGTCCTATCGAAAAATTCCAGCATTCCATGATATAAGCCATCGCCAGGATGCTGATAATATGTGCGCCCTGATCAATCACGAACACCGCACAGCTGTATTTGACCTTTTTCTTCAAAAGAAGCAAATACTTTGCTGTATCTATCAATAAATGCGCAATGGCTGCATATGTAGCTGCGAGCACCATATCTGCACTAAAAACCGGCAGCGTTACCAGCAATAATGCTATATAGTATTCCACTGCATGTAAAAGAACACCCTTATATTTTTCCTCTTTATTCCTGGCAATTCTCTCATTTTGCAGATAGAAATCTCCAAGCACATGTCCTATACCAAGTATTAGCAAATAATTAACTGCCATTTAAATCTCCCAATCGTTTGATTGCTTCATCTACGGTTCTTTTTGCCCTCTCATATGTTATATAATTTCCGCCGACAAGACGTCTTGCAACTGTCGACTGCGTTGTTTCCATACGTCTTGCGCACTCTTCCTGACTTCCTCCATTTTGAGTCATATCCCAAATCGTATATCTTTGTTTGTCAGACCACTCTTCCTCTATTACTTTCATAAGTGCCAGAATTGTATTTATTTCTGTAATTTCAAAACTTTCCGTATGATATATGGATATCTGAATATCTGAAGCCTGCTTCCTGATCTTTTTCTCCTGCTCTCTCAGTTCTTCTATCATCGCTCTGGCGGCATAATATGCCGGCCCATCGGCACCTATCGCTGCTTCATAAAATAAATCTGTACTTATTTCGCCGATTCCTATACCAAAGCGCAATCTCACAGGATACATTTCCCGCTGAATATATTGAATGATATCCAGAAGATGCTCATTCTTTCTCAAAAGGCCCTGAAATTCATCCCCTAACGTAATAATGAATTTTGCTGAAATATCAGCATGATATCTTTCATTCACACAATCCAAAGCATGTTTCAGTTTTTTCTGTATCGTGCTGCGATTTTCAATCGTCTTAGATTCTTTTATATCACCTATGATTGCTGTATAATCCATAAGACTACCCTCCTCTTTAAATTATGCAGCAATTATGCATAATTGTCAATCATGCAATATTTTTGCATAATTTGTGATCATGCAATATTTCCGCATACTCATGCTGGGTAAAATATAAAAGAAGATGCACAGACCTGCTGAATTGTTATTGCAAATATTCTTTTACTGCCTCCTGCCAGTTCAGCGTCAGCCGTTCCAGCGACCACGCCGCATTCGCCGGAGAGGTGGACGGCAGCTTCACCGCCGCCGTCCCGCAGGCCTTTTCACAATATTTCACATACAACTCATAGGCCTTTCCTCCATTGCAGAAAACAGCCCGAATATTCGTCTTTTTCAGCAGTCCCGCTATGTCGTTGGGAACCACGTTTCGGATGGAACTGTCGCTGGAGCCTTCGATTTCACAGGCCGCGATCACATCCCAGACCGCAATACGGCCCTTTAACAGCATCCGCTTCTTTTCCTCGACCGTCTGCGGCACTTTGCTGTCTGTCAGCGCCGCCGTCACCTTCCAGAACCGGTTTTGGGGATGTCCGTAATAAAAATGATTTTCCCGGGATTTTACAGAGGGAAAGGTTCCCAGAATTAAAATTCTGGAACTTTCGTCAAAAACCGGCGCAAAATTATGGGTTAACGCTTCCATTTTCCAGCCTTCTCCTTCTCACCGGTTCCACGCCGCTATCGTGTCACAGGTAAAATCGATCAGTTCATCCGTATGCGCCGCCGAAACAAACATCGCTTCAAACTGAGAAGGGGCCACATAAATGCCATGGGACAGCATCCGGTTAAAATACTGCGCAAAAGCTTCCCTGTCACAGCGGCAGGCGTCCTCGTAATTGCATACGGCTTCTCCCGCCGCCGCTTCCCATCCCGGCGCAAAAAACGCGGAAAGTAAAGATCCGGCGCGGTTGACGGTCAGTCCCTTCTTTCGGTAAGCCGTCTCCAGCTTCGCCGCCTGTTTCTCAATCTGCCGGTAGATTTCCGGATGCGCCCTCAGAATTTTCAGCGTCTCAATGCCCGCCGTCACCGCCACCGGATTGCCGGACAGGGTTCCCGCCTGATAAACCGGTCCCAGCGGCGCAACGCAGGACATGATATCCTTTCTGCCGCCGTATGCCGCAAGGGGCATGCCGCCGCCCACGATTTTTCCGAAAGTATGCAGGTCCGCATGAACGCCCGTCGTTTCCGTCGCGCCGCCCAGCGCCAGACGGAATCCTGTAATCACCTCGTCAAAGATCAGCAGCGCGCCGTGTTTCTCCGTAATCTGCCGCAGAAATTCCAGAAAGCCGGGTTTTGGCAGCACAACGCCCATGTTCGCCGCCACCGGTTCCAGCACGATCGCCGCGATCTGCCCTTCGTTCTCTTCCATCAGTCTGCGCACCGATTCACAATCGTTGTAAGCCGCCGTTAACGTGCTCGCCGCATATCCCGCGGGAACGCCCGCGCTGTCCGGCACGGACTGGGTCATCAGGCCGGAGCCGGCCTTCACCAGAAGTCCGTCGGAATGCCCGTGATAGTTGCCCGCAAACTTGATAATTTTTTCTCTGCCCGTAAAGCCCCGGGCGGCGCGCACCGCGCTCATCACCGCTTCCGTTCCGGAACTGACCAGGCGCACCATCTCCACATCGGGAACGCATTTTGCGATCAGTTCGGCCAGTTCCACTTCTTTTTCTGTGGGCGCGCCGAAGGTCAGTCCATCGGCGCACGCCTTCTGCACCGCTTCGATCACCTGCGGACAGGCGTGCCCCAAAATGCCCGGTCCCCAGGAACATACATAGTCCAGATACCGGTTACCGTCCACATCATACAAATAAGGGCCCGCCGCCCTTTCCACAAAAAAAGGATGTCTTCCCACCGCGCGAAAAGCCCGGACGGGAGAGTTCACGCCGCCGGGCATCAGCTCTCCTGCCCGTGCAAAAAGTTCTTCCGATCTGCTCATTTTTACCTCCATGCCGTTTCCATAAGATCTTTGTCATAAACGCGCAGCGTTGCTTCACCGCTCTAACCATTCCGCCGCATCCAGCGCATGATAGGTGATGATGATTTTTGCCCCCGCCCGCTTCATCGCAGTCAGATTTTCCGTCACGATTCTTTTCTCATCGATCCAGCCCTTTGCGGCCGCCGCTTTCACCATGGAGTATTCCCCGCTGACGTTGTAGACCGCAAAAGGCATCTCAAATTCCATGGCCGCTTCCTTCAACACATCCAGATAAGCCAGACCGGGCTTCACCATCACGATATCCGCCCCCTCTTCGATATCCTCCGCAATCTCCCGCAGCGCTTCCTGTCCGTTGGCAAAATCCATCTGATAACTCTTCCGGTCCCCAAAACCCGGCGCAGAGTGCGCCGCATCCCGGAAAGGTCCGTAGTAAGCGGAAGCAAATTTTGCGCTGTAGGCCATGATCGGCGTCTGGGAAAATCCTGCCAGGTCCAGCGCATCCCGGATCGCTTCCACGCGCCCGTCCATCATGTCGGAAGGCGCCACCATATCCGCCCCCGCTTCCGCCAGACTCACCGCCATTTTTGCCAGCAGCGGCAGCGTCTCATCATTTAAAATCTCATCGCCGCAGACCATGCCGCAGTGACCGTGGGAAGTATACTCGCACAGGCAAACATCCACCACGATATAAATTTCCGGATAGTTTTTCTTTATATAAGAAACGGCCCGCTGTGTCACCCCGTCCTTCGCATACGCCTGGCTGCCGCGTTCATCCTTATGCGCCGGAATGCCAAACAGCATGATGCCGCCGATATCCGCTTTCCTGACCCGCTCCAGAATTTCATCCAGCCGGTCAATGGAATACTGATAAACGCCGGGCATGGAGTCCACCGGGTTTTTGATATTTTCTCCCTCCATCACAAACATGGGATAAATGAAATCCTTAGGGTGCAGTCTCGTTTCCCGCATCATGGAACGAATCCGCTCGTCCCTTCTCAATCTTCTGAATCTTTGCATCACTGTTTCCTCACTCCTTTTTGACATCCGCCAGAATTCCGTTCACGATCCCCTGCACGCTGCTTTCCGGCGCGATCAGAATATTCCCGATTTTCAGCCGTCTCGCTTCCTTTGCACAGGCTTCCCCGATGCAGACATAACGGCTCCGCCTGTTGATTCGTTTTCCGCATTTTTCTTCCGGGAAGGCACGCACGCCGGAAGACGAACCGAAGACCACGTAATCCGGTTCCCATCGGAGCGTCCGTTCCCGATTTTCCTCGTTTACGCCGATTTCGTAAAGCGCAAATTCCGTAAAGGGAAGCCGGTTTTCCCTGAACTTGCCTGGAAGCGCCTCGCTCCCTTTGGCCGCCCGCAGAAAAAGCGTCGGTTTCTTTTCCCTCTTTGCGGCATCCACCCCGCTTCCGTCCGCAGCTTCCAAAGAGGCTTCCTTCAAAATCCGCTCCGTCAGCCCTTCCGCCAGATGCAGCGCGTCATAGACGTCGGGCATATAATCCGCATAAATGCCCGCTTCTTCCAAAACTTCCGCCGTTCCCGGTCCGATCACCGCAATTTTATTGCCGCCGATGCTCCTGATATCCCGCTTTTCCTTTTTCATCTTATCCAGAAAAATGCGCGCGCCGTTGGGGCTGGTCAATACCAGCCATTCATATTCCGAAAAGTCCGGCAGCGTTTCCGGATTCTCCCAAATCTCCATGTAGCCCATGTCGCAGATTCCGGCTCCCTGCGCCCGCAGCGCTTCGGAAAGCTTTCTGACAAACCCCGGCGTTCCGGTCACGCCAACCGTGACGCCGGACAGCGGCAAATCAGGAGTTGTCCCTGTCAATTCCATTTGTGCCACCGCGCCGACCACGATCACCGCCGGCGGATCGATTTTTTCCTCCGCTGTCCGCTCTGCAATCTCAATAAGCGGCGCGCGGACACATCTCTGCCGCAGAGTCGTTCCTTCCGCAATGACGGCGCAGGGCGTCGCCGGATCCTTTCCGGCGCGCATCAGGCCGTCCGCAATCTCCCCCAGATGATGCAGTCCCATCAGAATCACCAGCGTTCCTTCCAGACGGGCCAGCGTTTCAAAGTCCATCTGCAAACCTTCCGTCCCGTTTTCCTGCGCCGTCGTTCCGGTGATGACCGTAAAGCCGCGACTTTTTCCCCGATGGGTCACCGGAATTCCGGCGGCTGCCGGAACCGCGACGGCCGATGTGATACCCGGCACCGCTTCACAGGAAATACCGGCCTCCGAAAGCGCCAGAAACTCTTCTCCCCCTCTGCCGAACACATAGGGATCGCCGCCTTTTAAACGGACCACGCGCTTTCCTTCCCGTGCCTTTTGTATCAGCAGGGCGTTGATCTCTTCCTGCTTCATGGCATGCCTGCCGTACCGTTTTCCCACATATATTTTTTCACATGCAGCCGGAGCTTCCGCAACGATCTGTTCTGACACCAGACTGTCATATACGAGCGCCTCGCAGCCCCGCAAAATGCGCAAGGCCTTCTGCGTCAGAAATTCCGGATCGCCGCAGCCTGCTCCGACCAAAGCCACACTTCCCTTTTTCAATTCCGCTCCTATCCTTGTACCATATGTTTCCTGCGTCACACTCCATCGGCCGCATCCGTGTCAGGTCCGCCCTTCTGAAAAATCGCCTTTCGCACGTTTGCCGCCCCGGCTTCCGCCAGCGCAATTCCATCCGCCCCGGTTCCTTTTGCCGAAAGGGAAACTCTCTCTTTTCCATACATCACATCCAGCAGCAGTTGATCCTGCTGCATTCTACACCATGCGGCAGCGGCCTCGCTGCAGTCCGCGCCCAATTGCGCCAGTACCTCCCGTTCCGTCTGAAACTGCAGCCAGGTTTCTCCGTCCGTGATTTTGGCAAGCAAATCCCTCACGGGCGAATCTTCTGCCGCTTCCACCGCGATGATGCCCTGACAGGCGGCGGGAAGAAAAAGTTCAGCGGGCAGCACATGAAAATCAAAGGCGGGCTCCGTCCCTGCGCCGATTCCCAGACGGTCCAGTCCAGCCTTTGCCAGCAGAATTCCGTCATACCCGCCGTCCGCCAGCTTTTTCAGGCGGGTCTCCACATTTCCCCGGATCAATTCGCATCTCGTATTTCGCCAGCAAAGCTGTGCCTGCGCCTGCCGCCGTTTGCTGCCCGTGCCCAGCACAAAGGGTTCCGGCCGCCGGCCCGCATCGCCGTCAGTCTCCGTTTCCGGCAATTTCCCGACCGCTTCGGGAAGAGGCGCGCCTTTTTTTACCACCAGCACGTCCCGCACATCCGCTCTTTTTAACACAGCGCCAATGGTAAGCCCCTTTGCAAGCCGCACCGGCAGATCCTTCGCCGAATGCACCGCCAGATCGAGTTTTCCTTCCAGCAACGCCTGCTCAAGCTCTGACGCAAACAGTCCCTTATCCCCGATTTCCGCCAACGGTTTATCCAGAATCCGGTCCCCTTTTGTCTGCAGAA
Source organism: Eubacteriales bacterium (assembly GCA_030524745.1). Lineage (GTDB taxonomy): Bacteria > Bacillota > Clostridia > Lachnospirales > Lachnospiraceae > Gallintestinimicrobium. Next base: position 14,062 of record JAUNGC010000004.1, on the reverse strand, counting down.
TCACCAGTTCTGTTTTGAGGGAAGCATCCGCCTGTATAAGCGCCTCCTGCACCAGTCGCGCCTGCGCAAGGGCCAGACGGCTTCCCCTCGTTCCGATTCTGATTTTTTCCAATCAGTCCACCTTAACTTTCCATATAAAATCATTACAAAATCAAACTTTCCCGACCTTGTCTCCCGTCAGGAAAACAGTTTTCACTTCATTCCATACAGCAGTTCCAGCAATTCCGCATACGTCACCTCGCCGTTTTTGCGAAGGCTGTAGGCGAACAGCTTTTCCAGAATGCCCGCGCGCTCCGCCTGATCTGCGCTTATTTTCCTCACCTGCGGTCGAAGCTGTCCCAGCAGTTCGATCGTATTTCCCAGCCCTTCCGGCAGCTTTGACTCGATTTCCTTTCTCACATGAGCGGCGGCGGCAGGACTGTTGCCGTCCGTTGAAATGCCGATCGTCAGCGGACCGTCCTTTACCAGCGCAGGAAAAAAGAAGGTACATTTTTCCCTGTCGTCCACCACATTTACCGGGATCCGATGCGCCTTGCAGTAGTCCGAAATCCATTCGTTTGTCTGTTCGTCGTCGGTGGCGGCAATCACGAAGTCCGCGTCCGCCAGATCTTCCTGCGTTGCGCGGCGCTGTATGAGTGTAAGCGCCGCGCCCTTTTGGACGCCCGTGCCCAGTCTTTTTTCCAGCCGCAAAAACCGCTCGTCCATTTCGGGCGCGATCACCGACAAAGCGGGGCCGAAAGGCAGGAGTTTCTCCGCCTTTCGGAACGCCACGACTCCTCCGCCGACAATCACGCCCCTTGCCCCTTCCAGTTCCACATAAAAAGGAAAACAGCCCATTCTTACCCTCACTTTCGCGGCCCGCGCCGCCGTCCTGCACTATCTGTCCAGCGCTTCCAAAACCGCTTCAAAAGAATCGCTGTCCAGTTCGTCTCTCAGCTTAAACAGCAGTTTTTCAAAAGAATATCCTTCATATTTTTCTTTCCAGCCGTCCATTTTTTCCGAAACAGCGTGAAAGCTGAGCGCTTTATCAAGCGTTTCCACATCTTCCGCCAGAATATCCTGCGCGTCCAGCACCGCCTGACGCTTTAATTCGTTGTTTTTTTCAGCCAGCTTTTTAAAATCATCAATGGAAATCAGCCTGCAGTGGTCCATCAGGGCGATTTTTTCATCGATATCCGCGGGAACCGATACGTCGAGATACAAACGCTCCTTCCGCGTGCGCATGGCCTCTCCCGCTTTTCCCGCAGTGATCGTGTAATGCGGGCTGGAAGTGGCGGAAATAATCACATCCGCCTCTTCCACATAATCATAGCGGTCCTTATAATCCACATTGATCACCTGACCGGAGCCGTCCTGATACAGCCCCTTATGGGTTCGTGTGGTGGCGAGCACCCGGACGTCTTCATGGCCCAGAATATTTTTCAGAATAATGCTGCCGACCTGCCCGCTGCTGCCGATCAAAAGCACGGTCTTTGGCGACACCGGGACGCGGAATACTTCGTTCGCCGCCAGCGTCGCAATGGAAACCGATGTTTTGGAAAGCTTCGTTTCCGTTTTAATTCTTTTTGCACAGGCGAGAGCCGCCTGGAAAACGGCGTTCAGTTCATATCCGGTATATCCGGCGTCAGCCGACCGCATATAGGCGTTTCTGACCTGTCCCAGTATTTCATCCTCTCCGATCACCATGGAATCCATGCCGCAGGCCACTTTGAAAAGATGTCTGACCGCTTTTTTCCCCTGATAGCAGCGCACCAGACTGCGCACCTCATCCACTTCCCGGTCCGTCTCCTTTGCGAGCAGTTCTTCCAACTGGCCGAAGACATTCTGTGTGCCCTGCACGTAAATCTCCGTCCGGTTACAGGTGGACAAAAGCACGCATTGTTCCACAAAGTCCTGCTTCATCAGCTTTTTTAAAAAATGCTCCGCCTTCTCTTCCCCGAAAGAAAACAACTGGCGTTTTCCCGCTTCCGCCGTTTTATGACTGATGCTGATACATTCCATTTTCCCTGTTCCTTCTTTTTGCCTTTTGTGAAATCACTTTCCTTTTACCACGGCCTTTTATGGATTCTCCGGTCAGCAGGTTGCGCCGCCTTTTAAGTGAAGCTGCGCGCCGATGATTTCCTCCCTGCGGGCAAGCAGGTCGTCCGCCAAAAGCTGCTCCTGCACGTTTTCAAATCCCAGCCTGTCAATGGTATCCGCAAAGCGCTCTCCGGTCCTGCCCTGCTCTCTGAAAAGCAGGATCGCTTTTTCCAGAACGGACAGCACCTCTTCTTCGCTTAAGAACACTTTCCCGATCATCCTGCCATGGGCGAATTTCTTTCCCCACCGTCCACCGATGTAAACGCGGTATCCAAGCGTATATTCTTCCACCGCCTTAAACGGACACTTGCCGACGCAACGCCCGCAGTTGTTACATTTATCAGGATCGATCACCAGCTTGCCGTCCACCACCCGGGAAGCGCCCACAGGGCATGTCAGAGATACCTGACATCTGCCGCAGCCCCGGCATTTTTCCAGATCCAGCGCCGGAACCTTCTGTCCCACGATGCCGAAATCGTTCAGATTCGGCTTCACGCAGTTATTCGGACACCCGCCCACCGCAATTTTAAACTTGTGCGGCAGCTTCACGGACGCGTAGCCATGGAAGAAACGTTCATGGATCGTATCGGACAGGGCGTAGGCATCCAGCAGCCCATACTGACAGGTCGTTCCCTTGCAGGCAACCACAGGACGAACCTTTGATCCGGTACCGCCCGTTTCCAGCCCTTCTTCCGCCAGAAAAGCGCGCAGTTCCTCAATTTTTTCAAAGGGAACTCCCACGATTTCCAGCGTCAGGCGGGTGGTCATGACCACGTCGCCGTTTCCGAACATCGCCGCCGCTTCCGCGATCTTTTTATGCTCTGCCGCGGTGATCTTTCCGTTTCTGGTGATCACGCGGACATTGAAATTATCCGTTCCTTTGTTATGTAAGCAGCCCAGCGCCTTCACTCTTGTGATCTCGTCTGCGGGCACCGTCACCACGCCGGGCTTTTTCTCCACTTTAATCACATTGAAGAAAGAAGCGCCTTCCAACACCTTCGTGTTGGTATAGCCATAGTGTTTCAGCCGGTTCTGCAACAGATAAGCGCGTTTTCCCTTCGCGCATACCAGAAGCAGCTTTTCCTCTTTTGCAAGACCCGGTACCGGGCCGTTGACTTTTAACAGATCCACATAAGTCGCCCCCGGAATGGTCGGTCCGGCAGGATTGACGTCGATCACGCGGTAACCGGCCGCCGCCCCCGCAAGATATTCCGCCGGAGTAAAGCTGTCCAGATCCCCGTTCTCTTTGTTCAGCAAAATCTGCACCGCCTGTACGAACGGATGAATCGCCGTGGAAAACGGAGGCGCATAGGAAAGGTCCAGATTGGTCAGTTGCTCCAGCACAGCGCCCATGGTCACCGCCATAACACCGATATCCGTCACCTTATCCACCGCGCCGGGGCCGAGCACCTGCACGCCCAGCACTCTATGAGTTTTCCTGTCCGCCACAAGTTTAATGGCAAACCATGCGGCCCCCGGATAATAATGGGCTTTATCATCCGTCACCGCCAGCGCGCTGATCGGTTCAAAGCCTGCGCTGCGCGCCTGCTCTTCGGTCAGTCCGGTTCTGCCGCCGCAAAGCCCCGGCAGTTTCACCACGCCGGTGCCCAGCACGCCCGGATAGGAAATATCCTGACCGCCCAGAGACAGCGCGAGCGTGCGCCCTTCCATATTGGCGGAGGAGCCCATGGGCGACCACTGTCTTTCCCCTGTCATACGGTTTTTCACCATTGCGCAATCGCCGACGGCATATATGTCCTGCACGTTAGTCGCCAGTTTTTCATCCACCAGAACGGTGCCCTTATACATCTCAATCCCCGTAGCCTGCAAAAATCCCGTATTAGGACGGATTCCGATGGAAAGAATCACCAGATCCGCGGGCAAAAGGCCCTTATCCGTCTGTACTCCCTCGGCCTTCGTCTCACCCGCCACGCCTTCCAGCTTCGTGGAAGTCAGGACTTTTATACCTTTTTTCGCAAGATGACGCTGCGCATAGTCCGCCATTTCAAAATCAAAGCCCGGCATGATCTGGTCTGCCATATCGATCACCGTCACGGAAAGTCCCTTTTCCAGCAGATTTTCTGCAACTTCCAGACCGATAAAGCCGCCGCCCACCACAACCGCGCGCTTCGCGCCGCTGCGTTCCAGATAGTCTCTTGTCTCAATCGCATCCTCCGGCGTGCGCATCACAAAAACGCCGGGCAGATTCAATCCAGGCAGCGGCGGAACCACCGGAGAGGCGCCTGTCGCCACAATACACACGTCATAATCATAGATTTCTTCCGCTCCCGTGCGCAGATTTCTCGCCACCGCCTTTTTTCCCGCAGCGTCCAGCACCGTCACTTCACGCTCCGTAAAAACCATAGCCCCTGTCAGACTGGCAAATTTCGCAGGCGTGTTCACGATCAACTGCTCCTTTTCAGGAATCGCGCCGCCCACATAATAAGGCAGACCGCAGCCCGCATAGGAAATGTCCTTTCCCTTCGTCACGATCGTCACTTCCGCATCCGGATTGACCCGTTTGAATTTCGCAGCCGCTTTTGTTCCGGCTGCCACTCCGCCGATCACCAATACCTTCATCGTTTGTCCCCTTTCTTTTCCGCGCAGACAAACGAATCATTCCGTCAAACATTCCGGAACGATTCGTTCATGCTATATAGCTATATTTTAACCTCTACACACCCCAAAGTAAAATACAAAATTACTGCACCACATGATTTTTCTGTTTTCGAACATATATTCGTATGCCATCTGCAACTTCACCACTACAGGCGGAGGGCAGCCAAAGAACAGGCGGGCCGCGCAGTCCTTTCGCCGCCTTCCGCCCCTACGGGAACATCGGCACCAGTTCCAGGCCTTCGCTCTCCGGCAGTCCGAACATCAGATTCATGTTCTGTACCGCCTGTCCCGCGGCCCCCTTCACCAGATTGTCCATCGCGCCCATCATGATGATGCGCTTCGTGCGGGGATCAATCTTAAAGTTCACATCCACAAAATTGCTGCCTTCCACCCATTTGGTCTCCGGACAGACGCCGTCTTCCAGCACGCGCACGAACTTTTCTTTCGCATAATATTTTTCATAAGTGGCGCGCACCTGCTCCTTCGTCGGAAGGGCGAAGGAACCGTCGGCCTGCGCGACTTCTTTTAAGGACGCATATGCCGTAATCAGAATGCCGCGGTTCATGGGCACCAGATGAGGCGTAAAGTTCAGCAGCACCGGCTCTCCCGCCGCATACGAAAGCTGCTCTTCGATCTCCGGCGTATGACGGTGATTTGCCACGCCGTACGCCTTGATGTTTTCATTCACTTCACAATATAAATTCGCCACCTTCGCGCCGCGTCCCGCGCCGGAGGTCCCGCTCTTTGCGTCGATAATGATTGTGGACGGATCGATCAGCCCTTCCTTTAATAACGGATAAACGGAAAGGGTGGAACAGGTCGGATAACAGCCCGGATTCGCCACCAGACGGGCGCCCTTCACCGCTTCCCTGTTGATCTCACAGAGCCCGTATACCGCTTCTTTGATAAACTGCGGGGACTTGTGCTCTATGCCGTACCACTTCTCATAGATAGAAACATCCTTGATCCGGTAATCCGCGCTTAAGTCCACCACCTTCACCTTCGCCAGAATTTCCTCATCCAGCACGGAAGCCAAAAAGCCCTGAGGCGTCGCCGTAAATATCACATCCACCTGCTCCGCCAGTTCCTTCAGATTGTCATCTTTGCAAATATCCTCCACAATCCGAAACATGTTCTGATAGACGCCCGCATATTTCTGATCAATATAACTGCGGGATCCGTACCACTTGATTTCCACATCCTTATGTCCCGTCAAAATGCGGACCAGTTCACCGCCCGCATAACCTGTCGCTCCGATAATTCCTGCTTTTATCATATCGCCCTTCTCCTTTCTCACGTTTCCGTTGCTCCCGCGCCTTTCTGATCTTACAGCATATATGCATAAATTTCAAGCTTTTTGTGTATAAAATACATTTTATCCGGAAAAAATAAAATAATTTTGCATAAATTTTCACTTGCAATTCATTTTATTCTGTTGTATAGTCATGTAAGATTCAAGTGCGGGACAGCTATCATCTATCTTGGCACAAAAGAGCAAAAAAAGCAAATGCAATTATATCGGAGGTAACATCATGAAAGAGAAAGTAATTTTAGCGTATTCCGGCGGTCTCGATACCACAGCCATCATCCCCTGGTTAAAGGAGAATTTCGATTATGAGGTCGTCTGTGTCTGCATCGACTGCGGTCAGGCGGAAGAACTGGATGGTCTGGAAGAAAGAGCGACTTTCTGCGGCGCTTCCAAATTGTATATTCTGGATGTGACGGACGAATTCGCCGACGAATACATCGTTCCCTGCGTACAGGCAAACGCTATTTATGAAAATAAATATCTGCTGGGCACTTCCATGGCGCGTCCTCTGATCGCCAAGAAACTGGTGGAGATCGCCCGCAAGGAAGGCGCGACCGCCATCTGCCACGGCGCTACCGGCAAAGGCAATGACCAGATCCGTTTTGAACTGGGCATCAAGGCGCTGGCTCCGGATATCAAAATTATCGCGGCATGGCGCAATGACAAATGGACCATGGATTCCCGTGAATCCGAAATCGAATACTGCAAGGCGCACGGCATCGATCTTCCGTTTTCCGCAGATTCCAGCTACAGCCGCGACCGTAACTTATGGCACATCAGCCACGAAGGTCTGGAACTGGAAGATCCCGCAAACGAGCCCAATTTTGAACACCTTCTCGTGCTTGGCACCACGCCTGAAAAAGCGCCCGATGAAGGCGAATATGTAACCCTGACCTTTGAAAAAGGCGTTCCCACCAGCGTGAACGGCAAAGAAATGAAGGTTTCCGATATCATCCGCACCTTAAACGAACTGGGCGGAAAACACGGCATCGGCATCGTGGACATTGTGGAGAACCGTGTGGTCGGCATGAAATCCCGCGGCGTTTATGAGACTCCCGGCGGAACCATTCTGATGGAAGCGCACCAGCAATTGGAAGAACTGATTCTGGACCGCGACTGCTACGCTGTGAAGAAAGATATGGGCAACAAGCTGGCGCAGATCGTTTACGAAGGAAAATGGTTCACCCCTCTGCGCGAAGCCGTTCAGGCGTTCATCGAGAAGACCCAGGAATATGTCACCGGCGAAGTGAAGTTCAAACTTTACAAAGGCAATATCATCAAGGCCGGCACGACTTCTCCTTACTCTCTTTATAATGAAAGCATCGCTTCCTTCACCACCGGCGATCTTTACGACCACCACGACGCGGAAGGCTTCATCAATCTCTTCGGCCTTTCCTGCAAGGTTCGCGCCATGAAGATGCAGGAAGCTGCGAAAAAGGCGGAGCAATAAGTCCCCCAACAGGCGCGTTTCCTACAAACTTTCTGTTGACATCAGAAACGATATTCTTATATGATGACTGCAGGTTCTTTCCGTCCCGGACGGCAAAGAACCTGCAGCCGTTTTAGTTTATTACAAATTGTGTCGAAAAAGGAAAATTTATGTATGGATCTCATTTTCATTTTTATTCTTTATGTTATAATAATCAATATAGCAGGATTTTCCAGCATGGGAATTGATAAGGCCAGAGCGCGCAAAAAGGCATGGCGTATTCCGGAAGCCAGGCTCTTTTTCATTGCGCTTATCGGCGGAAGCGCCGGTTCCATTGCCGGCATGTATTTTTTCCGTCATAAGACGCAGCACTGGTATTTTGTCTGGGGAATGCCCGCCATTCTTCTGTTACAACTATTGGCGGCTTTTTTTATCCTGCGATGAATCGCTGTCCGGGACAAACCGGGCATGCCCAGGAGGTACCTTATGCATCTTGCTGTCTGTGATGACCATATTGCTGATCGAAAACAGATGGAACGGCTCCTCGGCCGGGAATCCGATCGCCGCATTTCCACTACCGGCGTACTCTATATCGACTCTTTTGGCAGTGAAAATTCCATCTTAACCACCCCGATGATTTATGACGCCATCTTTATGGATATGAATGAAAACGGCTGCGACGCCGTCAAAATTGCGAACCAACTCCGGCAGAACGGAACCGCAATTCCCATCATCTTTTGCTGCGGCAAGGTGGATTACCGGCGCAGCCAGTCTCTTCCGGACAATATTCTGTTTCTGGATAAGCCTGTTCAGACGGCGGAATTGTCGGCTGTCATCGACCAGCTTCTTGTAAAAATTCAGGAGCGGACCAAACGAATAGAATTCCGCAATATGTCCGAAACCTTTTATCTGACCGAGGAACAGCTTGTTTATGCGCATCCGCAGAACGACCGCCATATGATTCTGCACCTTCTAAACGGCGAACAGCAGATTGCAGAAGCCTCGCACAAAAACTTCTGCGCCGCCCTGAGCGGTTACGATAATTATATCAGTCTGATGAATCGCAACGTCGTCAACATGCGTTACATCAAAACGATTTCCTTTTTCAAGGTAACCCTTACAAGCGGTGATTCCATCCGTCTTTCTTTCGGAGAATCCCGTCTGCTTCAAAAGGCTGTGGACGCATACATAAAAGAAAACTCCGGGCAATGAAAACAGATCTTTGGATTGATTTTATTGTTGCGAATAAAAAAGGCTGTGAACCTGTCTTTTTCGTTCACAGCCTTTTGGATTCCTGTTTCAGTTTCTGTATCTGTATGAAGCGCCCATATCGCTCTGTCTGAAGGGATCAGATCGTGACAATTACGCCTCCGTCGTTGGCATACATGCTGCTGATGCCCGCCGTATCCATTATCAGCACATCCTTCACGCCGATTTTTTCCAGGACCAGCTTCTTCATGCTCTCCGCTCTTCCCGCATTATTGCAATGCGTAATCATAAGCACGCGGTCCTGTGCATTGTTCACATTCTTAACCACCGCGTCCGCCATTTTCTGAAGCGCCTTCTTGATTCCGATTCCCTGCCCGATCTGCTCGATCGTTCCTTCTCTGGTTCCCGCCATGACAGGTTTAATATTCAAAGTGGAAGCGACCAGCGCCTTCACCCCAGACAGCCGTCCATTTTTCCGTAAAGTTTCCAGGTTGTCCAATACAAAATATGTGTGCATGCTGTCACGAAACGCTTCCAGCTTATCCACGATCACTTCGTAGGGAAGCCCCTGCTCCTCTAATTCTATCGCCTTTAACGCGATCTGCGTTTCTCCGCAGGAGGCGGATCTGGAATCCACCACATGAATCTGCTTTTCCCCGTAAGTTTCAATGTAAAGGTTCTTTCCCAGCAGCGCGCTGTTATGGCTGCCGCTCAGATTGGAGGATAACGTCACCACATAAACATGTTCCGCTTCCGTCCGGTAAGCGTTCATGTACCTTTCCGGCGACGGACAGGATGATTTGGGACAGGTCGGGCATTCTGCCACCTTCTGCAGAAATTCTGCCTGATTAAAATTCTCATCATCAAGAATCTGATACTCCCCCACTTCCAGGCCCAGAGGCACAATTTCAAAACGGGGATCTTTCTTCAAATTCTCCGGTAATTCACAGCAACTGTCGACAACTATCTTATAACTCATAAAATCCTCCAGATCTCACCACTTTTAAATGTAGTTTTCATTACTACTTATAATAACACGCATTCTTACACCTTGTAAAGAGTATTTCTGAAACTTCACACTTTATTCACTGCACACTTTGTCCGGAATAGATCTGGTATTTTTTTTTTCTTCTGCTATACTACAGTTAGCAGCGCGTCTGCCCCTCCAGTCTGCGTCTGCGTTTTTTCAACACAGGACACCAACCGGAAAGGATCCCATATGACTTCTTTTTACATTACAGAACTTAAAAATTTTATGAGCAAGCTGCTCGCCACAAATTGCTTCGACTCCTTTCTTCTTGCCGAAGCCAATATTTCCACCGCCGTGGAATATACCATCGACGGCCATATCAACAAAGATTTTTACACGCGGGAAGAATTGGAGGACGAGCAGATTTGTCCCTACGATTTTTCTCCCTGGAGCGCCATGCGCCCCATCTGTTACGAGATTATCAAAGGAAAAAGAAGCCCTTCCCGCTTCAAATTCGTATTCCATCTGATGCCGGACTATGTACCGGGAGTTTTAAAGGGCGCTGACGATTCCATTACGCCGGATCAGGTCAAAGCGCTCGTTCTCACCATAAAATACGAGAACGGTGCCGCATCCATTATCACAGGAACTGCATTTCATACTTTCCTGATGGACAAGACCCTGGACGCACAGTGGGACAAAACCATGCGCCAGTTTCTCGCCAAAAAAGGGATCTTATACTCCGAAATCTGACAAACGCCATCACTTTTTCATTTTCGGATTGAATATCAGGCTCGCCAGATAACCAAAAATGAGCGCCGCGGAAGTGCCTACCGCGCCGGCTTTAAAGCCGCCCGAAAATACCCCCAGAAAGCCCTGTTCATCCACGGCTTCTTTCACGCCCTTCATCAAAACGTTGCCGAACCCCAAAAGGGGCACGCTCGCCCCGGCTCCGGCAAATTCCTGAAACGGCTCATATAATCCGACCGCTCCCAAAACCGCTCCGCTGCAAACCAAAAGCACCATAATACGGCCGGGCATCAGTTTTGTTTTTTCCATTAAAATCTGGACCAGGGCGCAAATAAGGCCGCCCACCCAGAAAGCATTGAGATAATCCATCCAAACTGCCTCCTTTTTCTTTAGGGTGCGCGGCTTTTGCATTTGCTATTCAATTCAATCCAAAAATCCTCTCATTGCGGAATCGAATCCATTCAGGATTCTTCCGCCTGCGCGTCCACCGTCATCAACACATTCCCGTATAAAACGCCGTCATAATAGTCCAGCAAAAGCTTGACAACCCCTTCATAGGCTTTCATTCCCTCTTCCACACCGTTCAGTTTTAACGACGCGGTAGTCGCCGCCCTGGACACCGTTTTCGCCGTCTGCGTGCTCACGACCGCTTTCGCTTCCACCTCCTGCCAGGATTCCTTCGTCAAAAATACACAATCCCGATAAACCTGTTCGGAAATCGCCGGATGCTTTCCGTATTCCGCCGTGTTTTTATTGACAGACGCCTGGAACTCATTTTCCACATAGGTCAGCACCCCCATATAGCCGCTGTACCGGAAGAAATCGTCCTCGCTGGCCATACAGGCAAGATATCCGATCAGGCTCGCTTCATCCTCCTGAATAAACCCTTTCAGATGCGCAAGTTCGTGACAGATCGTGGAAGGTTTATTCACAACATACATCGTCTTATTGTAATTCGCTTCCATAGAAAAAGGAAAATAGTATCCCATCATATAAGTCTGGCTGATCAAATTGGAAAAATACATCTCCTTCGGCTGCGGGTAAAAGCCCTGTAATTGATCGTAGCGCTCTCCCAGCCTCTGCATGGCGGCAATCGCCGTCTGATGCATATCCCCTTCGTAGATCAGATATCCGTTTTCATCCCGGGGCATTCTCCCGGCCAGTTCGTTCAGGTTCACTACGATATAATCCCGCAGCATCCCCAGTTCTTCTCTCGTATAACCTTCCGCACGCACCTGCTCCATGTATTTTTCTTCAAACTCCGAAGCATGATACTGAATGAAACAGTTGCAGGTTAACAGCCAGAACAGCGCCAGAAACGCCCAGCAAAAGACGCCGCCCAAACGCCTGAAAAGACGTATCGTCCATTGTTTTCTGAGCGCCGCAAAAAGCGCTCCCGACGCCATAAAAAGCAGTAAAAACAGCGCTCCCAGAACGATCATGCCCTCTCCCACGCTGAAAGGAAATACAGAAGTCACCCTGGAATAAGCGCTTCCCAGCACCGGAAAGATATTCTTCACATAAAAGTTACAGAAATTGCTGCTCTGCCAGGCCGCTACGTTTAACATAACAACTCCCAGAAAGAGTATACCCCATATTTTCTTTTTCACCCAATCATCCCCCAATGATCTGCACGGCCAAAAAGTTATCTATAAATTCAGTATAACCTTTTTTGGCAGTTTCCCGGTGAACGAATTGTTAACTTTCTGTAACCAAAGCAAAGTCACAAAAAATGAAATTAGGTATTGACTTCTATGGAAGTTTAAGGTATTATATCATTTGTCCGGTTGAGATAACCAGAAATCGGGGTGTGGCTCAGGTGGTAGAGCGCTTCGTTAGGGACGAAGAGGCCGCAAGTTCAAGTCTTGTCACTCCGACTAAAATTATGAATAGTATTAAACAATAAAAAGCGTTAAAATCACTTGAGTATAAGGAATTTTAACGCTTTTTATTGTTTTAAATATAATGTAAAATTGTACTTTAAATTATTACAAGTACGCGATATTCCTGATATTTGCATAAAAAAACGAGGGCGGTTACGTCCTCGTTTTTTCATAGTCGAATCATTAAATTAACCAAACCGGCACATACCAGTTCTTTTCATTTACGGGCAGTAAGTCGTTTGCCATACAGACCACACTTCCCGTTCCGATTTCTACCTTTAGAGACTCCAGGCCCCCAAAAGCTTCTGCCCGGGTCACAGGCTCTAAAACATCGAAGTTCTTGATCGCGGTTTTTCCGGGGGACGCCGCTTTCTTGATCTCAATTGGAGAAAGCACGCCATTTTGGTAAAGCAGCAGATCAATTTCCTTTTGGTCCCTATCCCTGTAATAGAAAATGGGAGGCTCTTTCCCCGCGTTCAAATAACTCTTATAGATTTCTGAAAACACATAGCTTTCAAAGAAGGCTCCGGACATAGCCCCTTTTTCCAGTGCTTCGGGATTGCCCCATTTTAAGAGGTAAGCAGCTAAACCAGTATCCAAAAAATGGAGAAGCGGCATTTTGACAACACGTTTCAGTGCGTTGTTATGATATGGCTGTACCAAAGCAACGATATGGGAGGACACTAAAATAGAGAGCCATTTCTTTGCTGTTGGCGACGAAACGCCAGCCATGTTTGCCAGTTCCTCATAGATCACAGGCTTTGAAGTATGGGCAGCAACAATCGTCATAAAATTGTAAAACTGCATTTCGTCAGCTACCTGCGCAAGATCACGAATGTCCCTTTGCAGGTACGTATCTACATAGGAACGGTAATATGTCTCCCAATCAACATTTCCATCTGCGTACAGTTCCGGCATGGAGCCTTTGAAAATCCTGTTGTAGATTTCATTTAAGCCGTGTGGCGTCCTCACAGACAAGCGGTTCATCAAATGCGCTGGATCCGTCTGGAACGGTTCGCTTGGCTCCTGGTAAATCTCCGCATCGGACAATCCCAATAAATTCACGATGCCGACTCGTCCGGCCAGACTTTCACTGACGTTATTCATAAGCCGGAAAACCTGTGATCCTGTGATCCAGAAGTCGCCTTTTTTCCTGGAACGGTCCACGCTCATTTTAATATAAGGCAGCAATTCTGTTGCGTATTGAATCTCGTCAATCAGCACCGGAGGGGAATATCTCTGTAAAAACAGCGCAGGATCATGTTTCGCCAAATACCTCACATCGGGATCATCCAAAGTTACATATTTCCGCACCAGTCCCTTGCTTCGCTGCGCTTCTGCGAGTTTTTGCAGCAGGGTTGTTTTTCCCACCTGCCTGGGACCAGTCACTAACAGCACAGGGAACATTTCAGAGAGGCGCGCAATTGTATCTTCCGCAGCCCGTTTAATATATGCCATGTTGATCTCTCCCTTCCAATTTCAGTATAGGCAATTTAAACAAAAATCCGGCAAATCTAAATTATAATTTTATTATAGCCAAAATTATTCTGCCCGTCAACATAACTCCGGCAAATCTAAAGTTGTTTTTTGTTGCATTTTACGCGCTCGGAAGGTAGATCCATTCGTGCATCATGCACACGCCGGGTTCGTTCTCCCTGGGCACCAGCCAGTAGGCACACTCAATGTCCCGTTTGTGTCCCATCAGACAAAAAGAAAATCCCGGAAAGCGCTGATTTTACCGCTTTCCGGGCATAAAAAAAGCAGATGACGGGAATCGAACCCGCCTCCTCAGCTTGGGAAGCTGATGTTCTACC
>JAUNGC010000023.1 GCA_030524745.1 Eubacteriales bacterium | reverse complement strand
ACCTTGAAATGACGGAGTCAGAGTCCGTTGCCTTACCGTTTGGCGATAGCCCTATAGCAATATGAACGCGGGACTTTTCTTATCTTTCCCTTGCGCTCATTTACTATACCAAAAACTCATACAAAATGCAAGAACTTTTTTGAAAAATTTTACTTCAGCAAAACATCTCCCCTGCTGATCTCATTCCGCTGCACATTTCGCAGCAATAAACCGACGTTTTCTCCCGCCGTTGCAGTATTCTTTATTTTCCGGAACATCTCAATGCCCGTGACGGTTGTCTTCCGGCTGCTTCCATCCGTTCTCTGAAGCGTCACTTCATCCCCGACGGAGACGGTACCTCTTTCGATTTTTCCGGTAATCACCGTTCCCCTTCCCGTGATCGTAAAAATGTCCCCTACCACGATCCGGAAACCGGCGCTTCCAAATTCCCCCTCATACGAGGAGTTCAACTGTTCTCCATAACGGGAATCAGCCTGTTCCCTCTCGCGCCTGCCGCGCTCTTCATAATATTGTTCCAGATCGGTTTTCGGTTTTTTAAAGAAATCAAAAAGTCCCATTTTTCTATTCCCCCCGATACACGGCATACGGACGCCGCCCGCATGCCCATGGCAATCTCTCACAAATTTCAGAATCCTCAGACCTCAAACAGCAGATCCGAGTACACCGGGAAAGGCCAGAATTCCCGGTCCACCATGGTTTCCAGCCTGTCCGCCGATGCGCGCAGGTTCTGCATAGCGGGAACGATCGTATCCCGGTAGAAAAACGCCTGCTTTTTCGCGTCGTTCTTCATCTCCCGGCCTTCCTGTTCCTTCCATCTTAAGTCTTCCAGCGTTCCGGTCGCTTTGGACAGTTCTTCGTTGATTTTACGCAGCAGGGCCGCCGGCACATCCGGCTCCACGCCCGCCGCCTTCGTGGCGTTGATCGTATCCGCCAGCGTCCGGCTGTAGCGGATGACCGCAGGCAGGATTTCTTTGGAAGCCATATCGATCATCGTCAGCGCTTCAATATTGATCGTCTTGACATAGGTTTCATACAGAATTTCCTTGCGGGATTCCAGTTCCGCCCGGTTATAAATGCCGAAACGCTCATACAGGCGGATCGCCTTGTCCGTCGTCAGCGCTTCGATGGAATCGATCATGCTCTTAAAGTTGGGCAGTCCTCTGCGCTTCGCTTCTTTCACCCAGGCTTCGGAATAGCCGTCGCCGTTAAAAATAATGCGCTGGTGTTCCGTCATATATTCTTTAATCAGATCATGGACGGCGATCTCGAAATTCTCTTCGCCCGCCGCTTCAATCCTGTCCGCCGCTTCACAGAAGGCTTCCGCCACAATCGCGTTGATCGTGGTGGTAGGGCTGCCGATGGAATCAGAAGAACCCACCGAGCGAAACTCAAACTTGTTGCCTGTAAATGCAAACGGGGACGTTCTGTTTCTGTCCGTAGCGTCCATATGTAAATCCGGCACTGTGGAAACGCCGGTCCGCAGCGTGGAGCCTTCCAGGCAGGAACGGGCCTCTCCCGTTTCCACAAGCTGGCGCACCACATCCTCCAACTGCGTGCCCAGGAAAATGGACACGATCGCAGGCGGCGCTTCGTTGGCGCCCAGACGCAGATCATTTCCCACATTGGACGCGCTTCTGCGCAGCAGGTCCGCGTGAGTATCCACCGCCTTCATCACGCAGGCCAGCACGAGCAGAAACTGGATATTCTCATTCGGCGTTTCTCCCGGATCCAGCAGGTTCATTCCGGTATCCGTGCTGATGGACCAGTTGTCGTGTTTTCCCGATCCGTTCACGCCCGCAAAAGGCTTTTCATGCAGCAGACAGCGCAGATTGTGACGCTCCGCCACTTTTTTCATCGTTTCCATCACAAGCTGGTTATGGTCCATCGCTATATTGGCCGTCTCATAGACCGGCGCAAGTTCATGCTGCGCCGGGGCCACTTCGTTGTGCTGGGTCTTGGCAGTCACGCCCAGCTTCCACAGTTCAATGTTCAGGTCCTTCATAAACGCGCCCACCCGTTCCCGGATGACGCCGAAATAATGATCTTCCAGTTCCTGTCCCTTGGGCGCGGGAGCGCCGAACAGAGTCCTTCCTGAAAAAATCAGGTCTTTTCGCTGTAAATACTTGCTGCGGTCAATGAGAAAATATTCCTGTTCCGCACCGACGGAGGGAATGACCTTTGTCGCCGCCGTCTGCGGGTTAAACAGGCGGACGATGCGCATCGCCTGTTGGGACAACGCTTCCATGGAACGAAGCAAAGGAGTCTTTTTATCCAGCGCTTCCCCCGTATAGGAACAGAACGCGGTGGGCACGCACAGAATCACACCCGTCGCATCCTCTTTTAAAAAGACGGGAGAAGTGATATCCCATACTGTATAGCCTCTGGCTTCAAACGTGGAGCGCAGTCCGCCGGAAGGAAAAGAAGATGCGTCCGCCTCTCCCTTTATCAGTTCTTTCCCGGAAAAATCCAAAATCATTTTTCCGCTTTCATCCGGATGGGTGACAAAGGAATCATGCTTTTCCGCCGTAATGCCGGTCAGCGGCTGAAACCAGTGGGTATAGTGCGTCGCGCCATGTTCCACCGCCCAGTCCTTCATCGCTTTTGCCACCACGTCGGCGGTCGCGCCCGAAAGTTCCCCGCCGTGCTCCATCACCCGCTTCACTTCCTGATAAGCCTTTTTGGGCAGCCGCTCCTGCATTTTCCCAAGGGTGAAGACGTTCTCCGCAAACAATTCCTCGATATTGATCACTTCACTCATTGTCCGTATCCTTTCCGTCTTTTTTCGTCCGTAATAAGTCAAATGCCTCAGCCGCCTCAGAAAGCGTCAGCCAAAGCGACTGTTTGGGATGAGGCGCGCTGTTCACGGCATTGCCCTCTTCATCCTCTATCTTTTCCACAGTGACGGGAATATCCCTGCCGTCCGGCTTCATGATCTCAATCCGATCCCCGACGCAGAACTTGTTGCGCTGTTCTATGCGCACCCGCCCCGCTTCGTCCTTTTCATAAATGATCCCCAGATAAATATAATCGCTGTTATAGGTGTTGGAATCGTAGATCTGCGTATTTTCATCCGGTTTTCCATAATAAAATCCGGTCGTAAACTGGCGGTAGGTACACTTTGCGATCTCCTCTTTGTACCAGGCCATATGATTCCGGTATTTTTCTTCCGACTCCAGATAATCGTCGATCGCCTTCCGGTAAGTCCGCGCCACCGTCGCCACATAGAGCGCAGTTTTCATCCGGCCCTCAATCTTTAAACTATCGATTCCCGCGTCGATCAGATCCGGCACATGTTCGATCATGCACAGGTCCTTTGAGTTAAAAATATAGGTGCCCCTCTCGTTTTCATAAACAGGAAGATACTCCCCGGGTCTGGTTTCCTCCACCACCGAATATTTCCAGCGGCAGGGATGGGTGCAGGCGCCCTGATTGGCGTCCCGGCCCGTAAAATAATTGCTTAAAAGGCAACGTCCGGAATAGGAGATACACATCGCGCCGTGGATGAAGCTTTCGATCTCCATCTCTTTCGGAATCCGCTTCCGGATTTCCTTGATTTCCGCCAGCGAAAGCTCCCTTGCGGAAACGACGCGTTTCGCGCCCAGCTTCCACCAGAACAGATATGTTTCGTAATTGGTATTGTTCGCCTGGGTGGAAATATGTACCTCCACTTCAGGCCAGGCTTTTTTTGCCAGCAGGAACATGCCCGGATCGGAAATGATCAGAGCGTCCGGCGCGGCCGCCTGTCCGTCTGCCGTTTTCAGATCCCTTAACTGCGCAAAATAAACGTCCGCTTCCTCAAGATCCCTGTTGTGGGCAAGGATATTGGCGGTCACATACACCTTTACCCCTCTTTCATGAGCGAAGCGGATGCCTTCCGCCATCTCCTCCATGCTGAAATTTTTCGCCTTCGCCCGCAGTCCGAACGCTTCGCCGCCGATATATACGGCGTCCGCCCCATAAATGACAGCGGTCTTTAACACCTCCAGGCTGCTTGCCGGGATGAGCAGTTCCGGTCTTTTCATAATTTCCTCCAGGACGTGGCCTTTTTCAGGCTGACCGTCACACCGTCCCCCACCGGAAGAATCTCCGTTTCCAGCATGGGATGATGTTTCAATTCATATAAGTAGTCGCGCATCCGCGCATGAATGGTCCGGTCCCGCCGCGTTATGGCGTAACGGGATTCCAGAATATCTCCGTCCTGCAGCACATTATCGGAAACAAGCAGGCCGCCGGGATTTAACAGGCGCAAAACATCCGGCAAAAAGTTCAGATATTGCCCCTTTGCCGCATCCATAAAAATAAAATCAAAGGGAGTCTGCAAATCCGCCAGAATCTGCGCCGCATCTCCCTCAAGCAAAGTGATCTTGTCCTCTTTGCCGCACTTTTGAAAGTTCTCTTTTGCCTCCGGAATCCGTTTTTCATACTTCTCAATCGTCGTGATATGACAGTCCGGCGGCATATACTCACTCATCAAAAGCGCGGAAAAACCCACCGCAGTTCCCACTTCCAGGATGGAACCGGGCTTCTGCATCGTCAGCAAAAAGCGCAGAAGGCTGCCCGTTTCCGGGCGGATGACCGGCACGTTATCCGCTTTCGCCTGACGCCCGATCGCCTCCAGCCACGCCGGGAGCCCCGCGTCCAGCGAATTGATGAACGTGCGCATCCTCTCATCCACAATCATGTTGTTCCTCCGCTTCCGGCCAGTACATCCATCATTTCGTCCGGCGTCATGGCTGTGGACAGCGTATAAGTGCCTTCCTTGAAACCGTCTTCCGCATAGTTGGACAGCATTTCCTGAATTTTAAACAGCGTCTTATCCCGTACCAGACCGTTATCATACAGCGTCTCGGCGATACCATCAAAATCCATTCCGTCGGTCACCGTTACAACCACTTCTTCTCCGGGGGCCGCCGACATCGCGGGTTCCCCAAAGATCCTGACGCCATATTGATAGGCCGAAACAGAAAAACGATACACCAGCATAACCGCAACGACCACGACTACAATATTGATGATCATTCCGATTGCCCCGCTCGCTACGTTCTTCGCTACAGAGTTGCTCTTTTTCCTTTTATCTGTTTTCTGGTTACTCAAAGTTCACCGCCTCCACGATTTCCTGGTTAATGCCCTGTATCATCCGGCAAAAATCCAGTTCCGCTCCCAGGAAAGCTTCCACCAACGGATTTTTCCGAAAATCCTCGTACCTTCTGGAGAATTCATCCATCTTATCAAAAAGTTCATCCGACTCCCCGGACCGCTGCATCAGAAAATTCTCATGCCGAAACTCGTCCACCTGACGTTTCAGGTCGGGATATTGCCGCATCACCGCTAATTGCTGACCATACTTTTGGTACTCCGGCGAATCCATAATCGCGCCGATCAATTCTCTCAAAGCTGTTTCCACTCTGCACATCTTCCGTCACTCCAAAACTGTTAAACTTCCATAATAATCGGCAGGATCATCGGACGGCGCTTCGTCTTTTTCCAGATAAAGTCGCTCAGCGAGTCCTTAATCGCGGTCTTAATCCTGCCCCAGTCTGTGCATCCTCTGCTGACGCAGCCTTCCATCACCTTCATCATCAGTTCATGGGCCTCATCCATCAGTTCATCCGATTCCCGCACATATACGAATCCTCTGGAAACCAGATCCGGTCCGCTCACAACCTGCCCGGTCATACCATCCAGCGCCACAACAACGATCATAATGCCGTCTTCAGCGAGATGCTGTCTGTCCCGCAGGACCACATTGCCCACATCTCCTACGCCCAGTCCGTCCACAAGGATCGCGCCCACCGGCACTTTTTCAGTCACTTCCGCCTTCTCTTCGTTCATTTCCAGCACATCGCCGGATGAGAGCATGAATATATTTTCCTTTGGAATTCCCAATTCTGCCGCGATTTCCGCCTGCGCCTTCCTGTGCTTATACTCTCCATGAATCGGCACCGCATACTTGGGCTGTACCAGCGTATAAATCAGCTTAATTTCTTCCTGACAGGCATGCCCGGAAACGTGCACATCCTGGAAAATCACTTCCGCTCCCTTTATTTCCAGTTCATTGATGACCTTCGTCACCGCTTTTTCATTGCCTGGAATCGGGTTGCTGGAAAAGATAATCGTATCGTTTGGTCCGATGGAAACCTTACGATGAATGCTGGACGCCATGCGGCTCAACGCCGCCATATTTTCTCCCTGGCTTCCTGTCGTTATAATGACAGTCCTGTCATCCGGATAATCCTTTAAACAGTCAATATCCACCAGCGTGTTGTCCGGAATATTGATGCACCCCAGATTCATCGCCGTCTCAATAATATTGACCATACTGCGGCCTTCCACCACAACCTTCCGGCCGTATTTGTGCGCTGAATTGATGATCTGCTGCACGCGGTCCACATTGGAGGCGAATGTGGCGATAATCAGCCGGGAGCCCTGGTGTTCATGGAAAATCGTATCAAAGGTATGTCCCACCGTGCGTTCCGACTGGGTAAAGCCCTTGCGTTCCGCATTGGTGGAATCGCACATCAGCGCCAGCACGCCTTTTTTGCCCAGTTCCGCAAAACGCTGTAAATCGATTGCCTCGCCATACACCGGCGTATAGTCCACTTTAAAGTCGCCTGTGTGGATCACCGTGCCGGCCGGGGAATGAATTGCCAGCGCCGCCGCATCCACAATACTGTGATTCGTCTTAATAAATTCAATCCGGAACTGCCCCAGATTCACAGACTGTCCGAATTTAATCACCTTTCTTTTCGTATGTCCCAACAGATTGTGTTCTTTTAACTTGTTTTCAATCAGTCCCATCGTCAGTCTGGTGGCATAAATCGGCATATTCAACTCCCGCAGCACATAGGGCAGGGCGCCGATATGGTCTTCATGTCCATGGGTAATGACAATTCCCTTCACTCTCTCGAAATTATCCCGTAAATACGTAATATCCGGAATGACCAGATCAATCCCCAGCATATCGTCATCCGGGAAAGAAAGACCGCAGTCCACCACTACAATACTGTCTTCATACTCAAAGGCAGTAATGTTCATTCCAATCTGTTCCAGTCCGCCCAGCGGTATCACCTTCAGACTGGGACCGTCAATATTCAGTTTTTTTGTTTTTCTCAATCAAATTCCCTCCACATTCCTCGCAGCGGCCGCAAAATTATTCCGGTTTGTTCCAAACCGGAATACGGAATTTCCTCCACGACGACAAAAGCGGCATGGGATGACGGCGATGGCCGGACGCACTTGTCCTTATATCCCCGCAGCGCACCTATCCGTCATCCAAATCCGTCCTTGTCGTTCAGACGTCATTCCCACCGACGGCTGCATATTCTATAAACAACGGCCGTCCGCCGCTATTTTTCCAAATCAACATCTTCCAGCATGCTCGAAAAAATGGCTGCAACCGCATCCAGTTCTTCGTCATCCTCCACAATTTCATACAGACTTTCTGCATCCTGGGGCGCAGAAATATCCTTCAAAATCAACGCTTCCGCGTCCTCTTCTTCACTATCTGTCACCAGAATATAATCAACTCCGCCCAGTCTCGTCTGTTCCAATACATAAAAATCAACGGTTTCCCCTTCTTCGGGGCAAAAAGTAATCTTTTCCAACCTGTTCCTTCTCCTGTTCTTTTGCGGTTACCGTCAAAACGCATCCCAGCCGCCGCTTTATCCCTTCTGCATGGCTTTTTGGTCCAGATAACTCTGCAGAATAAAAACTGCCGCCAGCTTATCCACATGTTCCTTGCGGTTTTCTCTACGGATTCCCGCTTCCATCATCGCCTTGTCCGCAGCTACGGTGGTCAGCCGTTCATCCCGGAAGACAACCGGCAACCCCGTTCTGCGGGAAAGCTTATCCGCAAATTCTTTCGTCTTCTCAACCCGCTCCCCTTCCGTCGCATTCATATTCTTCGGGAGCCCCAGCACAATTTCCGAAACTTCATATTCCAGAATCAGTTCTTCGATCCGGGCTAACGTCTGGCGCAGCTTATTCTCTTCCTTCCGCCTGATGATCTCGATTCCCTGAGCGGTGATAAGAAGCGGGTCGCTGACCGCAACCCCCACCGTCTTTGAACCGAAATCCAGTCCCATAATCCTCATCCGTTCTCTCCTGCCGCTGCCGCAAACGGCAGTTTTCTACTTCCAATGATTGTTTTTGATATACTCCTTGAGCATCTCCTCCACAAGTTCGTCTCTCTCCACGCGCATAATCAGTCCGCGCGCATTGTTATGACTCGTGATATAGGTAGGATCTCCGGACATGATATATCCGACAATCTGATTGACCGGATTGTATCCTTTCTCTGAAAGCGCCTCATAAACAGCCGATAAGATGACCTTGACGCCGTTTTCCGGTTCCGCTTCCACTTTAAAATACTGTGTACTTCCCAAATCCTGCATATTGCCTCTCATTCCGCCGCAAAAACGGCATTTCCGTATTCCTTCGCCGTCCGGCATATTACCGCCGGCCTTTTTCTGAACCGTATATCCAATATAAGCATATCTTACCCTACTTTTCTAAAAAATTCAACGTATTTCCTCCAACAGTATCACATCATCCGTCAAAAGTCTCTGAACACGCCCCGAAACCAGTTGATTCTGCATATCCTGCGGGCCGTCTTCTCTCGCCTCAACCGCCCCCTTCACATAGGTTTTGGTATGTCCGATCCAGTAATTTTTCCCGTTAATCTCCTTCTTTTCTTCCACAAGGATTTCCGCCACCTTGCCTATGTAGTCCTCCCGGTATTGCCGGGAATGCTCTGCTTCCATGGAAAGCAGTTGTGCGCTGCGTCCCTGTTTGACCGCTTCCGTAAGCTGCCCCGGCAGTCTGTCGGCAACCGTTCCCCTTCTTCTGGAATACTTAAAAATGTGCATCTCAAAGAAATGAACTTTTTCCAGAAACAGCTTTGTTCTCTCAAACTCTTCTTCGCTTTCCTGCGGAAAGCCCACGATCACATCCGTGGTGATCGCCGGGTTTTCAAATGCCCGGCGCAGAATTTTTACCCGTTCATAATATTCCCCGGTGGTATAATGTCTATTCATCCGTTTTAAAGTTTCGTCACAGCCGCTCTGTAAGGAAAGATGAAAATGCGGACAGATCTTTGGAATCGCCGCGAGTCTTTTCGCAAATTTCTCCGTGATGATGCGCGGCTCCAGAGAGCCTAAGCGAATCCGCTCAATCCCCTCCACCTCCGCAATGCTTTCGATCAGGTTCAGCAGGCAGGGCGCATCCTTTTCGGGATGGATAAAATCCATACCATAAGAACTTATATGAATTCCGGTGAGCACCACCTCTTTATAGCCTTTATCCGCAAGACCTCTGATCTCCGCCAGCACATCATCCGGCTTTCTGCTTCTGACCCTTCCCCGCGCAAACGGAATAATACAATAGGAACAGAACTGATTACAGCCGTCCTGAATCTTAATATAAGCGCGGGTATGCTCTCCGGTCTGCACAAGGGTCATTTCCTCGTACTCTTTCGTATGACCGATATCGATGATGTCGCTGTTATAATCGCATGTCCCGCCATTTTCCCGCTCCAAAAGAAACGCTTCTAAAATTTCCACAATATCTTTTTTTCTGTTATTCCCGATTGCCAGATCGATACAGGGATCCTGCTCCACCATTTTTTCCCCTGTCTGCACATAACAGCCGGTCGCCACCACCACAGCCTCCGGGTTCATCTTCTTTGCCCGATGCAGCATCTGCCGGCTCTTGCGGTCCGCTATATTGGTCACCGTACAGGTATTCACGATATATACGTCCGCTTTTGAATCAAAGGATACAATTTTATAGCCATTTTCTTGTAATTTTTGTTGCATAACCTCTATTTCGTAAGAATTTACTTTGCAGCCAAGATTATGTAATGCTACACTTTTCATAGTATTCTCCGGTTTTTTTGTCACGTTTGATAATTGACTTTTATTGGTATTGTTTGTTAATATAGGTTCAGAAGGTATGAACTCAAAGGAGGTAAATGAAAATGAAAACAGTTCAGATTTCTTTAAACTCTATCGATAAGGTAAAATCTTTCGTTAACGATATTACCAAATTCGATTATGACTTCGATTTAGTATCCGGCAGATACGTAATCGATGCAAAGTCCATCATGGGCATCTTCAGCCTCGATCTTTCCAAGCCGATCGACCTGAACATCCATGCTGAGGATAACGTGGACGCAGTGCTTGACGTACTGAAACCGTACCTCATCTAATTCCAGCAGAACATACCAAAATGAAACTGGACGCTTCCGGCTGCCTGCAGACGTGAAACGTCCGTTTTCTTTTTCCGGCAACATTTCCGGCAGCAGAAAGTGCGCAGGGCAGGAATCCGCCATGCGACCGCTTCGCAAAATGCGGATTCCTGCTGCCGGTCTCTTTTCCCATACGCTTCTCTGCGGCCTTTTGCGCCGCTCCCGTCATACTTCCACAACGATCAGTTCATCAGTATCCAGCGCTCTTTGCACCATTTCGTCAATGCAATCCTTCAGATTTTCTTCATGACGCTTAATCACATTTAAATTCGGCTTCGTGACCGGATGTTTTGCGACGAAAATCGTACAGCAGTCCTCATAAGGAAGGACGGACGTCTCATAGGTGCCGATTTTTTCGGAAATATCCACAATCTCCTGCTTGTCCAGTCCGATACAGGGCCGAAACACGGGCAGCGTGCACACTTCATTTGTGACCGCTAAAGACTGTATCGTCTGGCTCGCCACCTGTCCGATGCTCTCGCCGGTAATCAGTCCCAGACAGTCCGTCTTTTTGGCAATCGCTTCCGCAATCCGCATCATATATCTTCTCATGATGATGGTCAGTTCATCGTGAGGACATTTTTCATAGATCGCCAACTGGATCTCCGTAAAATTGATCACATGCAGATAGATCGGTCCGCTGTAGCGCGCCACCAGCCTGGCCAGATCCGCCACCTTCTGTTTCGCCCGCTCGCTGGTATACGGGGGCGCATGAAAATACACCGCATCGATTTTAACGCCGCGTTTCGCCACCATATAGCCCGCGACAGGAGAATCAATGCCGCCGGACAAAAGCAGCATCGCCTTGCCGTTGGTTCCAACAGGCATGCCGCCGGGGCCGGGAATTTCGATGGAGTAAATATAAATTTTTTCCCGCACTTCAACATAAATCATCACATCGGGATGATGCACGTCCACCCTGATCTCCGGAAACGCTTCCAGAATTTTTTCTCCTACCAGGGCGTTGATTTCCATGGACTCCACGGGATAGTTTTTCCTCGCCCTTCTGGCATTGACTTTAAACGTGAATCGCTTGTCCGGATACTGCCTGTCCACATAATCGACCACCGCTCCGCACAGCTTATCAAAGCCTTCATCCTCCGTCTGCACCATCGGACAAATGGCGGAAATCCCGCATACGGTCTTTAAATTATCCACGGTTTCTTCATAATCGTAATCGGACAGCACGTCGATATAAATTCTGCCTTTCGTGCGGCGCACCTTAAACTCGCCTTCACAGCGCTTCAGGGCATATTTGATCTGCTGCACCAGCGCCTCTTCAAAAAGGTCCCGGTTCTTCCCCTTTACACCGATTTCCGCATACTTGATTAAAAATGCTTTAAACATGATCGTTCCTTTCTCCCCGCCATCGTTTTCATCATAAGACCTCATAACCGTTCAGCCGGGTCCGCGCATTTCCTGCGCGGACCATGCATAAGCGCAATGACCAAACATGCGCGGCGGTCCTGCCGGGCCGGACTGTCGCAAATCTTTTTCCTGTTAACGTCTCGTAAACTTCCGCAGTACAGGCACGATTTCATATAACGCCTGCAGCGTATACCGAATCTCTTCCTCCGTCGTAAATACGGAAAAGCTGAATCTGATTGTGGAGGACAGCAGTTCTTTTCTTAAGCCGATCGCCCGAAGCGTCGCAGAACCGGCGGTGTCCGGATGATTGGAAGCGCAGGCGCTGCCCGCGGAAACATAAATATTTCTTTCTTCCAGCGCATGCAGCAGCACTTCGCTGCGCAGTCCCGCAAAAGAAACGCTGACCACATGAGGAGCGCTTTCCCTGCCGGGCAGCCCGTTTACCTGCACGCCGTCCATCTTATTGAGACCGTCTGTAAACATCTGGCGAAGACGGTACATCTTTTCATTATCCTCGTCCAGATTGCGGTAAATTTCTTCCACCGCTTTTGCCATGCCCGCAATCCCCGGCACGTTCTCCGTACCGGAACGCAATCCCCGCTGCTGTCCGCCGCCCATAACAATCGGGCGGATTTTCACTTTTTCCCCTACATACAAAAAACCGACGCCCTTCGGCCCGTGAATCTTATGGGCGGAAACCGACAGCATATCGATGTGCATGCGCTTCGGATAAATGCGGAACTTTCCATAGCCCTGCACCGCATCCACATGAAACAGCGTCCCCGGATTCATCCGTTTGATCAGTTCTCCCGCCTCCGCGACAGGCTGCAGGGAACCGATTTCATTATTGGTGTGCATGATGGACACCAGGATCGTGTCGGGGCGGAGCGCCCGCTGCAGATCTTCCAGGCGGATACGCCCGTTTTCATCCACAGGCAGATATGTCACTTCAAATCCCTGACTCTCCAGATACTGCATCGTCTGTAGAATCGCCGGATGCTCGATCGCGGTCGTAATCAGATGCCGTCCGCTGCGGCAGTTCGCATAAGCGGCTCCGCGCAATGCAAGATTATCCGATTCCGTTCCTCCGGAGGTGAAAAAAATCTCTTTGGGATTCACCTTCAGATTCTTTGCAATCACATCTTTGGCATAACGCAAATACTCTTCCGCCTGCATTCCCTTGTTATGCATGCTGGAAGGATTTCCATAATCCTCACACATGACTTTGGTCACTAACTTTGCGACGCTGTCAAAACTTCTTGTCGTCGCAGAGTTATCCAAATAGCATTCCATATCTTTCACCTACTTTTTCCAATTGTAAACAATACAAAAGTCTTCTGATTTATGATATGTTGCCGGTCCCCGCCTGGGAACCGGATATCGCTCCGGCAGCGATCACTTTTAAAGAGCGGGCCGGGAGCAGGGAACAGAGCGCAGAGAAGTGGGCGGCGGCACACAGGTTCTTCCCGGACACGCTCCCGCTCGGGAAATGCGCAGCGGCACATAGGGCTGCACAGGACGCAGCCCAAGGGCCGGCGCATTTCCAACGGTCCGGATAAGGACCTGTGTGCCGCCGGAACGTTTTCCGGTTTCAGGCTTCTTCCAGCCGGTACATCAGCCATGCCATCACCGTCAGTCCGGCCGTTTCCGTGCGCAGAATCCGTTTGCCCAGTGTGATGGGAACAAATCCGGCTTCCTTCGCCATCGACACTTCTTCTTCTTCAAATCCGCCTTCCGGTCCGATAAAAATTGCGATCTCCTGTCCCGGCGCAGCCTTTTCAATCAGTTCTCTGGTCCGCGCCATTCTCTCCGACAGTTCGTAGGGAATCAGTTTCATGTCCATGGCGGCGGTCCGGGCAAGAGCCTCTTTCATGGTGCATACGTCCCCTATTTCGGGCACGATCCGCCGCTTGCTCTGCTTGGCCGCCGCCTCCGCGATCGCCTGCCAGCGCGCAACCTTCGCCTTTGCCTTCTTTACATCCAGCTTCACCACAGCGCGTTTTGTCGCCACCGGTACGATCCGATACACGCCCAGTTCCACCATTTTCTGCACGATAAATTCCATCTTATCCGCTTTGGGAAGCCCCTGAAACAGCGTCACACGGGCGGGCAGTTCCAGGCCGTCCTCCTTGATAAAGCGCAGCGTACAGATCACTTCATCCTCTTCAAACGCTTCGATTCCGCAGCGGTATTCTTTTCCGTCCGTTCCGTTGGATACGGCAATTTCCTCCCCGACCTTCATCCGGAGCACATTCTTGATGTGATTCACGTCGCTTCCCGTAATCACGATGCGCTTTCCCTGAATTTGGGATGGTTCCACAAAAAACTGATACATCAATCCTTCCTCGCCGTCACGCTGACCCATTCGCCCTGATAAGTGACTTCCAGCACGGTGAGCCCCGCCGCTTTCACCGCTTCCACCACCGTGCTTTCCTTGTCGTCAATGATGCCGGATGTGATATAAACAGCGCCCTTCTTCATCTGATTGACGATCACGGGAGTCAGGGGCACCAGCACATCCGCCAGAATGTTCGCCACCACAATATCGTACTTTTCATAACCGACCCGGTCCTGCACCTCTTTATCCGTGATGATGTTGCCGATCATCATTTCAAACTGTCCGGGCGCAATGCCGTTATTTTTCATATTGTCAGCGACAGCTTCTACCGCGCAGGGATCCAGATCCGTTCCCACAGCGTGCTTCGCGCCATACATCAGAGAAAGAATCGCCAAAATGCCGCTGCCCGTTCCCACGTCCAGAAGTTCCGTTTCCGGCGTGATGAACTTTTTCAGTTGCCGGATGCAAAGCTGGGTCGTCTCATGCATGCCCGTCCCAAACGCCGTACCTGGATCGATATGCAGAACCATTTTTCCGGTATCTTCCGGTTTTACCTCTTCCCAGGAAGGGATCACTAAGAGATCATCAATATAGAACTGATGGAAATACTGCTTCCAGTTGTTAATCCAGTCAATGTCTTCGGTTTCGTCCACCGCGATGCTGCCCTCTCCGATTTTGCAGAACATGCGCAGCGTTTCCAGTTCTTCCTGTACTCTGGAAACAATCTCCTCTTCCGTCACGGCTTCCCCGTTCAGAGAAAGGCTGCCGTCCTCTGTTTCTTCCACAAAAAAGCTGAGATAAGCGATTCCGTCATCCTCCGGCCCGTCCGGCAGGATGTCCACGAACATCTGCTCCTTTTCCAGGGCGGTCAGCGGAACCTTGTCCTCGATCTGCGCGCCTTCCAGCCCGATATCGTATAAAGTGCTGATGATAATATCTTCCGCTTCCGTCAGCGTTTTGATTTTAAATTTTTTCCATTTCATAGGTTTCTCTCCTCACTAATTTTGAAGTGTAACATAAAAGAAACAGTGAATCAAGGAATTTGCCAGCATTCTACTCCAATTAAAAAAGATTCAGACTGTCCATGCACAATAGTCTGCATCAGACAGTCTGAACCAGTATCAGGAAGCGGGAAATTTTTCCGATGACATCTCTTATTTTAATTCTACTAAAATGTGCTGTCCTTTCCCTTTTATTGTATGATACATAGTATCTTTCAGAACCGGTAAATCATATGCCGTCAAATCAACGGCGTCATCCTTTAACACATTTGCAAGATCATAATAGTAATAAAATTCATACGTTCCCCAATACTGACCCCCCTGAAAAGCAATCGGAACCAACCGGTTCAGCATCTCAAAATTCTGCGGCATATTTCTTAAAACCGGTGATTGTCCGATCGTCCCCGAAATCTGAACTGTCACAGGTTCCCCCAGCAGAAACGCTTCCATATCATCAAGATCTTCAATTACCGCTTTCATCCTGAAGTCTGCATATTCCTTTTGGACATTTAACGAATTTCCATATGTAAAGGCAAATACAAAAAACATCCAACTCAATACCAAAACCGGCAGCTTAAATGGTATACACGCTCTTTTCTCCACCGCAATAATTCCCATAACAGAAACAAAAACGCCGAAACCATACATGGCCCTTGGCTGAAACAGCGGCGTTTCCAACATGGGATAAATTCCAAAGCACAAAAGGAGCATCAAAATGACAGAAAGTGACGCCATAATAAAAGACAAATATTTTTTTTGTTTTGATTCTTGGACTGTCGTCCATATATATCCGATTATCAAAACAAATATCAGCAGTAACCAGACCGTTTTAAAATCTTTTCTGACCAAATTAAAATACTCCATGAGATTTTTAAAGAAACATGGAATCAGATTTTTCCAATCCGGCAAGGCGCTGGATACATAATCATCTACTGGCACCATGATAATAGTTCTGAAAAGAATCATCCCAATTCCATATCCAATCAATGAACGTATGCAAAATTCTGCAACTGTTTTTATTTTGTCTTTTTGACTCCACATTCTCAATGCCAGCGCAATTACAATCATAGGAAAGATTCCAGTCGCCGCCTGATACGTGGTGCATACAATCAGACTGCCGAGCGCCGATGCAAACACATATATGTACGTTTTTTTTCTTCGGAAATAAAGAGGCAAAATACTCCCCAAAACGGATAGTGCCATATATGGCGCATCATACTTATAGGAAAGGCATCCCAAAAAATACGGATTTAATCCCAACGGTACAAGCGCAATCAACTCCCATACGGAAAATTGGTTGCGGTCATAAATAATATAAAGCAACATAACGCCCGATAAAGCCAGAATAATAATCGCAGTCAACTGAGGTAATGGAGAAATATCTGTCAAATAAGTGCCTGCATGAAGAAATACAGAAAGAATATTAGACAAAATTCTGCTGAAATTCTCCCATCCACGATACCCTCTCGCTATCCGCCCCATATCGTCAATATAATTGTAATCAGCACGCAGAATTGCACATATTCCCAGCGCATATAGCAGCAATATTGCTGCAAAAACTTTTTTAGCGGACTTATCAGGACAGCTTGCCTTCCGCAATAAATTTCTCACTTTTAGCCCCGCTGCATCCTGAAATTCTATATTTGTAAAATATGCGGCTATTGTCGCTGTAAATGGTATTGAAAGGGTTGTGAAAATCACCGTACAGGCCATAAGCAGCCACCTGTCATTTATCCCTGTCAGCTTTGCCAATGGCTGTAGCTTATCGGAAAATATCCACGTAGCCAAAAAATGATTGCCAAAGATAATGCTGACAGCAAAGCCAGACATACAGTACATTGGATTTTTCAGCCACCTTCTCATCTCTGTAAAAGGAACTTTTGTTATAAATAAGAACGTTAAAAATCCTAAAATAATACACCCAATCAACGCAGATTCTCTGGCAGATGCGACTAAAGCAAAAAAAATTGTTCCGGATATAGAAAACAGTATTTTAGCCAATAATTCCTTTCGATTCTTCATCCCGCATTCCCTCTTCCTCATAAGTAAACTCATTTTTTTCACAAGCATCAGTTTAGCCCATTTTGTTCTAAATGTCAACAGAACAAATTGGGCCAGACTAATATATTACAAAATATCGTTACTATTCACTCCGTGACCGGTATCAATCAAATCGGCCACTCAAATTCCCTTTGTGCAGTCCAAACCGGCATGCGAGTCACATTATTTCCGCACCATGCCGACGTATAGCACGGGGATGAAAATAGTTAAAATTGGAGAAAATATGTTTACCAGAATAAGAAATTTGCGCGAAGATGCCGATCTGACTCAAAATGAACTCAGCAAATCTTTAAACATCTCCCAACGCGCCTATTCGCACTATGAAAACGGAACCAGAGACATTCCCACAGAAATTCTGATTGCAATTGCTGATTTTTATGATGTCAGCATTGATTATCTTTTAGAACGTTCCGATAACAAAAGAATCAACAAATGACAAAAAGAGAATGGCCCGGGCAGCGTTCCGACTGCCACAACCATCCTCTTTTTATTGCAAAAACCTGTCACATTCTTTCAGGTTTACTTTTCAAAAAATCTGCGTTTCTTCTTTTCCTTCGGCGCCTCGTCGCCGTTTAAGCGGTCCGCCGCGTGCAGGCTGTCGCCGGTCTGCTCGTCGAATTTGCGCAGCAACTCTTTCGCTTCCGAAGAAAGCCGTTCCGGCGTCTGAATCACAAGCGTGACATAATGATCGCCGCGCACATCCTTGTTGCGCAGGGAAGGAACGCCCTTGCCCTTTAAGCGCACTCTGGTATCCGTCTGGGTTCCGGCTTTCACATCGTAAATCACTTTGCCGTCCACCGTATCGATCACCACTTCGCCGCCCAATGCCGCAACCGCAAAGGAAATCGGCACCGTCGAATAAATATTGGTATCCTGGCGCTGGAAGATCGGATGTCTGCCGACAATTACTTCCACCAGCACATCCCCTCTGGGGCCGCCGTTGACGCCCGGCTCGCCCTGTCCGGCCAGACGCTTGCACTGTCCGTTGTCAATGCCTGCGGGAATCGTCACCGCAAAGCGTTTCCGCATCGGCACATAGCCTGTGCCCCGGCAGTCCGGACATTTTTCTTTAATTACTTTGCCGCTGCCGCCGCAGTCCGGACAGGTCTGAACGTTCCGAACCGTGCCGAAAAAGGACTGCTGTGTGAATACCACCTGTCCTTTGCCGCCGCACTTCGAGCAGGTTTCCGGACTGGTGCCCGGCTTCGCCCCGCTGCCGTGGCAGGTTTTACATTCTTCTTTCACGGTCAGTTCGATTTCTTTTTCCGTGCCGAAAACCGCCTCTTCAAATGTAATCCTCACGCTGGTGCGCAGATTGTCTCCCTTCATAGGGCCGCTTCTTGCGCCGCCGCTTCTTCTTCCGCCGAATAAATCGCCGAAAATATCGCCGAAGTCCGCGGTGTTGAAATCAAAGCCGCCAAAACCGCTGCCGCCGCCCGCGCCGCCTTCAAATGCTGCATGGCCGAACTGGTCGTACTGGCGTCTTTTTTCAGGGTCGCTCAAAACTGCATAGGCTTCGGATGCTTCCTTGAATTTCTTTTCCGCTTCCGCGTCTCCGGGATTCATATCCGGATGATATTTCTTTGCCAGAACCCTGTATGCTTTTTTCAGAGCAGCGTCATCGGCATTTTTATCCACGCCGAGGACTTCGTAATAATCCCGTTTCTGTTCTGCCATAAATTCCACTCCTTTGGCCATTTTTCATCCGCGCATACGCTGTGTGGAATATCGGTCTGCAATCCCCGCACAAATCCTTACGCGCGTTCAGGGGCCAATCGCTTGACCCCCGTATTTAAGCCCTGTTCTATTTTATACTTCTCTGAAGTCTCCGTCAATAATATCATCGTCCGGATTGCTGCCGGAAGTATCCGCGCCTGCTGCGCCGCCCATATCGGGGCCTGCCTGGCCGGCTGCGCCCTGCGCCTGCTCGTAAACCTTTGCGAACAGCGCCTGTGCGGACTGCATCAGTTTCTCCTGGGCAGCCTTGATATCAGCCACCTGGCTGTCGGAAAGTTCCACATCCTTTGTGGATTCAAGCAGAGACTTCAGCGCGTTCAGATCAGCTTCCACGCCCGCTTTCGCGTTTGCATCGATCTTGTCGCCAACCTCATTCAGCGCCTTCTCTGTCTGGAATACGAAGGAATCAGCGCTGTTTCTGGTATCAATCGCTTCTTTCTTCTTCTTATCCTGCGCTTCAAATTCCTGCGCTTCTCTTACGGCTTTATCGATCTCATCATCGGACATATTGGAACCTGCCGTGATGGTGATGTGCTGTTCTTTTCCGGTTCCCAGATCCTTTGCGGATACATTTACGATACCGTTCGCATCGATATCGAAAGTAACCTCGATCTGCGGTACGCCGCGCATTGCAGGCGGAATACCGTCCAGTCTGAACTGTCCGAGGGACTTGTTGTCCTTCGCAAACTGTCTTTCGCCCTGCAGAACGTTGATGTCAACCGCTGTCTGGTTGTCAGCCGCAGTGGAGAAGATCTGGCTCTTCTTGGTAGGAATCGTCGTATTTCTTTCGATCAGTCTGGTTGCGATGCCTCCCATTGTCTCGATGGACAAAGAAAGGGGTGTTACGTCCAGAAGCAGGATATCTCCTGCGCCCGCGTCACCTGCCAGTTTACCGCCCTGGATGGAAGCGCCCAGCGCTACGCATTCGTCAGGGTTAAGGCTCTTGCTGGGTTCATGTCCGGTCAGTTGTTTTACCTTATCCTGTACTGCGGGGATACGGGTGGAACCGCCGACTAACAGCACCTTGCCCAGTTCGGATGCGGTCAGGCCTGCATCTCTGAGTGCGTTCTGAACCGGAATTGCGGTTCTTTCAACAAGATCGCTGGTCAGTTCGTCAAATTTTGCTCTTGTCAGGTTCATATCAAAGTGCAGCGGGCCGCTTGCATTCATGCTGATGAAGGGCAGGTTGATGTTGGTTGTGGTAGCGGAAGAGAGTTCCTTCTTCGCCTTTTCAGCCGCCTCTTTCAATCTCTGCATTGCCATCTTGTCGTTGGACAGATCAACGCCCTGCTGTGCCTTAAACTCGGAAACCATCCAGTTGATGATCTTGTTGTCGAAGTCATCGCCGCCCAGATGCGTATCGCCGTTGGTTGCCAGAACTTCGATAACGCCGTCGCCGATCTCAATGATGGAAACGTCGAATGTACCGCCGCCCAGGTCATATACCATGATCTTCTGCTCTTTTTCATTGTCCAGACCATATGCCAGCGCTGCTGCCGTAGGCTCATTGATGATACGCTTTACATCCAGGCCCGCGATCTTGCCGGCATCTTTGGTCGCCTGACGCTGCGCGTCATTGAAATATGCGGGAACCGTAATAACGGCTTCCGAAACCTTCTCGCCTAAGTAATTCTCCGCGTCCGCTTTCAGTTTCTGCAGAATCATCGCAGAAATCTCCTGCGGGGAATATTTCTTTCCGTCAATATCCACTTTATAGTCGGTGCCCATATGTCTCTTGATGGACGCGATGGTCTTCTCCGCGTTGGTCACAGCCTGACGCTTTGCGGGCTCGCCGATCAGTCTTTCGCCGTTCTTGGAAAATGCAACGACAGAGGGTGTTGTTCTTGCGCCTTCTGCATTTGCGATAACGGTGGGTTTGCCGCCTTCCATAACTGCTACGCAGCTATTTGTTGTACCGAGGTCAATACCAATAATTTTGCTCATAACGTTTCTCCTTCTGCCCTCCTGGGCTATCTGAAAATTAAATTGTTTCCTGTATATAAAATGCCTTCGCGCTTTCGCGCCGCCGCATTGAAGCTTCTTTCATCATGCCGCCCGTACTTTATGATACAACGGCCACCATGCTGTGTCTGACGACGCTGTCTCTGTATGTGTAGCCTTTCTGTAACTCCTGCGCTACCGTGCCGGATTCCAGTTCGTCGTTTTCCACCTGCATCACCGCATTGTGAAGATCCGGATTGAATTCCTGCCCGACGGCCTCGATCGGCTTTACGCCCAGATTTTCCAGTTCCGTCATCAACTGCTTATAAATTTTGTTCATGCCGTCCACGAAAGGCTCCTCTTTGCTTTCCTCCGGAACCATCGCAAGACCTCTTTCAAAATTGTCCACAACCGGCAGAATCTTTTCGATCACGCTCTTGGCTCCCGTCTCGAACATGGCGGATTTTTCTTTTTCGGAACGTTTCCGGAAGTTCTCGAATTCGGCCATCTGGCGGACTACTTTATCCTGCAGTTCATCTATCTTCGCTTTATATGTGTCTTCCTTTTTATCCTTTTTCTTGGAGAAAAAGCCTTTCTTTTCCTTTCCCTCTTCCGTTTCCGGCGTTTCCTCTGCGCAGGCGTCCTCTTCCTGATTTTCTTCCTGTTCTGCGCCTTCCGCAGCGCCGTCCGTTTCGGGACTGTCCTGATTTATTTCTTCCCTTCCGGCTTCTGCTTCTTCCTTTGCCGCCGCTTCCTGATTCAATTCCTCTACATTTCTTTCGTCAGCCACGTCCGTCATCCTTTCTACTTTTTATATAACGTATCCAGTTCGTTCATCAGCGTCTTTAAGGTGCTGATAACTTTGTCATAATCCATTCGTTTCGGACCGATGATGCCCACCGTTCCCCGCATCCCTTCGCCCAGATCATAGGTTGCCGTCACCACGCTGCAATCCTTCATGGACTGAACCGGCGATTCGCTGCCGATGTAGACCTGGATGCCGGTGTTGTTCTCATCCGCCAGCGTTTCCGTCACAAATTCGTTGAGCGACTGCTTCTCTTCAAAAACATTGATGAGTTCGCTGGCCTTTTCCCGGTTATCCGTCAGTTCCGGATACCGGAGAATATTTTTGGTTCCGCTCGTGTAGATCTTCAGATCCTCATCGGATTTGATCGCCTCCGCCACCGCGTCGATGACTTCGCTGACGATTGAACTGTGAATGCCGGCCTGCTGTTTTAAAGTCGAAATCATGCTCAGATTGATTTCTTCAATGGATAAGCCGTTCAAATGCGTATTCAGCAAAATGTTCAGCTTCAGAAGCGTCTCATCGTCCAGCGCTTCATCCACGTTTAAAATCGTGTTCTTAATCACATTGCCTTCCACCACGATGACTGCCAGGATCTGATGTTCATCCACCCGGGAAAGCTGAATGAATTTCAGCTTGTTATGATGGTACTGGGGCGCCGTAATCATCGCCGCATAATTGGTATTCGTTGCAAGGACCCTGGCCACCCGTTTTAACAAAGTGTCCATCTTCTCGTCCTTCTCCACCAGCAGCCCTTTTAACTCTTCGACTTCTTTCTCTTTCTCTTCCAGCATCGAGTCCACGTAAAAGCGGTAACCCTTATCAGAAGGAATCCTCCCTGCGGAAGTGTGGGGCTGAATGATGTAGCCCATTTCCTCCAGATCGGACATCTCATTGCGGATGGTTGCGGAACTCAAATTCAGGTCGGTATATTTGGAAATCGTTCTGCTGCCTACCGGTTCTCCTGTTTCCAGATAATTGCGGATGACTGCCTGTAAAATCTTCCGCTTTCTTTCGTCCAGTTCCATATTTCCTCCTTCCGCTTTCTTTATTAGCACTCGTTCCTTTTGAGTGCTAACACCTTCTGATGATTAAGATATCACTAACCCTATCTATTGTCAACATCTTTTTCCCAAAATACTTATGAAGAAAGTGTGAAAAAAATATAAAATGGTTTCCGGCATAAAAACAGCGGAGAGTCCCGCTGGAATCAGAACTCTCCGCCGCCGTCAAAAAACCGGAAACGCAAACGATATATGCTTCACCCTTTCACGGCTCCCATGACGGTTCCGCGGATCAGGTATTTCTGTAAAAACGGATAAGCAATCACCACCGGAATGACCCCTACCACCGCAATGGCCATCCGTACGGAGGTGGAAGGCAGCGTGGATATGCCGCCTGAGATAGCGCCCGCCGCCGCGCCGGAATTTAAATACTGAATGTTGTTCATCAGGCGGATCAACAGGTTCTGAATGCTGTACAGCTTGGGATCATTGATATAATACAGACCGTTGATCCAGTCGTTCCAGTACGCCAGTCCCGTAAACAGCCCCACCGTTGCGATAACAGGCACGGAAAGCGGCAGCATAATCCTTCCGAAAATCAGCAGTTCCGAAGCCCCGTCTATTCTGGCCGCCTCCACCAGTTCATTGGGAATGCTGTTCGTGTAATAGTTGCGGATCAGCAAAATATGAAACGCGCTCATCAGGTACGTGGGAATAATCAGCGCCAGGATGCTGTCCTTGATGTGGAAAAAGCTGCTCCACATCATATAGGAAGGAACGATCCCGCCGGAAAACAGCATGGTAAAAAAAACAAGGAAGGAAAACAGATTTCTGTACTTAAAGTCCTTCCGGGACAGCGGGTAGGCAAACATCATGGACAAAATCACGCTGACGCAGGTGCCCGCCGCCGTCACAAATATGGAAACGCCATATGCCCGAAGCATCATTGCCGACTGTTTCCAGAGGTATTGGTAGGCCGCCAGACTGTATTTCTCCGGCAGGAAACGGTACCCCTGCGCCAGCAGCGTATGTTCATCCGTAAAGGAGGCGATCACCACCAGTCCCACCGGCAGAATACAGATCACTGCCAGAAGGAGCAGTACGGCAAAGGCGAAGGCATGGAACGCTTTTTCACTGTTTACTTTTCTTTTCATAAGCCTTCTCCTCTCTAAAACAGCGCGTTATCGGGATCTATTCTGCGCACGGCCAGATTGGAAAGCAGCACCAGCACAAAGCCCACCATCGACTGATAAACGCCGGCCGCTGACGCCATTCCGATATCGTTCAGTTTCATAAGCCCCCTGTAAACATAGGTATCGATCGTCTGTGTCGTGGGATAAAGGGCGCCGGAATCCATCGGAACCTGATAAAACAGGCCAAAGTCCGAATAAAAGATGCGTCCGACAGCCATCAGCGTCATAATAATGACCGTCGGCTTTAAAAGGGGCAGCACCACATACCTGATTTCCTGCAGCTTATTGGCTCCGTCAATCCGGGCCGCTTCCTTAATGCTGCTGTCAATGCCCGCAATGTTGGCCATATAGACGATGGACTGATAGCCCGCCGATTTCCACAGATATACAAAGATCAGAATGAAAATCCAGTAAAAGGATTCCCCGTACCAGTTCACGCCGCTTTTCCCGGCCGGCTCCAATATCGCCTTATTCACATACCCCGTATCCGAACTCAAAAAAGCGAATACGACATAGGAAATGATAACCCAGGAAAGCAGATAAGGCAAAATCAGCGCCGACTGAAAAATTCTCGCGGAAAGCTTCTCTCCAAGCTCGCACAAAAGAATTGCCACGAAGATGGCGAATACCGTTCCCAGCACAATAAACACCAGATTATACAAAAGCGTATTGCGGGTCATGATGAGCGCGTCCTTCGTTTTAAAAAGGAATCTGAAATTCTGCAGGCCGATCCAGTCGCTTTTAAAAATTCCCTTCCCATAGTCGATGTTCTTAAAGGCGATAAATACGCCGAACATCGGTATATAATCATTAATCAGAAGATAAATCAGTCCCGGCAGCAAAAAGAGTATATAAATCAGATTTCTCTTCCTGGCCCTTCTTTTTTGCGCGTCAGCCCTCATGCTATAACCTCCGATTATTCCTGCGCAGCCCAGGCATCCAACTGTTCCTGTTTTGCCGCAATGATGTCATCCAGTCCGGCCTCCTGTAAAGCGTTCAGGAATTTGGGCAGTTCCGTTTCCGGATCGATGCTGCCCCAGACCAGTCCCGGCAGATACTGGTTGATTACATTTGTCACCGCCGTGTACTCCGTCTTCACCGGCGTGCTGTCAAAGGTAAAGCCAAACGCCGGAGAGGTTTTGGATTCATGATTTTCCCGATACATCAGATCATTATTATCTTCCGGCGTCCCGGCATGCACCAGTTGCTTGAACTGGCTTCCCACCACGCCGCAGGAATACTGCGCCGTATAAGGCACGGTATTGGCGTCCAGTCCTTCCGGAAATTCCATCTCCCTGTCGCTGACCTTCACATAGTCTCTTCCTTCAATTCCGAACACAATGAGGTTGACAATATCCGCATCCGTATAGGTCAGGTTCAGAAATTCCAGCGCCTTTTCCGGATTTTTGCACTGGGAGGAGATCGCCCAGGTCACGGAATTGACCGCCGTCGTATCCAGATAAGGCTGAGAGAGACGGACATATCCCATCTCATAGCCGCACATGGAACTGGCTTCCTGCACGCCGTAATTTCCGGCCTGATTGCCGATGAAGGAGAACGCCTTTCCCGCAGCCACCGTTTCCTGACAACTGGCGGTAGTCGTGGCCGCATCCTTTAAAACGTACCCTTTTTCATACCAGTCCCGCATCAGTTCCACACGGCCTTTAAATTCCTCCGTCGCATACAGATTCTCCACCGTCATGCTGTCGCCCATCAGCACCGCTCCCATGGGCTTTGTCCACGCATCCGTCAGATAATCCACTTCAAAATCCTTAAAGGTATGAACCAGTTCCAGACCGCCTGCGCCGCCCGCCAAAGCGACCATCTCCGGGTACGCCTCCGTCACCTTTTCATACAGCGGCGTCAGATCTTCAATTTCCTTTACCGTTGAAAAGTCCAGACCGAGTTCATCCGCAATATCCTTGCGGTAATACAGCGTAGCCGCCAGCGCAATTCCCTTATCCGCCGGGATCGCATAAATTCTTCCGTCCTTTGAGGTCGTCTTTAAAAATTCCTCGCTGACCTGGTCCACCGCGCCCTGGGCGTATTCATGCACCAGATCGGTGATATCATAGACCTGATTGTTGGCAATATAAGTGTTCAGATCCCCCACCGTGTTGAAAATATCCAACTGCTCGCCGCTGGCCATGGCAAGGCTGACCTTCTGCGCCTGCTCGCTGGCCGCCAGCGGCATCAGTTCCACTTCCACGCCGATTTTTTCTCTTGTGATTTCGTTGATCGCCTCTTCTACGGATTTTCTCGCATCTTCGTCGGGAATCCGGTCCATGGTCCAATAGGAATACACAATTTTGGTATAATCTCCTGTCGTTTCCGCCGCGCTCTGCGCCGGTCCGCTTCCGGCCGTTTCCGGCGTTTTGGCCGCCGTCTGTCCGCAGCCCGCCGTAAAGGCCAGAAACGCTGCCATTGCAAGTGTCAGTAACCCTTTCTTTTTCATGGTGATACCATCCCTTCTTTTTTCATGATCTGATAAGCGCTTATTTGATGCTTTTATCTTATCAGAGGAATCGCTTCCTTTCTTTCACAAATAAGGATTGTATTTTCAAAAACGGGCGTTGTCCGCCGGCGCATATCCTGCTGCGCGGCGGGCAACGCCCTTCCCTGCGGGCCCCCTCATCTGTAAAGAAAAGGTTCCCCCGCCTCCACAAAAGTCACCGGAATATCGCCGGTTACCGGCGCAAGCCACTCAGGCAGATACTTCATCCCGGCCTCTTCCGTCCGGTTATGTCCCGGAATGATGAGCGCCCTGTTTTTTCCCATCATGGCCGCATCCCGCACGTAAGCGCAAAGCGTCCACTCCGTGATTTCCCCGCAGACGATCACATCCAGATTTTCCTTTTCCATCAACTGCATCGGCATGGCCTCGTCCCCCAGGCCCAGACTGCCGCCGCCCACAAGCAGTCCGACTCTGCTCACAGCCATATCTTCCTTTCCCACAATCCGGATCACCTGCATCCCCAGCTTTTCCTTCAGTTCATCCGCCAGCTTTGCCACAGTGGTCTGCGGAATCTGATAGCACAGATCGGAATACCGCAAAATGCTGTCATTTTCCTTTTTACAGTCCATCCGGCATGTTTCCCAGCCCAGTTCCCGCAGCATCCCTTCATATATTCCGTCGGTCCTTCCCATATGCATGTGGTCGTGAAACCGCCATATGGTGATCCCATATTTTTTTATCAGTTCCCGCTTTGCCAGATACACGCTGTCCTCCAAAAGCCAGTCTTTCCTGTCATCCCCGGTAAAATAAGTAGGTTCATGGGTGATGATGAAATTCGCCCCCAGCCTGTGCGCCTGTTCAATCACGTCGACGGTCGCCATAAAGGTGGTAACGATTCCCGTCACTTCCCTGTCGGGGCTTCCCTCAATGATCCTGTCACAGGTTTCTGCAAGCGGCTCCATACCGCACCGGCTGATAATTCCTGTTACAATTTCCCTTACCTTCATTCTGTCATCCCTTCTCCGGCTCTTTTGTATTCGTTGGGACTAAGGCCGGTAACCCTTTTAAAAACAGTGGAAAAGTAGGAAAAATTGTCAAATCCCACTTTCTGCGCCACCTCGCTCACTCTGGTTCCTCCTGCCAGCAGCCTCTTCGCCTCCTGTATCCGCACCTGATGAATATAGTCCTTCAGGTTCAGACCGGTATCCCGCTTAAACAGTTTCGCCATATATTCCGGCGTCAGATAAACGACCGCCGCCACCTCGTTTCTCCCGATATCCTCCCGGTAATGCTCCCGCACATAGTTTTTGATTTTCCGGATAATGCTGTCCGATTCCTTCACCTCCCGGATTGAATCCACCGTTTTACGAATCAGATGATTCTGCCATTTCATCATATCCACAGCGGAATTAGCCGCCCTGTTTCTCAGCTTCATTGCGGCCTTGTCCGAAAACAGTTCGTCCGCCCATATTCCGTTTTTATACAGATAAACATACACAATCTGGGTCAGATTCACCTGAATCGTCTGCAGGGTAGCTACGTTGAGCGTCCTTCTGGCAGTCAGCGTTTCCTCCTCCCATTCTTCCCATGCGCTGCCGTATTTCCGGGCGCTTACCAAAAGCAGTGACCATGGCTCCCTGACCGAAAAAGAAAGATTGCGCTTTTCGATTTCCTTTTCAATAAAATCCCTGGACGCCGGAATTCTTCCGGCAAGCAGATCCTCCCAAAAACCCAGTTCCAGATACTCCCTGCTGTCCATCCACAGATTCCTGTACTTTAACGATTCCTCCAGATTCTGTTCCCTTTCAATCCGGCAGATCAGCTTATGCAGTTCCAACTCCATTTTTTCCGGCACGAACGGCTTTATTAAATAGGCGGCTGCCTGATACTGTATCGCATAAGAAGCAAACTCAAAGCTTTCATGACAGGTCAGAAAAAGAAACTCGCTTTTGATTTCATTTTCTCTCGCCCAGATAATCAGATCGATACCGGTCCCCATCGGCATTTCAATGTCGCAAATGACGATATCCACTTCCTCTTCGCCCAGAATCTTCCTGGCTCCCGCAATTTCATATGCGTAAAAAGTTTCCTGAATTCCCAGCGTCTCCCAATGAACGGACTTTAAAATAACCTCCACCGTATTTCTGTCATCATCCACAACCAGCGCTTTCATACACGATCCTCCAATATCGTATGCTCCAAAATCACCAGCGTAATTCTGGTTCCTCCCTCTTCCGCATTTTCCAGACAAAGCAGTCCCTTTTCCCCATACATGATTTCCAGCGTTTTTTCCACGTTAAGCAGTCCTACGCCGCTTCCGTCCGCCTTCAGCGCGCTCTGCCGGTTCGGGGTGACAATCTCTTCCGGAAACGCCGCTCCGTCATCCTCTATCGTAATTTGGAGCGCCCTTTTTTCCTTCCATGTCACTTCCTGCGCGTCGACATAGACGGACAGCAATTCCCCGGCTCTGACCGAGTGCTTATATTTATTTTCCATAAAGGTGTGCAGAATCATCTGCGGAATCCGCCAGTTTTCAGCCTCCGGTCTTTTTTCAATGAAATAAAACACACAGCCCGGATAAAGCAGTTCCTGCATTTCAAAATAATTTTCCAGATGCTCCCACTCTTCCTTCAGCGGTACGGTATGCAGTCCGGCCTTGAACATATACCGGACATTTTTGGACAGCGCCGCTATAAACGCTCTGATATCCTCGTTTCTGTTTTCAAAACTCATGCTGTGTATCGTCGCCATGGCATTCAGGAAAAAATGAGGCCGAATCTGCATTTGAAAATATTTCAGTTCCGCTTCCGATAACCGGATCTGCTTTTCATACTCCCGGATTCTGAGTTGTACAATGGTGTCCATCATGGAATTAAAGGCCTGATTTAAGGCAATGAATTCTTTGTTTTTACATCTGCTTACGATCCTGTGCCGGTAATCTCCGAGCCGGATCCAGGAAATCGTCTCCATCAGTTCCCGGATGGGCTGAAATATCTCCTGTCTCAAGTACAGCAAAAGCCAGCAAAGCAATCCCATCATCC
Organism: Eubacteriales bacterium; assembly: GCA_030524745.1. Taxonomy (GTDB): domain Bacteria; phylum Bacillota; class Clostridia; order Lachnospirales; family Lachnospiraceae; genus Gallintestinimicrobium. The sequence goes on along the minus strand of JAUNGC010000023.1, from coordinate 34,482 downwards.
CAAAAATAACCGCAAGGCTCAGCGCGGAAATCAACGGCATTTGTCCGTAGATATCCGTTTTTTCCACCAGGCATACCAGTTCCATACCGCTCGTTCCCACGGGCCTGCTCCACTGTCTGCTCTGTTTTTTATCTTCTGCCGGACCGCTCATGCTCCCTGCGCTGACCTCCCCGATACAGTTTCCTTCCGAATCCGTCAAAAACAAATATCTTTCGCCGTCTTCCTCCAGCTTTCTCACCGCGGCTGCCAGACTTTCTGTTTTCACCCATGCGGAAACCGAATACTCCTGCGTGTCATAGATTCTTGTCAGATAAAGGGTATCCCCGACCTGCTGCAGCACCCAGCCGCTCGTTCCCGTAGGCGCCCTTCCGCCCGTTTTCCGTTCTTCCCTCCTCTGTTCCATAAAGCTGATGATCTCGTCCCGCTGCGTCAGCTTCATTCTGGCGCTGGCATCGGAAACGCTGTCCTCATAGTTTCCGGCCGCCAGGAGCATATCCACCCCGTCATTATTGGAACGGAGCCGCTTCACCAGTTCCAGCAGATGCACGGCAGCATAATACCGGTTCGTATCGGACGGACTGGAAAGTTCCTCCAGAGAACTTTGCTCCTGCGCAATGTTCAGAAGGTTCATATCCGAAGCGGCCAGACTGTTTTCCAGCGCGCCCGCATACACATTTAACAGATGGCTCACTTCCGCATCCACGTTTTCTTCCAGCACGTTATTGGAATATCCCCATACCATCCCCAGTATTGCGGCATTCAGCAAAAGCAGCGCGCCCATCATCAGAATGATCTTCCGGATAAAAGACTTTCCCATTTTTTCCATTTCGCTATATCCCTTCCCCAGTCGCCTTCCACTATATAAAGGAAAGCTTTCCAATAGTATAATATAAAATCATGCATCCTGAAATCTTTTGATTTTAAGAGGAGTTCTTTTCATTTTGAGAAATCCTTCCGCCAAAGGGCGGCGCGTTTCCCCGATTTATATACAATAAAAAAAGCCATTGCCCTGGCGAACATTACGCCGCCGGCAATAGCTTTTCTTTCCGTTTGGTCATATTTTGCACAATGTGCGGATAGAAAGCGGTCAGACCGCTATGTATCTCTCTCTTATCAGATTGCGAAGCTTCCTGCCGTTTCGCCGTTGATTACATAGTAAACCGCGCTCTCTTCGGTCTTCACATACAGTTCAACGCTCTGGAAATCTTCCGGTTTCCGGCCAAGATCATACTGCCATACATCCTTTGCGATTTCTACCAGCTTTTCAGTCGTATATTCTTTGCCGGAGAACTGAACGCTGACAGCAGCCTTCACTTCTGCGCTCTTCTTCGCCGCTCTCTTTGCAGGCGCTTTCTTCGCTTTTACAGGTTCTTCTGCAACAGGAGCCTCAGCTACAGGCGCTTCCGCTTTTGCCGCCGCTTTTCTTGTACGGGTTTTCTTCTCTGTTACAGTTTCTTTTACTTCAGCCTTGGGAGCTTCTTCTACAACGGGTGCCTTTGTTACAACTTCTTCAGATACTTTCTTTCTTGCCATAATATTCTCCTCCTTAAAATCCAGGCAGCCTCACATTCCAGTCCGCCGCGGAATACATTTCCGCAAATTCAATCAGTCATTGCCTGAATTTAGATGTTAGTGTAACCCGAAAATCCCATATTGTCAACCTTTACAGGCCTTTTACACTCAAATTTGGCGTTTAACTGACAAAATTTATACACTTTCTCCCATAATTTTATGCCCGATCGCAACTTTTGATTCCAGTTTTTTATCGCGCACGGCTCATCGATTTCTGCTATTTCATTCATCCCATGCGCTGCCTGCAGCGTTGCCGTTTACAGCCACCTACAACTTACGCCGGGGCCGGTCCTGTCCGGGGTTCTGCCGCAGGCCGCCGCTGCGCTGCCCTCTGTTTTGAACGCGCAGGCATTTGCCGCCATGACTTATATTGAAAACGGTGAAATTCCCCAAAACGCCAGGCAGTTCCTGTCATTCAATGCGTATTGTTTGAGCGCCTATTTTTTGTTGATGCCGGAGAGCGGGATCTCCACCAGAAACTTACTTCCCACTCCCGGTTCGCTCGTCAGCGTCACCCGTCCGCCATAATATCCTGCGATATGCTTCACAATGGAAAGTCCCAGTCCGGTTCCGCCCATTTTCCGGCTTCTTCCCTTGTCCACGCGGAAAAAGCGTTCAAAAACCCGCTCCTGGTCTTCAGGCGCAATGCCGACGCCGTTATCGGAGACTTCAATCAAAACCGCTTCCTTTTCCTGCCAGACCTTTGCCCGCACATAACCGCCGGGATGATTATACTTGATTCCGTTGCTGATCAGGTTCTGAAACAATTCCCGCATCTGCTGCACGCTGGCCTGCAGGGAAATATCGCCGCACTCGCCGGAAACAGATACCTGACACTCATCCGCCTGCGGAGAAAGGGACTCCACCACCTCCTGCAGCACCTTATCCAGCCTCACTTTGCTCAAAGTCACTTCCGCATCCTTGCTCTCCAGCCGGGAGATCATGAGGATATCGTCGATCAGGCTGGTCATATGCTCCACTTCCTTTAAAATGCGGTTCAGAAAATCTTTTCTTGTATTTTCGTCCTGAGCGAAATCCTGACACAGCAATTCCGCATAGCCGCGCACCGACGTGATCGGCGTTTTCAGTTCGTGGGAAGCGTTGCTGAAAAACTCCTGGCGGATTTTTTTCTCTTTCTCCATCTGTTCCATCCGAAGCTTCATTTCATCCGATTCAATATGATTGGAAACCCTTGCCGCTATGGTCACGCTGATGACAAATGCCACCACCATGCCGACTAAAAGCAGCGGGAGCAGAATCAACATGTAATCAAAAATATTATTATAAGGAACAGACATTCTGATGACCGCATTTCCGTCCCCTGTCAACGCCGCCACATAGAGAAGATGTTTTTCCATGCTCTGGGAATAACGCGTGGCATAGCCGCTGCCCTTTGCCAGCGCGTCTTTTACTTCTTTTCTTTCCAGATGGTTTTCCAGCGTATCCACGCCGTCCAAATCGCTGTCCGCCAGCACGGCTCCGTCTTTCCCAATGATGGTAAGCCGGGTATCCTCGTGCAAAACGGCTCCGTGCAGGGCTTTGAGTTGTTCCTGTAAAGGCTGGTCGTATTGCAGGGAATAATCGATGGCCGATACTGTTTCCAGCATGGAATCGATTTTATCGTGCAGCATATTTCTCCCCAGTAAAAAGGAAGAAATCACGCTGCTCAGCGTCAGCGCCAGAAGCAGAATCGCGGCGATCCGCATCAGAATAAAATTTTTCATTGGTTGCCTCCATCCGGTTGGGTAAAGCGATAACCCACGCTTCTCACCGTCTTAATGTACCTGCCGCCTTCTTCTCCCAGTTTCTGGCGCAGCGTTTTAATATGAATGTCCAGCGTTCTTGTTTCCACGTCCGCTCTCCAGTCCCAGAGTTTATCCAGAAGTTCATCTCTTGACACGACTCTGCTCCGGTTTTCCACCAGATAAAGCAGAAGTTCATATTCTTTATAGGTAAGAACCACTTCTCTTTCTCCTACTCTGACCTCTCTGGCCGCAGTATCAATCCGAAGCGTCCCGAATTCCATCACTTTGGGCTTTTGCTCGGCCTTTTCTTCCGTTCTGCGCAACAGGGAACGCACGCGCGCCTGCAATTCCAGAATGCTGAAGGGCTTCGTCATATAATCATCCGCCCCGCCGTCAAGCCCCGCAACCTTGTCATATTCTTTGTCTTTTGCCGTCAGGACGAGAATCGGCATTTTTTTCCATTGCTCCTGCGCCCTTATCCTGCGGATCGCTTCCAATCCGTCCATGCCCGGCAGCATCAGATCAAAAATAGCCAACTGAGGAGCCTTCACTTTAAAAGCGCCCAGCGCCTCTTCCGCCGTTTCAAACGCCGCCGTCTCATAGCCGGATCCGTTTAAAGCCACCTGCACCAGATTTCTGATATTCTCATCGTCTTCTATAATATATATCATCGTTTATCGTCCTCCTGCCTGCACTCAGCGCGGACATAGTCCGCAATATTGATCGCATGATCGGCAATTCGTTCCAGATTGCTGATGATATCCAGGAAAATCACGCCGCTTTCCGGCGCGCATTTTCCCCTGGAAAGCCTGCGGATATGTTTTTCCCGCAGTTCATCCTCCAGCATATCCACGCTCTGCTCCAATACCTGCACGGAAGCCGCCGCCTCTGCCGAGCCGTTCTCTCTCGCTTCCACCGCGATCTGCATCGCCTGCATCGTCTGCGCTGAAATCAGTTCCAGATCGCTTTTTCCCTTTTTTGAAAAAGAAAGATTGTTCTTCGCCATGTTCTCCGCCAGTTCCGCAATATTTTCCGCATGGTCGCCCGCACGTTCCATATCACTGACCGTGTAAAAAAGGTTTTTCACCTGCTCATGCTGAAATTCCGTCAGGGAAAGGTTATCCACCTCCACCAGAAAAGCGGTCAGCACCTTCTCCATGCCGTTGATATCTTTTTCCTTTTCATATACTTCCTGTACCTTTTGCGCGCTCTCATCCCGCACGGCCACAAGCGCGGTTTCCAGATTCTGACACGCCGCTCTTCCCATCGCGGCAACTTCCTTCTGGGCTGTCGCCAGCGCGAAAGAAGGATTCGTCAGAATACGCTTATCCAGACGCCGGGCCAGCTTTTTGACCGCATCCGTATCCGCTTCTCCCGCTCCGATCAATTCGTCTGCGCCCCGCACCATTTTCCCGGAAAGATCCACCAATTTATCCGCAAAGGGCAGCATCAGAAACGTACAGGTAATGTTAAATACCGTATGAAATGCGGAAATATCCACGCTGCTCATCGTCGAACTGCCCCAGGCCGGAAAAATGACGAACAGCACATACATGACCACACCAAAAATAATAGCACCAAATACATTAAATAACAAATGGATCATGGAAGCGCGTCTTCCGTTCCGGCCTGCACCCGCCCCGGACAGCAGAGCCGTCACACAGGTGCCGATATTCTGCCCTAAAGTAATAAATACCGCCGATCTCCAGTTCACCACGCCGTTTAAAGCCAGCGTCTGCAAAATTCCCACTGACGCCGAAGAACTCTGAATGATGGCCGTCACCACCGCTCCGGTCAGAACTGCCAGAACCGGATTTTTCCCCAGCACGGCAAACGCCTGGGAGAATATCGGCGAATCCCGGTATGGTTTAATCGCTTCGGACATAAAGGACAGTCCGATGAACAAAACGGAAAAACCGATGAGAATTTCCCCGACCCTTTTTTTCTTATCCGACTTTACAAAAAGAAGGCAAAATGCGCCGATTCCCAGCAGCAGGGGCGCAAAAAACTCAGGCTTGAACACACTGCCCCATTCGCTCATGGAAACGATCCATGCGGTCACCGTCGTTCCGATATTCGCGCCCATGATGACCCCTACCGCCTGGGACAGATTCAGCATGCCCGCATTCACAAATCCGACCACCATGACGGTCGTTGCCGAAGAACTCTGGATCACGGCGGTCACCAGAGTGCCCACCAGAATCGCCATAATTCTGTTCTTGGTCAAAAAACTCATCAGCTTCTGCATCCTGCCGCCCGCAAAATGCTGCAGCCCTTCCGCCATGATATGCATGCCGTACAGGAACATACCCAGGCCACCTACGAATTTAAAAAGCATCGAAACGTCCTCAATCCCCATAACTTCCTCGCTTTCCCGTATTTCATATTTTTTCTTATGTCTACCGACATTGTATCAGCAGTATGTAAAGCACCCCTTTGTCTTTTGTAAAATCTGTGTAAAATATTTTACTTTTCATGTTGTCTTAGTCTGTTGCGTTTTATCTGGTTTCATACTTTTTGTTGGACAAATTGGGGGCAGTTTTGGGGGCAATTATAGTAAGGAAAAAGCGGCGGCAGGCGTTACCCTGTCACCGCTTCAAAAGCTGCGCTTATTTCATTTCCGTTCGTTATGCTCTTTTTTCCGGTATCAGCACCTCCGGCATCAACTCCCGGCTGACAATGTTAAGCATCTGCTCAAGATTACTGCATTCTTCCGGTGAAAAACGCGCCATGATACGTTCCATGACCTCTTCCATATAAGAAATGCTGATATTATAGTAATCGACGTATTTCTGCGTCGCTTCCAGATGATACTCCCGCCGGTCATCCGCAGACTGCACCTTACGGATATAGCCCTTTCTGATGAGGCTGTTCACTTTATAGGCCGCGTTCGGCGGAGAGATCCGCATAAAGGTGGCAAACTCATTCACGGTAGGACTTCCCAGCGCCTGAATCGTCTCCATGCAAAAGGTCTCCACTGTGGTAAGACTCGCTTCCCTGTTCTGGAATCTTTTGAAAATTTCCTGATAAAAGTGCAGTTTAAACTTCGTATATACGTTAAAAAAGGCATCTTTCAGCATGATAATCGCTCACTTTCTTTTCTGATCCGGGATGTATCATTCCAAATTGCAAAAGCATTTCTCTGACGCTTCCTTAAATAAAGTATAACAATTTCAGAAAAAAGTGACAAGCCCATGCTTTCATAATTGCATTTCTCCGGCTCCCGTCACTTTGTCCCTTCCTCGATCACAAAGGTCAGTTCTGCGCTGCAGGCCGTCTCGCCATTTACCACAGCTTTGCAGACGCCGATTCCCACCGGGCCCTTCTGTTTTGTCAGTTCGCACTCCATCTCCAGCACGTCGCCCGGAATGACCCTGCGTTTAAAGCGCGCGTTTTTCACGCCGCCAAACAGAACGATTTTCCCCTTATTCTCCGGGCAGGACAGGATCGCCACCGCGCCGACCTGGGCCATCGCTTCTAAAATCAAAACTCCCGGCATCACATGCTCCTGGGGAAAATGGCCGCAGAAAAACAGTTCGTTGACAGAAACGCATTTGATTCCTTTCGCCCATTTCCCGGGTTCAAAATCGGTAATCCGGTCAACCAGTGCAAAAGGATAGCGGTGCGGTAAAAGTTCCGCGATCTGATTGGAATTCAGTTCCATTTTTTCATTCCTCCCATTTTTTCAGTAAAATGCTTCCGTTATGCCCGCCGAATCCCAGCGAGTTGGACATGGCATAACGCAACGGCACGGACCTCCCCCGATTCGGCACCACATCCAGATCGCAGGCCGCGTCCGCCTCCCGGTAATTTATCGTGGCGGGCACATAGCCGTCATACAGCGACAAAGCTGTAAAAATCGTCTCCACCGCGCCGGCGGCCCCCAGCATATGTCCGGTCATGGATTTGGTGGAACTTATCATCAGCCGGTACGCATGCTGTCCGAAAGCCGCTTTCACCGCAGCGGTTTCGCAGGCATCGTTTAACTGGGTGGATGTTCCATGGGCATTGATGTAATCCACTTTTTCCGGCGTAATGCCGGCCTCCGCCATTGCAAATTCCATCGCTTTTGCCGCCCCGGCTCCATCCGGTCCGGGCGCCGTCATATGATAAGCGTCGCAGGTCGCGCCGTAGCCAGTGACTTCTGCATAGATTTTTGCGCCTCTTTTCCTGGCATGTTCCAGTTCTTCCAGCAGCAAAATTCCCGCTCCCTCTCCCAGCACAAAGCCGTTTCTCTCCCGGTCAAAGGGAATCGACGCGCGGGCCGGGTCATCGCTTGTGCTCAGGGCCTTCATGGAAGTAAAGCCGCCCACCGTCAAAGGCGTGATGCAGGCTTCCGTTCCGCCGCAGAGACAGACCTCGCTGTAGCCGTCCCGGATATAGCGGAAAGCATCGCCCACCGCATAGGTTCCCCCCGCGCAGGCGGTCACCGGACAGGTACACATGCCGTTAAAGCCCGCCGCAATGGCGATCTGTCCGGCCGCCATATTGCTGATGGCTGTGGGAACGTAAAGCGGCGACACTCTGTCCCAGCCTTTTTCCATGCCCTTGCCATGCTCCGCTTCCGTAATATCCTGTCCCCCGATTCCGCTGGAAACGATGACGCTGCAGCGCCATGCATCTTCCTGCTCCATATCCAGCCCTGCATCCGCCATCGCTTCCCTCGCCGCAGCCACGGCAAATTGTGTGAATCTTCCCATCCTTCTGGCTTCCTGCCGGCCCAGCGCTTCCTGCCCGTCAAAACTGTCCGCCTGAGCCGCCAGCTTCACCTTGCGTTCTTTGACGTCAAACCGTGTAATCGGCCCGATGCCGCATTTTCCCGCCTTTACAGCCTGCCAGCTTGACGCGGCATCCGTTCCCACGGGCGTAACCGCACCCAGTCCGGTGATCACAACTCGTCTCTTTTCCATGTCCGTTCATCCTCCCGTCACATTCCCATGCCGCCGTCCACGCAAAGAACCTGTCCTGTCACATATTCCGCCAGATCGCTGGCCAGAAACGCCACGGCGCGGGCCACATCCTGCGCCGTGCCGATGCGTTTTGCCGGGATCTGAGAAAGCAGACCTTCCCGGACTTTTTCCGGCATCTGCGCCGTCATATCCGTATCGATAAAGCCGGGCGCCACCACATTCACCGTAATCTGCCTGCCGCCCAGTTCCTTCGCCATGGATTTTGCCAGGCCGATCACTCCCGCCTTGCTGGCGGCATAATTGATCTGTCCGGCATTTCCATGCACTCCCACCACAGAACTGATATTCACAATGCGTCCGTACCGCTGCTTCATCATGATTCGCGATACGGCTTTCATGCACAGAAAAGCGCCTTTTAAGTTGACGTCGCACACGGCGTCAAAATCCTCTTCCTTCATTCCCATCAGCAGGCCGTCTCTGGTGATGCCCGCGTTGTTCACTAAAATGTCGATCCGTTTAAATTCTCCGACCACCGCATCCATGAACGTTTTCACTTCCGCTTCGGACGCCACGTTGCACCGCAGGGCGATCGCCCTGACGCCATATTCCGCGCATAATGCCGCTGTTTCCTGTGCGCTCGCTTCTCCTTCCGCATAGCAGAGGGCCACATTCGCGCCGCCCTTTGCCAGTTCCAGACAGACCGCCCGGCCGATTCCTCTCGATCCGCCCGTCACAACGGCGGTTTTTCCTTCAAAATTCATTCCTGTTTTCCTTTCCCCGGCGTATTGACGTTGCCAAGCAACGCCTCCACATCCTGAACCGTCTCCACGGAAACGACCCGCACATCCGGCGCGATCCGCCGCACAAATCCCGACAGCGCACTGCCCGGTCCGATTTCCACAATCGTCTCCGTTCCCGTGGAAACCATTTTCCGGATGCTGTCTTCCATATAAACGCTGCTCTGCACCTGACGAACGAGCAGTTCCGGAATTCTCCCGTAATCGGAACAAACATCTCCCAGACAGTTAAATATGACCGGGATCGCAGGTTTTTCGAATTTCGTCTTCTGAAAATATTCCCGCATCTCTTCTCCCGCCGGCGCCATAAACGGTGTGTGAAAGGGGCCGCTTACCTTCAGCGGCATGCAGCGTTTTGCGCCTTTTTTCTTCGCAAGCTGCGCCGCATACAGAACCGCGTCCTTCTGACCGCCAATGACCATCTGACCGGGGCAGTTATAGTTGGCAATCACAACCGTTCCCCGATCGGACGCTTCCCGGCACGCTTCCTGTAAAGGCTCCCGTTCCAGCCCCAGCACCGCAATCATGGCGCTGTCCGTTCCCTGCGCCACCCGTTCCATCGCCCGTCCCCGAAAGGCCGCGAGCCTTATCGCGGTTTCTTCGTCGAAAACACCGGCGGCATACAGCGCGGAATACTCGCCCAGAGAAAGCCCCGCCGCCACATCCGGAATCACTTTTTTCTCCCGCAGCACTTCGGTCAGCCCGACGGCAAACGCCACCATACAGGGCTGGGTATAGCGGGTCTGATTCAAAAGATTGTCCGGGTCCTCAAAGCACATTTTTTTCAAGTCAAAATCCAGCCGGGCCCTGTCAAAAACCGCCCGGAACGCGGGATAGGCTTCATATAAATCCGCGCCCATCCCCTTATGCTGGCTGCCCTGTCCCGCATACAAAAACCCAAGCTTCATTCTTCTGTCCACTCCCTGCACGACGCTTCCAGCACGGCCCTGCCGCCCGCATACAATTCCTCAAAAATCTGTCTCACAGGTTTTACTTCGCAGAGCATTCCCGCAACCTGTCCCGCCATGACGCTTCCCGTTTCCGTATCGCCGTCAAACACCGCCCGGCGCAGTCCGCCCAGCGTGCACTTTTCCAACTCTTCCAGCGTTGCGCCCTGTTTTTCCAGTGCAAGGTAATGACGGGTCATTTTGTTCTTCAGCGCGCGCACCGGGCCTCCTACGCTCCTTCCGGTAACCACGGTGTCGCTGTCCTTCGCCCGAAGCAGCGCCAGTTTATAATTTTCATGGATGGGGCATTCGCTGCTCACCAGGAGGCAGGTTCCCAACTGCACGCCGCAGGCGCCGAGCGCGAAGGCGGCTGCGAGTTGTCTGCCGTCCGCAATCCCTCCGGCGGCGATGACCGGAATTTTCACGGCATCCGCCACCTGCGGCACCAGCGCCATGGTCGTCATCTCTCCCACATGTCCGCCGGACTCGGTTCCTTCCGCAATAATAGCGTCCGCCCCTTCTTTTTCCAGCCGTTTTGCCAGAATAGAGGCCGCCACCACCGGGAGCACCTTCACGCCCGCTTCTTTCCATCCCCGGATATACTTGCCGGGATTCCCCGCTCCTGTGGTCACCACGGGAACCTTTTCTTCTATAATTATTTTTGCCATTTCCTCCGCGCAGGGATTCATCAGCATCAGATTCACGCCAAAGGGCTTATCGGTGAGGCTTCTGCAGCGCCTGATCTGTTCCCGCAGGCCCTCCGCCTCAAAAATTCCGCCGGTGGCAATCACGCCCAGCCCGCCCGCATTGGAACACGCCGCGGCAAACTCGGCGGTGGCAATATTGGCCATGCCGCCCTGAATAAAGGGAAACTCTGTCCCCAGAATATCGTTCAATTTCTGCATTTTTCCTCCTACCTGGCCGCACAGCTATGCCTATGTCCAAGCATGAGCGCCGGACTATGCAAACTCTATCAGCGCGCCGCCCCAGGTCATGCCGCCGCCAAACCCTACTGTCAGCACCCGGCTGCCGCTTTTGATCCTCCCCTGTTTTTTGAGTTCGCTCAAAACAATAGGGATGCTGGCTGCGGAAGTATTTCCGTATTCTGCAATGTTCTTATAATATTTCTCCTGCGGAATGTGGTATTTATGGACGATCAGATCGATGATGCGGGCGTTTGCCTGGTGAAACACAAAGAAATCCACATCATCCGCGCTGCATTCATGCTTCCGCAATACCTCTTCCATGCACCGCGGAACCATCTCCACGGCAAACCGGAACACGCCTGCGCCGTCCATAGCGATAAGCGGCGGTTCTTTCGTTCCCGCTCCGGGAAGGCGTAAGAGTTCGTCGTCCCCCCGACAGCCCAGAACAGCGCCGATGGAAGGCCATTCTTCCCGCCACTCCACCACGGCCGCGCCCGCGCCGTCCCCGAACAGAATGCAGGTGTTCCTGTCTTCCCAGTTTACCACACGGCTCAGAACTTCGCATCCCACTACAAGACCAAATCTGCGTCCGGATGCACGTAACAGGCATTCCGCCACATGAAGCGCCGAAAGAAATCCCGTACATGCCGCATTGAGATCAAAGCAGGGAATATCGTTCGGCAATCCCAAAGCCCTCTGCAACATGCACGCCGCGGAAGGCACTATGGTATCGGCGCTCACGGTCGCCACGATGCACGCGCCGATCTCTTCCGCCAGAATCCCGGCTTCCGCAATCGCCGCTTCCGCCGCTCTCCGGCAAAGTTCTCCATGGGTCTCGGCAGTGCAGACATGACGCCGGCGAATGCCTGTGCGGCTGATAATCCATGCGTCGTCTGTTTCCACTATACGGGATAAATCCTCATTTGTCACGATTTTCTCCGGCACATAATGTCCTGTTCCCTTTATTTTCATTTCGTTTTCGTTCCCTTTCATCCCGGCAGGCATATTTATCCGGACAGATTTTCACCCATATGCCTGAATTTCCGGTATCGCATCCCGCTCAGCCGGCTTCCTTTTTCCTTTGACAATTCCGCCAGGTGCCTGCCGATCGCTTCATCCACCTGCCGTATAGCCGCCAAAGGCGCCAGATGCGCGCCGCCCTCCGGCTCCCGGATAATTTCATCGATGATCCCCATTCCCTTGAGATCCTGTGCCGTCAGCTTCATCAGTTCGCTGGCTTCCCGGCTTCTGGACGCATCCTTCCACAAAATAGAAGAAAAGCCTTCCGGAGAAAGAATCGCGTACACCGAATTTTCCAGCATCAGCACCCGGTCCGCCACGCCCAAAGCCAGCGCGCCGCCGCTGTTGCCCTCCCCGGTGATGACCGCGATGACGGGAACCTTCAGCCTGCTCATTTCCATCAGGTTTCGCGCTATGGCCTCTCCCTGCCCCTTTTCCTCCGCTTCCAGACCGGGATACGCGCCTGAAGTATCAATAAAAGTGAGAACCGGACGCCCAAACTTTTCCGCCTGCCGCATCAGGCGCAGCGCCTTCCGATACCCCTGCGGCTGCGGCATGCCGAAATTGCAGCGCAGCTTTTCCTCCAGCGTCTTCCCCTTCCGGGTGCCGATCACCGTGACGGGGTGGTTTTTATAAAGCGCAATGCCTCCCAGAACCGCCGCATCCTCCCGGTCCAGCCGGTCTCCTTTCAGTTCAAAAAAATCCGTAAACAGAGCGTTTATATAATCCGTGATATCCGGCCGTTTCGGATGCCGCGCCACGGCCACCTTCTCCGCGGCTGTCAGTTCCTTTTCCACAAATGTTCTCCCTTCCCGCAAAATTCCGGACCGCAGCCGTGCGGACCGCATGCCGGTGTGCAGACAATTCCGACGCGCAGGTGTTTTCCGGTGCGCAGACGTTTGCCGGTGTGCAGAGGATTGCCAGTGCGCAGACAATGTCGAGTCACTTCTCGTGCAGCAAAAGCAGCCGGAGGAGCGTTTCTTTCATCTTCGTTCTGGGCACCACCGCATCCACAAATCCGTGCTCTTCTAAAAATTCCGCCCGCTGAAATCCCTCCGGCAGCGTTTCCCCTATGGTCTGCTGAATGACCCGCGGCCCCGCAAAGCCGATCAACGCTCCCGGCTCCGCCAATATGATATCTCCAAGGGAAGCGAAGCTGGCCGTCACGCCGCCCGTTGTGGGATCGGTCAGTACGGATATGTACAAAAGCCCTTTTTCGGAAAAACGGGCCAGCGCCGCGCTGGTCTTCGCCATCTGCATCAGGGACAGAATCCCTTCCTGCATGCGCGCGCCGCCGCTGGCGCAAAACAGAATCAGCGGCAGCTTCTTATTCGCGGCATATTCAATCGCCCGCGCAATTTTTTCCCCGACTGCGGCGCTCATACTGCCCATCATAAAGCGGCTGTCCATCACGCCTACCACGCACCTGCAGCCGCCGATTGTCCCCACCGCGGTTACCGCCGCCTCTGTCAGCCCGGTCTTCTTTTGGGCGCTTTCCAGTTTTTCCCAGTAGCCCGGAAAGCGCAGCGGATCGGCCGCCGTCAGTTTTTCATCGAGTTCCCGCAAGGACCCCTGATCCAGAACGGCCTTCAGCCGATTATAGGCGCCAAACGGAAAATGATACCCGCATTTCGGACACACATACATCCCCTGAATGACCAGCCTCCGTTCGCACTCCTGCTCACATCCCGGACAGACAATATATTTTTCTTTGACCGCGCTTTTTTCCCGTACCGCCTTCATCGCCAGAATTCTCGCACGGCGTCTTGCAAAAATCAGATTCATACGTCCGCGCCTCCCGACAGATCGAAGTCATCCGCTTTTCTGGAAAAATCCAGCAGCGCGGTAAGTTGTTCTTCCAGAAATACCGTTGTCGCGTTTCCCCGCACAAATGCCGGATGGTGCAAAATCTGATACGCCAGTTCTGCGTTTGTGGTAATTCCTTCTATCGTAAATTCTTCCAGACACCGGCGCATTTTCCGGATGGCTTCCAGACGCGTGGGCGCATGCGCCATCACCTTAGCCGCCAGCGAATCATAATAGGGGGAAAGGGTGCAGCCGTTGTACAGGCAGGAGTCCACCCGAACGCCCATGCCGCTGGGAAAATGCAGAAACTCCACAGTCCCCGGACTGGAGCAAAAATTCTGGGCTGGATTTTCCGCATTGATCCTGCATTCCACCGCATGGCCTGACAGACTGATTTCTTCCTGGGTTTTCTCCAGCGCCAGCCCCGACGCAATGCGGAGTTGTTCCTTTACCAGATCCACCCCCGTTACCAGTTCCGTAATGCCATGTTCCACCTGAATCCGGGTATTCATTTCCATGAAATAGAAATGCTCCCCCGCACTGTCCACCAGAAATTCCACCGTGCCCGCATTCTCATAGCCCACGGCTTTTGCCGCCCGCACCGCCGCTTCTCCCATCCTTTTGCGCAGGCTGTCGGATAAATTCCAGGCCGGCGCTTCCTCGATCAGCTTCTGATTTCTGCGCTGTATAGAGCAGTCCCGGTCTCCCAGATAGATCACATGTCCAAAGCGGTCTGCCAGCACCTGCACTTCGATGTGGCGGGGCCGCAGCACCAGCTTTTCCAGATACATTTCATCATTTCCAAAACAGGCCATCGCTTCCGTTTTCGCTTCCGCATAAGCGGCGGGCAGTTCTTCCGCGCTGTCACAGCGCCGGATCCCTCTTCCGCCGCCGCCCGCCGACGCCTTCAGCAAAACCGGATAGCCCGCCTGCTTTGCCGCCGCCAACGCATCCTCCACCGTCCTGACCGGTCCGTCGGAACCGGGCGTTACGGGAACGTTGGCCGCGCGCATCAGACTTCTGGCGGCGGACTTTGCCCCCGCCTTTCGGATCGCGCTACCCGAAGGACCGATGAAGATCAGCCCTTCTTTCGCACAGGTGTCAGCGAAATCCGCATTTTCCGATAAAAAACCATAACCGGGATGAATGCCGTCGCAGCCGGTCGCCTTTGCCGCCGTCAGGATTGCATTCTGATTCAGGTAGCTGTCAGCCGCTTTGGCCGGACCGATGCACACCGCGCGTCCTGCAAGCTGTACCGGCAGACTTTCCGCATCCGCATCGGAGTAAACCGCCACCGTATCGATCCCCATTTCCCGGCAGGCCCGCAGAATCCGCAGCGCGATCTCGCCTCTGTTTGCAATCAGAACCCGCTTCAGCATGGCTGATACCTCAAAAGCGGTTCTCCAAAGGCTGCCAGATCGCCGTCCGCCTTGAGAATCTCTTCAATGATGCAGTCGCAGGGCGCGGGGATCTCGCTGACCATTTTCATAGCCTCCATCATACATACGGTCTGTCCCTGATAAACCCTGTCGCCGGGCAGCACAAAGGGAGACTGTCCGGGCGCCGGAGCCGCATAATAAGTTCCCACCATGGGCGCGGTGACAAAAAGTCCTGCTTTCCCTTCAGGCTCTGCTTCTTCTTTCCGGTTTTCCGCATCCTTTTCTTTGGCATCCGCCGCCCGTTTCGGCGCTACAGCGCTTCTGGACAGTTCCAGTTTGAAATCCGGAAGAGACAGCTTCATTTTTCCGAGTCCGCTGCGTTCAAAACGGTCAATCAGTTCAAAAATCTCCTGATTTGTCATAAGAACCCCTTCCCTCAGTTCCGGTGTTCGGTCAGATAATTCACGATATCGCCTACCGTTTTAAACTCTGCCAGCTTTTCCTCTTCCATAGAAATATCAAAGGCCTCTTCCAGCGCCATGACCAGTTCCACGCTGTCCAAAGAATCCGCTCCCAGATCATCCTTCAAGGATGCCGCCATCGTCACACGCTCTGCATCACATCCCAAAATTTCCACGACCATATCTCTCACTTTTTCAAATTCCATTTTTCCGACTCTCCTTATACTTTTTGTGCCTTCTCACAATGGTTCCCATACTCTTTGGTCTCCCACTGTTTTTATTAAATTATTTTATTTAAATATTTTTAACTAAAATATTTTAAGCATATTCTACGCAAGCGGCATAGATTTGTCAAGTATTAATTGCGGATTCTGCGTCTGCGCAAAAAAGACCCTGAATCTCAGATTTTTTCCAAGAATTCAGGGTCCTGTTTTCAAATTCAGCGTTTCAGCGTCTCATAACGATACCGGCCGGCTTCCGAAATTTTCTCCGTGCGGATCGCGCCATCCTGCGTGCTCAGCACGAGATAGCTGTTTTCCAGATAATATTCCATGCCGGACGCCCATTCCTGAAACAGAGCATCGTCGTATTCGTAGGCGCCGCCCCATTCAAAAGCCGATCCTGCAATCTGATCGGCGCCGCCTTCGCCGTCAAGCCGAAATACCTCATAGGCATATTCCCCATACTCCTCTCTGTCCTCAATATGCGCCTTCAAAATATAGTTAGTTCCGTCCCTTTCCCCGAAGTAAATGTTTTGCCAGCCCGCTCTGGCTGTAAAAGCGCTCTCCGTCCAGATCAGATTCCCTTCGGCGTTCCGAAACAGCACATACCCGCCGTTGACCCAATCGTCGGCGTTTCTTCTTATATATACCTCTGCGGTCTCCAGCCCAGTGCGGTCAGACAGGTCCAGTTCTTCCGTTCTGACAAGGGTATAACCGTCTTTTATGGTTTCCTCCATGCCCGTTTCCACAAACTCCTCATATTCATAATTTCCGCTCACCTCGCGGAAAGAAATTCCATAATTCACATAGGCGCTTTCCAGATCCGCTTTTACAACCAGGCCATCCCGGAAAGTGAGCATGCACGGCTTGTTCAGATCGGGAGCGCACGCGGCAATCAGATCCGCAAAAACATCGAAGGAAACCTCTTCATATCCGACGCCCGCCATTTCATAGTTTACGGTAAATGCGCAGTCCTCTGCGAAAAACAACGGTTCTCCCTCTTCTCCGATCTCCATGTTATCCGGCCGGACATAACGGTCAATGGCGCGTGCGCTTCTGGAAACCGACCGGACGCTCACCTCATAAGTATCCGTTCTGGAAGCGGGAACTTCCTGCGGTTCCTCTTTGAAAGCGCCGTAATCAGTCCGATACTCCTCCGTTCCCTCCGGGGCTGTCACCGCATCTTCCTCCTTTTGCGTAGATGGATTTGCGCTAAGCACAGCGGCCGCCGCTGCGCAGAGCGCTATAGCTGCAAGCATTGCCCGGACAGCGGGCTTTTTATAATGCAGAACATTTTTGATCCTGCTGCCGGTATTGCCTTCCCCGAACGCCAGCGGAACGCCGCTTATCCCCTTTCTCCCGGTGGCCAGCGTTAAAAGCGACGTGGAATACTCTTTTTTCACACCATACCCAAGCTTTCTGATGACAGCCTCATCACAGGACATTTCCATATCCCGTCCGCTTATGAGAAAAGCGGCCCACACAAGCGGATTAAACCAATGCAGGCACAACGCCAGGTAAGCGGCAACCCGGATCACATGATCTCCCCGTCTGATATGGATTCGTTCGTGCAGCAAAATATATTCCTTTTCTTCTTCCCGCAGCATGGAAGGCAGATATATTCTGGGGCAAAATATGCCCAGCACAAAGGGCGTAATCATATTTGGAGTGATATAGATATTCTCTTCCTGACGGACCGCGGATTTCAGTTTCCTTTTCAAAAGAATCAGCGTGACAATGCCGTAACCGCCCACCACCAGCATCCCAATCAGCCAGATTCCTGCGCCCACCGCCACTGCGATACCCATCGGATTGACCGAAGCTTCTTCTTTTCCCTGCGGCAGCACGGCGTTGACCGCTTCCCCCATCGCCGGAAATGGCAGGTTCACGGCCGGCTCCGGCATGACGGCAATGTTATCCGGGATGTATTCCATCCGCCCCCGATCCACCTCTACGGACTTTGCCGCTCCAAGCAGGGAAAAGTCCGCCGAAAAAGAAACCGGGCAAAGCAGCCGAAACAGCACCACAGCCCACAATGCATAGGAAAATATCCTGGGCGCTTTCCGCAGCAAAATGCGCACCAGAAGTACCGCTACGATCACAACACAGGCCGTCAGGCTCATATTCAACACCCGGATGAACAGACTCTCAAGCATGTTGATCCTCCTCATAATCTTCAATCAGATTTCTTAACGCCTCAATCTCCTTTTCGCTCAGCCTTTTTCTTTTGGAAAACGCCGCCAGAAATCCCGGCAAAGAACCGCCAAAAGTTTCGTTGAGGAACTGTTCCCCCTGAGCCGCCCCAAATTCCTCTTTTGTCATGAGCGCTACGACCGTACTGCTTTCATTGGCGAAAATCTTTCTTTCACAAAGTCTCTTTAACATCGTGTAAGTCGTCGTCCTTTTCCATCCAAATTCCTTTTCGCACAATTTTACCAGTTCCCCGGAACCGACCGGCTCATGCTCCCAGATCAGATCCGCGAATCTCTGTTCCATTTCTCCCAGTTTATATTGTTCCATTCCATATCCCTCCCTGTCCGGTTTGTCCGGATTTTTACCCGGTTTGCAATTCACCACGCATCCGGATCGGCGTTTTAGTCTAATGTTATTAGACATTTATAGTCTAACAGCATTAGACAGTAATGTCAATCCCTTATTGATGATTACATCTTCCTATCTTCAAAACGATAACATCTTCTTTCCAGACACCAGACATTCGCCGTCATTGCACTCAAAAAGCCGCAGGCTTCCATATCAGGACGCCTGCGGCTTTGATACGCCGGATAACTGCCGGTTTTGTGCTATACCGCCAAAAATCTTTTCACCACGAAGAAATAGAATAATACCAACGCACCCAGCACAATACGGTACCAGCCAAATGCCTTGAAATCATGCTTTTTGATGTAACTCATCAGGAAACGGATCACAATGATGGACACCACAAACGCCACCACCATGCCCACTATCAGGATCATCGCCTCATTTCCGCTGAAAGCGAATCCAAATTTCACAATCTTTAAAAGACTGGCCCCCAGCATGACGGGAATCGCCAGGAAGAATGTAAACTCCGCCGCCACCGTGCGGGAAACGCCGATCATCAGGCCTCCCAGAATGGTTGCCCCGGAACGGGATGTGCCGGGAAAGATTGCGGCGATCAACTGAAACAGGCCGATAATCAACGCATCCTTATAGGTCAGCTTCTTTAAGCTGCGCACCACCGCTTTTTTTCCATGGTTTCTGTTTTCGATGACGATAAATCCGATGCCGAACAAAATCAGCATGACCGCCACCGTGATCGGATTGTACAAATATTTTTCCAGAATCTCATCGAAAAGGAGTCCCACAACCGCCGCCGGAATGCAGGCAACCAGGATCTTAAACCACATCACGAAGATATCCGTTTTAATCACGCTCCTGGCATTCCTTGAAAAATCAAAGGGGAATATTTTATTCCAATACAACACAACTACAGCCAGAATCGCCCCCAACTGAATGACTACCAGAAACATATCCCAGAAGTCCTGGCTCACATTCATATGCACAAATTCATTGAGCAAAATCATATGCCCCGTGCTGCTGATCGGAAGCCACTCCGTAATTCCTTCCACGATGCCAAAAAGCGCCGCCTTTATAATCTCAATAAATGTTTCCACATTTCTCTCCTCTCTGTTCTATTAAAAAAACACAATGCTCTGTTTTGCAGGTCTTCCGCAATCGTCTGTTACATTTTCCAAAAGCGTCATCTTTCCAGAAACGCAATCAGTTCTTCATAGCGTTCCGCGGCTTCTTCATAGCCTTCCTGATAAAGCGCCTGCAATTTATCCCGGTCCTTCTCAATCCGTCCCACCTCACTTTTATGTTTGGGCTGAATGAGAAAAGCCGTCCCGTTTTTCACCTGTTCCTGAATATAATCCAGCGTTTTATTATATTCAATATGCCGGTTTTTCATCAATTCATAAACTTTGGGGTATTTTCTGTATTTCGCTTTTATCAGGGCAAGCTGCCCGGAAGGCTTTCTCCGATACCCCACTTCTTTGGTCATGACCACCACATTTTTACGGTTTCCGTCCGTGACGGAGTGCATCAGCGGAATCGGATCCGACATACCGCCGTCCAGATACAGATGGTTTCCGATTCTGACGTTGCGGGATACCAGCGGCAGGGACGCCGACGCGCGCACCGCCTCTATATCCGTGTGCATATCCCGAAGCGGTATATATTCCGGAAGGCCTGTTTCGATATTCGTCACCACCGCATAGCCTTTGCTCTCATTTTGGTCAAAAGCTTCATAATCATAGGGATTTAAGCGGTCCGGAATCTGATGATAACACATATCCACATTGAAAAGATCCCCGGACGTAAGCAGACTGTAAACGCTGCAATAATTTTTATCCTTCAGATAATCCACCGTCGTGGCTAATCCCCGTCCCTTTTGTTTGGAAAGATAGCTGCACAGCGTGCACGCTCCTGCGGATACGCCGTAACATTTTGCAAAATCGATCCCCTTCTCCAGAAAGAAATCCAGCACGCCCGAAGTATAAACGCCCTTCATGCCGCCGCCTTCCAGAACCAAACCGGCCTGATACAACATATATATGCCTCCTTTATGACTGACAATGCCTGCAACCGTTTTACTTGCCATATACCTCTTTGGCAAACTTCCGCAATACGGGCAGGGAACGTTCCACCTTCTCCGTATCGATACAATACGCCATTCTGAAATATCCCGGGCAGCCGAAGGTATCCGCCGGGACCAGCACCAGATCATATTCTAACGCCTTTTGGCAAAACGCGACGGCATCCTCTTCCAGCGCCTTCGGGAAAATATAAAATGTCCCATCCGGTTTTACCACTTCAAACCCGATATCCGTCAGACATTCATAGAGCAGATTCCGGTTTTTCTCATATATGCCAAAATCCGACGTCTGATCCAGCACTTCCGCCACCGCAAGCTGTAAAAGGGAGGTCGGACAGTTATGGCCGATCCCGCGGGAAATCTGTCCACACATGTTCACGATCGTCGCCGCATCCGGGCAGGCGGGATTGACCGCCAGATAGCCGATTCTCTCGCCCGGCAAAGACAGCGCCTTGGAAAAGGAATAACAGGAAATGGTATTCGCATAAAATTTGGAAACATAGGGCTGCTGCTTTTTGTCAAATACGATCTCCCGGTAAGGCTCGTCTGAAATCAGGAAAATGTCATGTCCGTATTCGCCGCTCTTTTTCGTCAGCACTTCCGCCAGCTTTGTCAGCGTTTGGGCCGAATACACGACACCCGATGGATTGTTGGGCGTATTAATCAGCACCGCCGCCGTCTTCTCGTTCAGCATCGTTTCGAACGCCTCAAAGTTGATCTGGAACGCCTTCATATCCGCAGGCACTACTTTGAGCACCGCTCCGGTCAGATCCACATACGGATGATATTCCGGGAAAAAGGGCGCAAAGGTCAACACCTCGTCTCCCGGCGCCGTGACCGCACGGAGCGCATGGGAAAGCGCAGACGCGGCCGCAGAAGTCGGAAAAATGTGCTCCGGTCCGTAATTCATGCCGAACCGCTCGTTCAAAGATTTTGCGATCTTCTCCTTTACGGAAGGAATCCCCAGCGTCGGACTGTATCCGTGCAGTTCCATCGGATCCTTCTCTTTTAACAGCCGGATCATCACATCGGTAAAGCATTGCGGCGCGGGAACCGACGGATTCCCCAGGCTGTAATCAAATACGTTCTCCCTGCCGATGACCTTCGCCCGCTCTGCCGCCTTTTCCGCCAACGTTCGGATCACCGATTTTGCCCCCAGCATCTCTCTATATTGTTCCGCTATCATTCTCTTTCCCTCTTTCCTTCTAAACTGCCGTCCTGCGTATCGGACAACTTCTACGTTATTCTATCACAACTTTACTATCGCCGCTATTAATTCCTTTTTCCTTCCGCAAAATTTTTATTCTCCTGTTCCATCCTATCACACAGATCCGGATTTTCCAACAAATGCCCCTCATTTTCATTGGAATATGAATCCACCTGTGATATGATAAGTCTATATGCAGATGCAAAATGCCTGCTGCATACAGGCTGCGCAGGCACTGCCGGAGGTATCTATGAAAAACCATTACATCGGCGTCGATTTAGGCGGCACCAATATTAAAGTATCCATTTTTAATGAAACATTTCGCAAGGTCGGTGAAAAGCGTTCACCCACGGAAGTCACTTACGGATCTGAGCATGTGCTCACCCGCATTTATAATACGGTCAACGATTTGCTGGAAGAACTGCATCTGTCTTCGGACGACATTTGCTGTATGGGCATGGGGGTGCCCGGCATATTGGATATCAAAAACGGAATCTCCCGCTTTTCCCCGAATTTCCCGAAATGGGAAGAGGTACCGATCGTCGCCTGGATGGAAAATCATCTGGGAATTCCCACCTACATCGACAACGACGCGCGCGTCAATCTGTACGGCGAGTGGAAATTCGGCGCAGGGAAAAACCGCCGGAATGTGCTCATGATTACACTGGGCACGGGGCTTGGCGGCGCCGCCGTCGTGGACGGACGCGTAATCTACGGCGCCACCGGCTCCGCCGGAGAAATCGGCCATATCAATATGTACCGGCAGGGGCGGGAATGCCGCTGCGGCAGCAGCGGCTGTCTGGGCCGCTATGTATCCGCGCTGGGCATTCTGCGCACGTTCCGCGAAAAGGTGCAGGAAGGCCGCCACAGCGTCATCTGCGAATGGGTCGACAATGATTTGGAAGCGGTCACCGCGGATATGTTATCCAAAGCCTACGACAAAGGCGATCCCGTCGTGATCGAAACCATGCAGGAAACCGGCGAACTGCTGGGTTACGGGCTCTGCGCCGTGTTCAGTCTCTATAACCCGGAAATCATCATCGTCGGCGGCGGTATGTCCAACATGGGCGACCGTCTCTTACAGTACACGCGCGACGTGCTGGACAGCCACGCGCTGCGGATTCCTTACGGCGCATGCACGATCGTCACCGCTGTTTTAGGCGACGCCGCCGGCATGCTGGGAGCTGCCGTCTATGCCAAAGAGCAGTTGGCGCAGTCAGTTTCGTAATTGCAGCAAAAAACGCTATGCAGTTGAAATCTCTTCCGCATAGCGTTTTTCAATTGGCTTACCGCCTGATTATTTACCTCTATTTACATCATATAATCTGCAAAATCCAGTCTGGTTACAATATTCGTCAACAGCACGACCAACGGCATCATGATCTCACATACATTCACAAAGAAACTCGCAATGTCTTCCGTAATTCCTCCAAAATGGCGGAATGCCACGTAACAATAATACAAAAATGCCAGCGCCGCGCCGATCAGACAGGGAACCGCAACCTGAACATCGCTCATCAGCATTCCCACCACGCTGACAATCAGCCATGCAAATAAGAAAATTGCAATCACCATCTTACTTTTGCCCTTCGCCACATAGAGAGAACATTTGCTTTCCTGGGTATGTCTGAAAAAGACAATGGATAAGCCGTAAAGCGCTCTGGACAAAACGAACCCATATGCCAGAACAGGCCAGCTTCCAAGCGGTATTTCGCTCCATAAACCGACAATCAGGAAAAAATAACAAACGCAAATGATAATTGCAAAGTACCCGCTGTGAGAGTCCTTTAAAATTTCCAGTTTCCCTTCTCTGGACTGATGAGAGCAGAGAGCGTCCACCGTCCTGAAAAACCCGTCCAGAGAAGCGCCGCCCGACAAAAAGGTCGGCAGCATCACACAAATCACGGCGCCCAATAAGTCTTTATCGATCAAATACGGGCTGAAAATCATCCACTCTCTGATCAAAAATCCGATAATCGCGCCGATTAACGGTACAAATATGAGAATATATTTCATATTCTCTTTGTTCTTTTCCACCTGACGGGCAGGAAAAATGGAATACATGGAAAATGCCAACCGGAAGCTGTTCCACACCTGTTTCATTTTCAGCACCTCTCATTTTATCTTTTGAAAACTGTCGGATACCCTCACCGCTATTTTTTTGTCACATGACCGAAAATTATTCAATCACCACGTCGTCCGCATGATCGTTCCAAATCAGGCAGATCCAGGTCTTGCCCGGATTCAAAATAACGCTGTTGCCGTCTTCGCCTACGTAAATGGCCGGCTCCGTATCGGAAAGACGAATCCATGTCGCTTCTATCATCTTACCGCCGGAGAAAATCTGCACCCGGTAGCTTCCGCTCTCCTTTGCATCCTCCTCGTAACCACCATGGACCTGAAACGCCAAATAACCGTTGCTGTCCCGATATTCGCCATCACAATACTGGAAAATGACATTATCCACCGCAAGCTGTTCGCCCGTCAGTTCATCGATATGCTCTCCGCCATACTG
Source organism: Eubacteriales bacterium (assembly GCA_030524745.1). Taxonomy (GTDB): domain Bacteria; phylum Bacillota; class Clostridia; order Lachnospirales; family Lachnospiraceae; genus Gallintestinimicrobium. Next base: position 10,340 of record JAUNGC010000023.1, on the reverse strand, counting down.
ATAACGGTAATACTTCCCATCTTCCTCATTATACTCGAAATATGCCTGCACATTGGAATACCCGTTTGCGATTCCCGTGCTTTTTCCGCCCGGATATAAAAGCGTCGCATTCACGCCGTTGTCATAGGTAATTCTTTTCCCGGGAGGCATGAAAACGAACTTTTGCTTATGCGTGTCATGATAGGTCAGGCTATAACCGAATTTTTCCACTGCCTCCAGCATGCTCTCTCCGGTGCTGTAAACGTTATGCGGCGCTTTTCTTTCTTCCGTACGCATGAACGCTTTGGTCGCAGGGCGGTCGATTCCCGCCGTCGCGCCGCTGATGTTATCCACCAGGTCGCTGTTTAACAGATCCCCCACATAAGGGGTAGCCTGTCCGAAATGGGCATAAATCGCGTCAAATTCCAACGCGCAATACACAAAATAATCTCTGCTGCTGCGGATATAGCCCATATAATCCATATCCTGCCAGTTTTCAAACAACGCCATCAGACGGGTCACGTCCGCCTTCTCCATCGGCGCTTCATAAATGACGGAAGCCTGTCCGATTCCGGCCTGCGGGCAGCCCGCCTTAATGTTATTCAGCATGACGGCAAGAGGACGCGCCTCCCGCTCTTCTTCTGTACACTCCAGCCCCGTCAGATAGCTGACGATCTTCGGCTCCTCCGCCGGCGCCTCCTCGCTTTCCGTTTCCGCTGCCTCTGCCGGCGCGCTCTCTTCCATCACAGTTTCTTCTATTATTTCTGTTTCCGAACTTTCAATCGCATGTTCTTCCGATTCGGCAGAAGTATTCCCGCAGGCGCAAAGCGCCGCCGCCATACCTACAGCCGCACAAAATAAACTCCACTTCTTCATATTTCCTCACAATCCGTCGTTCACACGACATCCTTCTGCCAGTCGGCGGGCAATCACAATCGATGCTATTATACCCCCGTACGCCGTAAAAATCCAGTTTTTTTCATGTTTTATTACAAATATGTTACAATTTTACGCTATCACTTGCGAAGAAAATGGAATTTTACCGCAAATTTCACAATAACGCCGCCCCCCGGCATCGCCAACAGTTCCTTTTTCTTCATGGCGCCAAACTTCAGCACCAATGCAAAATACACAAGCACGCCGCACAACACGGATAAACAAATGCATACCGCATTATAAATATATTGTTCCGGAAGCAGCATCATCAGCCCGTAATAGACGACTGCGACCGCCACTCCCATCAGAACGGAAGCCCAGAAAGGAAGCAAAAACGTGTTGACCGCCTCCTGCCGGTATCCCGTAGCGCTCTTCACGGAAATTCCGTTTAACACACACATCAGGAAAGAATAAATTGTTACGGCAACCGGCAGGCTGTAAATCCCCAGTCCGGTAAACGCCAGCAGCAGCGCCGCCACCGCCGACTGCACCGCCAGCGCGATCACGGCATTCGTCACCGGCTTTGTCGCCTTTCCCACCGCCTGCAGAATCGCATTGCTCAACGTAGAAAGGGAGTAAAAAACGATGCTCGCGCCCAGCGCCGCCAGCAAGCCGCCGCCCAGATCCTTGCTCGCTTCCGCCGTCGTCGGATATAAAAGCCAGATGATCGGCCGCGCCAGGACTGTCATCCCCACCGCCGCAGGAATGGCGAGAAACATAATCGTTTTGATGGCCGTCTGGATCTTGCCGTTCACTTCTTTCAGATTCCTCGTTTCAAAGCTGCCCGCAATGCTGGGCAGGATGGCGGAGGCCATCGCGGATGCGATTGCGATCGGGATATTGGAAAGGCCCACCGCTTCCGTGTCGTAAATACCGTTAATCACCAGAAGTTCGTCCAGACTCTCTCCATGCACCGACTGCATGATATTCAAATACAGCGTCTGGTTGATGAGCGCGCTGGCATTGTAAGCGAAGGTGCTTAAAATAACCGGCGTCACCATGAAAATAATAATCCTGAAAATTTCTCCGGTGGACAGCAGCTTTTTCGACGAATCCTTCGCAATCCGCCTGCGTATCACCGGTTTGTTGACCTGATAAAGGAAAAACATGAAAAGCAGGGCGACGGCGACGCCGATCCCGGTTCCCAGCGCGCTTCCCACAGCGCCCCAGGCCGCCTGCGTCTTTTCATCCTCTGCGGAAAAAGCCTGCATCAGCAAGAACGCGGCGCCGATGCTCACCAGCGCATTCAGGATCTGCTCGATAATCTGCGAAACCGAAGTCTGCACCATCGTTTTGTTCGCCTGAAAATAGCCCCGCAAAACGCCCAGCAGGCCCGACAGGAAAATGGTCGGCGCCAGCGTCCGAAGCACCATAGCTGCCTTGCCGGGGCTTAAAAAGTCGGCGCCCAGAAACGCGAACAGACTTGCCACGCCTCCCACGACGACAACATAAAGAATTGCGCACTGAAAAATCCGCTGCGCATTCCTGTATTGACGCACCGCCAGCCGCTGTGAAATCACCTTGGATACCGCCGCCGGGATGCTGTATGAAGAAATCAGCAGGATCATCTGATACACGCGGTACGCCGGCGCATAATAACCGTTTCCGGTCTCACCGATAATGCCGGTCAGCGGACTCCTGTACAAAAGCCCGATGATCCTGCATATGATTCCGGCCGCCGCCAGAATTCCCGCCTGTTTTACAAAAGATCCACCCTTTTTTGACTGTGCCGCCATAAGCTACCTTCTATCAATCACTCTGTTAAGCAAAACGTGCTCAGATAATCCATCCTTCTTTCGCCCAGTTCCAGAACAAATACGTCCGGATTCTGCTCATCTATCAGAGACTGGTCCCAGGAAATGTTCCAGCCCACCATATAACAATCCCGGAAACTGCTGGCCAGCACGTTGACCATAGCCCCCGCAAAGGAATCCCATACCAGAAACAGCTTCCGTTCGTCCGGAGAGTCGGAATGATAAATCAATGCAGTGGAAGAATCACCGGAAACAGTCTGCATATTGTTAAACGGATACCCTGTCACGAAATAATTCACATCGGCGGGCATCTTTTCTTCATAATATTCCTGGAGATTCATCATCCGCGCCAGATCGTATTCCGAAAATGTATCCGGCGTATAGGTCACCTCTTCCACGGGCGGGATTTCGATTCCCAGTTCTCCCAAAAGCGCCCGGGTGCCGATATATCCGCCTCCCACGTTCCAGTGGGTATCATAGTGCCAGTACAAGGAATATTCATCCTTGTACTGCAGCAGTTCTTCTACCGGAAATACCACCCGAACCTCCGTATTTTCCCGCAGATATTCCACCACCTGCTGCGCCCTGGTCAGTTCTCCTTTTTTATAATAGGAAGGCAGATTTCCCTCCCCGTAAATCGTTTCCTTGTTCGGCGCGATAAATACCACAAATTCGCAGCCCCGTTTGTCCAGATATTCCTTTGAGGCGGTCAGGCTCTGCGCAATCTGTTGAAGCTGCTCTTCGCTGTATAAATTGCTTCCCTTATAATCATCAATATTGCTTTCTTCGCTGTAAAATAACCAGTTATTATCTCCCAGCACCACCTTATCGTTGATGGAACGTTCCTGAAACAGCCGGATATCCGCCAGACTGCTGAAAGAAATCAACTGGCTTCTGAAAGGAAGGTTACTGTCAAACCAGCTTTCCAGAGACGTCCCGTAACTGCCGAAGTTCTCTTTTGTCAGCTTCGGAAATTCCGTCACCACCGTATTTTCCGTCGCCGCCGTCTCAAACCGCTCTGCAGCCACCGTCCATACCAGCCTCGGTCCGATCAAAAGCAGCGCGAAGCAGATCAGCCACAGTGCCGCATTTTTATTTTTCATTCTCAAACTCCTCTTCAACCCTGACTAGAAATTCAGGTAAATCGCCGGATTATAGGTGCCGTTTATAAGAAGCAGCATGGACGCCGCTACCAGACACATACAATAAAGCATATCCAGCTTACCGCCCTTTAAGCGCGCAACAGCGGGGCAGCACTTCTTCACAAACACCTGTATAATGCCGATTCCCAGCAGCGCGATCAGCGCCGTCACCATACAGCGGTTGGACATCAACTCCTGCATCGCATAAGCGCTGGTCGTATAACGCCACGGCAGAACCATACGTTTCAAATATCGGAGCGCATAGCTGAAATTCCCCACCCGGAAAATAACTTCGCCGAATATGACGACGAGTTCCGTATAAATATATTTGAGCACTTTGGTTTTTTCCAGAATCTTTTTCAGACCGGCCCGCTCCGCGATCAGACACACGCCCTGAATCACGCCCCAGACAATATAGCCGCTGGCTGCGCCGTGCCAGAGCCCCGTCGCAAGAAAGACAATCATCAGATTCAGATTGGTGCGCATTTTCCCTTTGCGGTTGCCGCCCAGCGGAATATAAAGATAGTCGCGGAACCAGCTTCCCAAAGAGATATGCCATCTGCGCCAGAATTCCTGAATGGAGCCGGACAGATAAGGATAATCAAAGTTTTCACAGATGTCAAAGCCGAACATCTTGCCAAGGCCCACGGCCATATCCGCAAAGCCCGAAAAATCATAATAAATCTGCAGCGGATACAGAATCGCCGCCACCCAGGCCATCGTGCCCGTCACATCCGCAAAGCCCAGACTGTATACCTTGTCGATATAGGTCCCCAGAATATTGGCCAGCAACACTTTCTTTGCCAGCCCGTAGGAAAATCTCCGAATGCCCTCTATGGTCTTTTCCTCGCTGATCGTCCGCGCCTTAAGCTGCGGCCCGATATCTTTATACCGGGCGATAGGCCCCACGGATATCTTAGGAAAAAAGGACACATAAAGCGCCATATCGACCGGATTTTTCTCCGCCCGATAATGCCCCCGGTAAATATCTGCCAGATAGGAAATCGTCCCGAATGTAAAGATAGAAATGCCGATCGGCAGGGAAATGCCCTTCTGCTCAAAAATCTGCCTGCCGCTGATGTCGTTTAAAAGACCCAGCAGCGCATTGAAATATTTATAATAGCCCAGCATGCCAAGATTGATGATAACCCCTGCTGCCAGCGCGGCCTTCGCCGCCTTTTTATTCTCCCGCTTTGCGTCGATCACAATCCCCAGGCAGAAATTGACCGCAATCGACAAAAACAGCAGCAAAAGATGCGCCGGATTGCCCCACGCATAAAACACGAGACTCGCCAGCAAAAGCAGCACATTTTTCGCTTTTATGTTACGCACGCACAGCCTGTCCGCCGCAAACACGACAGGCAGAAAGGCCGTCAGAAATATCATGGAATTTATGTTCATTGGAAAGTTCTCCGGATTTGATTTCATTCATGCCGCGCGATTTTTCCCGGACGGCAGGACTGTCTTTTATAGTATATCGCTTTTTCCTCTTTTTTCAAGCACTTTGTAGAGACGGCGCTTGTAAAGACGTTTGCTCTTTGCAGAGACGTTCTGCGGCGGACGCTTTCCCGGCCCCGCAGTCGGTTTTCCGCGCGAAAACGGCGCCAAAAAGGATGCCTGCGCCGTCGCCGACAAAGTCAGTATATCATAAAATCATTGGAAAAAGTATTAAAATAATGTGAAGATGTTTTACTTCCCCTTTGTCCTGTTCCGTTACGTGTTATTACGCTGCTTTCAGGCCGCATAAATACAGGGAAAATTTATCTTACAATCGTTTTATTACAGTTTGATGCACGCTGTCCGTTTCCATGCTCTTTTGAGGGCAAATCGGGGTATCAATTGGGGTAAATTGCGGGGTAAAAAAAGCGGCAGCAGGCGTTACCCTGTCACCGCTTCAAAAGCTATGCTTATTTTGTCCATTTCCTCTTTCTTCGTGTTCGGCAGAACATGAGCGTACAAATCTGCAGTCATTTTCAGGCTGGTATGTCCCAATATCGTTTTCAGGGTCTGCAGGCTGCCACCGTTTTCAATATACCTTGTGGCAAATGTGTCACGTAATGCGTGGCTGGTAAACCGTTCAATGTATATCTTCCTTGCCGCCAGCCGCTTCAACGTGTTTTCAATCGCGCAGATCACACACCGATCATGAACGATTCCGCCCCGTGCCCCTTCAAACACATTATTGGAAAGCGAAATCACATTCCCATGAATCAGTATTTGCTTCTCTTTTTGGCTCTTTAAAATGCCCTTTGTCGTGTCTGTGAGCGGAATATCCCGTGTTCCGGCCTTTGACTTCGTTTCGCCTATGGTATATTTCCCGTCGTGGGTTTTGGTCAGCGTTTTTGTAACATGGATCACACCATTTACATAATCAATATCGGACCATTTCAACGCAGCAGCTTCACCCTGGCGCATTCCGGTGCACAAAAGCAGCATCAGCATTTCATAAAGCCACTCATGGCGTGCTTCCTGTACAAAAGCCGTCTGCTCCTTTGTCGTTAATGCCCGGTGAATAGTTTCCGTCGCCACCGCGCCGCTCTCACGCAATGTTTTAACGCCTGCTGCCGGGTTTTTTATAATAATGCCGTCATTCACCGCATCATTCAATATCCCTTTCAATAGTGTTATGATACAATTTACACTTGTCGGTTTCATTTTCTCCGCCAGAGACTGTTGTAACTGGACAATCTCCCGCTTTTCAATATCCACGATTTTCCGCTTTCCCAGTGCCGGCCTTATATGATTTTTATAACGACCTTTCACAAGAGAGTGCGTCGCACCTTTTACAGTCCCCTTTCTCGCATTCATCCACTCATCAAAATAACGGTCAAGAGCTAAATTCCGGTTTTGGGTATATAGACCGTTTTTGATCTTCTCCCGAAGTTCGGTCTCTTTTTCCTTACATTCTTTCATCGTATCACTGTATACACTGTAGCGCTTCCCATCTACGGTAAATCTGCTTTCAAATCTACCGTCTGAACGCTGCCGGATTCCTGCCGGTAATCTTTTTGCCATATTGCACCACCCTTCTCTCCCGGACGGCAGCAGGATATAAACCGCCGCCCGTTATTCATCCTTTTCATGCAGTCATATTCTTGATAAACCGAAAGACCTGTGCCAACAGCCAGTCCTCATCTATATTTTCGATCATTTCAATAATCGATTTCTTGTAGTCTGTCACGCGCTTTTCCTCCGTAAATGTATTGCCACGATCGTATAAACCTGTCTTAAAAACCTTTCATCAGCAATCTGATCTATCATTTCATGAATCAATTCCTTATAACTCATCTTCTCACCCCCACAGCGTCTCTTTCGCTCTGCTCCCAACAGTCCCCACCAGTTCTGCGCCAGCCGAAACGTGAAATGAAATACAAATGTAAACATCTCATCCGCGGCTCCGGCCCCGTTTTCCTCATCAATCATTTTTGCGATTGCCTGCATTTCCTCTATACATTGCGCACTTTTCATAACATTCATTGCTTTTAAAATCCTCCAAAAATACTTTTCAAGAGGGCAGCAGGCGTGCTATACTTTCTGCATACCCCACTTTGCGTAGTTGTCGGGTTACTGCCCTCTGTCAGTGTTGGCGCGCTGGCAAGGGCTTTTTTATTTCCTGTGTTATCAGTGTAATTTGAGTAAATTCCGCTTTAAATCCCTTTACCCTATAATTTGTACACCGAAGTGAAAATAATTGAAATTTACCCCAAATCATGCGGCGCACTCCCGTGTTTTAGGTTGTATTCTCTAATCTTGCACCGTGCACTTTCTTTCTGTTTTTCTGTTGTAACCCTTACCGGATTTACTCTGATCCATTCAGCCGGAACATGCGCGCAGATACTTCCATCCGGATTTCTAACCACGATCTGACATTCTCCCGGGTGGAATTGCGCCAGCTTCTCCACTCTGGTAATGATCCGGCGCTGTGAAAGCGTCAGCGTTGCGCACTTCTGATCCTTGCCCCACTCGATGCAGTTTTCACTTGCCATCGTGGAATCCGGTGCGGAAAGTTCACCCGCAGTGCATCCGACTGCATCCGCGATCAGTTCCAATGTCTGAACCTCAATGAATCGGTTCTCTAAAATCCACGAAAACGTCTTTTCTGACAGACCTGCGCGTTTCCTCACCTCTTCGTCAGAAATGCCCTTTTTGCCCGTAATAGAACGGTAATTGCTGGTGTTAAACCTCATAAAATCTGTTCCTCCTTTGGTATGTGTCCGGCAGCAGGCTCCGTGAATGCCGCTCCTGCTGCCTATGTTCTTTTTATCAGTCCGGTCATGCGATTGTGAAGCGGCGGGAGGATGAAGCTTTTACAAACTGGCTGTACACATCCGGCAGCGCTGCCTTTAATGCTTTGCCATCCAGACGGTTGCTGACGATCTCTTTCCACTTGATAAGGAAATTCTTTGTTTTCAACTCGTCCAGCCCCTTTTCATCCAGATCAGCTTTCAGTTCTGCCCGGATCGCTTCTGCCTGGGCTTCCAGCGCCTCCTGCTGCGCTTCGATCTCTTTTAATTTCTTGATGCGGTTCTCGATCATTCTTTCTGTCATGGTGGTTATCTCCCTTCACTTTTTAGAGGTTCGGATCAGCCCCGGCAGGCTTTAAAGTATCTTAGGAATCTCGTCCGTCTCATTATCCCCTTATCCCCTTATCCTGTTTCCCGGTGTTGTGTGAGTGTCTCCGGTTCGCTTTCGTCACTTCGTTTTCACTCTTCGCTGTTCTGTTCTCTTGTTTATGATATAAGTATACAGTATTTGCTTAATATTGTCAAGCATTTTTAACAAGTGTTTGCTAAATATTTCAAATTGTTTGTTTGACTTTGTTAAGCGTTTGATGTATCATATAAGTATAGGAGGTAGTATCATGACAATCGCGCAAAAATTAAGCATGGCATTATCATACAAAGGAATAAGTCAAGCGGAACTCGCCCGCAGAATAGGAACAACGCCATCAAATCTAAATCAAAAAGTAAAGCGAAACACTCTTACTAAAGAGGAACTCGAACAAATTGCGGATATTTTGGGTGGTACATGGATATCTGAATTTTCTTTTCCAGATGGCACAAGAATATAATATTTCATTGCATCACATGAAAGGAGCACGCCTATGGCATTAGCACAAAACAAAGTTTACACCATTGACGATATTTACGCCCTGCCGGAAGGAACCCGCGCGGAACTGATTGATGGTCAGATTTATTACATGGCACCGCCCAGCCGCCAGCATCAGAAAATCCTTTTATCCCTCTCCCGCCACGTTGCCGATTATATTGACAGCCAACACGGGACTTGTGAGGTTGATATCGCACCGTTTGCCGTTTTCTTAAATCAAAATGACCGAAACTATGTGGAGCCGGACATCAGCGTCATTTGTGATCCGAACAAATTAAATGATAAAGGGTGTGTCGGCGCGCCAGACTGGATCATTGAAATAGTTTCCCCTGGCAGCGTCCGCATGGACTATATGACAAAGCTTTTTAAATACCGTTCTGCAGGTGTCCGAGAATATTGGATTGTCGATCCCCGAAAAGATATTGTCCTGGTATATAATTTCGCCAATGATGATATGATGCAGTATGATTTTACTGATGATATCCCCGTTGGCATCTACCTCGGCTTTTCTATCAACCTTTCAAAGCTGAATATCTGATCACGCGCCTGCTGCCGCATGGGCTTTTCCGGCAGCAGGTTTTTCGATTTTAAATCTTTATTTCTTCTCCCGATCCTTTTGCGCCTGTTCCAACTCAAGACATTGCACAATAACTTTTGCACTTTCCACCGCCGTCCTCCAATATGGTATTGGAAGCTCTTTATTCAGCGCCTTGTTCGCCACATTCGCCAGCGATCTCCGAACCGCCGCAGCATCATTCCATCGTAAAGCCATTCCGTCACCACCTTTCAACATTTGCGACATAGCCAGACAAATCTTTAAAGTTTCGTTCCTTTTCCAATGGGTAAATCGCAAGAAGCTGCTCGATCTGCGCCATGACCGCCTCACGGCTCTCTCCGCGAATCTTAATGTCTGTCAAAGCATACTTCGACTTAGAACCTTTCTTTGTGCTGATCCCGCCTTCCCATCTTTTACCATCCTCAATCCGCACGATATATCCAAATGCAGTCACGATTTTTGCGCCTTTTCTCGTATTTTTTTGCATGGTTCACCTTTCCTTCTTGCCCTTTTAAAATCATTAAATATCTTATAGATGCGCCATTTATGTGCTTTTTCTAAGGGAAAAATTCCTGCATGTCATGTTTTCCAACATCCCGCGCACATAATCGTGTTTACAAACTCCTTGCTTACAATGCTTCGCGCGCATAATCGTGTTGCAAAATTCTCTACGCACCCTCCTGCTCATACTCTTTGCGAATGCGCTTACAGACTGCAAGCAAATCCCGGAACTTCACCCGTGCCACAATATTGTAATACCGCCTGCGCAACGATTCCCTCGCCTTGCCAAAATAAAGTCGCTGCCAAACTTCTTCTTTGGCGAATGCCTTTTCTCGCACATCGCCCTTCGTAAGCACATTGAGT
>JAUNGC010000056.1 GCA_030524745.1 Eubacteriales bacterium | reverse complement strand
GGGAGTGAATTCCACCGCATAAGCGGGCGGTGGAATTCAAAATTTCATTTTAGGGTCCCGTTTTTTTGATACGCCGAAGTTGAAGAATACCGCGATTGATGATAGAATAAATTAATTCTTGTCAGAGGGGAAATGGCGGCACGAAAAAAGGAGGCTTGCAAATGATGAATGGAAACGATGGATTTAACAGGAACAATCCGTTCGGCAGTTTTTCCGGAAGAGGAAAAAACAGCGGAACGGAAACTTATGACGCAAACGGAAGGCGGATTTGCAGAAGCTTTCCGTTTAAAAAACTGATTCCGGTTCTGGTGATTGTGCTGGCGCTTTTTGTCGGGGCAAATTGCTATTATGTGCTGGATGAAGAAAACTATGCGGTGGTGACGACGCTTGGAAATCCTGTGGCGGAATCTCAGGCGGGGCTGCATTTTAAGATCCCGTTTATCCAGAAGGTGCAGAAAGTCTCTAAAGTGATTATGGGGATGCCTATCGGATATGATCCGGACACGGGGGAATCCATCGACGAGGAATCCGTGATGATTACGAAGGACTTTAATTTCGTCAATACGGATTTTTATTTATCCTATATGGTAAGCGATCCGGTGAAATATCTGTATGCTTCCGAAAATCCGGAAGCGACGCTGAAAATGCTCGCCCAGTCTTACATCCGCGATACCGTCGGCATTTATAATGTGGACGATGTGATCACCACCGGCAAATCGGAAATTCAGTCCGAAATACAGGAAAAGCTGACGCAGCGCATGATCGAAGAGGATATCGGACTGGCGGTCGTGAGCATCACGATTCAGGACGCTTTCCCGCCTACAACGGAAGTGCTCAACGCGTTTAAAAATGTGGAAAATGCGAAGCAGGGAAAGGAAACTGCGATCAATAACGCCAATAAGGAGCGCAATGAGCAGATTCCGGCGGCCGAAGCGGAATGCGATCAGATCATCAAGGATGCGGAGGCGGAAAAAGAGGCGAGAATTAACGAGGCCGAAGGCCAGGTTTCCCGTTTTGAACAGATGTATGCGGAATATATGAAATATCCGCTGATTACAAAACAGAGAATGTTCTATGAGACCATGGAAGAAGTGCTTCCCAGCCTGCGAGTCTATATTGTGGATGAAAGCGGCACACAGAAGCTTCTGCCTCTGGATACCTTTACAAGCCGGTCCGGTTCCGACAGCGTCCGGAATGAAAGCGCGGCGCAGCAGACGCAAAACGGCGCGGAGGAAAATGCACAGGAGGATGGAGAATGAAAAATGTGAAAAAAGGATTGGGCATCGTCATCGCGCTGGCGGCGGTAATTGTTTTGTCATCCGCAATTGTGGTGACCTATCCCGATGAATATATGCTGATTAAGCAATTCGGAGAAATTGTGAAAGTGGTGGAGGAGCCGGGGGTATCGTTTAAGGTTCCCTTCATTCAGGACAATACGCCGGTTCCGAAGGAACTGCAGCTATACGATATTCCGAAGTCCGACGTGATAACAAAGGATAAAAAGACCATGATCGCGGACGCGTTTGTGCTTTGGAAAATTTCCGATCCGGTGCTGTTTACCCGTCATTTAAACGGACAGGTAGCCCAGGCCCAGTCCAGGATCAGCGCCACGGTCTTTTCTTCCATGAAATCCGTCATTTCCAATATGGATCAGGCGGAAATCATTGAAAACCGGGATGGAAAGCTGGCGCTGGACATCTGCGAAAATATAGGGAAGTCTCTGGACGGCTACGGGATCGAGGTTATCGCGGTGGAGACAAAATCGCTGGATATGCCGGATGATAATAAACAGTCCGTCTATGAACGCATGATTTCGGAGAGAAACAATATTGCGGCGACCTATACGGCAGAGGGAAAATCTTCCGCCCAGAAAATCTTAAACGATACCTCAAAAGAAATTTCCGTCATGAAGTCGGAAGCCGCTGCGGAGGCGGAAAAGATCAAAGCGGAGGGCGAAGCGGAATATATGCAGATCCTTTCCGAAGCCTATAACGACGCCGATAAAGCCGATTTTTACAATTTCGTCCGTTCGCTGGATGCGGCCAAGGCGTCGCTGAAGGGCGGCGATAATACGCTGATTCTGGATAAGAGTTCGCCGATCGCGCAGATTTTTTACGGATATTGAGAGAAGGAGAGAGAGAATGTATCAGGCAAAACAGGAACGATATCAGACTATGGTATATCACCGCTGCGGAAAAAGCGGGCTGAAGCTGCCGGAGGTTTCGCTGGGACTGTGGCACAATTTCGGGGATACGGGCGTTTATGAGAATATGAAGGCGATGTGTTTTACCGCTTTTGATAACGGAATTACGCATTTTGATCTGGCGAACAATTATGGGCCGCAGGCCGGCAGCGCGGAGAAGAATTTCGGAAAGATTCTGAAAGAGGAATTCGGCGCGTACCGGGACGAACTGATCGTCAGTACGAAAGCGGGCTATGGCATGTGGGAAGGGCCTTACGGAGACTGGGGCAGCAGGAAATACCTGCTGGCGAGCCTGGACCAGAGCCTGAAACGGCTGGGGCTGGAATACGTGGATATTTTTTACCATCACAGAATGGACCCCGAAACGCCTCTGGAAGAGACCATGGGGGCGCTGGATCAGGCGGTGAAAAGCGGAAAGGCGTTGTATGCCGGACTTTCCAACTATGACGGTTCCACAATGGAGAAGGCGTGCCGGATTTTGGAAGAATTGAAATGTCCGTTTATCATCAACCAGAATTCCTACAACATTTTTAACCGGACGATTGAAAAGAACGGTCTGAAAAATGCGGCGGCAAAGGAAAAAAAGGGAATCATTTCCTTCAGCCCTCTGGCGCAGGGCATGCTGACTGACCGATACTTAAACGGCATTCCGCAGGACAGCCGGGTGAAGACGGACGGCAGATTTTTGAGGGAGAGCCAATTGACGGAAGAAAAGCTGGAACAGATCCGTAAACTCAATGAAATTGCCAAAGAACGGGGAGAAAGTCTGGCGCAGATGGCGTTGAAGTGGGTGATACGGGACGGCGTTGTGACCAGCGTTCTGATCGGCGCTTCCAGGCCGCAGCAGATTCTGGATAATCTGAAAGTGTTAAGCAGCGCGGCTTTTTCACAGGAAGAACTGAATAAAATTGATGAAATTTCTTTATCCTAAGGGAGAGCGGCAGAATCTCAGATCAGAAATGATTTGAGATTCTTCCTTTTTATGGTTGTAAATGTATTGTTTCTATGATAAAATAGAACATACATTCGCAAAAGAGGGAAACGTTTATGGAAATATTGCAGATTCTGTGGGACAGGAGGGCGTTTTTTGGAACCTGCCTGGCGGAACACATCAGAATATCGCTGACCGCCGTGGTGATCGCGGGAACATTGGGAATCCTGATCGGCGTGCTGATTTCCCCGCACAAAAAAGCTGCCGGGATTGTATTGGGAATCGTCAATGTGATTTATACGGTTCCGTCGATTTCATTGTTGGGATTTTTGATCCCGTTTACCGGAATCGGGAATAAGACGGCGGTGATTGCGCTGACTGTTTACGGCCTTCTTCCGATCGTGCGCAATACCTATACGGGGCTGGTCAATGTGGATGAGAGCGTTGTGGAAGTGGCGCGGGGACTTGGCAGCGACAAAGGGCAGATCCTTTTCAGGATCCGTTTCCCGCTGGCGCTTCCGGTCATCATCAGCGGCTTCCGGAATATGGTGGTCATGATTATTGCCATGGGCGGCATCGCTTCCTTTATCGGGGCGGGCGGTCTGGGAGTGGCGATTTACCGCGGAATCACAACCTATAATATGACGCTGACAGCGGCCGGCTCTCTGCTGATCGCAATATTTGCGCTTTGTGCGGACTGGCTGCTGGGGAGACTGGAAAAGAAAGTGCGCGGGAGGTTTGAAGTTGAACGAAACGATCGTAATTCGTAACTGCTGTGCCGATTATGGACAGGGCGCGGTATTAAAAGATGTTTCCCTGACAGTGTATGAGGGGGAATTTATTGTATTGATCGGGTCCTCCGGCTGCGGAAAGACGACGCTTTTGAAACTCGTGAACGGCCTGATGAAGCCCAACAGAGGAGAAGTGACGGTAAACGGAGAAGACGTGCAGGCCTGCGATCTGATTGCGCTTCGCAGAAAAATCGGATATGTGGTACAGGGGGCGAAACTCTTTCCTCACATGAGCGTAGCGGACAATATCTGCTATGTGCCTTCGCTGACGCGGCGTCTGAAATTGTCCGGGAAGCAGGAACTTGTGAAAGAAATGCTGGAACTGGTGCAACTGCCGGAGAATTTTGCCGACCGGTTTCCATGTCAGCTTTCCGGCGGACAACAGCAACGGGTTGGAATTGCAAGAGCCCTGGCTATGCGCCCGCGGCTGCTTTTGATGGACGAGCCTTTCGGGGCGGTGGATGAAATCACGCGGCGCGGCCTGCAAAAGCAGATCAGGATGCTGCAGCGGAAAATGAAAATCACGACGTTGTTTGTGACTCACGATATCCGGGAAGCATGCTGTCTGGGAGACCGGATCGTTGTGATGAACGAGGGGAGAATCGTGCAGGAAGGAAGTCCGGAGGCGTTGAAGAAAAATCCGAAGGATGATTTTGTCAGGCAGCTTTTTGAAGATATCCGGTAAAACGGGGAAAGATAACAACTGCAGTTTGACGGCCGTCAGGCGCAGAAACAGGAGGATGAAAACGATGAAAAAGAGATTTTGGACAATGGTATTAGCGGCTGGAATGATGATTTCCGCATTGCTGATAAGCGGCTGCGGGGAGGAGAAAACCATACGGATCGCTTCCAAACCGATGACGGAACAGTATATTCTGACAGAGATCATGAAAGCGTTAATAGAAGAAAACACCGACTATCAGGTGGAAATTACCAAGGGCGTAGGAGGAGGGACCACCAATATTCATCCCGCGCTGTTAAAGGGAGAGTTTGACCTTTATCCGGAATATACGAGAACCGCCTGGCTGAATGTGCTTAAGGAGGAAACGATGGAGAAGGACGATGAGAAGCTTTATGAGCAGCTTTTGGCGGATTATGATGAGTTGGGACTGACCTGGACCGGTTTGTACGGTTTTTCCAATACTTACGGTCTGGCGGTCAGGGAGGACACTGCCAGGGAATATCAGCTTGCGACCTATTCCGATCTTGCGGCGGCTTCCGGAGAACTGATTTTTGGCGGCAATCCGGATTATATCGAACTGGAAACCGGGTATCCCAGGTTGTGCGACGCTTATCACATGGCGTTTCTGGATACCAAACAGATGGATATTGCGCTGAAATACGAAGCGCTGCTCAATGGTGAAGTGGATGTCATCAACGCTTTTACCACAGACGCGCAACTGGCGGCGAATCAGTTGGTACTGTTGGAGGATGACGGCGGTTTCTTCGAAACCTTTTTAGCGGGAACCGTAGTGCGCAAAGAAGCGTTGGAAAAATATCCGAAGCTTCGGGAAACGCTGGAATTGATGAACGGCCTGATTTCGGAAGACGAAATGCAGCAGATGAACTATGAAGTGGAAGTTAACGGAAGAGAAGACGCGGAAGTGGCGCGTGAATTTCTGCGCGGCAAGGGGCTGATCCAATAGAACGCCTGTGGCCTGGAGGACGTCAGGAAGGCGGCGGCCTGCATAAAAGAGGCGGCGGTATGGCCGGAGGTGCGAAACTCAAAGGCTGAGCGGAAAAGTGCCGGACGAAAAGGGGAAAAAGATGACGGAGAAGACCGAAAAACGAATGATAGCGGCTGCGCAGTTCGCAGCCAGCCTGTGCATGTATGCCGGCGAGAGCCAGACCTTTTATGATGCGTTCTGGAAACGCCTTTTGAAGCATAAGGATATTCTGGAAGAATTTGTGTATTTTATGGAACGGCAGGATTTTTTATGCCGTGCAAAAGTGGAAGGGAGAACCGTGGTGGATATCATGGTCTGGCAGATCGACCATTTTAAGGCGAATCTCGACCGGGATCAGGCGGATATGCGTTTGAATAAGGATAAGATGGTGCTGTATGCCTTTGATACGATGACGAAGGCGGCGGAGGAACCGTCTGCATTTATCAATAAAATGGAGACGGAAACAGGAACGGAATATCAGGGGAAATTTTTCGGCTTATAAAATAGCACGTACTTCTCGGAATAGCGGTGGATAATGGATTACAGGACGAGGTGAAGAGCGCTTGGGGAATATCATTGACTATTTGAAGGAATATGGAAACAGAAGTTTTCAGGAGCATCCTTTCTGTGAGGCGGATGTGTTGCTGTTTGCGCAGCTTTCCTATTTGAAATTTGATGGCGTTGTGCCTGCGATCGCGGAGCGCAAAGCGGCGTTGACGCCCTCTCAGATCAATGAACGAATGGATCCGGAGAAGGTCTTTGCGGATAAAACTTATGAAAAAGAGAACCGGGAACTGTGGCAGACGCTGCTTTCCTGTCCCCGTTATGAGAATATGGGGTGCAATTATTATCGCTCCCGTCTGGAAGAGGAGGAAGAGACGCAGTTTGGCGCGATTACTTTTTTTCCGGAGGGCTGCGAGCCCGTGGCTACATTTCGGGGAACAGACGATTCTTTAGTGGGATGGAAAGAGGATTTTAATCTCGCGTTCAAAAAAGTAGTTCCCGCTCAGGAGATGAGCGCCCTTTATTTAAATCAGATCAGTTGCCACATTCCGGGAAAATTTCTCGTCTGCGGTCATTCCAAAGGGGGGAATCTCGCTATATTTTCTGCGATCCGGGCGGAAAGGGACGTACAGGATAAAATTTCTGCGGTTTACAGCCTGGACGGACCGGGCTTTTTGCCGGATATTCTGGCGGAAGAATCCTATGAGAGGCTTCGTGACCGCGTGCACAGGATTTTACCTTATTCCTCTCTGGTGGGAATGCTGCTGCAGAATTATGAGAAGTATGAAGTGGTCAAAAGCAGCGCCTTCGGCGTGATGCAGCATGACGCTTATTCCTGGCAGATTGAAAATGGCGCGCTGGTAAAAGCGCCGGATATTGAAGAAAAGCAGAAATGGATGAATGAGGCGCTGAACCAGTGGATCTTTACGCTGCCGGAGGAAGAGCGGGAGATGTTTGTCAACTCTCTGTTTGAGATGATCGGGGAAACGGATGCGATAACCCTGCCGGAGTTTGCCTATGACTGGAAGAAAAATCTGAAAATCTGCATGCGCTATATGCGAAATGTGGATAAAGAAACAAGAAAGAGGCTTCGGCAGATGCTGAAGGTTCTGATCGAAGTGTACGGCAGCGTGATGGGAAATGTGGTGAGACAGGAACTGAAGGCGGAGAATCATCCGATGAATCCGGAGATATAACGATGGGGACGACAATCGTTTTTCACATTGATGTGAACAGCGCTTTTTTAAGCTGGAGCGCGCTCAAAAGGCTGCAGCTTGATCCGGATTGTCTGGATCTTCGCACGGTGCCGTCGGCGGTAGGCGGGGATGAAGAAGCCAGGCATGGCGTGGTGCTGGCCAAAAGTATGCCGGCAAAAAAGTATGGGGTGACGACAGGAGAGCCGCTTGCCGCCGCAAAACGGAAATGCCCGAACCTGATCGTGATCCGGCCGGATTTTTCCGTTTATGTGGAACAATCCAATCGTTTGCGGAAACTGCTTGGCCGGTATACGGATCAGGTGATTCCCTATAGTATCGATGAAGCGTGGGCGCAATTCGACGGCTTTGAGAAGCTGTACGGCGATCCGGCGCAGTTTGCCAACCGCCTGCGGGAAGAAATAAAGGCAGAACTGGGATTTACGGTAAACATCGGCGTATCCACGAACAAACTGCTTTCAAAAACAGCGGGCGATTTTAAGAAGCCGGATCTGGTGCACACGCTTTTTCCGGAAGAAATTCCCCGGAAACTCTGGCCGCTTCCCGTGGGAAAGCTATTGTTCTGCGGGCATGCCGCGCAGGAAAAATTAAAGAGCCTCGGTATTTATACGATTGGAGATCTCGCGCAGGCGGATCGGGGAATGATTTGCGCTCATATGAAGAAACACGGAGAAATGCTCTGGAATTTTGCGTGGGGCAGAGAATCGGATGACATGTTTTCGGTTCAGGAGGAAAACAAAGGCTGCGGCAACAGTGTGACGACTCCTGTGGATGTCACCAGCGTTGCATATGCGAAGCAAATTCTTCTATCTCTGTGTGAAACGGTGGGAATCCGACTGCGGGCAGATCACCGGAAAGCCTGCGGCGTTTCTGTGGGTATGCGCACCAGCAGCTTCGAAAACAGCAGCCGGCAGATGCAGTTGGATTCTTCCACCGATGTGACGGAGGAAATTTTTGACGCCGCTTTTACGCTGCTGATGCGGATGTGGGACGGGCATAAGCCGCTCCGGCTTCTGAATGTGACCGCTACCAGACTGACAAACGAAGAGTACCGCCAATACAATCTCTTTGATCATGTGGATTATGAGAAACTGGAAAGGGCCAATAAGGCGATTGACAGTATACGGGCCCGTTTTGGAGAGGACAGCGTGATGCGGGCCAGTTTTTTAACGGGAAATGTATCGCCCACAAGCGGCGGACTGAATAAAGAAAAACGCAAAGAAAAAGGACATCTGTAAAGATGTCCTTTTTTGACAGTGCAGGAAAAGAGACTTGAACTCTCATGACATTGCTGTCATACGGACCTGAACCGTACGCGTCTGCCAATTCCGCCATTCCTGCGCGACAATAGTTATTATAGTGGAAGAGCAGAAAAATGTCAACAATTTTTTTGACATTCTGATAAAAATCGTGATTCGCCCAAAAATCAATATGGATGGAATAAAAAAAAGATACTTTTATAAAAAAAGAGCGGATGAAATTTGGTAAGCAATTTAGTAATATGAAAACTATCTTACAATTTTAAAAAGAAGTCCATAAAGATTGTATAATATATCCATATAATTCGTGCGAAAAACAGGAAAAGTAGTCTGTCTGTACAAGACAAGGAAAATTTTGAAAGGAGACAGAAATGAGCTGGAGAAGAAGATTTCGGAAAGGACTTGCAGCCATTCTGGCAGTTGCGATGCTGTCTGGCAGCATGGGATCGCCCCGCCAGGTAGAGGCGGAGGAAGCGGGAGATTATATTGTGTTGCCGCTTCAACTGATCGATTACAGAGCGGATAATCTGTTGTTTCAGTATGCTTTTGACGGACAGGCTGACAGATTTGATCTGACGGAAGAGGATCTTGCCGAGAAGGTCAGCGGCGCGCAGCGGACGGAGCAGGTGGACGGCGTCAGCGGACCATATATGAAAGGACTGGTGGAAACCCGGCTGGGCGAAGGAAAAATGCCCGTATACCGCAGGGAAGTTGTGGACTATGTGGCGAATCTGGTACGGGAAGAGTTTACGCGGCCCGATGCGCCGCAGAATACGGCTTTTTACCAGCAGTTAAAACACCAGATTCTGGGAGATGATTTTTCGGAAGAAAAGATTTTGCTGGATTGGAGTTATTTTTCCTCGAAGCCGACAGAAGGTAACGCTTACTGGCGGTTTTCTGATATGGCGGAGTCCGATTCTCTTTACCCGCAGCAGAATGTGGAAAATTATGACCATCAGGGCGATATCCGGTACGTGGCAGGGGAAAACCCCGTCTCATTGGAGTCTCAGCTCTTCGAGGCCGTGGCGGCCAAATATACCGTAATATGCCATACAGGAAAAACCAAAAATTTCAAGATTGTTTTTACCGGCTATAATGGCAAAGAAGGAACGGAAATCGGAGAAATTGCGATCGGGGAGACGGATTCCTATGGGGAGATGCGGTTTGAATTCAGTTTGACGGATGAAATGGCTGCCCAGTATGAGAATTTCACGATTTCCTATGTGCCTACACAAAAAGATGCAAAGCTGCATCTGGGAAATAACTGGAGATTACAAAGAAACGGCGATGAAATTTTGGATTCGGTGGAAAACCGGGGGACGGAAAATGAGAATAAGCGCGGCTGGCCCTGGTTGATTGCGGAAGGGCATTTTGTACGGCCCGGAACGGCATGGAATGAAGCGTGGGGCGGTTCGGGGCCGGGCGCTTCCACACAGGGGAACGGTGATCTTTATAAAGTGATCGAAGTCAGTCCGGGCAGAGAATATCAGTTTGAACTCTGGTATACGGGAATTGGCTGCGGTTATCAGGTGGAATCGGTCGTTTTAAAGGATGGCATCTATCAGACGCAGGCTGTTCTGACCAGCGGCAGCGTAGAGGAAGCCGCGCTGCCGTGGTGGGAAAGCTGGAAAAGTGAGGGCGTTAGCTTTACGGTGCCGGCAGGCGTGGATAAGATCAAGCTTACGGTCAGCGCGGCAAATATTATTGAGAACGATGACAATCATCGTGTGGGACTTGGTACGACATCTCTGGTTACGTATTCCAGCGGCGGAAAGGATATTCTGGGGTCCTATGAAGCTTCCGCACAGAAAAGCTTTACCCGGGAGGAAGATATCACCACCTGTTATGACTATGCTTATTATATGCTGAATCATTTCTTTGATCCGGATAATATTCTGGGAAAGGCGGATGATACCTTTAATACTCTGGAACTGGCGCCGATCGAAGATTCCGGTCAGGACGGTACGGCGAAAAGCTATGGCTTTTACGGAAACTTCGACAATGACTTTTTTACGGACAGCGGGATTAACAACTATCCGATCGACTATGATCTTAACTCTAAAATTATAAAAAACAATTTTACCGGATCGATGGATCAACCGGGATATATGCTGGAGGGACGCAGAACGACGGGCTTTTTCCCGCTTTCTGAACGCGTGACCCGAAAGACGCTGCCCGCCGGCTGGGAAGAAATGGCTGCCACGGCGAACGGAATCGGAATAACGGAAAATTTCCATTATGCAATGGTCTCCAGCGGAAAGTTCGTTTATCATGAATCGGACCATTTGTTTTTTGAATTTACCGGAGATGATGACGTTTATCTGTTTATCAATAACAGGCTGGCGATCGATATCGGCGGAGCGCATCTGGCGGCTCATAACAGAATTGAACTCAACAGTCTGGCAGAAGAACTGGAGTTGGAGGAAGGAGGAATCTATGATTTTGATTTCTTCTATCTGGAAAGGCATACGGATTATGCCAACCTGCGCGTGATCACCAACATTAAAATTCTGGAGCCGGGAGCGCTCGTGTCAAAGACGGCCTATGATGAAACGGGAAAGGAACTGCCCACCGGCAGCACTGTGGCGGCAGGAACCACGGTTTATTATGCGTTGAAAATGACGAATACCGGCAATAATCCTATCAAAAATCTGCATTTCGTGGATGAAATGCTGGGAATTGATATGGGCGGCGCACAGAAGAATCAGGCGGGAGATATTGTTGCAAACGATCCTGCAAATTATAAATTGGGGCCTGCCGGGCAGGAATATGATCTGAATAAACTGACGGTGACGGTTAACTGGATTGATCAGGATACCAATAAGGTGACTTATGGACAAACCTATCCCATCGAAAATCTGGACAATTTGGCGGCAGTTTTGGAAGCGACCAGCACCCAATTGAACTATGGCGGATATACGAGCGGTTCGGAGATTATTATTTCCGGTTTCGCCTATACCGTACCGGACGATTCTGCCGGAATTATCAGAAACATCGTAAAGGGCGATGTGGTGGCGGCGACGAGCAATCAGGAAGAGGATGTGATTGACGCCGGCACAGACACGCATCTTCTGGATGTGAAAATGCGCATAAGAGTGGAGTATTATCTGGATGAAGTGAAAGACGGCAATTATCTGGGCAGCGATTATATCGATCAGTGGGAGGGACAGGAGATTGCGCCCGGTATGCAAATTGCGTTGCAGGACGGAACAGATTCGGGCAATCTGGATTCCTACAGATATAATGCGGAAGAGATGGCCAAAGACAAAACCGCTGCTTACAACGAAAATATTGCCAGAGAGGAAAACAAAAAGGGAAACCGGTACGGAAATCCGGAGATCATCACCGTTTCAGGCGGCATGCAGTGGGACAGGAACGCTGATGAAGAACAGAGTCTGTATACCGTCTCCGAAGGAGAAAATGTCATTTATGTGGTGTACCGGCCGGATGTGGAGATTTCGGACGCCGTGTTTGTTCTGGATTATGCAAAAGAAACGCCTTTTGAGCGGGAACAGGTTTTTGGCGCCGGGACGGTGGAAGGAACGCAGCTACAGTATGACGAACTGGATACGCTGAATATGATAACTGCCAGATGGCAGGATAAAACGAGAAAAGCCTATATTTCCTTAGAGGACATTGCCGGGGGAAATACCGCTGATGGAACAAAAACTTCCAGCAGCATGACCGGTCAATACGGCACATTGAAATGTAACACGGATTATTCCGGGCTGGATTACAACTGGAAATATGAACTTTCCTATGTGCCGCAGAAGGTGTTGAGCGGTATTGATACTTTTAACGTGAATATCCGGTCGACAGCGGAAAACGAGTCCAGAGACATAGAAAAGGTAAAGACGGTCAAAATTATTCCCGCGAATAATGTTTATTATGAAGATACTTTTGTGACGGATGAAAGCGGCGGAACCGTTGGGATTGTTTATACCGGAAAATGGACCACAGTAAAAGAGGAGAATGCGGATCTGAATGAGGGACGGGTAACGCAGGACATTCATGGCGGATGGCAGGATATTGACCTGAACGATGAATTTACCTACAGCGACGGTTCTGCGCATAAGGCGGACTTTGCTGATGGAGCGGCGTCTGCGACTTTCACGTTCACCGGTACCGGCGTGGACATCTATAGCAGAACGGATATGACGACAGGCTCGGTTCTGGCAACTTTGTATGAAGGCGACAGTATTTATGTGAACGGGACGGACGGGGCTAAAAAAGTAGCGAAAAAGGCAATGATAGTGGATAATCTGGCGGTTTCGGCAGGCGAGGACGGCTATTATCAGATTCCTACCGTGTTCTTTGACGGGCTGGATTACGGCACCTATACACTGCGGCTGGTGGTGAGTTCCACTACGGCGGTGACCGGAACAAAACGTTCCGTCTATTATCTGGATGGTATCCGCGTTTACAATCCGATTCAGAATCTGGAAACGGATTCCGTGGTGGCAGATGCTTACGGCGATATGGTTAACGCTTCGTTTACAACAGTGAGAAGCCTGCTGCTGGCCCAGAATGAAGGCGTGCTGGGCAATTCTGCCGTTGTGTTCATTGATAAAAACGGCGAAGAGAAGACGGACGACGTCTCGGCCATAGAAAGAAATGAGGAAGCCGGGGGAGGAAGCGCAGCAGAAAACGCGGCCGGAGATATAGAACAACCTACCGCGGAAGAAAACGCGGACGGAGATGCAGAGCAACCTGCCGCGTCAGAAAATGCGGACGGGGATACAGAGGAACCTTCTGCGGAGAAGACGGATTCCGATACGGCGCAGAACAGCGATAGCGAAGCGGAAGCTTCCGGGACGGATGGCGTCTATTTCTCCCTTGAAACAGGAAGCCAGGAGGGAGAAAAAGGAGACACGACTTCGCAACTCGGCGTATATGAAGAATATGGTCCGAAAAATGAAGTATATCTTGCAGCGGGAAACAGCATCGCTTTCCGTGTGGCGGATTCGGGCAAAAAATATTTTATTGGTCTTAAGGCGCCGGAGAGCAGAGCGGCCAGGATTCAGATCACCAACGGAGAGCAAAAGAGCGATCTGACAATCGGACACGCTGCGGATCTGTATTACGAGGTGCGTCCGGATGCAAACGGCTATGTCATGATTGCAAATACGGGAGACAGCCTTCTGGCGGTTACCAAAATCTGCAGTGCTGGCAGTCTTGCCGCACTTACGCAGGAAGAGGGGGAAGCGGCCGTTACCGTAAGGATGCTTCTGTCCTATGCGGACAGTTTTGAAAGTTTGTCCACTGTTCCTTATGAGAATAAGACATTGGTATCTGACGGCGCGGGAGAGGATGAATTCCTGGTGGACCCTGAAACTCCTGCTGAGGACGGGAAAGAAGAGAATAAAGGCGATGTGGAAATTATAAATCCCGGATCTGATGGGGAAGGAAAAGATTCTTTTGATTTCTCCAGAACTGCGCTGGCAGTCTGGATAGACCGGCTTTTTGCGGGTCTGAGAGTGTGGCTTGGATAGGAGCATTCCTGTAATTCAGAAATAATGCCAATTGAACAAAAAAGAACCTC
>JAUNGC010000055.1 GCA_030524745.1 Eubacteriales bacterium | reverse complement strand
CTATTGTCACACACTTTTCCTCTATAGTCGAGGTACGGACTATCTAGCGAATACGATCGTCTGATATCCTATGTATAAAGAATATTAAAAAGAGTGCAAACCCTTCATCACTTAACAGGTTTTGCACTCTCATGTGCGGTATAATTTATTGCTTATTGATTTTAATTGGGGACAAGTTCATTTTGTCTCAATACTTCTAGACTGTCTCCATTTCGTCTTTGAGACTGTGAATCTCTCGCCGGACGTCTCTTTCAGCAATTTTTACATCAAGCTGTAAATCATCAAGCTTTTTTGATGTGCGGTCTTGCTTTAATTCTATAATATCAAGCCGGCTGTTAATGGGCCCTGATTTTTCATCCAGCAACTTACTAATCGCCTGTAAATCGTCATTTGTCAACATTTTTATCACGCTCCCTTTTGCGATTGTAATGATTATATCACAATTCAAGTGTAACGTCTATTAAATTGTCCCGGGAGTTAACGCTCTGTTTGTTCGGTCATAATTCCCCAACGAATTCCAAACTTATCAACAAAAACAACCCGGCAGGAACTGTATGGCGTTGCTTCCAGTTGATATATTGTCTTACTTCCCTCTTTCATGATTTCATATGCTCTTTGCACTTCTTCTTTTGTATCATACATAATTGTGAGAAAATTTGAATAGCATGTTTGAAATTCAATATCCACATGGTCACTCATAATGATTCTTTGATTGTCCAATACAAGTTCCGAATGGTATATATATTCTTTTTGATTTTCCTTCAGCAACGAATTATATTTAGGGTCATTCGCTTCTCCGTATGTAATCATACAACTAATCTTGCCATTAAATGCCTTTTCATACATTTGAATTGCTTCCCGGCAATTTCCTCCAAAATTCAGAGTAGGTACAATCTGCATTTCTGTTCTCCTTTTCCATAAGTCGAGTAGACCCACACCTCACAATGTAAGCCCCTCACAGAACCGTACGTGCGGCTTTCCCGCATACGGCTCTTCATAATAATATTCACAGTATCAAAACAAACTGACATATATCTTTGGCAATGCCAATGGATAATATTTCAGCATTTCAATGAATCCTTCTCTTGTGTAACTCTTTCTGTCGCTTCGCCTGTTCAGCACTTTAAACAGAATCTCTCTTACTTGCTGTTTGTAGTTTGAAATCATTCTGCCATTAAAACTGATGCCGTAATACCTATAATGACCGACCAGCTTCAGATTAAGCATGCCCATTAGTTTCTTCAACGATTGGTCTCTATTCGCATATAACCATACCTTAATGTCTCGGATTTTCTGTCTGAATTTCTTAGAGCTTGTCTTTGGCATTATGTACGGCATGCCTTTGCGTGAACGTCCGCAATAGAATGTGAATCCCAAGAAGTCAAATGTCTCTAATCTGGTAGACTCACCGCTCTTTTGCTTCGCCCTTGCAATGTAAGCACCACTTTGCAATAAACGGCTTTTGCTTTCCTCTAACTGCAAACCGAACTTTTCCATTCGTTCTTTTAGGAGCTTATAATAGTTTTCTGCTTCCCACTTATATTGGAATCCCGCAACAAAATCATCGGCATAAACAATCAAGAAATTATCTCCCTTGCATTCCTTGGTAATGATAAACTTATACCAAAGTGTCAATACATTGTGCATGTATATATTTGCTAGGATTGGACTTATGATATTTCCCTGTGCCGAGCCTTCTTCATTCATTATCAATTCCCCTCCATCTAACACTCCTACCTTAAGGTATTTCTTGACGAGACCGATAATGTTAGGGTCCTTGATATAGAGATTGAGGAACTTGATAATCCATTCATGTTTCATATGGTCGAAGAAGCCTTTTATATCAGCATCCACGATATAACAGATTCTCGTGTTGTTTAGTCTCTTGTATAATTCTTTTATTGCGTCATGACATCCTCGATTAGGTCTGAATCCATACATGCAGTTCAGAAATCTCGGTTCATAGATAGCTTCCAATATCTTCTTTAATGCTAATTGAACTATTTTGTCCTCATAGCACGCAATTCCTAATGGTCGAAGTTTTCCATTACTTTTAGGGATGTATACCCTAATTGATGGCTGTGGCTTGTAGGATTTCCTTTTCAATCTTTCCACCAAGTCATCTATGTTTTGCTCCAGATTTCTCTCGTATTCTTTCTTAGTAATTTCATCAATACCGACCGCTTTGCTACCATCTAATTCTTTGTGGCATTGCAAAAGCATTTCTTTATTGATTAAATAATACAACGATGTGAACTCTGGTTTTGGCGAATGCGCCGATATCTCTGCTATTCTTTCTAATTTCGTTTCCATCAATACCTCCGTCCCTGAGTACGGTTGATGTGTCCTCAGAAAGACCATTATTATGTAGCTCCCTTTCCTCCATTGGCATTACCCAATTTCTACGGTACTATGAAGCTATCCGACTGCCTATTGTTCTTTTGGCATTCTTCTGTTTTGCAGTTGTTTGTCATACTTGCAGTAGCAAGAAACAATAGGCTCTCCCCAGTTGACTGAATAGTCACTATGTGAAGCATAAAGTGCTCTTTGACCCCGCAGAAGTAAACCACTTCTTACCATAACGACTTGGTTTATGTTGCTTTCCGCTGGAATTAAAGCGTCGGCCTTCTAAATGTCAAAATTTCGAGGCTCAATCACACTCTCTATTTCCTCGCTGTCTACGCTTAGCAACTGCCATTACTGACAGCCACCCAAGACTTGCTACTGGCGGTTGGTTAGACCTTACCAGACAGGCTTTCCACCTGCTAGACTATTCGCCCTTGTCTGGGCGCACAATCCCGATTTTACAAAAATTATACCATGCCTGTCAATCAAACTCAATATTTTGATTCCGGTTAAATTTCAAGTTGTGAACCGCTGTGGAAATCCTGCAGCCGTTCCCCCATGATTTCTTTCATAATATCAAAGGCTTTCTGTCCGGTACAATGCCCTGTATAAAATAAGGCCTCTGTTTCCAGCAATTCATGAGCCGTTTGTCTGATATAATCAAACTCTTCCTGCAAATAGCCGCTGTTTTTCATCATATGAAAACCGCTGATAACCGTCTGCGGAAAGGAACCGAACAATTCATAATAACGGTCAAGAATGCTCAAAATCCCACTATGCGCGCATCCCGATAACAATGTTTGATGCTCTCCCTGCCTGATTAGAAGACATTGCTCGTGTGAAAAGCCGTCCTGTATGTAAGCATTCCCAACTTTTTCTTTCAGTTCCAGATTGCTCCACGCCGGATACTGCTTTTTGCTAAAACCAGTTAACAAAAACAATTCCTCATCTATTTCCAGATTATCCTGCACAGTGATAACCTGAGGCAAATTCATAATGTTTTTATCGATTCCGATATATTTTCCGCCCCGTGACGATATGTGATAGTAATCACCGCCGGCAGTCTCTTTCAGATAAATTTCAGCCTTTGGATTTAATTGCGCAAACGCGGACAAACCGCCGGCATGATCGTAGTGGCCATGGCTTAAAATAAAAGTATCCACCTGTGTCAAATCCACACCCAGTACGCCGGCATTTTGTAGAAACAGATCTGTCGCGCCGCTGTCCATCAGCAGCTTATGTTTCTCCGTCTCAATGTAAAAACTCAGGCCGTGTTCATTCAGACAGTTGCCGCCTTTTGTATCTTCCACAAGATTGATTATTTTCATAACAGATCTCTCCTCAAATCAGGCCGTCGCACTTTTCTCTTTTTGCAAAGAATTCTCATGCGCCAGAATCACTTCCTCCAAAAACTGTTCCGGATGCTCTGCCGCCAGTCCTCCGTGTCCGACGTTTGTAAACACTTTATAGGTAAACGCATATCCGGCATCCTGCCACTTTTTTATGTTGGATGCCAGTTTCTTCTCTACGCCGCTGCTGATACCGTGCCAGATATACATATCCGTTCTTTTGAAATCATCAAAATTGAAATGTCTGCCAAAACAGGAATAATCCTGATTTTTCCAGCTTTGGTAGGTTGCATCCGGATAAAGAATCCGGTCTATGTCTTCTGCGCTTCTGCCCATCGATTTTGCGATCAGCTTTTTCCGTTTCGGGCCGGCTTTTCCAAGCAATACATAACTCAGTCCGGACAGAAAAAAGCAGCAGACCTGTTTCCCCCATTCGCTTTTTATATCCGGATAATCATGGGTTTCCATGCCGTCCGCAATCGTTGTGGTAATGGTCAGACGCGTATCGGCTAACGCCTCACGAAGTATCCTGCAGCCGAATGAGATTCCATATAAAATATCAATTTTTCCGTTATAGTTTTCTACGATATAATCTCCCAGCCGCTGCGCCTCATCCGCAACAGATCGGAATACCGTTTCCGGTTCCGTGGGATTAAAACCGTCATACGCAACCAGAATAACATGATACTTTTTTGAAAGGACTTCGGCAGTCGGAATCGCCGCCCTGTAACATATGCCGCCACCGTGAAAAATAACCATAATTTCAGCGTTTTCTTTCCCGAATTCAAAATACTTCATATGATTTCTCCTTTTCCGGAAATATAAACTTCCAGCAGTCTGAGCACCATTCCGATGCTGTGATCCAAGGATTCTTCCACCAAAGTATCCCTGTGCTCCCGCATGGCATATATGGATTTCATCAGATTCACCACCATTTCTATAATATCCGGCGCAATATCAATACCGCACAATCATTCCCGCGATCTTTTTCGCCGCCTGATAGATCGGCCCCTCCAGTTCTTTTCTTGCATTTTTTAATTCTCTGCGAATCTCAATATGCTGCGGACAATGCTGTTCACATTTGCCGCATTCCACACAGTTGGATGCCGAGGTTGGCTCTTTTCTCAGCGCTGTGCACATAAAATATTCCCTCAGTCCTGTAAACTTTCCATCCGTAGCAAGCCGGTTGTAGGCCGCAAATGTGCCCGGGATATCCACCTTTTTTGGACAGGGCATGCAATAACGGCACCCCGTACAGCCGACTTTCATTTTGGCGTTGATCTCCCGCACAACATTTTTCAGAAGTTCCTCCTCCGCGATCGCAAATTCACCCGCCTGCGCCTCTGAAGCGGTTTTCCCGTTTTCCCGCACCATTTCAACGGAGTTCATTCCTGAAAGGACACAGGTTACCTCCGGCTGATTCCAAAGCCAGCGCAGCGCCCATTCCGCAGGGCTGCGCCTGACAGGATATTCCTCAAACAGCTTTCTCGCTTTTGACGGCAGGTTATTCACCAGTTTTCCGCCTCTGAGCGGTTCCATGATGATGACGGGAAGGCCTTTGGCTGCGGCATATTGCAATCCGGTTCGCCCTGCCTGAGAATTTTCATCCAGGTAATTATACTGAATCTGGCAGAAGTCCCAGTCATACGCATCCACCAGTCTGCAAAACATATCCGAATTCCCATGATAGGAAAACCCAACCTGGCGGATCGCGCCGCTCTTTTTCTTTTCTTCGAGCCATTCCACAATCCCCAGCGACTTGAGCCGTTCCCATGTCCCGACGTCCGTCAGCATATGCATCAGATAATAGTCCACATGATCCGTGCGAAGCCGCTTCAATTCCTCGGAAAAAATCCGTTCGATGCTTTCCGCCTTTTTTATCATATAGTGGGGTAGCTTTGTCGCAATGTTCACCTTGTCACGGATCCCGTTTTTCTCTAAAATCTCGCCCAGCGCCGCCTCACTGCCGCCATACACATAAGCGGTATCATAATAATTGACGCCTGCCTCATATGCCGCCAGAATTTCCTTCTCCGCTTTGGAAAGATCGATTTTCCCCGCTTTCTGGGTAAAACGCATACATCCATAACCGAGGATGGATATTTTATTTCCATATCTGTCCAGACGATACTGCATTTTTCATTCTCCCTCTCTTTTCCCGTAAAGGCTTTTCACCCATTTTAGCAAAAACCAGATTACCGTTTTATAGTCTCCTGTACTAAATCTTACATGACCGGAATATGAAATACCAGAGGGATTTTTTCTAAAGGTAAGATATTTTTCGTTTCCGGCGGATTCCTCCTCATCCTGTTGACACATTTTCGTTTCGCAGGTAAACTAATATTGCTGTTTAGGGCCTGCCTGTGTGTCCCTCAGAGATGGGCCGGGCTGGCAGGCCGGAGCGTGCCGGACAGGCGCCCAAAGCGTCAGGCGAGCAGCGACATCAGTACAACCGAGGAGAAACGGATATGATACTTTCCTGTCAGAATATCGAAAAAGCTTTCCTGGAAAAGCAGGTTTTGAAGAACTGCTCTTTTCATATAGAAGATCACGAAAAAGCCGCCATCGTCGGCATCAACGGCGCGGGGAAAACCACCCTGCTGCGCATCATTGTGGGCGAGATGGAGGCTGACGGCGGCGCCGTCACTTTTGCGAAGGACAAAACCTTCGGATACCTGGCCCAAAATGCCGCTGTCAATACGGATAACACCATCTATCAGGAATTGTTATCCGTCAAGCAGCATCTCATCGATATAGAGACGCAGATCCGCGGCATGGAAGTTGCCATGAAGCAGGCCGACGGGCAGGCGCTGGAAGATCTGATGAAAAAATATGCGGATCTGACGCACGCTTTTGAAATGGAAAACGGATATGCCTACAAAAGTGAAATTACCGGAGTCTTAAAGGGTCTGGGATTTTTGGAGGAAGAATTTGAAAAACCCGTGGCAACTCTCTCCGGCGGTCAGAAAACGCGGGTTGCGCTGGGCAGGCTGCTTTTGCTAAAACCTGATCTGATCATCCTGGACGAGCCCACCAACCACCTGGATATGTCCTCCATTTCCTGGCTGGAAACTTATCTGCTCAATTACAAAGGAAGCGTACTGATCGTCTCCCATGACCGTTATTTTCTCGATAAAATCGCTTCCAAAATCATTGAGATCGACAATACAAAAGTGACGGTTTTTTCCGGCAATTATTCGGATTACGCCGCCAAAAAGGAAATGCTTAGGCAGGCGGAATGGAACGCCTATATCAACCAGCAGGCCGAAATCAGGCATCAGGAAGAAGTGATTGCGAAACTCAAATCCTTCAACCGGGAAAAATCCATCCGGCGCGCGGAAAGCCGGGAAAAAATGCTTTCCAAAATCGATGTGCTCGACAAACCTGCGGAAGTCCGGGCAGATATGAAAATGGAACTGAATCCCCGGATTTTAAGCGGCAACGACGTCCTCTCCGTGGAGCACCTATCAAAAGCTTTTGAGAAAAACGTGCTCTTTTGCGACCTCTCTCTGGAAATCAAGCGGGGCGAACATGTGGCCGTCATCGGCGATAACGGCACCGGAAAAACCACGATTTTAAAAATCGTCAACGGCATTCTGGAGGCTGACGCCGGAACCATCCGTCTGGGCAGCAAAGTGCAGGTCGGTTATTACGATCAGGAACATCATGTTCTGCACCCAGATAAGACATTGTTTGAAGAAATATCGGACGCTTATCCGTCTTTAAGCAATACGGAGATCCGCAACACGCTGGCCGCCTTTTTGTTCACGGGGGAAGATGTTTTTAAACGAATTAAAGATCTTTCCGGCGGGGAACGGGGACGCGTCTCCCTCGCCAAGCTGATGCTTTCGGAATCCAATTTTCTGATTCTGGACGAACCTACCAACCATCTGGACATCGCTTCCAAGGAAATTCTGGAGGACGCGCTCAACAGCTACAGCGGAACCGTGCTCTATGTTTCCCACGACCGCTATTTCATTAACCGGACGGCGCACCGCATACTGGAACTTTCCGGCCAACACCTCACACAATATCTGGGGAACTATGACTATTATCTGGAAAAGAAAACGCAGGCCGCAGCCGCGGAAACCGCACCGGCAGCGCAGACACCTTCCACTTCGCCATCTGCGCCGGGCGCCGTAGCGGTCTCCGCTTCCAGACTGACCTGGCAGGAGCAAAAGGAAAAGGAAGCCGCCCGCAGGAAGAAGGAAAATGCCCTCAAAAAATGCGAGGAACGCATCGCCGCGCTGGAACAACGCAGCCGGGAAATCGACGAAGAAATGAACGATCCCGCAGTCGCTACGGATGTGGCCGCGCTGCAGAAGCTTTCCGGAGAAAAAGAAGAAATTGAAGAAACGCTGCTTGCTCTCATGGAGGAATGGGAAGCGCTGAGCGAATAAAAGGAGGGGCGATCCCCTCCTTTCTTCTGTTACTCTGCTTCAGCTTCCGTCTTATCCGGCTTTTTCTCAATGAAGATTTTTCTTGTAATAAAGTTATACACCATCACAACTCCGG
Source organism: Eubacteriales bacterium (assembly GCA_030524745.1). Classification (GTDB taxonomy): domain Bacteria; phylum Bacillota; class Clostridia; order Lachnospirales; family Lachnospiraceae; genus Gallintestinimicrobium. Next base: position 6,018 of record JAUNGC010000055.1, on the reverse strand, counting down.
TGGCAAAGGGCTTCACAATGATATAGGATCTGCTCCAGAACGGATCCAGAACCATTGTTCCCAGTTTCAGCACAATGTTATTGATGATGAGGCCGCCGATGGCCAGAAGGAAGAAAACAATGAACTGCTTTCCCTGATTCGCCTTCTTGTCCGTATCGAATACAAAAACGATGCTCAGGATATAGTTGATGACGGCCGAAATCGTAAACGCCGTCGTGTTCGCCACAATGACCGGCAGTCCCATCAGTTCCTTTAAAAGGATCAGCAGGGCGTACTCAATGAAGAAACACAGGAAACCGACAACGCCGAATTTCATGATCTGCTGTCCCAGCTTGCTCTTTAAAATTTTCTCAATCAACCTAAAAACCTCACTTACATCGCTTCATATGTCCTGCGGATCTCTTTGATGAAATCAGCGCTGTTTAAAACGGTCACATCCTTTAAGGAAGTAATCAGCGCCAGATCCTTCGTCATTCGTCCGCTCTCGATCGTCGCAATCGTCGCTTTTTCCAGCTTGTCAGCAAAATCGCACAGTTCTTCGATGCCGTCCAGTTCTCCGCGCTTTTTCAGCGCGCCCGTCCATGCAAAAATCGTCGCTACGGAGTTGGTGGAAGTCTCCTCGCCCTTTAAGTGCTTGTAATAATGCCGCTGCACGGTTCCGTGCGCCGCCTCATATTCATACACGCCGGAGGGAGATACCAGTACGGAAGTCATCATCGCAAGGGAACCGAAAGCGGAACTGACCATATCGCTCATCACATCGCCGTCATAGTTTTTGCAGGCCCAGATAAAGCCGCCCTTCGCTTTCATCACGCGGGCAACCGCGTCGTCGATCAGGGTATAGAAATACTCGATGCCCAGTTCTTCAAATTTCTCTTTGTATTCCGCATCATAAATTTCCTGGAAAATATCCTTGAAGGTATGGTCATATTTCTTGGATATCGTATCCTTTGTCGCAAACCAGAGATCCTGCTTCGTATCGATGGCATAATTAAAGCATGCCCGCGCAAAGCTGGAAATGGACTCGTCCGTATTGTGCATGCCCTGGATGATGCCCGCTCCCTTGAAGTTATGAATCAACTCTCTTGTCTCGCTTCCGTCCTCCGCCGTGAAAACCAGTTCCGCCTTACCTGCGCCGGGCACTTTGATCTCGGCATTCTTGTAGACGTCGCCGTAAGCGTGACGGGCAAGGGTGATGGGCTTTTCCCAGTTGCGCACGCAGGGCTCGATGCCTTTCACCAGAATCGGCGCGCGGAAAACGGTGCCGTCTAACATCGCCCGGATCGTGCCGTTGGGGCTTTTCCACATTTCTTTCAGATCATATTCTTTCACTCTGGCCGCATTGGGGGTGATGGTCGCGCATTTTACCGCCACGCCGTACTTGAGCGTAGCGTTGGCGGAATCCACCGTCACCTGATCGTTGGTCTCGTTTCTGCAGACCAGGCCAAGATCATAATATTCCGTCTTTAAGTCAATGAACGGCAAAAGCAGTTCGTCCTTAATCATCTGCCAGAGAATCCGTGTCATTTCATCTCCGTCCATCTCAACCAGGGGTGTCTTCATTTGAATCTTATCCATTATTTTCCTCCTGTTCATAGGCTTGCGACAGCCCATTTTTTAACATATTAGCATAAGCGTTCTTCATATGCAAGGCTGCAAGTTCTTCCGCACGGTCCGCATCATGATCCCGGATGGCCTCCATGATCTGACGATGCTCCCGTACCGCTTCCATCCCTCTTTCATTGTCGGAAAGCATGATCTTACGCACCCGTTTTACATATTCATGAAAATCTTTCAACTGATGCTCCAGCATTTTGCTGTCGCAGGCCGCATAGAGAATTTCATGAAACTGATCATCCAGTTCCGTCAACTGCTGGGCGTGGTTTTTGCTGGCGTGAAACTCCGAAAGAAAAATCGTCTCCTCCAGCATTTCCATCTGCCGCTGCGTGATATGCGCGGTCGCCCATCTCGCGCATAAGCCTTCCAGAAGGGCACGCATGGCGTAAATATCCTGTACGTCCTTGCGGGTGATGCCTGTCACATAGGCCCCCTTGTTGGGAATGATTAATACCAGCCCTTCCAGTTCCAACTGCCGGAGCGCTTCCCGGACAGGCGTTCTGGAAACGCCCATCTCCTCGCTGATGGCAACCTCTTTGAGTTCGTCGTGTTCCTTATATTTACCGCTCAGAATATCATCCCTGAGCCTGTGAAATACTCTTCCCCGCAAAGAGTAACGATCCGTCACTTCCTGTTTCACATCAAACTGCCCCATTTCTTTCACCTTTTCGCTCCCAGTCCGGGAAGATCTGTTCCAAGCTTTCTGCAGGCGTCGTTGATGACCTTTAAAAGTTCCTCGTCGGTCAGAACCGTCACGCGGCCGGACGCATATTCTTCGTCCACCCACCGCTTCACTTCATGCACCAGACTGCAGTTTTTGTCCAGCTTCTTTTCCTCCGGAAGCCTGAAATAGGTATTAATCCAGTGCGCAATGCCCGCAAGCCCGGAAGTGTTGGAAACGGCGCACAAAACCGGACGGTTTAAGAATTTCTCCGTGTCGAAAATATTGTAGATTTCCTCATTTTTCAACAGCCCGTCCGCATGAATGCCGGCTCTGGTCACGTTAAAGTTTTTTCCCACAAACGGCGTCCTGGGCGGAATCTGATAACCGATTTCCTTCTCATAATATTCCGCAAGTTCCGTGATTACCTCTGTGTTCATGCCGTTTAAGGTGCCGCGCAACTGTGCATATTCAAAAACCATCGCCTCCAGCGGCGTATTGCCGGTACGCTCTCCGATGCCAAACAGCGACGTATTGACGCCGGAGCAGCCGTACAGCCAGGCCGTTGAAGAATTGACAACAGCCTTATAAAAATCGTTGTGTCCATGCCACTCCATCATCTCATGCGGCACGCCCGCATGAGTGTGCAGCGCATAGATGATACCCGGCACGCTTCTGGGGATAACCGCGCCGGGATAATTCACGCCATATCCCATGGTATCGCAGGCGCGGACCTTAATCGGGATCTGATATTGCTTCATGAGTTTCATCAGTTCCAGGCAGAATGGAACCACATATCCGTAAATATCCGCTCTGGTAATATCCTCCAGATGACATCTGGGACTGATTCCCTCCTCCAGACAGTCCCTGATTACGCTCAGATAATGTTCCATCGCCTGTCTTCTGGTCATCTTCAGTTTCATAAAAATATGGTAATCGGAGCAACTCACCAAAATGCCGGTTTCTTTCATGCCGATCTCTTTTACCAGCTTAAAATCTTCCCTGTTCGCGCGAATCCAGCTTGTGACCTCCGGGAATTTGTATCCCCGTTCCATACATTTATAAACGGCATCCCTGTCTTTTTTGCTGTAAAGGAAAAACTCACTGGCGCGAATCATGCCGTTTTCTCCGCCCAGTCTGTGCAGATAATCAAAAATCGTCACAATCTGTTCCGTGGAGTAAGGCGCCCGCGACTGCTGTCCATCCCGGAAGGTCGTATCCGTGATCCAGATATCCTTCGGCATGTCATGAGGAACGATACGGTCGTTAAAAGGAATCTTGGGAACTTCTGAATAAGGAAACATATTGCGGAACACGTTCGGTTTCGCAACATCATCCAGAATATACATATGCTCTTCGATTTCAAGCAGGTTTTTTTTGTCGTTCATCGTCACCGGACGATTGGTAAATGTGTTCATGTCGCCTTCTCCTTTGCTGATCTGACAGGATCAATCTGTTCTTTCGTAATGCAAGTATAATTGTATACAATTATCCAATTCCTGTCAATCCTTTTCATGGAAATGACGAATTCCAACCGGTTTACTCTTTCAGCATTCTTCCCACATCGAGCATGCCCCATCCCTGCTTTTCCCAGGGCTCTCCCAGATCCTGCGCGCAAAACAGGATTCTTTCTTTGATCTGCTCATTCGTAAAATGCGGATATTTCTGCCAAAGCAGCGCCGCGGCGCCGCTTACGGCCGGTACCGCCATGGAAGATCCGCTTTTTTGGGTATAAAGATTTTTCACGGCGCCAAAGCGGTTTCTTGCAAAACCTGCGTTGCAGGATATCACGCCGCTTCCCGGCGACACAATATCAGGCTTTTTAATCGGAAACCCTTTCGGCCCTCTTCCGGAATAATTTTCACAGGAATGACGTTTGTCGGGGAAATTTTTTCCGTCGTGACAGCCCACCGCAATCACGCGGGGACTTAAACCAAGGGCGGACATGCTTCCGCTTTCCGGCCCCTTATTTCCGGCCGCCACAACGACGAAAAGCCCGGCGCTCCAGGCTTTTTCCAGCCAGGAAATCAACATTTCCTGCTCCTGCTTTTTTTCTATATGATTGATTCCCACGGAAATATTCAAAATTCTGGTACGATACAGCTTTCTCGTCTCAAGCACATACCGGATTCCGTCCACCATATCCTGCATCGTGCCCTCGCCCTTTTCATCCAGCACCTTGCACGCCACAATCCGGCACTGCGGCGCAATTCCGCTGTAAAGCCCGCCGGAACAGCTTCCGTTTCCGCAGAGGCAGCCGGCCACATGGGTGCCGTGTCCGCTGTCGTCATAGGGCCTCGAATATCCGCCGCAAAAGTCCTTAAACGCCGCCAATCTGCCTGCAAGGTCCGGGTGCAGGGCGAAACCGGTATCCAGCACCGCGGCCGTCACGCCGTCCCCGGTATAAGGAGCGGTTTCCGTAAAAGCCGCATGGATCACTCTTTTTACGCGGTTCATCGCAAAATTCCTCTTTTTTCTTACTAGAATATGAGAAAATGTGAAAACCGTGTCGCTTCCGCCGCGTCAAAATAATTTTGGAATGCAGGAAACAAAGACAACCAGCGTCACATATCATAAACCATAAAAATCAATTTGGAGGCACTTAAAATGAGTGACTTATCAGCAACAAACTGTGGATGCAACAATGCACGTAGCGGCTGCGGATGCGGCTTTGGCGGCGACAGCTGCGTATGGATCATTCTACTGCTGCTCTTCTGTGGCGGCGGATGCAACGGTTCCGGTCTGTTATCCGGCAACAACTGCGGATGCAACGACAACAACGGATGTAGCTGCATCATTCTGATCCTGATTCTGCTCTTCTGCGGCAACGGCTTCGGCGGCTGCGGATGCGGCTGTTAATCAGCCTAAAGACTGTGACCGCCTCTGATGCGGCCATACAGTTCTCAAAAGGCATTGCTCCATTTTGGGGCAATGCCCTTTTGAGTCCCTGAATTTTTCAGAAAGCTTCAAACTGACAGCATAAAATATTTTTTTCCCACATAAAAATAAACAGGAAGGGAGGACAAGTGCATGGAACAGCATGAAAATAAAGCGATCATCACGTTCGATACACTCTATACGAGCAATCATATTCAGATATTGAAGGTCCTTCTCCCTTACTTTGACGGAAACAGCAGAAAAAATCTGGCCATCATGATTAAATTCATGGAACTGCGTTATACTATGGAATATTTCACCCGTCATACAACGCTGCTTGACGCTGCATCCTGTGATGATCCAAACGGATCCGCCCGGCAGCCGGACATCGTGGAAATCTTTGAACAAATCAAAAATTTCTGCACGCCGTCGGAACGGGCCATGTTCGATCAACTCGCAAATATAAAACGCAGCATGGAAATGTATGAAGAAATGATGAGCATGATGCAGCTCTTCCAGCAGTTTGCACCGGAATCGGACGCTTCTCCCGACGGGACTAAAACGCAGGAGCAATCCTGTGCGTCCGACAGCGGCCGGACAGACGACAGTTCCCGGACAGACGACAGCGTCCGCGGATCCGAAAACGCTTCCCCCACTTTGGGTCCGGATCTGTTTTCCAACGCCAATCCCATGGATATGTTAAGGGGAATGCTCTCTCCCGAACAACAGGCCATGTTTGAAATGTTTCAATCCTCTTTCGGAAACGGCGGCGATTAACCGGCCTTTTGCAAGACCGGTATCAAAAAATGATAGGAGCATTCCTGTAATTCAGAAATAATGCCAATTGAACAAAAAAGAACCTC